>JBFLVI010000154.1:0-1030 GCA_040758635.1 Bacillota bacterium | reverse complement strand
TCGCCCGGGTCAGGCTCATAGCCTTGCAGGAAAAGAAGCACCTCAACGAGGTAATCGAGGCAGCGCTGGAGGAGTATCTGGCCAACAAAAAGAGGGTGCCTGGCCAGAAGGCGTCGGTGGTGCGGGAAAGCAAAGGGAGCATTCCCGCCGATGTCGCCGTGGTAAAGAAGGTGCTTGCGGAGGAGGCTTTCTTTGAAACTTGAGGAACTGCGTCCGGGGAGCCGGGTCTTTGTGGACGCCAACATCTTCATCTACCATTTCACGGCGTCTCCGAAGAGTGCTCTGCCTTTTTAGAGCGGTGTGAAAAGGAGGAGGTCACCGGCCTCACTACCGCCGGCGTTCTGCTCGAGGTAACGCATCGCTTGATGATGCTCGAGGCGGTGGCGAAGGGCTTCGTCACCCCGGGCGATACCGTAAAGAAGCTGCGGCGCAACCCCGCGGTTATCAGCAAGCTGAACCTTTACGCCGAACAGGCGCAAAAGATACCTCAGATGAACATCCACATCACGCCAGTCACGGAGGAAATTTGCTACCGGGCGATCACCCTCCAGCAGAAGCATGGGTTGATGGTGAACGATTCGGTGCTCGTTGCCGCCTGCCAGGCGGGAAAGTGCCGCTACCTCGCCAGCAACGACACCGTGTTTTCGCGGGTGGAAAGGCTGACGCTTTTGCGCCCGACGGACGTTTAGCCTGCTTTTTCAAGGGATGCAAACACTTCACCATTTACAGGCCCGGTTTTACCGAAGCCCTGGAGCCGGTTCCGTAAGAGTGCAAGTTGACCAGCCCAATTGACAGCAATCCGAACCAACAGTACAATAAGAATAGTAAGACGAATCAAGGCAGTAAGAGAGGGGTTTCGAAATGAACACCACCGTGGTTTCTTCACGAGGCCAGGTCGTGATACCGGTAGAAGCAAGGAAAAAGCTGAATATTAAAGAAGGCGACATCCTTTCCGTACAGGTGGAAGAAGGCGGGCGGATCGTTATGAAGCCGGCGCGAAAAAAGAAACCCAAAAAAGGGATTGTAGAGA
>JBFLVI010000153.1:0-1035 GCA_040758635.1 Bacillota bacterium | reverse complement strand
GGATACCCCCAGATCCCGTGCCACCTCCGTCATAGTCCTGCCGCTCTCCCGCACCAGGCGAACGGCTTCCGTCCGGAACTCCGGCGGATACGGTGGTCTTGTCCTCGGCATCGGTAGCATCTCCTTTCCAGGGCTTACCCCAAGTATCAGGGTATCCACCGAACCGGGTCAAGTCCGGCGTTCAGTTGCTCCAGGCGTTCTTCCAGGCTTATGCCGCGGCTGCGCTTGGTCAGTTGCCGTATCTTATCCTTGAACCGCCGAACGGTCTTCGGGGCCAGCCGAATGCGCGGCTCTTTGTCCCAGGTGAAGGAAAACCCCAGGAACTTCCGCCGCCAGGGCTGGTCAACGGCGCTTTTCTCCCGGTTGATTCTCAGCTTGAGCCGCCCCTCCACTCGGAGAAAAGCCTAAAATACCCTGGGGTCTAAGTAATAACACTGCGAAAGAAGTCAATTGTATTACTAAGCTTCTCTTCAATCTTTTCGTCCATAGAAACGGGGGTTTTCCCAAGGAAAGAGTTGCGGAAGGCCTTCCTTATCCTTAACTCCCTAAACATTACCGTTTGTGCTGTGGCTTCCTCAGGCGTCCAGTATTTCGGCCAATTACTACAATATAGTTCCCTCTTTTTATCATCTTTAAGAGGAACTTGATATTGAACCACTAAAGGCACCTTGACTTCTCGTGTTACCTCTTTTTCCGCAGTTATAGTCGTTGACTTAACTGTAATGACTGCCCGGCCTAAATAGTTCTTTTCGTTGGCAATTTGAGCACAATTGGGGGTAAGGATGCATATTCCGGAGTAAAACGGCCACCGATTCCGGAGTAAGCCGGCCACCCATTCCGATTTTTGCCGGCCACCTATTCCGGGCGATTCCGGCCACCCATTCCGGTTTTACCCGGCCACTTTTGGACGTTGACCGGAATGGACGGCTGAGGAAGACCGAAACAGAACACCGAAAACGGGTTGGCAAGCAAAGCGGCGCTGGATAAACCTGAGCAAATGCTCTACCATCGAGTCAAAGACAAGAGATTGGGGAT
>JBFLVI010000152.1:0-1062 GCA_040758635.1 Bacillota bacterium | reverse complement strand
ACGGGTGGCTCTGCAAAGAGAAATGCTCCGGAGAAAGGATGGTGAGATTACACCTGCCTATGCTACGGCGTGAAAAAAAGGAGAGAGGGGCTGTCACCGAAATTCTACGAAGGTAGGGACAAGCTCAACAGGTCTGTTATCAATAGTAGGTGGGATAGTTCTGTTATGCAGCTTGGTGCTGCCCCACTGTGTTTTTATAATCGGCGGTTACCTGCCAGATCTCTTACGTGCCCTCGGGCTAAGTTCTTCGTTGATCTTATGCATTCTTTCCTTTACTCAGGTAGGGATTGGCGCTGTACTCTTGTGGTTTGGATGGAATACTGCAGAGTTCAGAAAGCCTTTACTGGTACCTTCTTTCTTACTTGCTGCCGCCCTACTTTACTTTAGTGTCTCTCCAGCTTTCTGGCTTGCGATAATCCTTCTATTTGTGAGTATAATTCTGATTTTGGTTACGGGTTTTAGAAAAAATAATGTGGAAAAGCAGCAAGACTTAAAGGATCCCGATGGTAAATAGGCTACCTGGACATCTTCATGCATTCATGCACGCCGAAAAGAATTCGGCAGCACCGCAGCCCTACTCAAAGAATTTTCCCTAAACGGGGAGACCTTTCGTAAATGGAGCTCCTCTTTCCCGCAAGGATAGCTTTTTAATACTTTAACTCAAGTTTGACAGTTAAAAATCACAAACCCAGTAATCATGGGCATTCTGCGCCCTGGGAAGGAAGTGTACCACCACACCCCTTCTTTGGGGTAGCATCCAGGGGTAGCATCCAGGTGTAGCACCTGGGGAGGTACACGCATCTTCACCGCTTTAAAGGCCAGGTGGGCATCTCCCTGTAGCTCCGTCCGGGCGATAAAAGTGCGCCCGTTGACCGTAAGCCGGACTGCCTTCACCCGCATGAGGTCACGCAGCACCTTCGCATAACAAGCCTGGGGAGCGACCTCCCGCAGCGCCTGGTGAAGACGCGTTTCCAGGTAAAACGCCAAAAAGCAGACCATAACATGACCCCGGATACGTTTATCCGTCCAGTGATACATCGGGCGCACCTCTAACCGGTGCTT
>JBFLVI010000151.1:0-1070 GCA_040758635.1 Bacillota bacterium | reverse complement strand
GGCTTTAAGCGACGTGCAGGAGTGGCTGTCTGATTTCGCCAGGGACACATGTGACTACATCGAGGGACACCTCTGTGACTACATCGGTGACGCGTTAAAAAGCGGTCCTGAAGATATATAAGGAGCAAATATAATGGCGCGGAAAAGATATATCTCCAGCGATATAAGTACCGATGAAAAAATCGCTGCGATTGCCAGTGATAATCCGACAGCAGCGTTAATGTGGCCCTGGTTTATTACAGGTTTCGATGACTGGGGCCGTATGACTGGATCACCGGTAAAAATTAAACTAGAAATATTTCCTGCCTTCAGTTTTACTCCCACCGATATCTCCGCCGCCATAGAACTTTATGTTCAGCACGGACTGATATATAGGTACGAGGTTGACGGAAAACAGTTCTTAGTCATCGAACCGAATAAATTCTACCGGTACCAACCATATATAAAACTACAAAAAAGAGAAATTAATGGGTCCAAAATTCCAGCACCACCGAACCCACCGTGGAATATCGCGCAAGTGCGCGAAGGTGCGCGCGATGTCGCGCAAGTGCGCGAAGGTGCGCGGCTAACCGTACCTTCACCTTCACCTTCACCTTCACCTTCACCTTCACCTTCACCTTCACCTAAATCTCTTGATACATTACCTACCGCCGCCGCCGGTACTTCTTCGATGGAAGAGGGGGGTACGGGGGGAGAAACCGAAAGCGCCGGCGGCGGCGAAAATGAAAACAGCAGTAAAAACACCGATGAAAATCGGAACCCGGACCCCGGCGCCTGCTACCGGCTCTTCGAACAGGAATTCGGCCGGCCGCTGTCCCCGCTGGAGGCTGAGCAGATAGCCGAACTCGAGAAGGAGTTCGGTTTCGAGTTGATCCGGGAAGCCCTGCGCCGGGCCGTCGCCCAGAGCGCGCGCCGGATCAGATACATCCGCGGCATCCTGGAGAACTGGCGGGCGGCGAACCTGCGGACGATCCAGGAGGTTTTGGAATACGAGCAGGCCGTGGAGGAGGAAAGGGCCCGCAAGGTCCCGGGAGTCCGTACCCGTGAGCCGCCGCCGGCGAATGACCCGG
>JBFLVI010000150.1:0-1088 GCA_040758635.1 Bacillota bacterium | reverse complement strand
GACTCGCACACATAGGCCGCCGTCTCCGGCCGGCCCCTCTCCCAACGCAGCTGCTCGAAGCGCAGCCACTGGCGGTGGGAGCAGTGCGGGCACGGCACGAAGTAGCGGCGCTGGTCGGATGCCTCGTACTCGCGCTCGACGGCGCTCGCCCCGGCGATGGTCGGCGTCGAGACGATGAAGATCTTGCGCCGCGCGAAGGTGCGCGTGCGCGCCTCGGCGAGCGAGATCGCATCGCCTTCGCCCTCGACGTCGAGCGGGTAGCCGTCCACTTCGTCGAGGAAGAGATACCGCACCGGCATCGAGCGCAGGCCCACGGCGCTATTCGCGCCGGTCATCACCAGCACGCCGCCGCGGAACTCCTTGGCGAGGATGGTGTTGCCCGAGTCGCGCGAGCGTGCCGGGGCGATCAGCTCGGAGAGCACCGGCGACTCTTCGATCAGCGGGTCGATGCGCTGCTTGGAGTTGCGCTTGGCCATCTCCACGGTGGGCCAGACCGCCATCATCGGACCGGGCGCGTGGTGGATGACGTAGCCGATCCAGTTCGAGCCGGTTTCCGTGGCGCCCACCTGTGCGCCTTTCATGAACACCACGCGCTCGACCGGCGAGGTCGGCGACAGGCAGTCCATGATCGCCTTGAGATACGGCGTGCGGCTGGTGCGCCAGCGGCCCGGCTCGGCCGAGGACTTGCTGGAGAGCATCCGGTGCCGGTCGGCCCACTCGGAGACGGAGAGCAGCGGATCGGGCGTCAGTCCTTCGCGCCAGGCGCGCTCGATGGCGTCGAAGCCCTCGTAGACGAAGTCGTCCATCACAAATTCGTCGGGAACGAATTTGGACGCGCGCCAGCGCGCCCGGCAGGGTGAAACACAGGGATGTGTTTCATCAATCGACGCGGACCTTCAGTTCACCGAGCTCGGCGAGGTGCTCGCGCACCGCCGCCTCCAACGCGACGTGCAGCGTGTGCGCGTCCATGCCGAGCCTGGCCGCCATCTGCGCCGAGATGCGCGCCGGCCAGTTGAGCCAGGCGTCGCGCTCGGTGCGCGCGAGCTTGAACACGTGGGCGATGGCCTGGTTGCGATCGACCAGCTCGC
>JBFLVI010000149.1:0-1096 GCA_040758635.1 Bacillota bacterium | reverse complement strand
ATGGCGTCCCGGGAGGGATTCGAACCCCCGACCCGCGGCTTAGAAGGCCGCTGCTCTATCCACTGAGCTACCGGGACACAATAGAGGTGAGAGGCCGGAAGTGGGAAGTGAGATTCTGCGGTAGGAATGCGCTTAGCGCATTCCTACAAAACACTTCTCACTTCGCGCTTCTCATTTTGGAGCGGGTGATGGGAATCGAACCCACGTAGCCGGCTTGGAAGGCCGGTGCTCTGCCACTGAGCTACACCCGCGTATATCGGTCGTCAGACGCCGGTTAATGTTTGCAGGAATTCGCGATGGGAATTCCTGCCGCTGTTGCTGACGACCGACGACTGACACCTGACGACTGATATTATAGCCTATAAGCGGCTGAAAGTCAAAACTTCCGGCGCACGGGGGCACGCCGCTCACCCTTCACTTTTTCAGTAAGTTCGCCAGTATCTCCTTCATTTTTGTCAGGGCCTGGGCCCGGTGGCTGACCCGGTTTTTTACTTCGGGGGGGAGTTCGGCGAAGGTCTTTCCGTACTCGGGGTAATAAAACAGCGGGTCGTACCCGAAGCCGCCCGTGCCCCGGGGTTGATCAAGGATGTATCCGGCGCAGGCGCCCTCTGCGGTGAGAACCTTTCCTGCGGGTGTGGCCACGGCGATCACGCACCGGAACCGGGCCGTCCGCTTTTCCCAGGGCACGCCTTTTAGAAGTTCCAAAAGCTTGGCGTTGTTGGCGAGGTCGTCTCTGGGCTCGCCGGCAAAACGGGCGGAATAAACCCCCGGCGCGCCGCCTAAGTAATCCACTTCCAGCCCCGAGTCGTCGGCCAGCGCCGTTTCGCCGGTGAATGCCGCCGTCAGCCGCGCTTTTTTAACCGCGTTTTCCTCAAAGGTCCGGCCTTCTTCCTCTATTTCCGGGAAGCCGGGATAGGCGTCCGTGCCGGTGACCTCCAGGTCCAGAGGCGCCAGGAGCATGCTGAGTTCCCGGAGCTTACCCGGGTTGGTGGTCGCCACTACTATCCGCCGCAAGCATCTCTCCCCCGAAAATGACCAATTATTGCCAACACCGGCGGCTGTCTCGGCCTGTTTCGCTCCCGCTCACACGTTCACC
>JBFLVI010000148.1:0-1098 GCA_040758635.1 Bacillota bacterium | reverse complement strand
GGGTTAGAGCTTACGAGAAACCACTTTTTCATGAGGAAACCCCGCCATTGGGATGCTCCACGATGACCATCTCAGCTTTCGCAATGAGATCCTGCTGGGATACCTGTTCCCACATCATCGCGATGCCGATTCGTGAGTTCAGGGATAGCCCTTCCCACTCTTCCGGTGTGGGCGCAACCCGTCCCCAATCCGCATCCGAGCGCATGTTCTCGATGGCACGGTCCAGTGTGCGCTCGAGATCGATTCCTTGATCGCGGGCGAAGTCCCCTGGTATGACGATTTCGGCCAGCATCAAGACCTGAACAAAGGTCATGTTGAGGAAGCCCGCGATGCGACGGAGCTTGTCGTGGCTGATCCCAGTCACTGGGCGGCTGCCGTTGGATAGCGCGGCCAGGTACTGATAGGTGATTCCAGCCTCCCTGGAAAGGTCGTACTTGTTGAGCCCGAGCACTGCCGCACGTTCAAACATTGCTCGGATGAGCGCGCTGCCGATAAAGCTGCGTTGTGTCATTCATTTTCCCCTTGGGTTCATACAGAGGGAATTGGCGGACATAAAAGCTCGCCTCCCTACAACACTTCCATGAGAAGCGAAACGATTTCGCCTCAAGCTGAAGATCGTTAGAGTCAGAGGAGAGAAGACAGAATGCTCACACCCGAATGGCGTCACCGGCTCAACCTGTACGCGGCAAAGGGCGGCAAAACATCTCGCCGCAACACGGTTGCCCGGATCGAGAGATTTCTTGAATACAGCAAGTGCCAGCCTGAACAGGTCGGCAAGCGGCACGTTTATGAGTTTTTCGAGGGCAACGCGCTGTCAGAGACAACAGCGCGGGATTACTGGTACGCCATCAAGACGCTATGGGGAATGCTTGGACGGGATGGCGAGCCGCCCAAACCTGAGAATCTCAGTTGCGATAACAGCTTGCGCTGTTCATTACGGCCATCTTGAGATTACAGCTTTCGGAATCCCCTAGCAGGCCGTTGAAAAACTCCGGCGCTTCCATGGCATGATCCCCCTGATCCATCCCTGATCCATCCCTGAGCGATGCGTGGCATCTCCGATCCCCAATCCGACCTGTTCAGCTACGTGAGCCTGGA
>JBFLVI010000147.1:0-1100 GCA_040758635.1 Bacillota bacterium | reverse complement strand
TTGGTGGGGTAAAGGCCTACCAAGGCGACGATCAGTAGCGGGTCTGAGAGGATGATCCGCCACACTGGGACTGAGACACGGCCCAGACTCCTACGGGAGGCAGCAGTGGGGAATTTTGGACAATGGGCGCAAGCCTGATCCAGCCATTCCGCGTGAGTGAAGAAGGCCTTCGGGTTGTAAAGCTCTTTCGGCAGGAACGAAACGGCGGGCTCTAACATAGCCTGTTACTGACGGTACCTGCAGAAGAAGCACCGGCTAACTACGTGCCAGCAGCCGCGGTAATACGTAGGGTGCGAGCGTTAATCGGAATTACTGGGCGTAAAGCGTGCGCAGGCGGATTGTTAAGCAAGACGTGAAATCCCCGGGCTTAACCTGGGAATGGCGTTTTGAACTGGCAGTCTAGAGTGCGTCAGAGGGGGGTGGAATTCCACGTGTAGCAGTGAAATGCGTAGAGATGTGGAGGAACACCGATGGCGAAGGCAGCCCCCTGGGATGACACTGACGCTCATGTACGAAAGCGTGGGTAGCAAACAGGATTAGATACCCTGGTAGTCCACGCCCTAAACGATGTCAACTGGTTGTTGGGGGAGTGAAATCCCTTAGTAACGAAGCTAACGCGTGAAGTTGACCGCCTGGGGAGTACGGTCGCAAGATTAAAACTCAAAGGAATTGACGGGGACCCGCACAAGCGGTGGATGATGTGGATTAATTCGATGCAACGCGAAAAACCTTACCTACCCTTGACATGTCCGGAATCCTGCAGAGATGCGGGAGTGCTCGAAAGAGAACCGGAACACAGGTGCTGCATGGCTGTCGTCAGCTCGTGTCGTGAGATGTTGGGTTAAGTCCCGCAACGAGCGCAACCCTTATCATTAGTTGCTACGCAAGGGCACTCTAATGAGACTGCCGGTGACAAACCGGAGGAAGGTGGGGATGACGTCAAGTCCTCATGGCCCTTATGGGTAGGGCTTCACACGTCATACAATGGTCGGTACAGAGGGTTGCCAAGCCGCGAGGTGGAGCCAATCCCAGAAAGCCGATCGTAGTCCGGATTGTTCTCTGCAACTCGAGAGCATGAAGTCGGAATCGCTAGTAATCGC
>JBFLVI010000146.1:0-1122 GCA_040758635.1 Bacillota bacterium | reverse complement strand
TTCGGCGTGCCCAGGGAGAACATTGTCTGGGACGGGCAGCACCTGGCGGTGTTCGGCTACTACGGCGACGCGAGGAACTATCGGGTGCTAACGCCGGGCAAGAAAGAATCCATGTGCCGGGTAGTCGGCAACAGCCCGGAGGTCGCTTCCGGGAGCCTGGACTTCCCGCTTTTCGTGAAGGACGGTGTGCCGATGGTCGGGATCAACAGCGTGAGCGATGTTTCTGGGATGCTGTTCAGCGTGGCCGGCGGTTCTGTGCCGGGATTAGTTAACGCTTACGATAATATTTACTTCAAGGGCTGGTCATACGAAGACGGCACGGCGGAAGCCGGTTGCAAACCGCGGGCGTGAGCACCTCTTGTTCCCAATATCCGTTTGCTGGTATACTAAGAGCAAACGATTCAAAAGACCGGGAAGGGGTTGGCGCGGTGAAGCGCGAGTTCAGCATCCGGTTGACTCCGGAGGACGACGGGCGGTGGACTGCCGAAGTTCCGGCCCTGCCCGGGTGCGTCACCTGGGGAGAAACAAAGGAGCAGGCCCTTGAGCGGATAAAGGAAGCGGTTGAGCTCTACCTGGAGGTGCTTGCAGAAGAAGGCAGACCAATACCAGAAGACCGGAGCGACTACGCACGGATAGAGGTAGCTCTGTGAGCCACCTTCCTCAGGTCACCGGCCCAGAGTTAATCCGGGCGCTGGAGCGGATGGGTTTCTATGTGCACCGGAAGAAAGGAAGCCACCGCTTTCTTTACCATTCGGAAGACCGGAACCGCTTTGCGGTGGTGGCTGTCCATAGGGGTGAAACCATCCCGCCCGGGACGCTGCGGGCAATACTGCGGACGGCCAAGGTCTCCGTAGAAGAATTAAAACGGCACTTCTAAAGCAAAGTCCACGCAGAGATCTCAGGAACACCGGTGCTTTCCCGGTGTTCTTTTATTTTGTCGAGAAACTCTTTGCGAAGGAGATGGTTCCGTATGCGGAAAGTGATTCGGGTTCTACTTTTTGTGGTATTGTTTGTCTTCGGTCTGTTACCCTCTTCTTGGGCTGCTACAGGGTGGGAAGACCCCAATGCCCATCAGCCCCCCTCCTGCTATGCCGGCCGCGAGTACACCCGGCAGCACTGGGT
>JBFLVI010000145.1:0-1137 GCA_040758635.1 Bacillota bacterium | reverse complement strand
TCTTCTCTATTAACCCGTCTGGAAAGAAGGAGACTATAGTAACACGCGGCTAAAATTGCAAGCCCCAAACACCTTCGGCGCCAAGGCTTTTGGGCTACTGTTTACCTATGGACTGTCGAACTCGGGGTTTCTAACGGTACCGCTCTTGCAACTTACAGATCTATGGTCTTTAGGGGAGTCCCCCAGCCGCTATCAAGCGGCACCACGGAGGATGAAAATGAGGCGAATAGACCTGTAAGCTGGTTACTTAGATGCAGGAGAGTAACATAAACGGAAACGCAGCGAGGAGCGAGCAGTACAAGGAAGGCGCAGCCGGACGGGCCGGAGCGTATATGGAAATAACGTGAGGACCCGGCCGGCGAGCCTGACGCAGTAATGCGAAGCTCATCGCCGCGCCCCACGGAAGAAGAACGCATTTTTGGGGGAGGTAGGTAAGGATGGTACCGCGCCGGTGGATAATACCAGTAATGTTATTGGCCTTCATCGCCGGGGTTTCCTTCACGGGCGGGAGTTACCTCGTTCAGGATCTTACCCAGGGAACGAAAAGCGCCGAAAATGCTGCTGTACTGGCAAGGGCGGAGGTTCCCGGCAAGCCGGACACCATTGCCGCCATCGTAAGGCAGGCCGGGCCGGCGGTGGTCAAGATTGAGACGCTGGCTCCCGTAAAGAACCCGCACCTGGACCCTTTATTTAACGACCCGTTTTTTCGGGAGTTTTTCGGAAGGATAGCGCCGCAGCAGCAGGAATACCGTCCGGGCCTGGGTTCGGGGTTTATCATCCGCAGCGACGGGTATATTCTAACCAACGAGCACGTGGTCGGCGAGGCGAGCGAGATCCAGGTTACGGTGAGCGGCTTTCCGGAGCCTTTCAAGGCCCGCGTGGTGGGGGCGGATTATGACCTCGACCTGGCGGTGCTCAAGATCGATACGCCGCGCAGCTTGCCCTACCTGCAACTCGGTGACGCTGAAAAAATGGCGGTGGGCGACTGGGTGATCGCTATCGGCAATCCGTACGGTCTCGACCACACGGTAACGGTTGGGGTGCTTAGCGCCAAGGGCCGGCCGGTAGATGTTGAGGACCGGCACTACAAAAACCTTCTCCAGACCGATGCCTCCATTAATCCCGGCAACAGCGGCG
>JBFLVI010000144.1:0-1150 GCA_040758635.1 Bacillota bacterium | reverse complement strand
ACGTTATGGGTTTCCTCGCCTTCCGCACCGTTGCGGTGGGCCTTTTCCAACAGAAGGAGGTTTATGAAGTCCGTTCATTCTTGCGTCATTGCCTTGTGCGCCATCCTGCCATCCCTGGCCTTTGCCGATCTGCCGCTGACGGTGGAAGACCTGATCACCGACAAAGGCAAGTTCAAGCTTGATGTCACGATGACCTACGCCAACAGTGACCGTCAGGGTATCGCCACGGCTGATCCCATCGACATCCAGACAGGCCCGACAACATTCGTGAGCCTGCCCACCCGGATTGGTGAAAGCCAGGGCAACACCGATACCTTTGTGGGCACGCTGGGTATGCGCTACGGCTTGACCGGCAAGGCGGAAATCTACGGACGCGCCAGTTACCTTTCCAACAGCACCCGCACCACAGATTTGAGCGGCACCCGTAGCACCAACGAGAACCGCTTCGCGGATGCCTGGGCCGGGGTCAATTACCAATTCAAGCAGGACGATGACACCCCGGCCTTGCTCGGCTTCGCCGAAGTGGCGCTGCGGGAGAAACACCGCGAGGGCAGCGCTTCCTTCAAGTCGTGGATGTTGGGTGTCACCACCTACAAGGCCATTGATCCAGTGGTGCTCTCCCTGACCGCTGCTTATCGCTTCAATCAGGAGCGTCGCGACGGGAATGCCCAATACCAACCGGGCAATCTGTTGCTGCTCAATCCCTCGATTGCGTTCGCGGTGAACGACCGCGTCACCTTGACCACGGGGGTGCAATGGACGAATCGGCAGGCCGATCAATACAACGGCATCACACAGGGTTTTCGTCGCACCAGTACGGATTTGTTACTGGGGGCGGGCTATGGAATCTCGAAGGGAAGCACGATCAACTTCACCTTCAAAGCGAATGCATCAGGTCAAAACGGGACCGACCTGAGGCTCAATTGGCTGCATACCTTCTGATATGTGGCCAATTGCAAAATGTCCCTTTCATTGAAACTTGGAGTGTAAACATGATGAAGCTGAAAAACTTGATTGTGGTCAGTGCGCTTGGCGTTGCAATGTCTTTACCTGCATTCGCCAACGAGGGTCAGGTCGAGGTGTTGCCAATGGCGCAGGACACTGCGGCGGATGTCGGTTTGATTTTTGAGACAGATGCAACGCCGATGCA
>JBFLVI010000143.1:0-1160 GCA_040758635.1 Bacillota bacterium | reverse complement strand
TTTTCATCGAGGAGGCGCGCGAGGTTCTCGAGACCATTCGCGCGCAGTTCCAGCAATGGAGAAACGAGCCGGGAAACCAGTCCGCCCTGGTGGAGCTGCGGCGTGCGTTTCACACCCTGAAGGGCAGTGGTCGCATCATCGGCGCGCAGTTGGTGGGCGAGTTCGGTTGGGCCTTCGAAAACCTGCTCAACCGCGTCCTCGAGGGCGTTCTTCCGGCCAGCGATCCGTTGCTCCGGCTACTTGAGCAGGCACCCATCCGGTTGGAGCAGCTGCTCGATGCCCTGGAGGGCAAGCCCGGCCTCGTCGTCGCGGAGGTCGAGGCCCTCAATGAGGCCGCCGCGGCCTTCCTCAGCGAAGGTCCGGCGGCCCTGAATCGCCTGGCTGGCACGCCAAAGCCGGCCGTCGAGGCCGAGCCGCTGGAGGGGGCCGCGCCATCATCTCCGCCTGCGGCCGTGGAAAGCGCTGTTCAGGCCCAGGCCGCGGCGGAACCCATCCATGGATTCCGCCCTTCGGATGGCGGCCCTCGGGAGCCCGACGGCGTCGTTCCGGTTCCTCGCATCGATCCCCAGTTGTACGAGATTTTCCGCAGCGAGGTGGAGGGCTACCTGCAGATCCTGCGCCAGGCGGCCGAGCGTGGCCGGCGCGAAGGTGGCCTGCATCCGGATGCGGAGTTGATTCGCGTCACTCACTCCCTGCTGGGCAGTGCGCGTACTGCTGGCGCCCCACGCATCGTGGCCCTGGCCGGCCACCTTGAACATGCCATGCGCCTTGCCTTTGAGACGCAGCAAGTCTTCGATGCGTCGCTTCTCAATCTGACCGACTCGGCAGTGGACAGCATCGTGCTACTGCTCGATGACATCGGCGGCCTTGAGGTCGAACTCCCCGACCTGGATCGTCTCGTGCAGGAGCTGGGGGATGCGGTGGCCAGGCTGCAGTCCCCCCAGGAGTCTCGCGAGGCGGTCGAGGCGGTCGAAGCGGTCGAAGCGGTCGAAGCGGTCGAAGCGGTCGAAGCGGTCGAAGCGGTCGAAGCGGTCGAAGCGGTCGAAGCGGTCGAAGCGGTCGAAGCGGTCGAAGCGGTCGAAGCGGTCGAAGCGGTCGAAGCGGTCGAAGCGGTCGAAGCGGTCGAAGCGGTCGAAGCGGTCGAAGCGGTCGAAGCGGTC
>JBFLVI010000142.1:0-1165 GCA_040758635.1 Bacillota bacterium | reverse complement strand
TAGTGAGCCATCCTTTCTCCCTCCTGGTGGTTGAGATTTGTGTTGTTTCTTATCTACCAGAGGGAGGGGTGGCTCTCCTGCTTCAAGCCCTCACCAATTTTACACCATCATAATGGACACAACTTAGCCCGACGACGAACATCTTCGGGAAGTTCTGCAAAAGCTTTGCGAAACCGGGCCGTCGTATGAGAGTTCATAGTTTTTCAGGATCAAGTTCCTGGGTCCGGCCCGCACGGTATTCTTCCAATGCTTCACCAGCTAGCTTAGAGAGCTTGACAGCCGATTTGTCAAAAGCTTCTCGCCAGCGTTCTTCCGAAGCAAGCTCTTCAAGTATCCAAGCCGCAAGCAGATCTTGCTCCTCTGGTGGAAGCTTGGATGCCTCTGCAAATGCTTTTTCCAGTTTCGTCATGTCCTTACACCTCCGTACTGCCCCACTTTTCGGTTGCATTTACCACATACTTGCAAAATACCTCGGTTCATTTATTTACAGTTTACACCATATAGAAAAGTCGGTAGCTCCCATGCCATTGTAACAGGAGGTTCTTATGATTTTCAAGATATAAGTTAATATGTTAAGTACCTGGCACCACCGCTTCGTCAGGACACGGTGCCTCACCCCGCCACTGGCCGGCCGGTGAGGTACCGCCAGGTGGCCAAAAGCGTTGCGCGCTGGCACTTCAAGCTGTAAAGGTTCGCCTGCGCCTCGGCCAAGTTAGCCTCGGCCTCGCACACCTTATCCTTCCCGACCAAACCCACCTTGTACTGCGCCTGCACTACCCGGAGCGCGTCCCGCGCGGTCTGCACGGCGGCTTCCAGCGCCGCCTCCTGCTCTTCTATAGCACGGATGTCGTGGTAGGTTGAGCGCACCTTTTCCTTCAGCGCGTCCCGCGCCATGGTCAGGTTATAGCCGGTGATGTCCACTTCGTGTTTTTGCACGTTGTAAGTGCGGTAGACCGCCCGCCCGTAGGTATCGAGCGTCCAGGGGTAGTCGAGGTCCCACTGCGCCATCGCCTGCGTTCAATTAAAAAACGGTCCCTGAGAGCTTGTCCCTACCTTCGTAGAATTTCGGTGACAGCCCCTCTCTCCTTTTTTTCACGCCGTAGCATAGGCAGGTGTAATCTCACCATCCTTTCTCCGGAGCATTTCTCTTTGCAGAGCCACCCGT
>JBFLVI010000141.1:0-1174 GCA_040758635.1 Bacillota bacterium | reverse complement strand
TGACATAATACGTGTTGTACGCATCTTTTCGAAGACCGGAAGTGACGTCCACCCATTGAACCCCATTCCACCGCTGTAGGTATACTTTGACCCAGATTTGATCAACTGTCTGAACGGCTTCGCTCTTGCCTAAAACTGAGACCGTCCCATCGTAGTTGTTCGTAATGTAAGAAGATCCCGACGCGAGGTAAAGGGTGGACTGTATGCCGATAGTTCCGCTTGAACCTTCGTCAGATGGTGGTGGAACCGCCATCACGCCTGAAACACCAACACAGAGCACTAAGACGAGGGACAACACTAAAAACAGGAACCGCGACCGCTTGACCTTTACCATAACGGTACCTCCTTAATAGTATTTTCAATATATAAGACACGCGAGGTACCGTTTTGGATTAAAATATTTATATTTCTTTCATAGATTCCGCCGTCTTGAGAACTTCCTCCGGCGATAGGTGCCCTGAAATCCTATAGAAGACACCTCCCTGTATCCAAGACAGGCTGGCCCACCCGTCCTTTTTGCGCTCAACCAGCGTCCCTTGCGCCCCGCAGACCACCAGCTTTGTTACTTTGCAATCGTCCACATCGAACATCTGCCCGTAACCGAGATCGTCAGAGGTACACTGCTGAACCGTGATGAAGCTGCCATCGGCTTCGTAACTGCTCACCACTCCTGCGAGAGAACCGACTTCTTCAAGAGTATGACCCACCAATTGATAACCGGCAGGAAGGTAAGCCGGCAAGCGAATGGGGAAAGGAACTTTCTTTCTCAATTCTTCAATGGAAAGAGATTCCTCATCCCGTGGCGGCGGGATATTCCCTTGATCCGGACGATCATGGACGATCCTTATGTTTCCCTGCCTGTTACCCGTCAGAATGGTTTTTACGCTTATAAGCTTGTTCCCTATGGCACGGAGTTGTTCCGGAAAAGCAAAGGGACCGAGAACAGCCAAGACCAGCACTGCGGCGACGACCATCGCAATTAACCTGATCAGCGGCCTGCCAAAGAGGCGGGTACGCCGACTCTCCCTCAGATGTTTAGCTCTAAATCTTTCCCACAACTCTTCAGTGCCGGGAGGTTCGCCGCCTTCCATGCGTTGGCGAACAGTTTTTTGGAGAATGCGGTCTGCCGAGTCATTTGGTTGCGCCATGCTTTACCTCTCCAAGGGTTCTAACT
>JBFLVI010000140.1:0-1183 GCA_040758635.1 Bacillota bacterium | reverse complement strand
AACGCCAATTTCAACCCTAACGTTGAATTTCAATCGGATGGGTGGCGCCAGATGGAACGGGCGCGATGTTAATGCTTTTCGTTTGATTTTTCCTTTGAACCCGGCCGTTTTTGTCGTATTCGGCCAGAGGAACCGGTTTGTCCAGGTAATACCCCTGGGCGTACTCGATGCCGATTTCCTTAACAATTTTCAGCGTGGCTTCGTTTTCCACCCACTCGGCGATTGTTTTCTTGCCGAGCGCGTGGGCCACGGTGTTCATTGCCTGAACGATGCTCCACGAAGTGGGGGCTGTTTCCAGGGTACGGATGAAGGCGCCGTCTATTTTCAGGAAATCCAGGTAGTTCCCCGCCAGGAGGTTGAACCAGTGGAAAGAGGAATAACGGGCACCGAAGTCGTCGAGGGCGAACCGGCAGCCAAGGTTACGGAGTTCCTTCAGCCATTCTTCGGCGTTGCCGAAGTCTTTAACCATGGCAGTCTCGGTTATTTCGAAGCCCAGGCGGTGCGGGGCAACGCCGCTTTCCTTAACGTTGGTCATGATGCACTCCAGCAGGTAATCGTTTCCGAGACTTGCCGCAGAAATGTTGACAAAAACTTCGATGTCCGGATTTTCCCGCAAAGCGCGAAGGGTGGATTTCACTACCCAGCAGTCAATCTGGGGCATAAGCCCGAAACGTTCGGCGGGGGGGATGAACATGGCCGGAGGGACCAGTTCGCCGTTCTCACCCCGCAGGCGGAGGAGTGCTTCGTAATAAACCACCGCGCCGTCCCGCAATCTTCTTACGGGCTGAAAAACAAGCACGAAGCCTTCGTTGCGCAGAGCGGCTTTGATCTTGGTTACCCACCGGCTGGCCTCGAAGGAGGTGGCTGCGGGGTCGTCTTCGGGCTTTAGAAAAATGAGCTTGTTGCCGCCGTTTTCCTTGGCGGCGTAAAGGGCAGCGTCGGCCCGGGAAAGTACTTTCTGCGGGTCGAGGTTGCCGTCGAGGGCGGTGAAACCGATGCTGAGGCTGAGGTTGAAGGTGTATCCGTCAACGGTAACCGGCGATTCGTCCACCGCCTTCCGGAGTCTTTCGGCTATCCGCCTGGCTCCTTCTTCGTCGGTTTCTTCCAGCAGGACGGCGAATTCGTCACCCCCCAGGCGGGCGAAGAGGTCTCCTTCCCGCAGTTTGCTTTTCAGTGTATCGGC
>JBFLVI010000139.1:0-1276 GCA_040758635.1 Bacillota bacterium | reverse complement strand
AGTTAGAACCCTTGGAGAGGTAAAGCATGGCGCAACCAAATGACTCGGCAGACCGCATTCTCCAAAAAACTGTTCGCCAACGCATGGAAGGCGGCGAACCTCCCGGCACTGAAGAGTTGTGGGAAAGGTTTAGGGCCAAGCATCTAAGGGAGAGTCGGCGTACCCGCCTCTTTGGCAGGCCGCTGATCAGGTTAATTGCGATGGTCGTCGCCGCAGTGCTGGTCTTGGCTGTTCTTGGTCCCTTTGCTTTTCCGGAACAACTCCGTGCCATAGGGAACAAGCTTATAAGCGTAAAAACCATTCTGACGGGTAACAGGCAGGGAAACATAAGGATCGTCCATGATCATCCGGATCAAGGGAATATCCCGCCGCCACAGGATGAGGAATCTGTTTCCCTTGAACACCTGAGCGAAAAGGTCCCCTTTCCCATTCGCTTACCGACTTACCTTCCCGACGGTTATGAATTGGTGGGTCATAATCTTGAAGGAGTTGGCTCTCTCGTAGAAATAGTGAGCAGTTATGAAGCCGACGGCAAGTTCATTACACTTCAGCAGTGCAGTTCCGGCAATCTGGGTTACGGAGAGATGTTCGATGTGGATGATTGCGTGGTAACAAAGGTGGTGGTCCGTAAGGCAGAAGGAACGCTGGTCGAACGTAAAAAGGACCTGTGGACCAGCCTGTCTTGGATAGAGGGGAATGTGTTCTATAGGATTTCAGGGCACCTATCGCCGGAGGAACTTCTCAAAACGGCGGAATCTATGAAAGAAATATAAAAATCTAATCCAAAACGGCACCTCGCGTGTCTTATATATTGAAAATACTATTAAGGAGGTACCGTTATGGTAAAGGTCAAGCGGTCGCGGTTCGTGTTTTTAGTATTGTCTCTCGTCTTGGTTCTGGGTGTTGGTGTCTCAGGCGTGATGGCGGTTCCACCGCCATCTGACGAAAGTTCAAGCGGAACTATAGGCGTACAGTCTACACTATACCTTGCCTCGGGTTGTTCCTATATCGCCAATAACTACGATGGGACAGTATCAATCTTGGGTAAGAGCGAAGCCGTTCAGACAGTTGATCAAATCTGGGTCAAAGTATACCTACAGCGGTGGAATGGGGTTCAATGGGTGGACGTCACTTCCGGTCTTCGAAAAGATGCGTACAACACGTATTATGTCAGCAAAGGGGCCGTCTATTCAGTTCCAGGTGGTTATTATTACAGGACCAGGTCGGAACACCAGGTAATTCACAACGGCATCTATGACCCGTTGCCCCCGGCTGT
>JBFLVI010000138.1:0-1276 GCA_040758635.1 Bacillota bacterium | reverse complement strand
TGTTATGGAAAGGAGCCGGAAAGCTTGCCCTTCGACGGTCTCGTCCTCCACAGTGTAACCCGCGAGTTGCAAACCGCGCTAACCGGCGGCAGGATCGAACGTGTTTACCAGCCCGGCGCTTTAGAAATCATCCTGGCCGTGCGCCGCGAGCGCCAAAGAAACCGTCTTTTCTTTTCCGCCACCGCCGATGCCGCGCGGGTGCACCTTACCGAAGCCGACCTCCGGAACCCGGCCCGGACACCCTTTTTCTGCTCTACCCTGCGCCGCCACCTCGAAGGCAACCGGATCACCACCGTCGCGCAGCCCGGCCTGGAGCGGATCCTGCACCTGACCGTTGCGGGAACCGACGAACTCGGCCGCGCCGTCACTTGCCTTCTGGTCGCCGAAATTATGGGCAAGCACAGTAATATTATCCTGGTTGCGGCGGAAGAAAACAAGATTATCGACGCCGTCAAGCGTTATTCGCACGCTGTCAGCCGCTACCGGGAAGTCCTTCCCGGGCAACCCTACGTCCCGCCCCCGCCTTCGGGCAAGGCCGACCCGCTGGCGGCAACCGAGGAGGATTTCTTCGCCGCCCTGAGCGCACAAACACCCGCATCCGGAGTTGCGGCAGCCATCCAGCGGACCTACGAAGGCCTCAGCCTGTTCACCGCCCGCGAAATCGTCTGCCGCGCGGAACTCGCGCCCGAGATCGCGGTGGGTGAATGCGGTGTTTACGAATACCGCCGCCTCTATGCTTCACTCAGGGAACTGGTCTCTTCGGTTGTGAACGGCACCGCCACACCGACCCTGGTGCTCGGGGACGGCGCACCGGTGGAGTTCGCACCCTTCGACCCCTGCCAGAGCACCGGCAACCGGATCCACGGCACGATGAACGAGGTTCTTGACCGGTTCTACCAGGCGCGCACCCGGGCGGCGGCTTTCTCCGCCCGGCGGCGCCGCCTGGAACAATGCCTCGGCCGGGAGATAAACCGCCTGAACCGCAAATTAGAAGGCATTGCGGGCGTACTGAACGACCCCGAGCCGGACCGCTACCGCCTTTACGGAGAACTGATCATGGCCAACCTGTACCGCCTGCAACCCGGAGAAAAGGAAGCGGCTTTGGAAAACCTCTACCTGCCGGACGCCCCGCTGGTCACCGTGCCACTGGACCCGGCGCTTACCCCGGCGCAGAACGCCCAGCGGTACTTCAAAAAATACGCCCGGGCCCGCACCGCCCGGGAGCACGCCGCCCGGGAAAAGGAGCGCCTGGAAGAAGAACTTGCCTACCTGACCG
>JBFLVI010000137.1:0-1278 GCA_040758635.1 Bacillota bacterium | reverse complement strand
GACGAGCGATAGTGCGGTCAGCGCAGGAATCTGGCGCGAGCCGGTCTGCCCAGGGCTACTGAAGAAATCTTGCATTTTCGAGGGGAAAAAAGGTTTTGGTGAGGGTCAGGCTTGATTTCGGCGGCTTTGGGCCGATAACACTTATATAGACTTTCGGCCAACTTTTAAAAAAGAGGCTTTGTGTGGTATAATTTATTGACTAAAGTTCTTGTAAGCGGTTTTCTGGAATTAAGCACAGGAGGAGAGATTGTTGCACCGCTTTAAGAATCTGGGCATTTACCTGCTCATCGTCCTGGTGATTGTTTTGCTTCTCCGTTACGCCACGCCGCACCAGACCGACGTGACAAGCATCAGTTACGATGAGTTTTACCAGGCCCTTGAACAGGACCAGATTGCCAGTGTGGTCGTCCGGACCGAAAACAACACCAACTTCATCACCGGAACCAAACGGGACGGCACCAAGTTTGAGACCAAGGGACCGGTTCT
This sequence comes from Bacillota bacterium, assembly GCA_040758635.1. Lineage (GTDB taxonomy): Bacteria > Bacillota > Desulfotomaculia > Desulfotomaculales > Ammonificaceae > Yes71-27. The sequence goes on along the minus strand of JBFLVI010000137.1, from coordinate 792 downwards.
GGACGAAACCCTGTACCCGCTCCTGCGGGAGAAAAAGGTGAAGATGGAGCAGCAGCCGCCGCCCCAGCCCGGCTGGTGGGCGAATCTGCTGACGGCGCTTTTGCCGGTGCTGATTTTCGTCGGGCTCTTCTTTTTCATGATGCAGCAGACGCAGGGCGGCGGCAGCCGGGTGATGTCTTTCGGGAAGAGCCGGGCCCGGTTGCATTCCGATGAGCGGAAGCGGGTCACCTTCGCCGACGTGGCCGGGATTGACGAGGTGAAGGAGGAGCTTCAAGAGGTCGTCGAGTTCTTGAGGAATCCCCGGAAGTTCAGTGAACTGGGCGCGCGCATCCCGAAGGGGGTGCTCCTCTTCGGCGCTCCGGGCACGGGCAAAACGCTTTTGGCGCGCGCGGTGGCCGGCGAGGCGGGAGTGCCCTTCTTCAGCATCAGCGGTTCCGATTTTGTCGAAATGTTTGTAGGTGTGGGTGCGGCGCGGGTGCGCGACCTTTTTGAACAGGCGAAAAAGAACGCGCCCTGCATCGTCTTTATTGACGAGATTGACGCCGTGGGACGGCAGCGCGGGGCGGGCCTCGGCGGCGGCCACGACGAGCGGGAGCAGACGCTGAACCAGTTGCTGGTCGAAATGGACGGCTTCAGCCCCAACGACGGGATCATCGTCGTGGCGGCCACGAACCGGCCGGACATCCTTGACCCGGCGCTTTTGCGGCCGGGGCGGTTCGACCGGCAGATCGTGGTGGATATGCCGGACATCAACGGCCGGCGGGAGATCCTCAAGGTGCACGTGCGCGGGAA
>JBFLVI010000136.1:0-1291 GCA_040758635.1 Bacillota bacterium | reverse complement strand
TACGGTCTCGACCACACGGTAACGGTTGGGGTGCTTAGCGCCAAGGGCCGGCCGGTAGATGTTGAGGACCGGCACTACAAAAACCTTCTCCAGACCGATGCCTCCATTAATCCCGGCAACAGCGGCGGGCCGCTCTTAAACCTTGCCGGGGAGGTTATCGGGATCAACACCGCAGTGAACGCCCAAGCGCAGGGCATCGGTTTTGCCATTCCTTCGAATACGGTGAAGGCAGTCCTTGACGACTTGATTAACCAAGGGAAGGTGATCCGCCCTTGGTTAGGCGTTCAGGTGCAGGCGGTGGACAAAAAGTGGGCTGATTACCTAGGTCTTTCCAAGGCCGAGGGAGCTCTGGTGGTGGGTGTTGTTTCCGGAAGTCCCGCGGAGCGCGCCGGGATCCGCCGGGGAGACGTGATTCTGGAACTTGCCGGCCGGAAGGTGACGGACCCGGATGTGTTAATAGCGATAATCAAAGAGCAACGGATCGGCTCCCGGGTTAAGTTAGTCATCTGGCGCGAAGGAAAGCTGGTGGGGGCAGAAGTGACCGTTAACGAAAAACCGGCGAAGCTGTAGAACAGTTAAGATATCTGTTTCAAGGCGAAAGGCGGGCCTTTAGCCCCGTTTTTATTTTACCGCGCCCGGCATGGGGCGAAGTTAACCTATCAGCTTTTTCTCAGTTTCTCAGGCTACTGTAAATTGTGTTGCTATTACAGGTATGTTGGTGGTAGATAATGCAAGCGCGTGACCTCTTGACCAAAAAAAGTGTCGTGGTACTCCTAATCACCGGGTTTCTGGCAGGCAGTTTCTTGGTCTACCGTGCCTTAGGGGAAAAGACCCCGAGCTCCTACCAAACGGCGAAAGTTGAGCGGGGAATGATCGTCAGCACGGTAACCGCGTCGGGGCAGGTTCTGGATTTAAATGTTGTAGAGGTAACAACTCAGGCAACAGGCATCGTGAAGGAGCTTTTGGTCAAGGAAGGAGATACGGTTCAGGCGGGAGATAAGCTGCTTACGCTTAAACTTGATCAGGACGGAGTAACGGCGAAGGAAAAAGCCTGGGCCGCCTACCTCGGTGCTTTGGTTGAACTCGATGCTGCCGAGCAGAACGCTCTTTCTGCCCAGGGAAGCATAAAAGCAGCGGAGATTGAGTTGGAAAACGCGAAACAATCGAAGCTTGCCCTCCAAAAGGAGCTTAAACTTGCGGAAGCGTCTTTGATCGCGGCGCAGCGCGAGTGGGAAGAGATTCAGAGCGGCTCCGGCGCCAGCGAGGCCCAGCGCAAGCAGAAGGAACTGGC
>JBFLVI010000135.1:0-1309 GCA_040758635.1 Bacillota bacterium | reverse complement strand
TGCACGACGTCGGCGCCTACAAGGTGGATGGCGCCTGGCGGCCGCTGGAGCCCGGCATGGCGCTGACCGTGGAGCCGGGGCTGTACATCGACGCCGGGCGCGACGTGCCGAAGGCCTTCCGCAACATTGGCATCCGCATCGAGGACGACGTGCTGGTCACCCGCGAGGGCTGCGAGGTGTTGACCGCGGATGCGCCTAAGTCGATCGAGGCGCTGGAGGAGATGGTGCCCCATGCTTGACGTCGCCATCGTCGGCGGCGGCCCGGTTGGCGCGGTGCTGGCCCATGCGCTGGCGCGCGAGGGCTTCGAGGTGGCCGTGCTGGAAAGGGAGGCCGCCCCGGCCTCGGCACCGATTTGTCGGGAACAAATCGGGGCTTGCCCCGAAGGGGCAAGCCCGAAGGGTGCCGTCCTGGGATGGACGGCATCCGCGGTGGGGAGCACGGGCTTCGACGGCCGTGTCATTGCCCTGGCCGAGGGCGGTCGACGCCTGCTGGCCGGCTGGGGACTGTGGGGCGGTCTGGCTCCGCATGCCGAGCCGATCGAGCGCATCCATGTCTCCCTGCGCGGCGCCTGGGGCAGCGCGCGTTTCGCCGCGCGCGAGGAAGGCGTCGCCGCGCTGGGCCATGTGCTGGATTCCGCGTGCATGGCGCCGGTGCTGTGCGATGCCGCGCGGTCAAGCGGCGTGCACTGGTATGCCCCGGCGCGCTATCTCGCGCACGCCCCGGAGGGGGAGGGCGTCGCTCTCCGCTTTACCACCCTTGACGGGGAGCAGGTCCTGCGGGCACGCCTGCTGGTCGGCGCCGATGGCGCCGGCTCTGCCGTGCGGACCGCGCTGGGCCTGCCGGTCAACGAGCGTGATTACGGTCAGACCGCGATCTTGGCACGGGTGGAGGTGGAGCGGGCCGAGACACGCGTGGCCTTCGAGCGCTTCACCGACGAGGGGCCGATCGCCCTGCTGCCCATGGGGGGCAGCCGTTATTCGCTGGTGTGGGTGACCCCGGCAGGGGACGCGGAGCGGCGCATGGGACTTGCGGACGGCGCCTTCCTCGACGAGCTCGGCGGGCGTTTCGGACCCCGCCTGGGGCGCTTCGTCGCAACCGGTCCTCGCCACGCCTATCCGCTGCGTGCCGTGACCGCGGGCGCCGTGACCGCGCCGCGCGCGGTGGTGCTCGGCAATGCCGCGCATGCCCTGCATCCCGTCGCCGGGCAGGGATTGAACCTGTGCCTGCGCGACATCCGCGTGCTGCTGGGCGAGGTGAGCCGGGCGCGGCAGGAGGGGCGCGACATCGGCTCGGCCTCCGTGCTGGCCG
>JBFLVI010000134.1:0-1316 GCA_040758635.1 Bacillota bacterium | reverse complement strand
GGGCTCATCCTCATGGCGGTGATCAGCAACAGCTACGCCAACGTGGTCTCCTCCTTCTTCAGTGCCAAGATGCACCGCCACATCGAGGAGCTGATGGTCGCGCCGATGAGCAACCTCAGCCTCATCCTCGGCTTCATGGCCGGCGGCATCGCGCGTGGCCTGGCCGTCGGCCTCGCCGTCACCGCCGTCACCTTGCTGTTCACCGACCTTGCGGTGCGCGACTGGGGGCTGGCCATCCTGGTCATGCTGCTGACCGCGGCGGTGTTCTCGCTCGCCGGCATGCTGAACGCCATCTTCGCCAAGACCTTCGACGATATCTCCATCATCCCGACCTTCGTCCTCACCCCGCTGACCTACCTGGGCGGGGTGTTCTTCAGCATCGATCTGCTGCCGCAACCGTGGCGCGAGATCGCCCTGTTCAACCCCCTGCTGCACATGATCAACGCCTTCCGCCAGGCCGTGCTCGGGGTGTCGGATGTGCCTGCGGGGTTGGCCCTGGCGCTGCTGGCCGGCCTGCTCGTCGTGCTGCTGGGGGCGTGCGTGTTCATCCTGCGCAAAGGCTGGGGGCTGCGCGGCTGATCCCGATGTGGGAGCGACGCCCTCGTCGCGATCACCATTGCAGACCATCGGCCCGGGGGCGGACCTCCTGCGGGGGCATGAGAGGGCTTGCATTGGCAGGTCCCAGCCCCTACAGTGCGCCCCGAGTCGGCCAGACCATCGCTGTGTCCCTTGCGGGCATGGAGGAAAGTCCGGGCTCCATAGGGCAGGGCGCCAGGTAACGCCTGGGGGGCGCGAGCCCACGGAAAGTGCCACAGAAAACATACCGCCTAAGCCCCGCGCTTCGGTGCCGGGCCGGTAAGGGTGAAAAGGTGCGGTAAGAGCGCACCGCGAACGCTGGTAACAGCGTCGGCAGGGAAAACCCCGTCCGGAGCAAGACCAAATAGGGGGACATCGATGCGGCCCGCAGAGTCCCCGGGTAGGTTGCTCGAGCCGCGTGGTGACACGCGGCCCAGATGAATGATGGTCCTCGACAGAACCCGGCTTATCGGCTGACTCGACTTCTTCCTGGCGCCCTCCCTCGCGGAGGGCGTTTTCTTTTAAACCCGGGTCTCAATACCTGCGTTTAAGTGACTGAATTACGTGGGTATGTGGGTTGCGTTTTCCGCTTATTAGATGCCGCTAACTCATTGTGAATAAAGAATTTTTTCTTGGAATGCAGTTGCGGATGCCAAGGTGGGTGGATATAGTGGTGGCAAGTGGAAATAAGTGGGAAAAGGTGGGGCTTCCGCCATGTTCCGTGGGATCAGCAACCTCAG
>JBFLVI010000133.1:0-1322 GCA_040758635.1 Bacillota bacterium | reverse complement strand
CCCTGTGCCCGTTCCCCGCAGGCGCGGGGATGAACCGAAGGCGAAGCTCCTGATCGTGGACGAGTCCTCCCGTTCCCCGCAGGCGCGGGGATGAACCGTGATCGCTCTGGGCCACCTCCCGAAGGACTTCCCGTTCCCCGCAGGCGCGGGGATGAACCGCACGTTCCTCTTGACCTGCATGGCGCTGGCATGCCGTTCCCCGCAGGCGCGGGGATGAACCGCCAGTCCCGATGGGAGGCCGCATGCACCTCCACCGTTCCCCGCAGGCGCGGGGATGAACCGCGTCGATGCTCGGGTGGGGCTGCCGGTGGACCCCGTTCCCCGCAGGCGCGGGGATGAACCAGGCGCTGCGCGTGGCCTTCCACGAACGCAACCCCGTTCCCCGCAGGCGCGGGGATGAACCGGGATTCACGCCCGGTCTTGTGGTGGAGGCCGTACCGTTCCCCGCAGGCGCGGGGATGAACCGCTCCAGCGGGCAGCACAGCCCATGCCAGTCCCCCGTTCCCCGCAGGCGCGGGGATGAACCGGACTTCCTCCAGCCGGTCGAGGATGCGACATGCCGTTCCCCGCAGGCGCGGGGATGAACCGGCGCGGACGGAGCTGTCGAACGCGGGCCGGGCCCGTTCCCCGCAGGCGCGGGGATGAACCGGCGGCGCGTATCCGGCATGTGCGGCGCATGTACCGTTCCCCGCAGGCGCGGGGATGAACCGTTATCGCGGTACAGCACGGCTGCTTCAGCGGTCCGTTCCCCGCAGGCGCGGGGATGAACCGGCCATGCGCGACCTGCGCCAGCGGGGCCGGGACCGTTCCCCGCAGGCGCGGGGATGAACCGTCAGGCCACTCCACCATGCTGTCCACCATGCACCGTTCCCCGCAGGCGCGGGGATGAACCGACCCTGATCAAGGACATCCTGGACGGCATCAACCCGTTCCCCGCAGGCGCGGGGATGAACCGCATGACCAGATGGTGACGGTACGCGACATCCCCCCGTTCCCCGCAGGCGCGGGGATGAACCGCCTCTCACCTACGGCCATGAAGGCGCAATGCACCGTTCCCCGCAGGCGCGGGGATGAACCGTCGGCGCGCTCGATTACACCACCGGCGCCGCCCCGTTCCCCGCAGGCGCGGGGATGAACCGGCGGCCACGAGGTCGGCAATGGCGCGCATGGGCCGTTCCCCGCAGGCGCGGGGATGAACCGTCGATGTACGCTTGGTCGATGCCTGTCGCCTTCCGTTCCCCGCAGGCGCGGGGATGAACCGGCTGGCGGGCGGATTTTGCCGGGGCTGATCAACCGTTCCCCGCAGGCGCGGGGATGAACCG
>JBFLVI010000132.1:0-1322 GCA_040758635.1 Bacillota bacterium | reverse complement strand
CGTGTGCCTCAACGCCGGCGGTGTCGTCCGGGAACGCTGCGTGGTCGGCGGTTTTATCGCCTACGGCTTTCGCAATCTTCAGCCCGCACCAGTTGTGCATCTCCGGCCGCACCGCGCCGGGGAAATGTCCGAAGGCGGTTTCCTTCGCCGCCTGCGCCACACCGACTTCGGGGCGCAGCCCGTACCGCGGAAAGATCTCGAAGTACAGCGGGATCACCTGCAGGAAACGCTGGTGCGCGCCTCTGCCGCGCGCCCAGGCCTGCGCCTGCGCTACTGTTATTTGCGCTTCGCCGGCGACCGGCGTCCCAGAAACCACCGCAGCCCCATTCCCGCCAACAGCGCCGCCGGTATCAGGCCCAGGTACAGCAGCGTCGGCGTCGTCGCCGGTTTCTTCCCGGCGATCCCGAAAAAAGTCCAGGATCCCGCGGGCGATTGCCTCCCCCGCCCGGCGCTGGAAGTCGGGGGTTTTTAGCAGCGCCTCCTCGCCCGGGTTGGTATGAAACGCCACCTCGACCAGTGCTGCCGGCATCGTCGTCTGCCGGAGCACGGCGAAGTTGGCGCTCTTCACCCCGCGGTCGTAGGTGCCGAGTGCGGAGACGACCGCCGCCTGTATCGCCCGCGCGAGTTTTTCCCCCAGGGCGCTGCCCGGGTAGTGGTAGGTTTCCGTACCGTGGGCCGCCGCGCTCGCCGCGGCGTTGGTGTGGACCGAGACGAAGCAGTTCGCCCCGGCCCGGTTCGCCACCTGGGCCCGGGCGGCCAGGTCCTGCGCCTGACTGTATGCCCCCGGCGGCGCCAAGTCCCGGTCCGTCTCCCGGGTCATTACGACGGTCAGCCCCGCGGCCTGCAGGGTGTCCCGGCAGTAAAGCGCAATCGCCAGCGTGCCGTCGGCCTCCACGTAACCCGTGGGGCCCCGGTTCGCGCGGTCCCGGCCGCCGTGGCCCGGATCAAGACACACCGGATCAAGACACACAAGCACTAACTCCCGCTCCCTTCACCAGCGATCCCCTGACCGACGTTTTTCGCCCCCGAATAGAGCCCGACCGCCGACAGCCCGACGACGATGCCGTACAGCACCGCTTTCTTCGGCTCGCCCGGCGCTAGGTAGAAAAAGCCAGCGGCGATCCCTAGCGCCAGCGCTACCACCGGCGCGTATTTCCGGGGGAAGCCCATCTTTACGATAAGTCCCACCAGAGCAATGATCAGCGGAATGATTGCAATGTCATACGCCGTAAACTCCATAAATCCTCACTCCTTCAACAAGAAGTAAATTCCCGCTCCCGCCGTGATCCCGGCCGCCGCCCCGACCGCAAGCACCGCCGGGT
>JBFLVI010000131.1:0-1396 GCA_040758635.1 Bacillota bacterium | reverse complement strand
CCACATTGCGACCTTTCCTCCTCCAGGTGGCAAAAACACCGTGGTCAAGACAATTTATTACGACGATTTCGTGGAGCTGATAGCGTGGTGAAAAGGCCGGAAATGTAAGATTCAAAAGGCGATTTGTTGTAAGCCTGATTTTTGGTGTTCTCTGCACCGCGCAAGTTAAAGAAAGCAAAGCCGTAAAGAGAAAGGACGGAGGTTATGAGAAGATCGTCCTTGATTTTACTAACATGCTTTTTCCTGGCTTCTGTGACAGCATCCTGGGCCGGAGCCGGTGGCGAAAGTATTCGTATTAGCGTTGACGGCATTCGCTCGGATGTGCTTAAGTTGGAAAGCGCCGTGCGAAAGTATCCGTATTAGCGTTGACGGAAAGGATTGGGCCGCCCTTCCGCCACCAGTAATAGTTGAAAACCGTGTCTTCGTACCGCTACGGGCCATCGCGGAAATTCTCGGGGCAGACGTGACCTGGAACGCAGCCAGCCGGACGGTCAACCTCAGGACACCGGTAAAACAAGGAGAGCTATATTTGCAGGGATTGGGTAACCGGGGTACAGAGCAATCGGACATCGAGAGGAACTTCATCAGCGCGGCGGCCCTGCTCGACCTGCTTGACGACGACCGTGACGGTGACCTGGCCGATTACCGGAAAGGGCAGAGCGGCGGCGATACCATTGCCAATGACCCTTTAGTGGTAGACGTACGTGCCAGATGCGACTACGACACAGCCCACATTCCGGGCGCGATTTGGGTCGCTGAGGCTGCGGCTATGGGTAAAAAGGGAAACGAGGAGGAACTGCGGCAGTTGCTGGCCAACCATGTAAATAAAGGCGGGAAAGATGAAATCGTGCTCTACTGCTATACCGGACATACAGCAGGCTTGGTAGCTGGAGTATTGGGCACGCGGGGGGTAAACGTCAAGAACCTTGTTTATGGTTTTGATATCGCCTGGACCGGTGCGAAAACAGCTCCGGCGCCGCTAAGAGCTCCTGTTGAAGATAAATCCGGACGATCTTACGCCTCTGCTGGTGGCTGAGGAGGACAGTAAATATCCCCGGCGGGGAAAATTTGTTAACCTGGGGGAGCCGGGAAAACAAGTTGAGCCTTTTCCCGGCTCTCCTGTATTTTGGGGAAAACGCAACCATTTAACAAATACCCCGCCGCCCAGGCGGGATTTATTTTTTTATCCGCAACCAAAAATTTTTTCGGTTTTCGCAATCCAAAATATCCCTCTAAACCGTCATATAATATGAAGGGCAAAAATAGCCAAGGATGAGTAGAAAGGAGGTGAAGAACGGCAGGAAGAAAAGTAAACGGAATCTTCTGGCGGGGCAGGAACACCTGCTGGCAAAATCAGTAGCAGGAGGGCAAAGCGAATGGTAAAATCAAAAGAGCG
>JBFLVI010000129.1:0-1398 GCA_040758635.1 Bacillota bacterium | reverse complement strand
TGCGGGCCGCGTCCGCCGCGCTGATCCAGCCCTCCAGCTCGGACAGGCGCGCGGCCATGCACATGCCGGCGCCCACGGCCTCGCCGTGCAGCCAGTTGCCATAGCCGGTGGCGGTCTCGATGGCGTGACCGAAGGTATGGCCGAGGTTGAGGATGGCGCGCAGGCCGCTTTCGCGCTCGTCCTGGCCGACGACTTCGGCCTTGATCTCGCACGAGCGGCGGATGGCGTAAGCGAGGGCTTCGGCGTCACGCGCGCGCAGGCGCTCGACGTGGGCCTCGATCCAGGCGAGGAAGGGCTCGTCATAGATCAGGCCGTACTTGATGACCTCCGCCAGGCCGGCGGAGAGCTCTCGATCCGGCAGGGTGTCGAGCGTGTCGGTGTCGGCGATCACGGCACGCGGCTGCCAGAATGCGCCGATCATGTTCTTGCCGCCGGGATGGTTGATGCCGGTCTTGCCGCCGACCGAGGAGTCCACCTGGGCAAGCAGGGTAGTGGGGATCTGGATGAAGTGCACGCCGCGCTGGTAGCTCGCTGCGGCAAAGCCGGTGATGTCGCCGATCACCCCGCCGCCGAGGGCGATCAGGGTGGTATTGCGGTCGAAGCGACCCAGCACCAGCGCATCCCAGATCTTTTGCAGGCTCTCGATCGACTTGTAGGCCTCGCCATCGGGCAGCACCACCGTCTCGACCCGCAGTCCTTCCAGCGCCTGGTCCAGCCGGGAGCGGTAGAGCGGGGCGACGGTGGTATTGGTCACCACCAGCGCGTTCTTGCCGGGGATGTGCTGGCGGAGCAGTTCGGGTTGGTCGAGCAGCCCCTGGCCGATGTAGATGGGATAGCTGCGGTCGCCGAGGTCAACGTTCAGGGTGTGCATGGGGGGCAGGTGGGGTGGTTCATGCGTGCATTGTAATCAAAAGCGCCAAAGCCCGGATGGAACGCAGTGCAATCCGGGAGCGCGGTGCTCCCTGGGATTGCCCCGGATTTCGTTTTACTCCATCCGGCTACGGTCCTGGAGCGCTTGGCAGCGCCGTAGCCGGCCAAAGGCGCATGCCGGAAGCCGGGAGGCTCCGTTTCCTTCCATCCTGGTGCGCCCCGAGGGTAACTTTTATCCGGCCCCCAAATACCTTCCATGGTATTTGGGGGCGCAGCCTCGGCCGGTACACGCCCGGCCTTGGCTTACGCGACTTATTGCCGCGCCGAGGCATTCATGCCTCGGATTAACCCGGCCTTTTCAAACGCCGGGTTACTAGCTGCGTCCGTCCAGTTTCAGTCCTCGGATAATGCGCTGCACCACGGTCTTTGGCGTGAGGCCGTCGGTTTCTACCACGAGATGCGCGGCCTCGCGGTAGAGCGGCTCGCGGATCTTCATCAACTCCTCCAGCTTCCCGCGCCGGTCCGGCG
>JBFLVI010000128.1:0-1441 GCA_040758635.1 Bacillota bacterium | reverse complement strand
GCGGCCGTCAGGCGACCAGACCGGACGGGACTCCCGGGCCCGAGGCGTGCGGGTAAGATTGCGTGACTGCTTCGTCTGCTGATCGTAGAGCCAGATGTCACCGCCTTTGATATACGCCAGGTACCGAGCGTTGGGCGAGTATTGCAGGAACTGGCAGGTGTCGCATCCGCGGACCTGGAACGGAAGGATATCTCCCCCAACGAAGGCCACCAGGTGGCGGGTGTACTCTTTTTGAACGTCCGCCGCCTCCGGCTGGTCTTCAGATAGTTGACTTGGTGGTTGAGAACGCGGCTTTTGCTGGACGTCTTCATCTGCTCGCTCTTTTGTGCACCCCGGCAAAAACGTGAGAAGTACTGCCATTAGTAGAAAGACAGCGATTCCCGAAAACAGGATATCCAGGGATCGGTGTCGGCGTTGCTCCTCCGAGGAGTTCTTACGAGAAAACAGCATCACTTTTCACTTACCTCCCGGCTAATTTACTTTCGCCAGCACCCGAAATCCGGAGGCCAGAGAAGGAGAGGGGCTCAAGAGGCCTTCTCTCCTCCTTGGCACTACCAGAAGGGCTACTTCCGCTGGTAAAAGCAGTGATCCCAGCCACCATTTTGGCAGGTCTGTCCGCGGTTGCTGCTGCAATTAGGAGCCCCCGGATGTGAACTGGAGCATGTGTCACTTGTTGTTGAGTAGAACCAGATCGGCCCGTTTCGGTGCGCCCCGTTGTACTGGGAAGTGGAACAGTATGCAGTGCAAGGACTGGAGACTATCTGCCCCGAAGGACACCAAGAGTTTACCGGATCGGGAACATTCCCGTAGAAGACGTCCCGGGCTACTTGATCCGTGTCTGGATTCCTTCTCCCACACTCATCATTGAACTGACCCGACTGCGTGATCACGTTCCAATACTTGTAACAAAGAGAAGGTCCGCTGTTATTAATGAACGACAGACAGGGATCCGAACTAGTGCCGTTAAACACCCGCGTGCGTGCGGTCCACCCGACTGCACGCATCCCACCGATTGATTCACTACTTGCCTCACAGTAAATCATAGTTGAGAACCTGTTCATCATGTCCGTGCAAATATCCTGGGGACTGACATTCCTACGGTGGACCCTTCTGTCGACAGTAATTTTTGGAATTTAAGCTACACGTCCCCCTTTCTTGACCTTTAATGCTACCCCATTTAGGGCAGGTAGAAACGGACCCGTAAAAGACCGTTAGGTCAATTGGCATCCTCCTGTCCGGCTGCCTTTGGTACCTGAACGCAAAGAGTAAGGAAAAAATAAAAGCGCCCGCGGCCTCGCTCGAACTCAAGCCGCAGGCCGCCAGCACCACTCGCCTTAAAGATAAGGCCTCAACGGGAAGAACGCGCTTCGCAGTCCAATCGCTCCCCGATGCCACCCACTTTAAAGATAAGGGCCAACTAAACCCGGGTCAAGGTATTTTT
>JBFLVI010000127.1:0-1498 GCA_040758635.1 Bacillota bacterium | reverse complement strand
GGATCCGGCTACTCGAACTCCCGGAAGAAGTGCAGGACAGTATTTCGCGCGGAATACTCTCGGCGGCGCACGGCCGGGCGCTCTTGGTGATCAAGGCCGCGCCGGCGTTTCTCAAGGAGATGGCGGCGCGGGCCGTCGAACGGCAGTATTCCTCCCGCGAACTCGAGCAGCACATCGCCAACCAAATAGAGTCCCCGTACTACGGAAAAGCCAAAAAGCTTTTCACCAGCACGTGGGTCGAAGAGAGTCCCGCCTTCGATGTCTCCGAGTGTCAGGTATGTCGGTACGTTATCGAAGAAACGAAGAAACCCTACTGCCTCAACCCGAAGTGCTGGGAGAAGAAGCAGCGGGAAGCCCGGGACCGGCAGCGCGAGCGAGAAAAGGAAAAGCTGAAGGCAAAGGATAAGAAACTGCTTAAACTCGATAAAATACCTTCCGACAGTTACATCCGCTTTAGTTCGCACGAAATGAGCCAGATTGACCGGGCCAAATGTGAAGGCTGCGAAAACCGCACGGCCGCCGAGGGCTACGGCGGCGAACTGGTTGAGATATGCCTGAATCCGGAGTGTGTCAAAAAACAGAAAGCGGCCGCCGCCCGCGCCAAGGCCCAGGAGACCAAGGCGAAAGCAAAGGAAGAGGTGGAAAAGCTCAAGCAGTCGCAGCAGACCGTTGACCTCGGGGACGTGGGCACGGTATCGGAGTTGGTCGGGGCTGCCCGAGGTTTCTGGCAGGAAATGATCAACTCAGTCGCCCATAATTTCATTAACAGCAACGCCCAAACTCTCACCGCCCGTACCAGTATAATACCGCTTTCCTCCCTCCTCCACTACTGGAACACAAAGAACGAACTCTGCGCCGAGGCCTCGAACATGCCCGCGCAACTCGGCCGCGTGAAGATCGCTATCCCCTCTCAGGGCATCGAATTCACCGGCGATGAAGACGGGGCCACGCACGACGCTAAACTCCGCGGGGAGGGCGTGATACGCCTGGCCGGCCGGCTGGAAATCCGCACCGCCAACGGCCGCATCACGGACGCACCGCCGGCCCTGCCGGTTTACTACCGCATTCTGGCGCGGCAGGAGACAAGTGTGAGGTACATTTATCAACTCGTCGGCATCTATACCGAATCACGGATCATCCTCATCTTCGGCTACACGAGTGTGCAGATACGTAAAGACCTCTGGGCCCGGTGGGCAAAGCTGATCGAAGCCCTGCCGCCGGTCCCCGAACTCAGGGAGGTGGAGCAGGTTGAAAACGTTTCCTGACGCGCGCGTCGTCCTAAAAACATACCCGGAGATGAACGAGAGAATAAAGGACTTACTCCGTACCGACGGATCCCCGCACGCGTTTTACGCGGCGGCGCGGATCGAAGAACTCGAGGAGCGGGTGCGGCTGCTCCAAGAGACCCTAAGTGACGTGCAGGAGTGGTTGTCTGATTTCCTAAGTGACACCGCCGAGTATATCGGCCAGGCGTTAGAAAGTAGTCCTGAAGATATAT
>JBFLVI010000126.1:0-1502 GCA_040758635.1 Bacillota bacterium | reverse complement strand
AAAAATCTTGACGCCGCCTCGCGGCGAGGCTTTAATGTGCGCCTCCAGTCGGCCAGGTAGCTCAGTTGGTAGAGCAGGGGATTGAAAATCCCCGTGTCGGGGGTTCGATTCCCTCCCTGGCCACCAATATATAAAGGTCAACCGTTCTCGGTTGGCCTTTTTTCTTGCGCGCTCCCGCGTGTTCGCGGGGACTCCTGCGGATTCCTGCGGACTTCCTTCCTCCGGTCGTCTCGCCCATCTCGGACCCATTTCGCTCTCTCCGCGCCGTTATTCTCTCCAGCCTCGCTCCCCGACTAAGGGCCGAAGTCCGCAGAGGCCGCAACGCGGACCCATACAGATCAATGGGTTACGCGCTGACGAATCAAACGGTTGGATTGCGGCATCGGCAGGCAAAGGAAACCATGTCAGTTGTGTTTTGTCGGTAGTTCTTGACAGCTACCGACGTTTCGCAACATTATGACGACATGGACAGTTCGCACCAGAGCATTCTGGATCTTGCCGCCCAGCGCGGCCTTATTCGCCCACGCGATCTCAATGAGCGTGGGCTGCCCACGGTCGCCCTCACGCGGCTGGTGCGGCAAGGGCTGCTCCAGCGCGTGGGACGGGGCCTGTACGCGATTCCGGACCGGCCCGTCTCGGAACACGGTGCACTTGCCGAGGTGGCACGCAAGCACCCGCAAGCCATCATCTGCCTGCTGTCGGCACTTCGCCTACATGAACTCACCACACAGTCGCCGTTCGAGGTCTGGCTGGCAATCCCCAACAAGGCACGCGCGCCAAAGATGGACTATCCCCCGCTGCGCATCGTGCGCTTCTCCGGCGCCGCGCTGACGGAGGGGGTCGAGGAGCACCTCATCGATGGTGTGCCTGTGCGCGTGACCAACGTCGCCCGGACGGTGGCCGACTGCTTCAAGTACCGCAACAAGATCGGCCTGGATGTCGCGCTGGAGGCGCTGCGTGAGGCCTGGAAAGGAAAGCGCGTCGGCATGGACGAACTGTGGCAGTTTGCCAAGCTGTGCCGGGTGGCCAACGTCATGCGCCCCTACCTGGAGAGCCTGACGTGAGCAGCCGGAACACCGCCGCCTCGGTCCGTGCACGACTGCTCGCCAAGGCCCGCACCGACAAGCAGGACTTCAACCTCGTCCTCACCCGCTACGCCCTGGAGCGGCTCCTGTATCGCCTGAGTGTTTCCGCTCATGCGGATCACTTCCTGCTCAAGGGCGCCTTGCTGTTCGATCTGTGGTTCGACATCCCGCATCGTCCGACACGCGACGCCGATCTGCTGGGCTTCGGCTCGGCCGAGATCCCGCATGTCGAGGCGGCGTTCCGGGATATCTGTGCGGTGGAACTGGACGACGGCATACGCTTTCAAGCCGACTCGGTACACGCGGAGGAGATCCGCAAGGAAGCCAACTACTCCGGTGTCCGGGTCACGCTGATCGGCCTGTTGGACGGTGCCCGATGCCACGTGCAGGTCGACGTGGGTTTCGGCGACGCCGTGA
>JBFLVI010000125.1:0-1520 GCA_040758635.1 Bacillota bacterium | reverse complement strand
CTCAGACGGCATGCAGCAAGGGAAACTGCCCTTGGTACCGTTACCTTCGACCGATACGACCGATAATTGTTGGTATTCCAATACTGGACCGACTCTTTTTTGAAACCCAATGATTAGGCTACCTCAAGCACTACTTTGTATCCGAGCGCTTCCAATTGTTTAATGTTGCGGCGAACTACTGCGTTGTCACGCCGTTTGGCGAGATAGCCGGCACCGAGATCCTGGTAAGGCTTCCCGGTCTTCAACATATGGTAGACGATGACCGCAATGGTATGCGCAACCGCCACAGCAGCGCGGTTTTTCCCCCGGCGGGCGGCAATACGGTGATACTGGTCCTGTAAATAACTGTTCTTGGTTTTGGCAGCAGCACGGGCACTCTGGATAAGCGTTGTCTTGAGCAAAGGATTGCCCTTGCGGCTGCGGGCGGATTTGCGTTTGCCGGCACTTTCGTTATTCCCGGGGGCGACACCGGACCACGCGGAAAAGTGAGCGGCTGATGGATAGCGGGACATATCCACTCCGGCACAAGCTATAATCACTTCGGCGTTCCGCCGCCCGATACCGGGAATTCCATCCAGCAGCTCAATCCGATGCTCAAAAGGGCGCATCCGCTCCTTTACTTCTTCGTCCAAGCGGGCGATTTGCTGATCCAAAAAGTCGATGTGGCGCAGCAGCGTATCAATGAGCATTCTTTGGTGCGGCCCCACCAGACCCCGCAAAGACTGTACCAGATCATCCTTTTTGTTCTTCAAGCGCCCTTTGGCCAGTTTGGTTAAGACCTGCGGATCTTCTATGCCGTTAACCATGGCCTCCAACATCGCCCGCCCCGAAACACCGGTAATATCCGAAACTACCGCCGACAACTTGATGCCTGCACCCTCCAGGACTTTTTGCAGCCGGTTGACCTGTCTGGCCCGTTCTTCGATAAAACTTTTGCGCAAGCCGACCGACTCACGCAACTCCCGCTGCTCCCGATTGGGAATAAAGCTGCCCCTTAACAAACCGTGGCGCAGTAACTGTGCGATCCACTCGGCATCGCTGACGTCGGTCTTGCGACCGGGAACAGCCTTGATGTGCTTCGCATTCACCACCAGGACCTCTAAATCTTTGAGTTCCAATACGTTGTAAACCGGTTTCCAAAACACCCCCGTACTCTCCATTGCCACACTGGTACAGCCTTTGCTGACAATCCAGTCGGCAAGGTCTAAAAGATCTTCCGTCATGGTACCGAACGTCTTGGTTTCTTTTCCTTCCGGCGTGATTGCACAGGCTGTGATGCTCTTCTTGTGTACGTCCAGCCCACAACAATGCGTGTACACTACATCCATAAGTAGAAAATCCTCCTTCGCGGCCGAAGATTTAGCTGCGACTGGTGCAGCAACCTCATATAGGCCAATCTGCCCTGCGTGCTTCCCAGTGGGAGCAACAATCTGTGGTGCACCAGGTCGCCGGAGTCGGTCTTGCAAACGGGCTCAAAGCACCAAGGTAAATACGACCTCGCTTCGCCAGCCGCATACGGA
>JBFLVI010000124.1:0-1527 GCA_040758635.1 Bacillota bacterium | reverse complement strand
GTACAACGTGGTTCGCGGTCGTGGGATGGTCTATTAGTCGGGCCACATAAATCTCCTTTGGCGGGTGCGGCTGCGAAAACCTCCGGCACCCGCCGGGGAAACCCAGGGTGGCAAAATGCCGAAGCAGAGAAGATTATTGGTTTTCATTTTTCTTTTTTGCTTGCTTGGAAGCTTAATAATGGCCGGTTTTTTCTTTTTGCAAGGCCAATCGAAACAGGAGCCAAGCAAAGGCCCTTCACTGGAGCCGGCAAAGGTGGCGTTAAGCTGCCGAATAGAAAGCGAAAAAGCTCCCTATCCGCGCTCCTTTGCCGTAAAACTATTTTTCCCCCAGGTTGCGATGGTAGTTTCAGGGAGGCTGGATGGGCGGGTGTTAGGGTTTTTGTACCGTCCGGACGGGGGTATATCCAGGAGCCTCTACTTGATCGACCCAAGCCGCCGAACCGCGGAAAAGGTGTACGAACCACCGTCCGGGCTCTGGATTGCCGCCGCCGTAAGTGAGGGAGATTACCTATCAGTTGTCATTCGCGATAAAACCCAGTGGCGCCTGCTTGTCTGTAAACTTTCCGGTCAAGAGGAACTGGCGATTGACGCGGGAGCTTATCTTAAAGCGGCAACCGGGGACGACTACCCTTCGCTTTCCTTGAGCGGAGACACGCTGGTCTACAACACCACGCGGCAAGAGGAGGGCACGTTTGCTTCTCGGATTATAAAGTGCGACCTTGCCACCGGCGGGAAGGAAATAATTTTTCAGGTGGCCGGACGGGACGTTTACACGGGGCCACCCAGCATCTGTGGCCGGTATATTACCTGGCACGTAGGAAAGTGGGACCGGGAGGCAAGCGGTAAAATTTACCTCTACGACGTCCAGAGGGAGAACTGCCGGCGTCTTGATCTCCCCGGAAACAATATCACTCCGGTGATTTGGGGAAGGTATATTGCATACGTGACTTATGATAAAAAGCAGCCAGCAATAAGAAATA
Source organism: Bacillota bacterium (assembly GCA_040758635.1). Lineage (GTDB taxonomy): Bacteria > Bacillota > Desulfotomaculia > Desulfotomaculales > Ammonificaceae > Yes71-27. The sequence goes on along the minus strand of JBFLVI010000124.1, from coordinate 547 downwards.
TCTCTCTCTACGACATACTTACCGGGAAGTCGCAGCGTCTGACCGATGCAACCCCCCAAAACCAATTTGAGTACTGGCGGCCGACGCTTGCGCACGGAGTTGTGTGCTGGTTTGCCAATCACCGTGAAGAACGGGTGCCCCTGTATATCATTAGAAAGAAGACGTTTGAAAAGGAGATAAGGCAGAATCTTACGATTGAAATCAAGAAACCGACTTATAGTGCGCGGTGTACCCCTACATGGGTTACCTGGCACGAAATCGGTCCTGAGGGGCAGATAGAGAAAGGAACCCATTTTGCCGGCTTTTTTGACCTGTGGATCCTGGTTGATCTGGCAGGAGCGGATATTGCAGGAAGGGTGAATGGAGAAGAAATTTTCGACGCGGTATGCCAGGGCAAGAAAAGCTTAGCGGAGCTTACACCCCCAGAAGCGGCGGCGCTTTACTATGAGGCGATCAGCCGGCGCCGGTTTGACATAGTAGCCTCGCTTACGATGCCGGGGGTGGTTTCGGTTGAGCAATGGGTCGAGGAGTTGAAGAAAGAGCCGCC
>JBFLVI010000123.1:0-1530 GCA_040758635.1 Bacillota bacterium | reverse complement strand
AAGGGGCCGTCTATTCAGTTCCAGGTGGTTATTATTACAGGACCAGGTCGGAACACCAGGTAATTCACAACGGCATCTATGACCCGTTGCCCCCGGCTGTCTCATATTCCGGTTACATTTGGGTTCCGTAGACAACAACATGCAATCTAAGGGATTAGCCTTTTAGTCAGTAGGCCCTGGTCGCGCTGATGAAGCACAGCCAGGGCTTTTTTATTGTTATGCCGCGTTGGGAGACCGCATTAATTGGACAGAAAGGTACTTGATGCAAAAACCGCAGCGTTTGTAAACCCTGACGAGCGAGCTTTTTCAAGTCAAAAATTTTCTCCCAGAAATTTTGATCCAAACCCCCTCCTTGTTTGTCATATAAGTAAAAGGCCGAAAATGGTTATAAGGAGGTTTGGTTATGTCTCCTTTTCCGAAAGAGCCGGGACCGCCTGATTACCACGACTATCTCTGCTCACCGGCGGAACTGAAAGCCTCCTACGATTGCTGCCGCGCCTTGCGGGTGCCGGTTGAACTCAAAAGACCGCAGAAAATCCTGCCGAAAAGCGTGCTTGCATCCCGCCGCCGAGATAATTCGCTCCTCCTCACTTCTGCCGAAGAAGTGATCACCCCGCATCATTATGCCGGCCCGCAAAAACATCACATCTACATCCTCTGCGCCCCGGAGCTTGTAGCGCTCAAAATCCTTGCCGCACCGGAGGTTTTGGCCGCTGCCGAAGAGGCCGGCGTCAAGCCCGGTACGGTTTTCACCGAAGAAAGCTGCGGTACCAACGCCTTAGCTTTAGCGCGCGAACACAACCGCCTCGTAGCCATCAGGGGCGAACAGCACTACTGCAAGCTCTTCAAAGACTGGTGGTGCGTCGCCGGCCCGCTGAAGGACCCCGCAGGCAGCATCATAGGCTACCTGGACATCTCGCTGCCCGCTGAGAAGGAACTGGGCTTAGCCGGCGAGCATCTGCGCACACTGGCGGCCCGGATAGAGGACAGATTGCTCCTGGCAGAGCTTCGTGCCCGCCAGAGAAACGGTGCTGCTCCTGTGCCATTTCTATTGCCGCCGGAGGTGGCCGAAAAACTCACGCCGCGGGAACGGGAGATTCTTGAGTATTTAATTCTTGAGTTTACCAACCAGGAAATTGCCGCAAAGCTCTACTTGAGTCTGGAAACGGTCAAAAAACACCGCCGGAATATCTACCGTAAGGTAGGCGTTCAAGACCCACGCGAATTTCTGCGCAGGCTTCGCAACCGTCCTCTTTATTAAGACCGACGCTCCTATACACTACGCCTCCACTAAGCTTATAGGCAAAAAGGTCATCTGCCGCCGACCAAAAACCTTGATATGTGGGTACCCACCAAGGGGTGATAAAAATACCCCCTAAGGGGTAATAGACACGCAAGGGTCGGCAGGTTATGCTGTGATAAAAGGCGGGAGCAGGAAGTTTTGGTCAGGGGGAGGTGATGGATGGCAGGTAAAGCCTGGGGAAAAGGGGCCGTGGTTAAATTAAGTGAATCTTCAAAGCGGCGGGGCTT
>JBFLVI010000122.1:0-1561 GCA_040758635.1 Bacillota bacterium | reverse complement strand
AGCTACACCGGTTTGACCAGTTCCGGGGCCCTTTGAAAAACTGCGGAAACCCCTTCGGGGACGGGCTGTTACGGGTTCGCTATCGCTCATCCCCTTCGGGGACTAAAGCCCTTCACATCCCTTTTCCCTTCGCTTCGCTGCGCGCTCCGCTTGCCTGCGCGCTTCGCTTGCCTAATCGGTCGGCGTCCCGCCGTGTTTCCCCGCGCGTCCTGCGCGGGTTGTTTCGCTCCCTCCTGCTCGGGCTCAAGGGGGGTTCCCCCCTCTCGTCATCGCCCCCGGTCGCTTTCGGGGCTTAGGCCGGGCCTGGCGCCGGTCAAGGATCCCTCCCCGCGTTGCGGGTCCCCTCCTTGACCGGCGCCAGGCCCGGCCTGGAACAGCCCCGCGACCGAGGGCGACGGCGAGAGGGGGGAAGGGGATACTTGAGCGGCAGGAGGGCGCGAAACAAGCTCACCGCGCAACCAGGCCGTGATGACGAACTCGGCCAACTTGAAACTGTGGACCCCGCGCTTGAGGGCCTGAGCCTCCAACTGAAGGAACAACTCGGCCGGAAGCTGGGTGCGGAATACGCGGGGCTTTCTGGCAGGGGATTCGATGAGGTCGGGAATGGTAGATGTAGTGGTCATTGCTAATTACCTTGTTAGTGCATAACGCCAGTTGCGACCATTTCAAAAGCCGGTATCTGAAAGGAGGGAGCACGGTATACAGGAGGACGTGGGTACGACACGCGGTAATGACGCGGTATAATCGGCCAGTTTCGCCTGGTTTGATTGCCACTCGATACAAAATAGAAACCATGTTCATGGGCAGTCTCCTTGAGTACGCGAAGGGCAGTTACCGGGTCTTTCCTGGCACGCATTTTGAACGAGGTTGCCCAGGTGTTTGCAGCCTGGCGGATCGAGTCCATGGATGGCATAGCCAAGGGGAGGGCATAGCTATGCTGGGAGGGCGAGCACGTGACACGCAAGAATGCTCGCACCTGAGCAAAACGGGTTGAGAACCCCGAAACGGAATCTCCAAAAGAATTAGCAAGAACAAACCAGAAACCGCGCCGAAGAAAAAGGCGGCCAGAATAAAAAGGTTTGCCATGGATGATAGGGCCGAAGGTAACCCACTGGCCTTCCTGGACAGGAAGATCAGCCTTAGTCATTCCAGTAGGACAGCCTTCTGTGAAATTGAAGGCATTGAAGCCGACAGGAAAGCCGATATAGAAGGATTTGCGGAAGCTCATTTTTCCCAAGCCTCAAGCAGCGCCTCAACGGTCAAACGGGCCACGTTGATCATCCGGTGCCGACCGATCTTGACAGTAGGGAGATGGCCTTTTTCGGCCATGCCGCGAACAACCTCCTCACCCAAGCCAGAGAACTGGGCGAACTGCTCACGAGTCATGACCGGAACCAGAAGGTTCGGCATTTTGGCTTGTTCTTCCATCTATCCCCCTTCGGACTTGACGCCCTCACCTTTCGGTCCCTGGACCACCAGGGCTTGCGGATTGCGATTAGTCCCACTACGGCCCACTTTGCTACACTGGAACATGGGGCCATTCATGATCCATTAAGTAGAT
>JBFLVI010000121.1:0-1625 GCA_040758635.1 Bacillota bacterium | reverse complement strand
CCCCAGAAGCGGCGGCGCTTTACTATGAGGCGATCAGCCGGCGCCGGTTTGACATAGTAGCCTCGCTTACGATGCCGGGGGTGGTTTCGGTTGAGCAATGGGTCGAGGAGTTGAAGAAAGAGCCGCCGGGTCTCCCAATCCGGGTGTCGGGGGACTACCTCGTTCAAGGCGACCGGGCGTATGTCCTGGCGGAGAGATTGCCTGTAGCGCCGGAAGGCTTTCTTCTGCATATGACCCGGGAAAACAGCGTCTGGAAAATGGACCAGTGCGCCGGGCAGTAGCGGCCGGTGGTGCAGTCGGGATTCCTCTGGTCAATATCAATTTCCAAGCACCATCCCGGCCGCCACCAGGCCGGCGGCGCCTGCCGCCAGGAAAAACTCCGGCTCGACATCGCGGCCGCGCCCCATCGTGCTCACTCTAAGCCCCAGTTCGTCCAGCGCGGTGAAAGTGGCGGCGGCGTCAACGGTCACCAGCCGGTGGCGCTGGGGTATCCCCGCCGCCGCAAGCTGCTCCTGGACGAGCGCCGCCTTCTCCGGCGCCATTGCCGGCACCGGCACGGTAGCCGGCGCCAGGGCTACCCGCCCGAGCGCGGTGAGGGTGTGGTGGCTCACTCCCCGGTGGCGGGGCCGCGGGTCGGCGAAGCTCAGGCGCAGAGCCGCGACCGGCTGCCCTCCCAGAACGTCCACCGCGTTCACGATTTCTCCCTGCTCGAGCGCGGTGGTGCCGAAGCGCGTCCCCGTCCCCACCACGCCAGGACCCATCCCGACCGCGATCACATCCGCGCCCCCGGCGTACCTGGCGGCAAGCAGCCCGCTGTAGACGTTGACCGCCTCGCAGTCCCCGCCAAAGGCGTGCCCCACCGTCACCGTCGCCGCCAGGAGCCCTTTTTCTTTTAGTTCAGCCACCGCGCGGGAAAAAGAGACCGGCAGCGCAGCGCCATCCGTCATCACGTAAACCAGGCGCAGGCGCCCCTCACCTTTCTGCCATACCGCCGCCGCCACCGGCGCGAGCTGGCTGTGGAGCTCCAGCGCCACCACCGGCGTGCCGGCAAGGTCGTCTGCCTCCCTCAGCACGCCGTGAAAAGAGCTTTCCGGCTCCTCCACCGCCAGCACCTTGACCTGCGCCGGGGTGTAGCGGAGCTTCATAATGTGCCCGGCCTCCGAAACGTCCAGCTCCGCCTGCGCCAGGTTGGCCACCACGAAATGGTACCCGCCGCTGCCCAGTTCCTTCGCCACGGCGGTGGTGTTAAGCAGTACTTGGTCTCCGGGGTTTAACCCGCCGGTAAACGCAGTGTAAGCCACCGCTCTTTCTTCCCTGCCCTCCACCAGAACCAGCGCCTCTACCAGCCCCGGGCGGGACGCGATTATCTTTACGACCCTGCCCGGCCGCAAGCGCACCAGCGGCCCTGTATTTGCCTGCATTGACGGTCACCTCACCCGCTGTTATACTCAACCTTAGTTTAACCCCCCCGGTGCAAGGGCGTTCGACGTCCTGCGCCTGTTATGGAAAGGAGCCGGAAAGCTTGCCCTTCGACGGTCTCGTCCTCCACAGTGTAACCCGCGAGTTGCAAACCGCGCTAACCGGCGGCAGGATCGAACGTGTTTACCAGCCCGGCGCTTTAGAAA
>JBFLVI010000120.1:0-1656 GCA_040758635.1 Bacillota bacterium | reverse complement strand
GACCCGGCGCTTACCCCGGCGCAGAACGCCCAGCGGTACTTCAAAAAATACGCCCGGGCCCGCACCGCCCGGGAGCACGCCGCCCGGGAAAAGGAGCGCCTGGAAGAAGAACTTGCCTACCTGACCGGAGTGGCCACCGCCGTTGAACAGGCCGACAGCGTGGAAGACCTCCGCGAGATCGCAGAAGAACTTAGCGGACAGGGCTACCTGCCCGCCGATCCGGGAAAGGCGAAGAAAGAAAGAACAGAACCGCAGCCGCTCAAGCTTTCTTCGACCGACGGCTTCCTGATCCTGGTGGGTAAGAACAACCGCCAGAACGACTACGTCACCTTCCGCCTGGCCGGCCAGGATGACATCTGGCTGCATGCCCGCGGCGTCCCCGGCGCGCACGTCATCCTGAAAACCGGCGGCCGGGAACCCTCCTCCAGGGCGCTGGAGGAAGCCGGCGCTTTAGCGGCCTACTTCAGCCGGGCGCGCCAGAGCATCAATGTTCCCGTGGACTGGACCCGCCGCGCCAACGTGCAGCGCCCCAAAGGCGCCCGCCCCGGCTTCGTCGTCTATACCGGCGAGAAAACCCTTTACGCCGACCCCGGCGCCGCAACGGTCCTTTTAAACCGGGCCGCAGATGCTACACCCGAGAACTGACGGCTTTAACCGTCAGCCCTTGTTCTCCGCAGCCTTCCGGCGCTGCACCAACCTGCCGATACCGTAAGCGGCGACAAAGGTGACGACCGTGCCGGTAATTCCGGCAAAAGCCGTAGCCGCCCCTTCACTCGCCAGACCGGGCATAACGTAGTCCGGTATCGGAGCGCGAACGACCTCTTTCCCCTCGCCTTTATCAATAAAACCCTTGGTCTCGGCTACCTTTTCCAGCCCATCCGGATTCGGGGAGGCAAAGGGTGAAAGGATACCCGCAATGATCAGCGCCGCCACAAGGCCAATCCAAATCTCCTTACGCACCGCTACCACCTCACACCTTAACAATTTCGGTCAACAAGTCGGACTTTACCCGTTCCAGATAACCAACCACCGCGGCCGTAATTACACCTTCGCCAACCCCGATGAAAAGGTGCCAGAAAAGCATCGCCGGCAACGCAACCCCGAGCGGACTGGTTCCCGAAACAGCCAGTTCTAGCGCGCAGGCCGCTGCCGCGGCCACCACGGAAAACCAGGCGGCGATAAAGGAAGCGATGACGCTCCCCGTACCGCGCAGGGCGCGGAAAACTGCATAGCCGAGAAAGGGCGCGATGATGCCCATGTTCAGGATATTTGCCCCCAGTGCCGTGACGCCGCCGTCATTAAAAAGAAAACATTGAATGAGCAGAATTACGGTCATAATGATGCTGGCACTGAACGGACCAAACAGCACGGCCGCCAGCACGCCGCCGACCAGGTGCCCGGAGGTCCCTCCGATAATCGGAAAGTTGATCATCTGCGCCGCAAAGATGAAAGCCGCCATTACCCCCATGAGCGGAACCTGTTTCTCCGCCAGTTTTTCTTTGGTCTGCTTAACCGCCACACCCAACATTCCGGCTGTAACCGCACTACAGCCGATCCAGGTTTTCGGGTCGAGAAAACCATCAGGAATATGCACTTTATGCCCTCCTCAAACAAGTTCTACGTTCCGGTAACGAGACATACTTTAGCTGAATACCA
>JBFLVI010000119.1:0-1788 GCA_040758635.1 Bacillota bacterium | reverse complement strand
GAGTGGAAGGCTAACACGGAAAAACGGCAGAAGGAGGTGAATAGTGCCGATACCCGGGTAAATGCAGCTTAAAACGGAGTGATCTTATCTGCCAGAGGGAATTTACACCAGAATTCGGACTTGACCGTCAGCGACCGGGCGGTAGCCATCGTAGGCTCGTCAAACCTGACTGAAGGGGGGCTGAAAAAGAACATTGAGGTGAACGTACTTATAGAAGCCGACACACAGGATGAAATAATGTCTGATCTTTATGGTACTTACAATCGGCTTAAATTTCATCCCCAGAGGGTGCTGCCGGATGCTGAATTTTTGATGTTATATGCTAAAATTTATGAACAACAGAGGAAGTCAAAAGACGATAAGTCTTCGCGGGTGTTAATGACTAGTTTTATCGAAAAGGCGAGGTCTTTGAAACGCCCGGTTCCGACAAAGAGAGACCTTATTGGCTGGCTTAAGCTTGTATATGAAAGCTTGCCTGACGGTGAATTTACTAATCAACAGGTTTATGAATGCGAAGAAAGGTTTCGGCAATATTACCCGGAGAATTTGAACGTTAGGGCTAAGATCCGCCAACAATTGCAAATTCTTCGAAATATGGGTTTGATAACCCACATTGGGAGAGCACGCTGGCGAAAGGTGTGAGGAAATGGGCTACAAGGACGACAAATGGCGGGAGGCACCCGGCTATTGTGTGGAATGCGGTAATCTGCGGCCTTTAGATAAGTCTGCTGTCTGCCAGGAATGTTATAATGCTCATCCGAATTCCTGGTATAAGCCCTGGGAAGAAGATAAGTATAATAGTCAGTGGTACTACAAAGGTGCAAGGAGAGCCGATGCTCTCGAATCAGTAGGGGAAAGTTGCGCGGGAAAGAAAGAATTTGTTATTTTTGGAGATTATAAGCAGTATTCAGCTTCACGTGCAGATTTTAAGATATTTGACTTTATAATAGCAGAAACACCAGAAGAAGCTTTTCAATTGTGGAAGGAGTCACTTAGGGATAATGGTCAAGAGATAGCAGTTCTTGAGGAGGAAGTCTTTGTTATGGAAATTGAAGGAACGCGATGGGTCTTTGATTTAATCACCGGGGGGCTTTCACAGCGTTATCGGAGAGCTGACCTACTGGGAACCTGAAAGCGAGCCTGCAGAAGAGCCCCTTAGATAAGGCTTCAAGAGGTTTTTTACCCTGCTCAGGTTATGCGTATAGAGAACCAGGTCGAGCGCAGATGGCTTACACTCAAAGGCCTTCGAATCCACTGTCTCGCCGCCGGAGAAACGGACGCGCCGGTGCTGCTCCTCCACGGTGTCGGGCTCGATTCGGCCTCCCTTGCGTACGGTTTGAACATCGGTCCGCTTTCCAGGTATTTCAAGGTGTTTGCGCCCGACTGGCCGGGGTACGGGGAAAGGGATAAACCGGCTGTAGAATATACCACCGAATTCTTCATTGATTTCTTAGGCTCACTTATGGATGCCCTGGGTCTGGAAAGTTGCATAGCAGGGAGTTACAGAAAGTCTACTGCATGAGATTTTGCCGGGCAACGGCTCAAAAAACTCGCCGCCGGTTAAGATTGTTCAGCCCGCCGCAGCAAGCGGCAGAACCAGTAAAGCGGTAGGGAGCCGGGGCCGGTTTCCCGGAGCAGGGCGGCCGCCGTAGCTTGGAACCCCTGGCACCGGACCTTCGGGTCGGTCAGGTAGAGGGCCGGGAGGCCGCGGACCACCATCCGGTGGAAATGCGGCCGGGGCAGGCCGGCTGCGGCCGCCAGGGCACGCCGGACGAAAAGACGCAGCCG
>JBFLVI010000118.1:0-1836 GCA_040758635.1 Bacillota bacterium | reverse complement strand
TGGCCCCATGAACCCAACCCTCATCGTCGCCATTCTCGGCCTCTGCCTGGCCATCGCCGCCGAAATATCAGGCGTGTACATCGGCCAGCGCCTCGCCATGGCCGACTGCGAGCAGGACCGCCTGGCCTCGGTCGAGCGCGCCATCGCCCAGGCGGAGGCGCAGGCAGCCATCGATGCCGACATCCTGCGCGCCGCCGCCGTCCGGCAGCAGGCCGCAGAGACCCGCACAAGAACCCTGACCAAGACGGTGACGCGCTATGTGGAAACGCCTGCTGTACGGGATCACCTACGTGATTGCCGCCTTGACGCTTGCGGCCTGTGCCTCGCCCGGAGCGCCGCCGACGGCCTTGACGGCGCGGACTGCCCCTGCGCTGCTGATGACCCCCTGCCTGCCGCCGGAAAAGCCGATCACGGGGACGCTGGGGGAGCTGCTGGAGAACTACACGGAAACAGCCATGCGCCTGCGGGCCTGCATGGACAAGCACAAGGCACTGACGGAGTGGGTGAAGCATGACGCCGGACAAGAATGATCAGGCCACCGAGCAAGAGGCATTGCGCCTCGCGGCCGCGCTGGCACATCGCGAACCCGAGGGCCCACCGCCGGCCGGCGAATGCCTCAGCTGCGGCGCGCCGCTGAAGGACGGCCGCCGCTGGTGCGACGCGGACTGCCGCGACGACTGGCAGCGCGAGCAGGACGCCATCCGGCGCAACGGCGGGGTGCGGTCATGGTGATCAACATGGAACTGATCCTCTGGATCGCCGGGGCCGTCATCGCCTGGACCGGCTTCCTGGTCGGCATCATCCGCTGGCTGCTGCAGCGCAGCATCCGCGACATCGACCAGCGCCTGGCCACCATCACCGAGGCCCAGGCCGCCTCCACCCAGGAGATCCACCGCCTGGACCGCGACCTGATGCAGATGAAGGCGGACATGCCCCTGCACTACGTGCGGCGCGAGGACTACATCCGCGGGCAGACCGTGATCGAGGCCAAGCTGGACGCCATCGGCGCCGACCGCGAGGCCTACCAGCGGCGCGAGGACGCCATCCGCGCCGAGACCGTCATCAACGCCAAGCTCGACGCGCTGGCCACCCGGCTCATGAGGGAGTGAACCATGATCGACATCCACCAGACCGAACGCGAAACCGCGCGCTGGATCACGCTGCAGGCCCTGTGGCACGGCGGCGGCATCTTCGTCTCCGAGCGTGTGCTGCTGCGCACCCTGGAGAGCGTGCCGCTGCACGTCTCCGCCCATGAGCTGCGTGCCGTGATCCAGTACCTCGCAGGCCACGGGCTGGTGGAGGTGAACGAGGACCACCACGGCCAGCTGAGCGCCAAGATCACCCCATCCGGTACCGACTGCGTGGAATACAACGCCGCCTGCCCGGAGGGCATCGCGCGGCCGAAGAAGTATTGGAGGGGGTGAGATGCCCCCGCGCGACAAGATCAGCCAGCTCCCCGCCGAGGTGCGGACGGAGATCGACCGCCTGCTGATCGCCTCCGGGTTCTCGGGCTACGACGCGCTTGAGAGGATCGTGCTCGAGGCCCACGGCGTGCAGATCGGCAAGAGCACCCTCAACCGCTACGGCCAGAGGCTCCAGCGCCGCCTGGACGCCATCCGAGCCAGCACCGAGGCCGCACGCGCCATTGCCGAGGCCGCGCCGGACGAGGCCGACCACCGCTCCGCCGCCGTCATCAGCCTGGTGCAGTCCAGCCTGTTCGAGGCCATGCTTGCCCTCGAGGAGGCCGAGGATGCCGACCCGACCGAGCGCGTGAAGCTGCTGGCCAGCGCCGGCCGCGCCATCGCCGAGACCAGCCGCGCCAGCCAGGGGCAGAAG
>JBFLVI010000117.1:0-1885 GCA_040758635.1 Bacillota bacterium | reverse complement strand
GGCGATTCGGTTGCTGCAACGGCATCCATCCTGCTGGCTGAACCGCCTGTACAACAGCACTGGGAATAACCATGACCAAACGATACTCCACCTGTCAGACAGTAGGCGAACTCCGCGAAGCGCTCAGCGGCATACCTGATGACGTGGCATTGTTCGGTGACGTGGAAGAAGATCGTTACGTTTCTGTCACTGTCGATCTTGATAAGGTAGCCGGAAATGCTGTTTGCCTGGAACCGGGGCCGCTTGTAGCAGAGGTGATGGACCGTCTCATCGACGCAAGTGGCGCGTATTGCAATGGCTACGAAGCTGCGCGCCGAAACATTCCTGAAAACGAAGCGGTCGCCGACGCGAGACGATCATATGGCGAGGCATTGGCAGAGCATTTCCAATTGGGATATGCAGAGTATCGCAACAAAGCGATTGATGGAAAAGCCTGACCATGCCAGCGAACATCCTCAATCTTCCCTGCTATAAGGTATTGAGCATCCAAGAGAACGAGCATGATTACCACATCGACGTTGAAACGCTGCACGCGCCAACGTCCTGCCCGCACTGCCAGTCGAGCAACCTCGTAGGCTTTGGTCGCCGGGAGCAAATGGTCAAAGACTTGCCTATGCACGGGCGGCGGGTCGGTCTATACATCGACACCCGACGCTATCAGTGCCGGGGTTGCGGCAAGACCTTCTATGAGGTGCTGCCCGAGATCGACGAGAAACGCTTGATGACCAAGCGGCTTGCCCAGTGGATGGGCAAGCAGGCCATTAAGCGCACCTTTGCCAGCATCGCAGAAGAGGTCGGTTGCACGGAGTTCACCGTCCGATCCGTGTTCAGCGACTATGTGAACGAGTTGGAAGCCGAATTCTGCTTCGAGACGCCGAAGTGGATGGGCATCGATGAAATCCATCTCATCAAGCCGCGTGGCGTGATCGCCAACATCCAGAACAACACCATCGTCGAGCTACTGCCGAACCGCAACAAGGATACCGTGGTGCGCTTCCTGCACCACTTGGAAGGCAAGGAGCGCATCCAGTACGTCGCCATGGATATGTGGACGCCGTACCGCGATGCTGTCCGAGCGGTTATTCCGCAGGCCGAGATCGTGGTGGACAAGTTCCACGTCGTCCGTATGGCGAATGATGCGATGGAGCGTGTCAGAAAGAGCTTGCGCGAGTCCTTGACGCCAAAACAACGTCGCGGGTTGATGCACGACCGCTTCGTGTTGCTCAAGCGCGAGCGCGACCTGAACGACAAGGAACGGTTGAACCTTGACGGCTGGACGAAGAACTACCCGGAGCTTGGTGAAGCCTACCGACTCAAGGAGCAATTCTTCGGCATCTACGATGCCGCGTCACCAGACGAGGCACAAGCCAAGTTCATCCAGTGGCAGAAGAGCATTCCATCCGAGATTGCAGACGCCTTCGCTGACATCGAGCGGGCGTGGGGTAACTGGACAATGCCGATCCTCAATTACTTCAATCATCCCGTTACGAACGCCTACACCGAGAGTCTAAACAGCCTGATTCGCGTCATGAATCGTCTTGGCCGTGGTTACTCGTTCGAGGCGCTTCGAGCCAAGATTCTGTTCGCCGAGGGCGCTCATAAACACAAGCTGTCGCGGCCAAAGTTCGAGCGCAAGGAGCGCCGGCAGGTGGAACCGGAGCCGGTCATGATGTACGGACTACCCGGTAACTTCAAGAACTTCGAGATAGGGGAATCATTGGCTCGCATGGTGCCGAAACCGGCTCCCGAGCCGAAGCCCTATATCCCAAAATCAACCGATTCGGAAAAGCCGGAAAAGAACTACGGCGTCGATATTTCAACACTGATCCGCATGATCGAAAACGGTGAGCTATGAACCCGTTTCAATCACGAAAATCGGATAGCC
>JBFLVI010000116.1:0-1900 GCA_040758635.1 Bacillota bacterium | reverse complement strand
GTAGAGCCCCAGAGCGAGACGGTTTGGCGCCAGGCAGACAAGTACGGCGTGCCGCGGATTGCTTACATCAACAAGATGGACCGAACCGGCGCCGACTTTTTCCGGAGTTTGGCGATGATCAAGGAGCGCCTGGGGGCCAACCCGGTAGCGATCCAGCTCCCCATCGGCGTTGAGGACACCTTCTGCGGAATGGTGGACCTGATCCGGGAGAAGGCGGTCATCTACATTGACGATTTGGGAACGGTGAGCCAGGAGACCGCAATACCGGAGGAGATGAAGGATCTGGTCGCGGAGTACCGGGAAAAACTGCTTGAGGCCGTCGCCGAGGCGGACGAAGAATTGATGCTCAAGTATTTAGGAAATGAACCCTTTACCGTAGAGGAGATCAAGCGGGGCCTGCGTAAGGCCACCCTGGCGGTAAAGGCTATTCCCGTGCTTTGCGGGTCTTCTTACCGGAACAAAGGGGTACAGCTCTTGCTGGACGCCATCGTTGATTTTCTTCCTGCGCCGACCGATGTTCCGGCTGTGAGCGGGGTAGATCCGGAAACCGGCCAGGAAGACCGGCGTTACGCACGGGACGACGTGCCTTTTTCGGCCCTGGCGTTTAAGATCATGGCCGACCCTTACGTGGGGAAGCTCACTTTCTTCCGGGTTTACTCGGGCTGGCTGAAGGCGGGTTCCTATATATATAATTCGACGAAGCAAAAGCGGGAACGTATCGGGCGGTTGCTGCAGATGCACGCCAACCACCGCCAGGAGATCGCGGAGGTCTATGCAGGGGACATCGCCGCCGCGGTGGGATTAAAATTCACCACTACGGGTGATACACTGTGCGACGAAAAACACCCGATAATTCTCGAAGCGATGGATTTCCCGGAACCGGTGATTTCCGTGGCCATTGAGCCCAAGACAAAGGCCGACCAGGACAAAATGGGTGAGGCTTTGCAGAAGCTGGCGGAAGAGGATCCAACCTTCCGGGTGCATGTAGACCCGGAGACCGGGCAGACTATTGTTTCCGGGATGGGTGAGCTGCACCTCGAGGTGATCGTGGACCGGCTGCTGCGGGAGTTCAAGGTGGAGGCCAACGTGGGTAAACCGCAGGTTGCTTACCGGGAAACGCTTACGAGACCGGCCAGAGCGGAAGGAAGGTTTATCCGCCAGAGCGGCGGCCGGGGCCAGTACGGGCACGTCTGGCTCGAGATCGAACCCCGCAGGCCGGGAGAAGGCTTCCTTTTTGTGAACAAGGTAATCGGGGGTGCGGTGCCCAAAGAATTTGTTCCTGCCGTTGAGGCGGGGGTCAGGGAAGCGATGGAAAGCGGTATCCTTTCCGGTTATCCGGTCGTTGACGTTGCGGTGGCGCTGGTAGACGGTTCGTACCACGAAGTGGACTCTTCAGAAATGGCTTTCAAGATTGCCGGTTCGCTGGCCTTCCGTGAAGCGGCGCGGCGGGCGGCGCCGGTGCTGCTGGAGCCGGTGATGAAGATCGAAGTCGTCACTACGGAAGAGTACACCGGAGACGTAATCGGCGACCTGAACGCCAGGCGTGCGCATATAGAAGACATCGAGGTGCGGGGCACCAGCCGGGTTATCCGGGCCTTCGTTCCCCTGGCGGAAATGTTCGGGTATGCTACGCAGCTCCGCTCGCTGACCCAGGGTAGGGGTACCTATACCATGCAGTTTGACCATTACGCTGAGGTGCCGCAGAATATTGCGGATAAGATCATCCAGAGATACCGCATTATGTAAAAAGAAGCAAGAGGAGGAAGAGAACCGATGGCGAAGCAAAAATTTGTCCGGACGAAGCCGCACGTAAACATCGGGACGATCGGGCACGTGGACCATGGGAAGACCACCCTCACGGCGGCGATCACCCTGTGTCTTTCCAAGCAGGGGATGGCGA
>JBFLVI010000115.1:0-1926 GCA_040758635.1 Bacillota bacterium | reverse complement strand
GAATGAGTGCGCCACGACAAGCTGGTGCGTGATTGCCGGTGAAAGTCCGGCCCGGGTAAGGGGTAGCCATCCGCCCGGAACTACCATGCACGGTGCGAACGGCAACGAACGTACCGGAGCTGCATGGATGGGAGGGAACAGGCCGTAGGGTGACAAAGCGATTGAGCCCCGAAAATGGTGGTGAGAGTTTCCTTGGCTGACCCTATTCATTCAGGGGGAAGGCAACAACAATCAGCCTCGATAGGGCAAGAGGCTGGTGTCGGGACGGGGTCTTACGAGCACGGCATGAGCCCAAACGGCACGCACCGGAACGTGGGAGAGCCTGCGGTCTCCTCGCCTTCGGGTGGGGTAGAAGCCGATAACTCCGTTGGGGGAAGAGGCATCAAAGGGCTGCAGGCAGTCGGACCAACTCATAGTAGAGGTGTAGGTGGGGTAACGCCCACCGAGGCCGGAAGGTCACTCGAAGGGGTTGGCAAGAAAGCGCAGTTAGCGGGGGAGACAGTGACTGAGCGACGACCCAGACAATCGCTGGAAACGCGACTTGCTGACCTATCCTACTACTCGCCGAGGGACAGGAAGGCGCTGAACCTGATGAGTCTCTTTAGTGCCGAGAACCTTGGCAAGTGGTATGTGGAGCTGCGGAAGAATGCAGCGCCCGGCATTGACCGGCAGACAGTGGCGGAATACGGGCGGAATCTGGAGGAGAACGTTACGGGGCTGGAGCGGAGGATGCGGACGTGGAGCTACAGGCCGCTACCTGTGCGGAGGGTGCACATACCCAAGGAAAATGGCAAGCTTCGGCCGCTGGGCATCCCGGCGGTAGAGGACAAGGTAGTGCAGCAAGGGGTAGCGGAAATCTTAGGCGCCATATACGAGCCGCTGTTCACCAACAGTTCTCACGGGTTTCGGCCGGGACGAAGCTGTCACACCGCCTTAAAAGCCGTAGACGTAGCCATTATGCGGCGGCTCACGAACTACATCATAGACGCGGACATCAAGGGCTTCTTTGACACCGTCCAGCACGAATGGCTAATTCGAATGCTTGAACTTAAGATAGCCGACAAGCAGTTCATCCGGCTTATCAAGCGGTTTCTGAAAGCGGGGGTAATAGAGGAGGGGCTTTGGCACGCAACCGAAGAAGGGACACCCCAGGGAGGGATAATCAGCCCGGTACTCAGCAACATTTACCTGCACTATGCACTGGACCTGTGGTTTGAGAAGGCGGTTATCCCGAAGCTCAAGGGGTATGCGGAGCTAATCCGGTATGCTGACGACTTCATCATCTGTGTCCAGAAGAAAGAGGACGCCGAGAGGATTCTCGCGGCCTTAAAGAAGCGGCTGGCCAAGTTTGGCTTGGAGTTATCGGCTGAAAAGACCAAGGTAATTCCTTTTGGGCGGTATGCGGAGGAGAACGCCCGGAGGAAAGGACAGAAGCCGCCGACCTTTGACTTCTTAGGATTCACCCACTTCAATGACAAGACCCGGAGCGGTTACTACAAGCTTGGACGGCGCACGAGCGCCAAGAGATTCCGGGAGAAGCTCAAGGCGGTAAAGAAGTGGGTCAAGGCGGTAAGGTACCTGATGCCGCTACGGGAATGGTGGCCGATATTCCAGGTCAAGCTGTTGGGTCATCAGCGGTACTACGGAGTTAGCGGCAACTATGAGAGGGTCGAGGCATTTACGGAGCAGGCCCTAAGAATCGTGGCCAAGTGGTACGGGCGAACGAGCCAGAGGCGGCAGAAGGCACGCCAGCGGTTTTGGAGGTTCGTCGAGCGATATCCGGTACCCAGGCCTAAAATCTATGTTAACCTCTATGCTTTCGGCGGTTAGTGTGTGTGAGCTTTCTTGAGGAGCCGGATGCGGGAAATCCGCACGTCCGGTTCTGTGAGGGGCGTAAAGAGCAATCAATACGTCTACTCGACAAAT
>JBFLVI010000114.1:0-1947 GCA_040758635.1 Bacillota bacterium | reverse complement strand
TGTTCTCGTATTCCCGGTAGAAGTAACACTCCTGCGCCCCCTGGGCCACCAGGACCTCGGGCCGCACGCCGTAAACGCGCCCCCAGAGGCAATACGCCGCGCCCAGGCCTGTCCGCGGGTAAACCCGCCCGCCGGGGACCCGCTTCTGAAGCCAGGCATCAATCTGCTCCGGACCGGGCAGCTCCTCGGCCCTGGACCACAGGATGCTGGAGTCAGCAGCAAGCACACACCGTTACCCCCAGTTCGCCAACCAGCGAAGATATTTCGCGCGAAATATTAAGGCACCGTGTACCCTCTGTGGTTTAGGCCGGCGTGTATTCGACCACAAACTCGGGTGCCGGCGGCACAGGCAACGCCTTCATCCTAAATGCGGGGTAGTGGTTCAATCTTTTGTACCCCTGCCCACCGGGACCCGAAGCGTGCCATTCCACGTTGATGTCCTGCCCGGCGCAGGTTTTCCACAAGTCGAAGGTAAAGTTGAAGCTCTTCGTCTCCCCGGACTCGAAAAACGCCTTCTGCGCGGCGATGTCGGAGAAACAGCCGCTTCGTGATGTCCAGACACTGATTTCCCCTGGCCCTCCGGCGTTGCGGATCGTGACCTTTGCAACGACCTTCTGGCCAGGTTCAATCTCAATCGGCAAAGCCTGCTGCCCGACGCGCACCGGCAGAGCGCCGACCAACCTCCCGGCCAAGCCGCCGGAGATAACGTCTAACAATGCCACCTCTTCACCCCCTTCCGTTAACTAACCGTGTATTCTACCGTCATAATCTGCGGCGTAGCCTGCGGCGTCACCGGGCCGGGCTGCGTTGGTGGTCCCGGTGGCGGCTGTAGAGGTTGGACCGCCGGCCGGCTAAACAGAAGGTAGAGCACACCCAGCCCGAGTCCTGCTCCGAAAAGTAAAGTTACGGTTTTATCCGTCACGCCTACCCACCTCTTTGACAACACGGAAGCCGTAATAATGTATCAAGCCCCAACCACAAAAAAGCCACGCCCATCCCGATAAAAACCAGGTTACAAGCTGTAGCATAAAATTTCCCCTTTTCTTCCGGTGACATATACTCACCTCCAGACTTTACCTACTGGCGCTGATCTCGATCTCGTTGTCGTTCGCCGCCGCAGTGCTAACCTGAATGTGCTGGTAGGCGAGGCTGTAGTCGCGGTTCGCTTCACCGGCTGCGGTAAGGCTGATGCTGTCAATCAGCCGCCAGTTTGTCCCGTCTCGCGAAACTTTCACCTCGAAGGTGGCCGCCGCCGAGGATCTCACCCAGACGTGGGCCACCGTCCGGCCGTAGGGTCCGGTGTCCAAAGCGACGGTCAGCGCCGCGCCGGTGGAGGAATTGTAGGCCGATTTCGGCGCAAAGACTTCCTCAAGGATCTCGCGCAGGTTCTCTGTGCCGATGCCGGACATTTACGCGCCCCCCTTAGGCTTGGTGTAGACCGCACTCACGTACGCCCCGAGCGCAAATAATCCTGCCACCAGCGCCCCTATGCCTAAGGTCCTCACCGCCAGCACGGTGCCCTCGGCACGGGTGACGGGTTGTTCTGGGCGAAAGGTACCGTCCGGATAACCCCGCACCAGGCCTAACGCCACGGCGATTTTGATGTAATTCGCCGCCCAGTGGTTCTCCGGGACATCAGAAAACGCAGGTAAAAGTTGCGCCATTTTTAGCCCTCACCAACCTTCACGATCCGGCAGGCGCCCTGCTCGCCCTCCCGGGGCTCTTTCATCTTTGGAAGGCAGCAGGTGCTTTCGGCCTTTTTCAACGGAATCTTTATTTCCCGCTTGCCGGGGCTGAGGATTAACTCCACACCGTGTGTCAAACACTTGTAAACCGTCACCGCTTACGCCCCCCTTGCTCTTCGACGAGCCGGTTAAGCAGATCCCACGATGCTTTGAGCGCCGGCCGGAACCACTCTTCGTAGAAAGATTTTTGAATAAGCGCCGC
>JBFLVI010000113.1:0-1999 GCA_040758635.1 Bacillota bacterium | reverse complement strand
CAGCAGCGCTATTGCATACGCAAGAGGGGGCTGAGTCGGGGCATGGGGGACGCGGCAGACCGTGTCGCATGGGAGCTTGTTCAGCGTGATGAGCGCTGGTGGATCAATGAATCAGGCCGTAAAAATGCGCAAGTACGCAAGTGCGCATTTGCGCAATAACGTATTGAATTTTAAGGTTTATTTATTTATTTTTGATATGTTGTCTGATATTGTCTGGACATGAAACACGGAACGCTCGACCTTCAAATTTGCTCGCCGCGCCTGTCTGGGGCTAAGGGTGCGTTTTTGCGGGTGGTGACTCATCCACTTTCAGCCGCCTTCCTAGGGTTCTTGGTGATGATCCCTGATGGAGTGTGGGCGGCCCTGCTCGGGACTCTGCTGGCTGTGGTAGTAGCCTTATGGGGCTGGTCTGCTCATGCATGGGCTGACAGGATGGGGAAGGCCCTGATAGGGGCCGCCAATCGTCAGAACAAATTGCAGGAGGAGGGGTGGGCTACCTTGGGGTGGCTTCGATGTCTTGTTGCGTCCGAGGGGGGGCAGCAGGAATCAATTGATGATTTGCCTTTGATTCACCGGGTCCGCCTAGGCGCACCTCACGTTTGTCTTTCCCCACGCCTGACTCCCACGCCTATCCTCACCCGCGCCAGCGGGTGACGGCACGCCAGCCGCCGGTTCACTCCAGCGCGCTTTAATCCTTGGCTGGCTCCTGTTCCTGGAGCCACTAAATGGATACAGAAATTATCACGCGGCATGAAGAGCATGCCCGCGTCTTGGGTATTGGTGTTGCCACCTTCCGTCGCCGTCTTGGCGAACTGATGGCGCGGGGCTACCCGGCCAGAAGGGTGGGCGGCATTCTGATTGCAGAGCGGGCAAGCATTCTCACCTGGCTGCGCCAAGGCGATGGTGATCAGCATGAGGAAGGGGTTGCGATACCTGCTTCTACCGCATCTCCTCCCGAGCCCACCCCCTTGGTGACAGTAAGACGCGGTCGCGGGCGTCCGCGCAAGCAACCCCTTCAGACGGGGCGTGGCGTTGGCAAATGACCACTGTGTCAAAATTACTCGATCAGGAGTTGCAGAGCCAAGGGTTCAGGCCAAGGGGGCGGCTTAATGATCTTGAGCGCCCATCTCTGCAGTTTCATTCACAGACGCAAAATCACCCATCCCAACAGAATCGACTCCCTCACTGGCCCGATCCTGTGCGTGGGGTTCCAAATACCATACTGCGATCTGCTCTTTTTGGAGCGATCAGGCGTGGCCGTAGGACATTCATGCAGCAAGAGCCGATAGCCTCTTATAAAAATGTGATCATCCTTCAGACTGGACCCCGGCTCGATCAAGCAGATTTGGACGTCTGGGAGCAGTGCATGCACCTTGCGCGAACTGGTGGGCTTGGCTGCCGAGTCCAATTCTCGGCTCATGGATTCTTGCGGGCAATCGGAAGATCTACTGGGGGCAAAGATCTTCAGTGGCTCAAAGGATCGTTTTCGCGCCTTGCGTCTACTGTTGTTGAAATCAAGGAGGGCAAACGGGCTTACTTCGGACCAATGCTTCATCACGGCGATCGTGACGATGAAACTGGGCACTACAGTATCCAGATAAATCCTTCCATCATTTCACTGTACGGATCAGATGGATGGAGCCAAGTTGAGTGGGCGCAACGACAAATGCTTAAGAGGCAACCGCTCGCTCAGTGGCTTCATGGCTTTTACACGAGTCATGCAGCGCCATTTCCGCTCAAGGTGGAAACCATCCACCGTTTGAGCGGGAGTGAGGCTAAGCACAACTTCCACTTCAGGGCAGAACTGCGAGAAGCGCTTGCGAAGTTGGAGGATGCTATTGGTTGGACTTGGTGGATCGATGACGGTGATCGCCTGGGTATCAACAAGAGTCCGTCCGGCAGCCAAGCAAGGTACTTGAGGAGGATGGACTCGAAAGCGAGCTTGGAGTCATTTTGATCTCATGAGGAAGCAGGCCGAGCAGGGCCAAGATTGTCATGC
>JBFLVI010000112.1:0-2080 GCA_040758635.1 Bacillota bacterium | reverse complement strand
TCCTGTCGGAAAACCAGTCCACCTACATCCCCCTGGGCAGCACCCACCGCCTGGACAACCCGGGCAGGCTGCCCCTGCACCTCATCGAGGTGCAATCCGGCAGCTACCTGGGTGAGGATGACATCGTTCGCTTTGAGGACATCTACAAGCGGGTCTAAATATACCAGGGGTGATGCCGTTAAGTTGGCCGTCAGTTTTAGCTTTTGTATGTCATGGCTTTTCATGCCTATCTTGTAATTTTGATTGATTGCATTCGTAGCTCTGCCTAGGCACACCCTGCGTTCTAAGGCTACTAGGCAACATTAAATATTTCAGGGCAGGCCTGCGGTCTGGGGGGTAAATCATGTTGCGTGTATTACTTATTTCTGGGATGTGGCTTTTACTAATGCTCCCCCAGCTTGGACTTGCAGCCCCAGCAAGCTTGACTGTTCGTTTAACTGACCACGTCAAGGACATTGGCATACCCAATCAGGCTGTTGTGGCCTATGAAAAGCGCGCGGATGGCAGCTTAGTTTGGCAGGCCAAACGCATTACCGACTCCACTGGCCAAGCTGCCTTCGATTTGGAAGGATTGGGTAGTGGTCGGACTTATATTTTTCAAGCACAACCATTCGGCTATTGGGTTCGTTCCTCCGAGCGATCCACACCGGGCTGGTTCGATTTTCGCCTGGGAAAACTCCAACTCCAAGTATTTGATGGCCAAACAGGCGCTCCTAAAACCGGCCAGGGAGTGGTATTCAAACGATGGGCGGCTGATGGCAACCACGTAGGAGTTATGGCGGCGACAACTGATGCCCAAGGATGGGTGAAAGTTGACCCGACCGATGTGGGGACAGTCCCATTCGTGGTTACCGCAATCAGCCCCACCGATGGCTTGGAAAAAGTGAGTAAAAAACTTTGGCCTGGCACTCACTCCTTTGCCATTGGCCATGCGCCCGTTGTGGCTCAGTTGAAGGATGCAATTTCCGACTCCGGCCTGCCTAACCAGTGGGTTGAGGTTTGGGAGAAGCAAGCCAGCGGGGCCTTCGCTTTCCTCTTCAAGCAAAAGTCCGACGCCAGCGGCTTCGCCAGGTTCGATTTGCCTGGTCTGGCCCAGGGGCTGGTGTATCAGCTCCGCGCCCAGCCGTTCTTGCAGGCCGTCGCATCTCCCGACATCACCACCCCAGGGCCCCATGTCCTGGCTGCCGGCAAGCTCCAGGTGACAGTGATCGACGGAGTAACAGGCAGTCCCGCCCCTTGGCGGGATGTCCTCTTGCTGGAGAAGCAACCCGATGGCTCATTGAAGGGCATCGTCGATCTGCGGGCTGATGCCCTCGGCATGCTCAAGATGGACCCGGCTTTGCTGGGGAGTAGGCCTTATGTCTTGCGGGCCAACAGCAATATCGATCAGAGCTTGAAGTACAGCCAGGAGTTCGTGGCTGGCGGGGCGTTTAACTTCCAGGTCGGGAATCCTCCCATCACCGCCCGGCTCACGGATCACGTCAAGGACATCCCCATCACCAACCAGGAGGTCTTCGCTTACGAGAAGCAGGCCGATGGCTCCTTGGTCTGGCTCGCCAAGCGCATCACGGATGCCAATGGCTTGGCTTATTTCGATGTGGATAGCATCGCCAAAGGCAAGCACGTCGTCTTGTCCTCCAAACCCTTCGGCTATTGGGTCTCTTCCCCTGATATCACCAAGGCCGGATGGACTGACTTCCGCGTAGGGCGTTTGCAAGTGCAGGTCCTTGATGGTCAGACGGGCCTGCCCCGGGCAAACCAGGCCGTATCTATCAAGCGCTGGTCTGCCGCAGGGGACCATGCAACAGTCATGTCTGTAACCACCGACACCCAGGGCTGGGTGAAGGTGGATCCACTGGATGCTGGCCGCGTGGCTTATGTCGTTACCGCCATCAGCCCCACCGATGGGACCGAGAAGATAAGTAGCAAGATTTGGAGCGACAAGCCTTATTTCTTTGCCATTGGCCATGCGCCCGTTGTGGCTCAGTTGAAGGATGCAATTTCCGACTCCGGCCTGCCTAACCAGTGGGTTGAGGTTTGGGAGAAGCAAGCCAGCGGGGCCTTCGCTTTCCTCTTCAAG
>JBFLVI010000111.1:0-2101 GCA_040758635.1 Bacillota bacterium | reverse complement strand
AAAAATACCTTGACCCGGGTTTAGTTGGCCCTTATCTTTAAAGTGGGTGGCATCGGGGAGCGATTGGACTGCGAAGCGCGTTCTTCCCGTTGAGGCCTTATCTTTAAGGCGAGTGGTGCTGGCGGCCCACGGCTTGAGTTCGAGCGAGGCCGCGGGCGCTTTTATTTTTTTTCTTACTCTTTGCGTTCAGGTACCAAAGGCAGCCGGACAGGAGGGTAAGCTACCCGTGCCCCTTAAACGGGCGGTGGGCCTTTTCCTAACCTTATCGGTCGTGACCGCAATAATAATCGTTTTCCGAGAGCAAATCCTCTGCCGGTTCGGTTACCCGGACTGGCTACACAAGCTTAGGCCCGGGCCGCGCCTGGAGATACCGCTGGTTGTGGAAAAGCACGACGCTAATGGAAACGGTGTGCCTGACGCGCTGGATTTTGTGGCCGGGGCGCGCCGGGAAGTAGAGCGCCGCACCCGCTATGACGCCGGCTACTATGCCGGCGGCTACCCGCCGGAAGGGCGGGGCGCCTGCACCGACATCGTCGCGCAGGCGTTCCGGGAGGCAGGTTACGACCTCAAAAAGATGGTGGACGAAGACATCCGGCGGGCGCCTGCCGCCTACGGCGAAACGGGAAAGCACCCTGACCCGAACATTGACTTCCGCCGGGTGGCGAACTTAACGGTTTTCTTCCGGCGCCACGCGCAAGAGTTGACTACCGTGGTGCGGCCCGGCGACCGGGAGAACCTCACCCAGTGGCAGCCGGGCGACATCGTGGTCTTCGGCCCGCCCTACGAGCATATCGGCATCATCTCCGATAAGCGCCGCCCCGACGGCGTGCCTTTCTTGATCCACAACGCCGCGCCCGTAGCTACTGAAGGCGACTACCTCCTGCGCTGGCCAAGCAGGATCATGCACCATTTCCGATATCCGGGAAAATAGATGAAGAGTGAGGCTTTACCGATTGGTGTTGGGTTACCCGTTTTTTACTTGAGTTTAACAGATAAGGAGGTGGTATATGGAGAAACAGGTTGCAATAGCGTGAAATTAAAGCTCCACGGTGTCCACAAAACCGGGGCAACTCCAATCTGATTGAAGGCCTCCTCAAGTAAGATTAACGCCGCTCTCTGGACTAAACGCTGCATCCTTTCTTCTAATTCCTCAAATCTCCGGGCCGAGCGCAGCGCTTCAAAAATTCCCTGCACTATCAGCAGGATAACTTGAACTAAAAGGCAAATGTACGAGACCTCACTCCTTTGCGCGGGAGTCGGCTGCTTCTTTTGAAGCAGCCGCCGAGGTCTCTTCTTCTTTCATTACCCCCTCGGTTACCTACTAAAAAGTACACTACCACATCAAAGCCAAAACCACGTGTCATAAGCTATCTTTTGCACCCACTCGCACTCCGCCCGGGGAACACCTTCGTATCTTTGTTACCGACGCAGAACGCCTTGTCCGCTGGCTTCTTTACAACCGGGGCCGTGCCCCGTCATCCTTTGCCCTCCTCCTGCGCTTCTCGCTGAAACTTCCGGAAGAGATCCGCACGCTTTACGTTGGAGGGCGTCCTCATGACCCTGGGCGAAGCCGTTCAGGAGTAACTCCGCGTTGTACATCTTCGCCCGTACTTCCTTCTCCGCGGACGAGGCTGGCTTAAAAGTGATCCTTTTCGGCCGATCTGTTGTAATCCACCCCTGAGCGATTTTGAGGATGGTTAGTATTGCTATGCTGCCAATATCTGCCGCCCAGGCTCTATCCTCACCGGTGGTTTGGCGGCAACGCAGGCTCGGTGATCAAGGAGTATCCTGGTTCACGCTGTTCTCTCCCAGACCTACGGCCCCGTGCCGATGTACGCGAGCCGCCAACCGGTGCGCTCCGTTTCTTTCTTGAGACTGAAAAAGAGCACGTGACGGCCGCTCTCCATAGTGATGACCTTCCTAAACCGCAGGTCCACTTCCACCGCGTACCGCCGCGTCTCCGGCCCTCCCGCTTCATGAGCTTCTTTCAGTTCTCTTATGGCCAGCACCTTGGCCCGCCGGATGTTCTCCATCCCATCGAGACTGCCGCTTTCGTAGGACGTGTTGTAAAGCCAGTTGTTGTCCATGTTCAGAAAGAGGT
>JBFLVI010000110.1:0-2200 GCA_040758635.1 Bacillota bacterium | reverse complement strand
CGGGCCGCACCAACCCCTTGACTGCCCTTCCTGGCGTAAACCCCCCCTGCAAGGCCCCAGAAAGCCCGTAGAGGCGTGTTTTGGGGACGCCAATGGGTGGAGTAGGGGTCAAGGGTCGTAGGGGCTGCTGGCGCGGCCCGCAGCCCGCAGGGCGAGGACACGGGCAGCCCCGGAGAGGGCGAAGCCCGGCCCTTGACGCCTACGGAACCCCGATAGCCTCAGCCGGGGAGCAGGAAAGGGCGTAGCCCGCCCCTGCTCCCGCGGCGTATGGGGCAAGACCCCATGCGGGGGTCCAGCCCGAAGGGGGCTGGTCAAGCCCGTAGGGCGCGAAGGGGGGACAGCTCGCCCCCTTTGGGGGCCTCGATATGCGGGAGGGGGAGCCGCCGCGAAGCGGTGGGGGAACCCCGCAGGGGTGCCCCGTGCAGGGCACGCGATGATTAAGAAAGGATTAAAACCGGATTAGGCTCGTTTTCGCCAAAGGCTAAAACCCAGCACTGGCGCGGGTTTGCGGCCTGTTCGGCCTGTGGATAGCCTATCCGCTGGAACGGTATCGCCTATCCGCTGGAACGGTATCGCCTATCCGCTGGAACGGTATCGCCTATCCGCTGGAACGGTATCCGGCAGGCGCTGGAACGGTATCAGCCGCGAGGCTTCCGGGGCTTGCTGGCCTTCTTGGCCAAGTGCCGCCGCTGCGTCCCCTTGGCTTGCTTCTCGATGTGCACGAGGTCGCCGCGAATCTCGTAGCTGAACCCCTCGCCGTGGGCCGCGCTGGCCTCTGCCACAGCGTCTAGCGCCTTCCGCAGCTTCTGCTTGCCGCTGTGAGGGTCTGCGTTCTCGCCGCCCGACAGCTTGAGCAACGTTTCCGCCTTCATGGGAAACGGCTTGGCGTGCGTGGCGTAGAAGCCGTGCAGCCACTGGGCGAGCTGCTGGCCGTCCAGTGCATGGCGCACCGCCCATTCGATCTGCGTGAACTGGTCGCCCGCGAACAGCGGGCGCAGCTTCTCGTCCAACTCGATGACCCACTCCTGCGTTTCCTCGTCCTTGGCCGCGAAGCGAATCAGGCCGCCGATGTAGGTGTAGCGGCCCTGCTTGACCGTCACGGCATTGGCTACAAGCCGCTCGATGCGGTTGTGCAGCGTCGCCCGGTTCTTGCCGGTGTCGGTCTTGCCCATGAGCTTCAGCAGGGCGTAGGAAGTGACGCGGCACTGACTGCCCAGCTCCTGAAGGCGCACGGCGTGCAGCACGCTTTCCCACACGTCGAGGTCGCCTTGATCGAGGCGTTCGCCCTTGTAGCGGATCGTCACGCCATCGACGGCGGCGAGATCCTCGCCGTTGATGTACCGCCGCCGCCCCTTGGCGATCGCGCCGAACAGGGCCGACCGCAGGAAGCCGTTCGGCACCGCCCGGACAGGCTCCGGCCATAGTGGGAGCTGCACCACGTTTTTCGGCAGGGGCGCACCCGGCAGAGGGTCGCGCTTCTCACGCTCGGCCCGCTGCTTGGCCTGCTCGCGCAGCTCCTCGATGCGGCCCAACAGATCGCCCATTCGCTTCATGCTTCGCCCTCCTTCTGCCCGGCCCGCAACTGCTCCAGGAATGCCGCCACCTGCTCGGCTTCAACGTCTGTCAGCCAGTAGGAACGCTGCCGCCGTCCTAGTGCCCGCTGCCGCTCGGCATAGGCCGCTTGACGCTTCGCGCCGGATGACGCCAAGAGGTTGCCGGTCTTTTTGTCCTTCTCGTCCTTCACGGCCACAGCTCATCTTTCAGCTTGCCGATAACGGCGTTCAGGCCGTCGCGCTCGTCCTGGTCGAGTGCGTCTAGGCCACGGTCATAAGCGCCCAGCAGCGCGGCCATTTCGGCGGCGGTGATGCTCACGGTAACGGTGGCATCGCGGGCGATGTGCGAGTAATCGGCTTTGCCGAAAAGTGCGCTGAGTGCGTCGGTCATGGTGGTTTCTCCGTGTCAGTAGTGACACTATACCATACATTTGCAGTGACGCAAGAATTATTTTTGCCGCTCCATGCCCCGGTCGTTGGCGCTTTAGCCGAACGACAGCCCATGATCGCGGCTGTTCTCCCGCTGCTCGGCCATCAGGCCGCGCACGTGCTCGCGGGTTTTCGGGTTCGCCATCATGTGGTCGAGGACGGCCTGCCGCTGGGCCTTCGGCGTGGCGTTGTAGCCCTCGATCAGCTTCCGCAACGGC
>JBFLVI010000109.1:0-2218 GCA_040758635.1 Bacillota bacterium | reverse complement strand
AGCAGGGTCAGCAGGCCGAGGGCGAACGCGAACACGGGGTAGAGCAGGCCGGCCAGCCAGTCGGGCAGCCACTCGCGCAGGGTGGAATCCAGCGCGGTCAGCAGCCAGACCATGGCGGCGATGAACAGGGCGGCGTTGACGACGAGCGGGACGAGGACGTAACGGCGCAAGCCGGGCTGCCACATCTGGCGCAGGCCACGCCAGGGGGCGCGCAGTCCATGGAAGAAATCCTTCATGCCGACAGCCCCCTGAGGGCCAGCCGTGCCGCCCCGCAGGCGGGGATGGCGTCCGGGCAGGACTCGACCGGCACGCCGAGGAGGCGGGCGCGGAGGGCCGTCCAGGCCGGATTGCGCGCCCCGCCTCCCATGCTCAGCACCCGCGCGGGCCAAGGGGCACCGAGCTCATGCAGGCGGCGGTAGCCGTCACGCTCAATGCGCGCCATGCCCTCGAGCAGGCCGTGGAGGAAACGGACATCATCCTCGGGGCGCGGGTCCAGACGCGGGGCGAGATCGGGGGCGGCGATGGGGAAGCGCTCGCCAGGACCGGGCAGGGGGTAGTAGTCCAGGCCGCTGTCCTGCCGGGGGTCGATGCGCGCGGACAGGGCCTCGAGCGCCGCGTCATCGAAATACTGCCGCAGCACCGCGCCGCCGCTGTTGGAGGCCCCGCCGGCCAGCCACAGATCGCCCAGCCGATGGCTGTAGACGCCGTACTCCGGCGCAAACACCGGGCGATCGGAAAAGACCTTGAGCGCGAGGGTGGTGCCAAGGGTGGTGACGGCGTCGCCGACTCGAGAGGCCCCGCTGGCCAGTGTGGCGGCGATGCTGTCGGTGGTACCTGCGACGATAACCAGATCCGGCGAGAGTCCGAGCATCCCGGCCACCCCGGCATCGATCCGCCCCAGCGGCGTGCCCGGCTCACGCGC
Source organism: Bacillota bacterium (assembly GCA_040758635.1). Taxonomy (GTDB): domain Bacteria; phylum Bacillota; class Desulfotomaculia; order Desulfotomaculales; family Ammonificaceae; genus Yes71-27. The sequence goes on along the minus strand of JBFLVI010000109.1, from coordinate 1,296 downwards.
CAGCGGGAGGCAGCCCGGATCGATGCCGAGCGCGCCGAGCCAGTCCGGCCAGCGGCGCTCCAGCACGTCATAGCCGAGTTTGAGGAGGTTGTTCTCGTCACCGAGGTCGAAGCGGCCGAGCAGGCGGGCGGCGAGCCATTCGGCCTGGTGCAGGGCGCGGGCGGCGGCGGGCAGCCCCCTCGCCCTGAGCCAGAGCAGCTTGGCGAGGCTGGAGGTCGCGCCGTGCCCGCCGCTCTCGCGCGGGGCGACGGCCTTGATGCGCGCGGCCTCGCCCTTGGCGCGGGCGTCGTGGTACATCAGTGCGGGATGCAGAGGGCGGCCGTCGTCGTTGCAGACGACCAGGGTGCCCGAGGTGCCGTCGATGGCGAGCGCGCGCAGGGAGCCGAGATCGACCCGGCGGGCAAGTTCGCCAAGCAGGGCGCGCAGGGCCGTCCACCACAGCTCGGGGTCCTGCTCCCGGCCGCCGTCAGCGGCCCCAAGCGGGGCGGGCAGGGGGATGGCGGCTTCGGCCAGGCGCCGTCCCCCGACATCGAGCACGCAGGCCCGCGCCCCGGAGGTGCCGAAGTCGATGCCGGCGACCAGGTCCATCGGACGGCGGCGATTCAGGGCAGGACGCAGGCGATGCCGCCGGCCTGCACGGCGATCGTGCTTTCCCCGCCCTCCACCTCGAGCGGCGGGGCGCTGGCCGCCTCCATGAGCATGGCGCGCGCCATCGGCCGCGGCGCGACACCCCCCTGCGGACTGAGCTGGAGGCGGCGCAGCTCCACCCTGGGCCGTCCCAGGGTCTGGCGCAACCCCTCGGCGCGGGCCATCAGGCTGCGGGTGGCCTCCTGCATCAGCTGGGTCTCGGTCTCGGCGCGCGCGGCGGCAGAGAGACCGAACCACAACCCGTCGAGCCCCATCCGCTCCTGCTGGCGGGCGGCGAAGCGCATGGCGGCGGGGAAGTCCCTGGACTCGAGCAGCAACTCATGGCGCACCTGCCAGCGCTCGATGCGGCGATCCTTGGGGGCATAGACCGGCTGGGTGCGGTAGCCGCCGGAGGTCAGCCGGAGCGCCGGCACGGCCCGGGCGGCCTGCATCGCATCAACGGCCAGCTGATTGACCTCTTCGGCCAGCGCCGCCGGCTCCAGTCCCTCGCGCTCGATGACCAGCCGGGCGTGGAGGGTGTCATTGGTCACGTCGCGCTCGGCGCTGGCCTCGAGCTGCAGCTCGGTGGCGCCCGGTGGACAGAGCCCGGCCTCGTTCGCCAGGGCGGGCAACGGGGCCAGGAGCAGCAGGGGAAGCAGGCGTTTCATG
>JBFLVI010000108.1:0-2231 GCA_040758635.1 Bacillota bacterium | reverse complement strand
ACTTAAGCCTGAATACGCTGACCTTTGAGGTAAAGCGGGCGGATAAAAATATCGAGCTCTCTAAAAAGGAGTTCGCCCTCCTGGAGTACCTGATGCGAAACCAGGGACGGGTTCTCACCAAAGACCAGATCATCAACCACGTCTGGAATTATGATGCCGATGTGCTGCCGAATACGGTGGAGGTTTACATAGGGTACTTGAGAAATAAAATTGATAAGGCGTTCAAGGACCGGCCGCCCCTGATACATACCGTGCGCGGCTTCGGGTACAAAATCGGAGGCCATAAGTAGATGTTTCGCCCGGCGCGGATCAAACTAACGGCTTGGTACCTGCTCATTATCACGATCATCAGCGTGTCGTTCAGTCTGGTTGTCTATACCGGCCTGACGGTCGAAGTCCGGCGGGGTCTCCGCTTGCAGGCGTTACGCGGCTTCGTGGAACAAAAAGAGGCTCGTCCATCTGAAGAAGGCGCGCCGCCACACCTTTTCCCGGGTTTTAGAGCCACGCGCCCACCTTATGATCCAATGATTTTCGAGGAAACAAAAAAGAGAATAGCCCTTCAGTTGGTATTTATCAACCTCGGCCTACTGACGCTTTCCGGCTTCGCCGCCTACTTTTTAGCTGGCAGAACCCTTAAACCCATCGAGGAGATGCTTCACGAACAGGAACGGTTCGTAGCTGACGCTTCACACGAGCTGCGTACACCCTTAACCGCGATGAAGACGGAAATCGAAGTAGCGCTCCGCGATCCGCGCTTCGATCAGGGCCAGGCTCGAGAATTGATGCAAAGCGTCCTTCAGGAGATCGACAAGTTGAAACTGCTTTCCGACCACCTGCTTACGCTAAGCAGGTATGAGAGGGGCCTTCCCAGCCGTGACTTCGAAGAGGTTAGTCTTACAGAAGCGTTTACGGAAGCGGTTGAGCAAATCCGGCCTCTTGCCGATGAAAAGCGGATCCAGATCACCAGCAGCCTGGAAGATATAAAACTCCAGGGGGATAGGGCTGCCCTTGCCACGCTTTTCGGCATCCTTTTAGATAACGCGATAAAATACAGTCCCGAAGATGGGGCGATCAACGTTGCCGCCACTACCAGGAAAAACGAAGCGGTCATCACCGTGCAAGATTTCGGGGTCGGCATCAGAGCCAGCGAACTGCCCTACATCTTCAACAGGTTTTACCGCGCCGACGCTTCCAGGACAAAAAGCCAGGTACAAGGATACGGGCTGGGCCTGGCGATTGCAAAAACCATTATTGACAGGCACCACGGCAAGGTGGACGTGAAAAGTACGCCGGGTAAGGGTACCACGTTCACTGTTTCCCTACCGCTTAAACAGCGCAAAAAATTTTTTCGCATTTCCCCCCCGTCTTAAGCTTTTTCTCAGGCCCGTGCAAAATAATATACTTAGAAGCTGATCCGGGCGCGAATCAGGGTACCGGACCGAAGGTGGTTTCGTTTCCTTTCCGGGTCGGCTTGCGACGGTCACATGCTTAAGATGACGGCTTCGGAGGAAAGGGGGTGAGCAAGGTGAGGCTTAAGGCGGTACTTGCTTTGGTCGTTCTCGCTTGCGTTTCGGTATTAGTGGGAGCATACGGCTTAAGCGCTATAGCTGCAGAAACCCAGGCCGACTATAACTTCCCGCCGGTAATCCAGAAACTGGTCGAGAAGTTCAACCTCGATCCGGCCAAGGTCAATGAAGTGCTGCAGGAAGACCGGAAGGAAAGAGAAGCGAAGCGGGAGGCAATGATCGAGGAAAGACTGGACCAGGAAGTAAAAGAGGGCACGATCACCGAGAAGCAAAAAGAAGCCATTTTAGCCAAAAGGAAGGAGATGCAGGAAAAACTTGAGGCGCTAAGGGACCTCGCGCCGGAAGAAAGGCACGAGGCTCTGCAGCAGTTGCGGGAAGAAGTAACGGCGTGGGCGAAGGAAAACGGCATTGACGCTAAATGGTTACTAATGGGACCACGCAAAGGGTTCGGACCGAGGGGCTTTTGCGGTTTTGGTTTTAAAGGCGGCCCTTGCGGAAGAATCTGAATAACAGCAGGTCCACCGGTAAGGCCCCCGCAGGCTTTCGGGTTGGCGGGGGCCTTATGCTGCCTTGCGTTTCCCGGAGTTCGACAGTACCGAGGCATTTATTAGCGCTGTTTCGAGGCACGATCTTTGATTTGCAAGGGTTTGAGGTTCTGATACATAGACAAAATCCAAAAATCCATAGGCACACGGATTTGTAGAT
>JBFLVI010000107.1:0-2277 GCA_040758635.1 Bacillota bacterium | reverse complement strand
TACGGGTGGCTCTGCAAAGAGAAATGCTCCGGAGAAAGGATGGTGAGATTACACCTGCCTATGCTACGGCGTGAAAAAAAGGAGAGAGGGGCTGTCACCGAAATTCTACGAAGGTAGGGACAAGCTCCGAGTACTGGTAAAATTATCGAGTAACGGCTCCCCGGGATCAGCGGGGAGCCGTTACGTTACTTGAGGTGAAGTCACTTGCGGGTGCAGAAAACCGTTATTTTTATCGCGTGGAGCATCTTATGGCACCTCTTTTTCCGGGACAGCGGGCTTAGTGAAATGCCTGACGAACTGATGACCAATTGTGGAATGAGCATTCTGCTTGCGTTCGGTACTACCGCTGTCACTATATCGGTATTAGCGATGCTGTTGCCGAAAAAAAACCGTCACAATGTTGATCCGGTGATTCTTCTTGCCGTGCTTTCATCTGTGTGCGGCCTTCTGTTTGGTTTTGTCAATGGTTCACTAACGTCAATCAAATACAGCATTGAATACTACGGCGCCGGAACAACACCCGCCGAACTAGCCGTTTGTCAGCATTACTGTGAACTTCTCGGTTTCTTGAGCGTGGTGCTTAATCTCAGCGGGTACGCCTTCCTTGTCTTTTCCCTGTCGCTGATCATTTTGCTGGTGATACGGATCAAAGGCAAGGTCCGAAAGGTAACTGCCCTTTCCCGTTCCGAAAAAATAGCGGGGTTTACCGCGTTAATCGGCTGGTTGCACTTCGGCCTGAGCGGGCAGCTCACCAGCGGTTTCACCAGGTTCTTCAACTGTCCATGGAAGGCAAATCAAATCCATGTGCCAAGCGAGGGATTGCAATGGTCTGTCGGGTACCCCACAGCAAAAACGGCATTTTTACTTGCGCCCCTGTTAGTTATCAGCCTGTTCATCTCGTGGCGGCAAATCCCGGTACCAAAAGCAAAATCAGCGTCAGAACCAGAAGAAACATCCGAAGGAGCGAAAAAGAACCGGATATATACATATATAAGAACGATTTTCGCACAAGCAAACAAACCGGCGTTTATTCTTGCGCTGGTAAACCTCTTTCTTCTGTCCGGACTTTCCCTTTACGAGACCGCCAAACTGAATATTGTTTTTTGTCCGGGCTGTCCTCCTACCGAAGGAACCGTCTCGATTGCTCTCGCCGGCGCTGCAACCGCAGCAGTTTTACTGGTTTTGAGCATCTTCTCCCGTAAAAGCAAGCTCATCAACCTCTTTGCTGTTCTATTGACTCTTGCGGGCTCTTCCTTTTCTTTCTATCTCTTACTATTCCGGATGAACGTAATAGAGCAACTATGCTGGGGTTGCACAGTCGCCACCTTTGTTTTCTTCGGCCTGCTTTTAAGCTTCGTAGAGAACATCTTCTCCCGGGAATAACAGGGGACATCTTCCTTAGACCTGCCGTCGGCGAAGCTACTCAGCAAACGCATTTTCCTGCCATTCCTTCTGGACGGAAGGCACTACTTCCGTTACGTTTGCCGTCCGCAGCGCAACTTTCAGCCGATGTGAAAAGTCTGGCTTTTTCAATCGTTTTTTTCAACGGTTGGGTATCGCGAGCCGGTGCCCGGAATGATAAACTTAAGGCTGGCGGATATTTAGATAATATGCTAAATATCGAAATATCTACTACGCGCTGAACACAACCGTTTTCCAGGAGGCGGCGGCCTGGTTCCTTGCGGTTTCGGGCGAGAAGGCTCGAAAGGAAGCGGGCGAGGCAGCTACAAATAGCAAAGGCGGCGGAAAGAAAAGGGGTGGCGGCAGGTCGTGCGGGAAGAAAATAAAAGCGAAGGCTATTCCCTCAACTGGGAGACCCTGAAACTGGACTGGCCGCTGGGGGTGATCCTGGCGGGGTTGATCGGGAAAGCGGTTTTAAATCCATTTAAAGCTTCCGGAAGCGATGCCCCTCAACGGGGCGGTTTTCGAGCCGCTGATGATCTTGGGCCTTTACCTTTTGATGCTCCTGCTGCCTTTGCTTGACCCGTGGCGGAAGAACTGGACTGTGTTTCGGTATCCATTACGAAAAATTCTAAATTGTTGTAGATTTTTTTTTGCTATAATTACTTCCAGCAAATGTCGTTGTTTTCCACGGAATAGAACGCTGCTCCAGTAACCAACCAATTTCTACAGCAATTTCCGGCCAGCCAAGACCCGAGTTCGACAGTCCATAGGTAAACAGTAGCCCAAAAGCCTTGGCGCCGAAGGTGTTTGGGGCTTGCAATTTTAGCCGCGTGTTACTATAGTCTCCTTCTTTCCAGACGGGTTAATAGAGAA
>JBFLVI010000106.1:0-2322 GCA_040758635.1 Bacillota bacterium | reverse complement strand
CCTTCCCTTTCAACACTTTGCGCCACTTTGCTAGAAAAATCAGCATGATAGCAAAGCGGGTGCCCTCATTTTTCCACTATTCAGCACTTCGAAGTTGACACTCGGTTGACACTACCGAAAGAGAAGCAGGAGAAGGACGACGCGTGGCCTTGCGTTGACGTTCACACAAGTCCTGAAACTGATAGTTCAGCACCCTGAGCACAGAAGCCACATGATGCACCTCGGCTGCTGATCCTCAAATGACAATTCAAGATAACGCAAGCTCAAGATCAATCCCCCCGTTTAAGATAGTAGTTGATAGCCAAACGAATCAAATCACTAACATCCCGCTCTTCAACTTCCGCACGCTCACGCAGACGCTCTAAAACACCCGGATCAATCTTGAAGGAATACGTCACCTTTCTAGTCTTTCTAGACTTTTGAGGCAGTAAGGAAGGGGGCGGTGAAATATCAGCAGAAGCAGATTTAGAGAAATCAACGGTAGACGCCGCAGAGCAATCACCAATGACAGGCTTCCCATACTGGACAAGGGGAACCCCCTTGGATTCCAAGCGCGCCCGCACCTCGGGCCGCGAAAGCACCTCATCAAGACTATGACCTTGCACAACATCTAGCGAAGATGGCTTTGGCAACTCTTCAGCCCGGTGCCGCTTCATCTCGTCATACATCGCAAGCAACGAAGTGGGATCACGATGCTTGAGTTGTTGGACAGCCCGACGAAAACCCATACCCCCTTCAACAAGGGCATCTATGAGTTCCCGGCGCATATCAGCAGTGAAGTTTCTACGCATAGAATGATCTTACCACGTCATATTGTGTAATACAAAGTCATACGTTAACATGGTGGCATGAGTGGATCACTGTGGGACATTGACGGCATGGGTGGTTAGTTGTATAGACGTGTTACAAGGACGTCCCCCGATCTTGCGGAGGCTGCATGGCGATCAAGAAGAGCGGTGAAAAATGGCAGGTAGATATCCAGCCAGGTGGACGAGGGGGGCGGAGAATCCGCAAATCCTTTGACACCAAGGCGGAAGCATTGCGCTTCGAGAGATTCGCCCAGCACAAGGCACAGAGCGGGGAGCCTTGGCAGGCCGAGAAAAAGGATAGCAGACGCTTAAGCGACCTAGTAGAGGCTTGGCACCAGTTACACGGAGTGGGACTCAAGGACGGAGAAAGCAGGCGGCGCAAGCTGAACGCCATCACCGAGCGTATGGGGAACCCACAGGCAAGCATGTTCACGGCGGCCGAGTTTGTCAGCTATCGCGCAAAAAGGCTTGACGAGGTAGGCGAGAACACCGCTAACCACGAACTCGCCTACATGCGCGCCCTGTTCAACGAGTTGCGACGCTTAGGGCACTGGAAGGGGGAAAACCCTTTGGCATTGGTGCGCAAGCTCAAAACCGACGAGCAAGAACTTTCGTTCCTCACTCTAGAGCAGATCGACACCCTTCTGGCCACGCTGGACGCCAGCAGGAACCCAGACGCCGGAAAGGTGGCGCGTGTATGCCTTGCCACTGGCGCACGCTGGAGCGAGGCAGAGAGCCTGCGCGCCGAACACATCACACCCCAGCGCGTGACGTTCGGAGAAACAAAGAACGGACGAGTGCGTAGCGTGCCCATCACCAAGGAGCTTTACGAGACGATCCGCCGCCCCGGTGGACGGCTATTCACATCGTGTTATTCCACCTTCAGGGGGGGGGTGAAACGGGCCGGGTTTGAGCTTCCCGCAGGACAACTAAGCCATGTCCTGCGGCACACCTTCGCTAGTCACTTCATGCAGGCCGGAGGGAACATCCTCACCCTACAAAGAATCCTTGGACATCAGTCCCTACAAATGACCATGCGTTATGCGCACCTTGCGCCAGACCACCTAGAGGAAGCGAAGCGCCTTAACCCCTTGGCCCTCAGGGCGGCGCACAAATCTTGACGTGGTTGGCGGCGTCGAGGTGGTCAGCAAGGGGGCCACTTGCGGCCCCCTCACCATCCATGGCACCCCCGCGAGAAGGCCGCATCCATGCGGCCAAAACAGCCGGGTTCGGCGAGGAGGGGACGGCGACGCGACGGGCGGTAACGGTGCCTACTGTTCGGGCGTTGACATGCTGCACTCGCCTTCGGCCCGTTCGGACGCCGGGCCCCTCCCCGCGAAGCGGGTCCCCTCCCGAGCGCCCGAACGGGCCGAAGGCTGGCGCCAAGGTCAAACACCCGAGCAAGCACAACCGCCCCGCGCGCGACCTTGGGCTTCATGGCGTTGACAGTTGGTTGACATTTAGAGTGATGGTTGACGCCAGAGGGGCGCATAAACCATTGATTTATATGGTG
>JBFLVI010000105.1:0-2375 GCA_040758635.1 Bacillota bacterium | reverse complement strand
CTGCTTTTACGCTGGTAACTGTGGCAATTTTTTCCTAGGGGTACTTCTCGAAAGCCCTGGTACAGTTGGGCTTGGGTTCTCTGGCGGGGGAGGCAGGACTCGAACCCACAATCTTCGGTTTTGGAGACCGCTGCTCTACCAGTTGAGCTACTCCCCCGCTCGCGCCCAAGTAAAATTATATTGCGGCCGCTCCCGGATGTCAATAAACCGGCCCGGGTGAAGCCCGGCGCGCGCCGGAGACGCCGCCCGAAACGAACAGAGAAAAAGTTGGGGGCGCTTTTATACTTCGCCCCCGGTTTGCTACAACCTCGACGGGGTGCTGCCCACCCCCCACTCACACCCATAAGAACCTGTCTCTTCTCTTTAAGCTAATAGCCGGCGGAAGCCTTGCCCACTTCGTGCTCCAGCACCACCTTTAAAAAGGCCGTCACCCACGCGTTGGCCGTCCGCCGGGTAAGCCGCTGCTTGAGCGCTTCCAGACGGGCTTGCTGTTCGCTCGCCGGCATTTCTATCGCCCGCCGGAACGCCACGGCGATTTCCGCAACATTGTACGGGTTGACCAGCAAAGCCTCTTGCAGGTGCTGCGCAATCCCGGCTAAACGGCTTAGGACAAGGACGCCGGAGTTCCCATCTTTGGTCACCAAGTATTCGGCGGCCACCAGATTCAATCCGTCCCTGAGGGGCGTGACCACGGCTACATCGGCGGCCAAATAGAAAGCGGCAAGCTCCCGCTGAGTGAAAGCACGGTAAAAATACCGCACCGGGGTCCAGGAAGGAGCACCGAACCGCCCGTTGATGCGCCCGACCATCATTTCCACCTGACGGCGCAGGTCGCTGTAAGGACCGATGCCGTTGCGCGTGGGAACGCCGATTTGCACCAGTGCAACCCTGCCGTGATATTCCGGCGCCGCTTCCAAAAAATGCTCAAAAGCCGCCAGGCGTTCCAGAACGCCTTTACTGTAATCCAACCGTTCCACCCCGAGAAAGATTTTCTCCGTTCCGATTTGCCTGCGCAAAACAGCCGCCTGCTCCCTGACCGCCTCGTCCTTGCCCAGCGCGGTAAAAAGCTCGTGGTTGACGCCCACGGGTATCGCCCGGACGTCGACCATCCGCCCGCGGTAAAGAACACTTCTGCGGTTGGGAAGGATGGTGGCGTCGGTGAAAGCAGCTACACAGCTCAAGAAGTTTTCCACGTATTTCGAAACGTGGAAAGCGACAACGTCCGCTCCCAACAGACCTTCAACAATATCCCGCGCCCAGGGAATTACCTCCCAGGTATCGGGTCCGGGAAAAGGAATGTGCCAGAAGAATCCGATTTTGGGTATTTTACTGTCGACTCCCCGACGCCGCAGAAACGCCGGCACCAGCGCTAAATGATAATCGTGAACCCAGACGAGGTCGGCGTCACCGGAGGCTTTTTTGGTGAAAGCGGCAAACTTCTGGTTAACCGCCCTGTACCCCTCCCACCACTCGGAGTCAACAACACACTTCTCAATGAAGTAGTGGCAGAGCGGCCAGATCACCTGGTTGGAAAAACCGTCGTAGTAAAGCGCAATTTCCTCCTGCGTCAGGGGAACTCCCAGCCATTTGAGATTTCCTTCCTGACAGGTGAGATTGATTTCTTTTCCGGACGCGATGCACCCATCCCAGGCCACCCAGATGCCGGGGACCACTCGAAAAAGCGGCAGGAGGGCGGAAACAAGACCGCTGACGGCTTCCTTCTTCCGGAGTCCACCGGGGGTTTCCTCAAAGACAAAAGGTCCGCGGTTCGAAACCACCACCATCTTCGCGTTAGAGGGCAGTTGCAACGTCAACCTCGCCATTGGCCATCCCCCCTTTTTGATCCCCAACATAAAAGCCCGCCTTCTCTGGAGAGAAAAGCGGGCTAACAGCCGCGAAAGCCTTTCACCGGCTCTACTTTCCACGCTTACGGGGTTAGCTGACGGGTTCGGGTTGAAAGATAACCCTACCCGACACTCAACTCCGATTCTCATTCCTCTTGTTATTCGGTATACCTTCCGTTCCAGGACAAACCGTCAGCCAAACCAATAATGAGACAAGGAGTTGAGTGTCGGGATTCACCCCGAAAAAATTGGTTCCCCCGCTTCCCTTCTCCAGAAGAGAACTCAGCGACCTGCCCTGCTACAAGTTTTACCGGTGTTTTACGGTTATTTTTTAAGAAGTAATTTGGTATTACTTTTTTAATATTACCATAAAAATCAACTTAAGACAACCCCCCGCAACTTTACGACCGTGTCAAGGTTTAGTAGGTAAACTCCCGCAGAATTTTAAAACCCTGTATAAGAACGCCGTAGCGAAACAAGTTCACGCAACACATACTTCACAAAAGGCCGGCTGGCAAACGGCCCGCTTAG
>JBFLVI010000104.1:0-2388 GCA_040758635.1 Bacillota bacterium | reverse complement strand
GGGATTTTTGAAGAAATCAGCGATGCTGATTTCTCACAAAGTTACTAACCTCCAACCTCCGGCCTCTCACTTCTAATTAAGGCAGGGACGCCGAGTTTGCGCGGTAGCCCAGCACTCAACCAAAAAAACGGCTCTTTTCTTCGTGGTCAAAGGCAACCTTATTTGTAAGGAAGCCTACCAATTACTGGGTTGAGTGCTGGGCGACGAGCGCCGAGACGGGTCAGCGCAGGAATCTGGCGCGAGCCGGTCTGCCCAGGGCTGCTGCAGGAACCTTACATTCTCGGAGGAGATGCCGTGATGTTGACAAACCGGATTAAGGAAAAGGCTTATGAGCTGGGCGCCGATATGGTCGGAATTGTTTCGGCAGACGCGATCGACCGCTATGCCGGGACACCGGTAGTGTGGAAAAATAGCCGACTGAAAAGAACCACCGACTACTTGGAAAACGCCAGGTCGGTGGTTGTCCTGGGGTTCGGATTATGGGATGACGCCTGTGATCTCACGACCCGCAAGGGCGGCAGTTGGGTCTTTATGGGGGAAATGGGGCTGAGTGTCTGCCAGCGCGACCTGGCTCTGTTTATGCAGAAAGAAAGGCTGGCAGTTTATGCCGGATATCCCTTGATTTCCTATAAACATCTGGCGCAACTGGGCGGTCTAGGCTCCATGGGAAAAAGCTCGCTGATCATCACCAGGGAGTTCGGGCCGCAGGTGCGGTTCCGCTGCGTGATAACCGACGCGCTCCTCGAATACGATGAGCCTCTGGCAGAGGACTTCTGCGGCGACTGCAACCGGTGCGTCGAGGCCTGTCCGGTGGGCGCTTTGTCCGACTACAAGGTTGACTCCGAAGGATGCATGGTCGGTAGACACCTGACGGGTAAGCACGTTGACCCGGGCATCCTGGCCGAGTATGAACCTAACGTAACGGCGCACGCCCACATCATGTGCCGGGTGTGCCAGAAGGTGTGTCCATATTCGAAGTTTTGACGGACGAAGCACCCGCAAAGACAGATTCCGAGAAGGATTGTAATCAGCACCGCCCCAAAACCCCCCGTTCCTTTCGGCACCATTCCTCCCCCTTCCGGCTTCATGCTAAACCAAGCATATCCCCAAATTTTGGCACTTTCAAGGACAATCAGCCGTTGTCGGTAAATTGTAAGCCAGCTTTCGAGTCTCCCGGGGTATATCGCCTGTAAGTCTTCTCATGCTAAAGCGCTGCTGCCGGCCAACCACCTCACGCAGCGTTGAAAAACGGGGTGGGGTTGTAGAAGTATCCGTAAGCAGCCGATAGAAATACTGAAGAAGATTTAGCACGCAATCTTGCACGGGCACTCCATGCAGCCGTCCTTTGGCGTCGTTCGTTATTCCCTTAATTGATACGCACGCTCGGACGGTCTGGGTTTTATTTTACGGGGTTGTGCAAAATGGGAAAACGGCCGCTAAAAGATAAAGGGAGCCGTGTCTTCACGGGGGCGGCACTGGCGGTCTTCGTTGGGGGCTTTATTCTCGCTTTTTACACTGTACACAGTTACAAAACCGCCCAAAACCAGTATTTTCATACCCTGAACATCCAGCAACAGGAATCAGCCCGCAATGTGGCCTTTCTGATCGCCGAAATCATGCGTCCGTATAAAGAACTCGTACTTACAACCGCCTCCCAGTTCAGAAACAAAGACTTAGACGCGGATGAAGCCATCAGATCCTGCCTCAGCGAGAAAACCGGCGGTTTAACGGTAGTCCAAAACTTCTACTTCGGCCGGGAAAAGGACGGCAGGGCACTGTATACCATGAACGCACCGCTCCCCCCCGGCTTTGACCCGCGCCAGCGCCCATGGTACCGTAAAGCGGTAAGCAACCGGGGATTTGTGGTCACCGAGCCTTACGTCGGCGCCATCACCGGGAAGCTGTGCCTTACCCTTGCGGCCCCCGTATACCAGGAAGGAAAATTGGCCGGGGTACTGGGCCTTGACGTTTTCCTTGATACGGCACAGGAGTTCGTAAAGAACCTCAGCTACTGGAGGAAGGGCCTTTTCATGGTCGTAGACGAAAAGGGCTACATTATAATCCACCCAGACGAGAGCAAGGTAGGATTCAACCTCATTTCCCAAACTGAAGAAATTTCCGAAACCGATCTGGATCGAGTCTTTTACACCAACCTGAAAACCAACTGGAAACGTGTGGAACACACTTCGGAAGGAGAACTCAGTTACAATGACGGGCGAAATAACAAAATCAGCGCCCACTTCGCAACCGTACCGGTCTGGAACTGGAAGGTCATCGCCAGCGTGCATCCGGACGAAATAAACAACCGGGTAAAGGAGCTTTCACTTTTTGCCATCACTTCCGGAGGAATAGGTTTACTGACCCTTTTTCTGGTCAGCGGCGCGGGGC
>JBFLVI010000103.1:0-2428 GCA_040758635.1 Bacillota bacterium | reverse complement strand
TGTACCTCCCCAGGTGCTACACCTGGATGCTACCCCAAAGGAGGGGTGTGGTGGTACACTTCCTTCCCAGGGCGCAGAATGCCCATGATTACTGGGTTTGTGATTTTTAACTGTCAAACTTGAGTCACACAAAGACACGAAGCCTCAAAGAGTAGGGAACGAAAATGATATTGGAATAATAATGCCAATAGGGATACATAAAAACCTTTGTGACTTTGTGGCTTTGTGTGAGAAAATGGAATTCCGCTTCCCCGCGGTGGAACTTTTTTCTTGGGTTAAATTCCGGTGAGGATTAAGGGTATAATTAAGTTCGAGGTTCGAGCTTAAATGATGGACCTTTGGGGTCCGTTCACGGTTCAAGCTAAAAAGGATTGACCCTGAAGGTCGGTTCGAAGTTCGAGCTCAAACGGATGACCCAGCACTCAGCGTGGCTTTTGAACTTCGAAGGAGAGACCTTCATTAGCCTAAATGCCCAGCACTCAATGGGACTTTTTGAACTTCGGAGCAAAGACCTTCATTAGTCTAATGAAGTGATAGCTTCCAAACTTCAATGATTGCATTGCGTGCTGGGTCAAGCCTCAAGAACTGTACTGAGTGCTGGGTGGGGTCCGTTCGACGTTCTACGTTTGACTGCGGGGAAAGGATTTAGGGGTCGGTTCGAAGCTCGGGGTTCACGGTTTATAAAAAAGAGTATCTGCGAGAAGGGATTGGCTATGCCGAGCCGTGCTTACGACTGGCTCAACCAGGCATTAAGAGATTTGGAGCAAGCCGAGGATTCCCGTGCCGCCGGGCGGCACGAGTGGGCGTGCTTTGCAGCGCAGCAGGCGGCGGAGAAAGCGGTTAAGGCTTTACATCTTCACTTGGGACAGGAAGCATGGGGCCATGTTGTCGCCAAGCTTCTGAGGGAGCTGCCGGAGGCAACGGCTGTTCCCAAGAAGCTGATCGAAAAAGGGCGTGTGCTCGATAATTTCTATATCCCGTCACGGTACCCCAACAGCCACCCTGAAGGTGCACCTTTTGAGCATTACGGATCACTGCAGAGCGGGGAGGCCGTCCGGTATGCCCGTGAGATCATTGAGTTTGTCCGTCTTCAGATGGCCTGATGCCCGAACGGTCGAAGAAGCGGTCCGCCTCTGGGCGGAAAAAGTGGCGGCGGCTCGGCCAGAGGTGCTGCATGTAGGCTATTTCGGTTCTTACGCCCGGGGAGATTGGGGCGTTGGAAGCGATCTGGACCTGATTATGATTGTGGAGGATTCGCCGCTGCCGTTTACAAGGCGGGCGGCGGAGTGGGACGTGACGGATCTCCCGGTACCCGCGGATCTGCTGGTATACACGCTTGACGAATGGGAATTGCTCAAGCGGCGAAAAGGGCGCTTTTACCAGACGGTGATGCGGGAGGCGGTCTGGATTTACCGCAGGGAGTATGTTCGAAGTTAGACCTTATGCTGATGGACCTTGGGGGTCCGTTCTGCGTTACGACGTTACGGTTCAAGTAGGCTGGAATAAGGCCGGAGGCCGTTTCCGGCAACCATGACTCGGGACTCGCGACTTGGGAGTTGTTTTCAGGAGGTGAGCGCTGTGGATGAGGTGCGGGAAGCAATTGGGCAGTACGAAGCGCCGCGGGCTGCGCCGCCGGGCCGGATGAGCTTTGAGGAGTTCTTGGCCTGGTGCGACGAGGACACCTGGGCGGAGTGGGTGGACGGGGAGGTAATAGTATTGACATCGGCTTCAGGAAAACACCAGAAAGTTAAGGGGTTTCTGTATAAGGTTCTCAGCGAGTTTGTGGACTACCGACAGGCTGGTATCGTTTTCGATGCTCCCTTCGTAGTCCGCTTGCCTGAGCCTTTGTGCCGGGGCCGGGAACCGGACATCCTTTATATAAGTAATGAGAGAATGTCGCTGCTCAAAGAAACCTACTGCGACGGGGCGCCCGATCTGATAGTTGAAATAACCTCTCCGGAGAGCATAGCGCGGGACCGCGGTGAAAAGTACGTGGAGTACGAGGCCGCGGGGGTGCGGGAATACTGGCTGGTTGATCCTGACCGGCAGCAGGCCGAGTTCTACCGCCTGGGCGAAAACAGGCGTTACCGGAGCATACCTCCTGATGAGCGGGGCGTCTTTGAATCAGAGGTTTTGCCGGGTTTTTGGCTAAAGGTGGACTGGCTGTGGCAAGAAAGATTACCCTCGGTGGTGGTGTGCCTGAAGGAGATGGGTGTCATTTGAAAATAATCACACAAAGACACAAAGGCTCAAGAAATAAAAAATAAAAAATAAAACTTTGTGACTCTGTGGCTTTGTGTGAAAGTTGTGTCCATTATGATGGTGTAAAATTGGTGAGGGCTTGAAGCAGGAGAGCCACCCCTCCCTCTGGTAGATAAGAAACAACACAAATCTCAACCACCAGGAGGGAGAAAGGATGGCTCACTAC
>JBFLVI010000102.1:0-2450 GCA_040758635.1 Bacillota bacterium | reverse complement strand
CGATTTGTTAGCAGTGGTTAGGGGAATGTTGCGAAACTCTAATCTCTCGAAAACAGGCTCTGTCTATTCACAGATGGAAAGCTTTGGCAGAAAGTCTGGAGACCGCGAAAAACGAGCATGGCGCGGAAGCCGGGAGGGGACGGGGCGGAGCGTACTTGGAGGTACGTGAGCACCCGGACCCGACCGGCTGACAAAGCCAGGCGAAGTTTTACAGCGGTCTGTTAGGAGGATTTTCTTTGGCAGGGTTAAAAGACTGGCCCCAGGTACAGCGGCCAAAAACGGGCAAAGGCAGGCGCCTTTTGTACCAGGTGGCGGCAGCGTTGGCCGTATTTCTCCTGCTTTTGGGCTTGAAAGAAGACGGGGGGCCGTTTGGAAAGCAAGTCTCGGAAGGTTTGCGCACGGTGCTTACCACCGAGTGGAACTACCAGCCGGTTTTCGAACGGGTAGTGCGGCATGGTCTGCGGACGGTGAACGTTGACCTGCCGTTTTTCGGGGAGCCGGCAAAGCCGGTGCAGGCGCCGGTATCCCGGCAGGTGCTCTGCCTGCCCGTGTCCGGCAGAATGGTGCGGGGTTTCGGGTGGAGCGAAGACCCGGTTGACGGGTTGGAAAAGTTTCACACCGGAATCGATATCGCGGCGTCTCCCGGCACGCCGGTGAAGGCGGTCGCAGACGGGGAAGTCGTAAAGATCGGCACCGACCCCGCGCTCGGGACGTACGTTCTTCTGGACCATGGACAGGGAGCGGCGACGCTTTACGCCCAACTCGACGCCGTGGAGGTCGTCCTGGGGCGGCGGGTCGTGGCCGGGGAGGTCCTCGGGTGTGTCGGGACCAAAGGGGATGTGGCCGGGGGCGGGCTCCACTTCGAGTACCGGGAAAACGGACGTCCGGTAAACCCGCTGCACAAAATCTCCCTTCCGGGTGAGGGGAGTGAGCGGTGACGGGGAACTTCCGGCCCCGCACCGCCGTCCGCATTCATCCGTTTTGCGCGGTACTTGGAGCACTCTACTTCGCCGCCGGGATGCTTGACCGGGCGGCGGCGGCCTTCGGGGCCGTTTTGCTTCACGAACTGGGACATGTTGCGGCGGCACACCGTGCAGGGGCCAGGATTGCAAAGGTTGAGCTCTTTCCTTTCGGGGGCGTGGCCCGGTTGGAAGGAATGGAGAGTTTAGGCCCCGCCCGGGAAATCGGTGTGGCTGCAGCCGGGCCTCTGACGAGCCTGGGCGTTTTTTGTTTAGGGCTGGGGGTGTCGCACTACGGTTGTTTCAAGAGTGAAACGGGCCAGTTCTTTTTGACGGTTAACCTGTTGCTGGCGGTTTTCAATCTTCTCCCGGGGCTGCCTCTTGACGGCGGGCGGATCCTTTGCGCCTGGCTGGCCAGGAAGAGAGGCCTGGGTGCGGCGAGCCTGCTGGCGGCCCGTCTGGGGCAATGCACAGGGTTGATCATAACGGTGCTGGGACTTTTGGGCCCCATCTGGGGCCGGTGGGGGCTCGACGTGGCGGTGGTGGGTCTATTCGTGCTGTATGCGGCCACGCGGGAAAAACGGTACGTTCCGTATCTCTTTGTCCGGCAACTGATGGTCAAGGAGCGGGAGCTCTTCAGGCACCGGGTGCTTCCGGGAGCAGTGCTCGTAGCGCTGGAAGAGGTGTCCGTAATAGAGGTGGCACGTCTTTTTCACCCCGGGCGGTTTCACCTGGTGGTCGTAACCGATGAACTGGGAAGGAAAAAAGGCGTCCTGAACGAAAGTGAAGTGACCGCTGCGCTGACCACGCTCGGGGTTGGGACAAGGGTCGGCAGTCTGTTGAAAAACAACGGGGACGGTCGGACCCCGGAGCTGGAGTAGGTTCCGTTTTGGAATTGCAATCGGGGCCGGGGTTTTCTCCCGCCCGGCCCCATTGCCCACGCATTTCCGTCTAAGGATCGAGGGTCGTGTCCGGGCACTGCGGCGGGAACAGCGGGGGCGGGCAGACAATCGGGGGCTGGGGGGCAACCTGCTCGCAGACCCGCGGCACGCAGAAGCCGTAGCTGGGGACCAGCAGTTTGACCACGGCCACGACTTGAATCACGATGCAGAGGTCAAAGGTGCAGCAGACCTGGTCCCCCACGATCACACAGGGTCCGCAGGAGAAGCTGACCACGGTGCAGGCCGTTTGGGTGCCTTCGGGGGCGCAGAGTACCACCGTCTTGGTAAAGCCGAACGTCCGGGTCTTGTTAAAGATCACGGTACCTGCAGGATCCGTGATGGTAACATTTGCCCTGACCGTGATGGCAAAGGTAACGTTTGACCGGCCCTGCTCATTGGGGGGCGTCCGGTCGATTTCCTCGCACTCCACCTCGCAAATCTGACAATTAATGGTTGAACCCGGCGGGACCGTTACGGTGCCCAGGTCGAAGCAGTTGTTTTCCCGGCGCTCCGCCTGAAAACAAAAATCGTAGACCTTGAAAGTCTCGAT
>JBFLVI010000101.1:0-2459 GCA_040758635.1 Bacillota bacterium | reverse complement strand
CCGGTAGAAGCAAGGAAAAAGCTGAATATTAAAGAAGGCGACATCCTTTCCGTACAGGTGGAAGAAGGCGGGCGGATCGTTATGAAGCCGGCGCGAAAAAAGAAACCCAAAAAAGGGATTGTAGAGAAGACGGCCGGCCTGCTTGCGGATATGGGGATGAACGGCCGGGAGTATGTGGAGAGCCTGCGCAGAGGTTCCGGCAGGAGGCTGGACGAGCTTGAAGGTGGTCGTTGATACCAATCTTATAATTGACCACCTGCGCGGTGTGCCCAAGGCCGTTAAGGTGCTGAAAGAGATCGAGGACGGCATCCTGGAGGGCTTAATTTCCGCTATTAGCGTTATGGAGATTATGGCCGCGCCCAAAATCTCCGCGGAGCGGCTGGAAGCCGTAAGGGAACTCCTGGAAATTTTTGAGCATGTTCCGGTAGACAGCCGGACGGCGGCCGTGGCCGGCCGTCTCTTAGGTAAATACCGCCCCTCACACGGCCTGGAACCAATGGATGCTTTGATTGCGGCAACGGCTAAAGTTAACGAGGCCGTCCTTTTTACGCTGAATACCAGGCATTTTAAATATATTGAGGGCTTGATTGTCGTGAATCCTTACGATATAGAAAAATAGAACGACTTAATATTCGCTTTCGCGAGGAGGTAATAACACTGAAGGCACTCGTCCTTTCCGGCGGAAAAGGCACCCGCCTGCGGCCGCTGACCTATACCACGGCCAAACAACTCCTGCCCGTGGCCAACCACCCCATCCTCCACTACGTGATCCGCCAGGTGCTGGAAACGGGAATTTCCGACATCGGGGTAATCCTTTCGCCCGAAACCGGTGACAGTGTGCGGGCAGCCATCGAGGGTCCCTTCAACGGACAGGCGGCTTTTACTTTCATCCTCCAGGAAAGACCGGAAGGTCTGGCGCACGCGGTGAAGGTGGCGCGCGGCTTTTTGGGCGACAGCCCTTTCCTGATGTTTTTGGGTGACAACCTGATCCAGGGCGGCGTGAGACAGGTCGTCGAAGCCCTGCGGACCGACGGAGCGGACGCCGTAATCCTGCTGAAGGAGGTCCCGGACCCGCGGGCCTTCGGCGTGGCGGTGCTGGACGGGCAGGGCCAGGTGGTGGGGCTCGTAGAAAAGCCCAAGGAGCCGCCCAGCAACCTGGCGCTGGTTGGAGTCTACGCCTTCGCGCCGGTCATTCACCAAGCGATTGACCGGATAAGACCTTCCTGGCGCGGGGAACTGGAGATAACCGATGCCATCCAGGAGTTGTTAAACATGAAGTGCCGGGTCAAGGCCCGGGTCCTCGACGGGTGGTGGCTCGACACCGGTAAGAAGGACGACATCATCGAGGCGAACCGCGTGGTTCTGGACGAATACACGGAGTGCCGGATTGAAGGGGAGGTTGACACAGAGAGCGCAATTGTCGGAAGAGTAACCGTAGGGCCGGGTACTCGAATTGTCCGGAGCACGGTTCGCGGGCCGGTGGTGATCGGCGCGAATACTATAATCGAAGACTCGTTCGTCGGGCCGTTCACCGCTATCGGAAACGATGTGGTCATGAGGGGCGTGAACATCGAACACTCGGTGGTGCTGGACGGGTGTACCTTAGAAGGGGTAGGGCCGGTGGAGGACAGCCTGATCGGCTACAAGGCCCGGGTCAGGCGGACCAACGGCACGCGCCACGCGCTGCGCTTTTTCATCGGCGACGAGTGTGAGATAGTCGTTTAATGATCCGCCGGACGCAGAAGGTTGACAATTCCCGCGAAACGGGTTAGTATTAATTTGTAATACTAACTTGAGGGGTCAAGATAAATGCGAAGGACAAAAGTTTGGGCGCTCTCTTTGCCCCCCGCGCTGGCCGAAAAAGCAGAAAAACTGGCGCGAAAAGAGCACCGCAGCAGGAGCGAACTGGTTAGGGAGGCTTTGCGGCAGTATATTGCTTCCCGCGAATGGGAGGCGCTGCAGGCTGCGGCTGCACGCCGCGCAGGGGAACTCGGCGCCAGCAGTGAGGACGCAGTGGAAGAGATAATAGAGGTACGTTCCCAACGGAGTGTCCTGGAGCTGCAGGGATTGGGTAAAGAGGTTTGGAAAGGAATTGACGCCGGCGAATACGTGGAACAGGAACGGGCTTCATGGGATGGATAGAGAACCTTCGGGGTGAAAAGGTAGGGCTGGATACGGCCCCTTTTATTTACTTTATCGAGGAAAACCAAACTTATCTACCAGTTATCCGGCCCTTTTTTGAAGCGCTGGACCGGGGCAGCTTCAGCGGTATAACTTCGGCCGTAACCTTGTTGGAGGTACTGGTCCAGCCTTTCCGCCTGAATGATGAAGACACGGCACAGCGTTACAGGGAAATCCTTCTTAATGCCCGTAACCTAAAAACCATGGCAGTTTCCCCGGAAATTGCCGAAAAAGCGGCAAAGCTCCGGGCAACTTATAACCTGCGGACTCCGGATGCC
>JBFLVI010000100.1:0-2476 GCA_040758635.1 Bacillota bacterium | reverse complement strand
GGGTATTCGGAAAAGGCTGTTGATTCGGTGTTGTAGGTCAGCATCTACATTTCAATTTTGATTTCGTAGATTTATGTTGACAGCCTGCCTTCTTGGCGTTAGAGTTCATTTCAGGTGCTGAACACACCTCTCTAGGCGGAAGCCGCTCCCGACAGTCAAAGCGGCTTTTTCACGTCCGTAGGTTTTGCGTTGCCCCGTGATGCGGGACAATAGCGGTCTATGGCCGGGTAGCGCGCAGCTATACAAGACCCTTCGGGGGAAATCTGCGGGCCGTCCTAGAGCGGTGTTCAAGTACCCGGCCGCCTCTCTGAACAGGAGGCGAAAGTGAACGATCTCTAGGAGGCCATCATGGCTAGTCAATCCAATCTCTTGCTGTCCAAGGGTGTCACTACTGATGACACCCTTCACCAGACCTTCAACTTCGACCACCTACCTATCCGTACCGTTGATCGTGACGGTGAGGTCTGGTTCGTCGCGGCGGATGTTTGCGCTGCTCTCGCTCACTCGAACCCGCGCCAAGCTGTCGTTCGTCTCGATGACGACGAGAAGGGTGTATGCACTGTATCCACCCCCGGCGGACGGCAAGAGGTCATGGTTGTCAGCGAGTCCGGCCTGTACAGCCTGATCCTGACCAGTCGCAAAGAAGAGGCCAAGCGCTTCAAGCGCTGGATCACTCACGAAGTTTTGCCAGCCATTCGCAAGACTGGCGGGTACGGCAACCAAGACCCTGAGCGCCTTAAGCTGGCGTTTGCTCTTGCCTCCGAAGTGGCTGACCAGGCCGCCCGCACGGTTTTTGAAGCGGTGATGGCGGGTGACGATGGGTGGAAGCACGACCGCTGGATGTTCTCCCTGACCTACGACCGCGACAACAAGCCAACGGTGCCTTGGGCTAAAGCCATTGACCGCGAAGCCATGGTGGTGTCACTGGCTGAATTGCCTCGCCGCCTGCTGGAGCCGAACGGCATGCTGCCCAGCAACAAAGAACTGGCCGAACTGGCCGCGGCGTGCAATCAACGCCTAGCGCAGCGCATGGCGTATGAGGCCAGCAAGGCTTCTGGAACCGGAGTAATGAAGCCTTGACAACCCTGCCCGACAACATCCTGCACCCTCTCAAGGCCAAGATCGTGGGATTCCACGAGGAAGAGAACGAGTACAGCTTCCAAGTGGAATACCCTGATCCGGTCATCTGCCCGAACTGCGCGGTTTACGGCGAGGTGGTGCGCTTTGGCAAGAAGGAGATGAAGTTGCGCGACCTACCGCTGCATGGACGCTGGGTCACGCTCTGGTTGATCCGGCGCCGCTTCCTCTGCCGGGCCTGCAATGGCACGTTCAGCCCGGCCTTGCCGGAGATGGCCGAGGGCCACCGAATGACCAAACGGCTGTCCGACTACATCATCAAGGCCGCTGTGGGTCGCACCAATAGCGACGTGGGCCGCGAGGTTGGCGTGAATGAGGCGATCATCCGCAAGCTGTTCCGTGACCATGCCGAGGCGCAGAAAGGCCGCTACAAGCCTTCTGCGCCCCGTGTGCTGGGTATTGATGAGCTGTACCTGCAACGCACCTACCGCTGCGTGCTGACCAACATCGAAGAGGAAACCATCATCGACCTGTTGGAGTCGCGCACGAAGCCGCAGGTCACGGCCTACCTGTCACGCCTCAAAGACCGCAAAGACATTGAGATTGTGTGCATGGACATGTGGAACCCCTACCGTGAGGTGGCGAAGGCATTGATGCCTGATGCCGCCATCGTGGTGGACAAGTTCCACATCCAGCGCATGGCCAATGAGGTCATGGAGAAGATCAGGAAGGGCATCAAGGCCGGGCTGTCGCAGCACCGGCGCCGGGCACTCAAGGGCGACCGAAAGCTGATGCTGATGCGTGAGCATGACCTCAACCCCATGAACCGCATGGTGGTCGATACGTGGCTCAACCAGTTCCCAGAACTCGGCGCCGCCTACCGTCTCAAGGAAGAGTTCCTGAACATCTGGAATCTGGAAAACGAGTCTGACGCCAAGGAAGAGTACCGGCGCTGGCATTCCAGCCTGACCCCGGAGGAGCGCCCCCAGTGGGCGCCGCTGACCACGGCAATGAGCAACTGGGAGGCGGAAATCTTCGCCTACTTCGGTGACGGAAAGCGCAATACCAATGCCTTCACCGAGTCGATGAACCGGCAAATGAAAGACCTGAACAGGGCCGCACGGAGCATGTCGTTCGAGATGTTCCGGGCCAAGATGCTGTTCTCGGTCGAACACAGAATGAAGCGCAAGGAAAAGCCTCGCCGGGAATCGCCCTTCACAATGGGCTATGGCGTCCCTACGGACGCTGACCTTGCACGAGCGGCACCCGCCATGGTGGACATGGGGGTGCCTATAGGGAAGCTCTTGGAGCGCTTCTTGGAGCCTCCCATCAACATCACTACACCGCCTTCGGAAGCCGGTTAGAAGCTCCCTTCATCAACCGGCTATTCCGAATACCC
>JBFLVI010000099.1:0-2530 GCA_040758635.1 Bacillota bacterium | reverse complement strand
GTGGAAGGCTAACACGGAAAAACGGCAGAAGGAGGTGAATAGTGCCGATACCCGGGTAAATGCAGCTTAAAACGGAGTGATCTTATCTGCCAGAGGGAATTTACACCAGAATTCGGACTTGACCTCGAACCTGGCTTGCAGATTTAGTTCCTTAAGATGTAATAAAACCTCATCTGACGGTTCTTCTTTTTCTCGAATATCTATAACCTTAAATCGAGAGTAAGGACAAGGATTTCTTTCATTACACTCAAGCCACGAATCAAGCATTGCTTCACTCCTTAAGGCCCGTTGTCATCGCAACCGTCGTTAATCAGGGATTCTACGAATCTCTATTACCTCGTTTCCCCGGAAGTCAATTACCTTCACGGCGATGCGCTTGTGGTTGCCCGGTTTGAAGGGGAAGGATACGGTGCCGCGCATCTTCGCGAAAGCTTCGGGGTCGATCTGGGCGCGGAGGGCGCGCTGGAGCTTGTCCCAGGCGTCCGGGTCGCCGGGGAAGAAGGCCTGGCAGATATGGAAGGTCATCCCGTCGTAGTCGGTGTCGAGGAACCAGGCGGCCACGTCCTCCCCGCGGGTGTGGTGGACCTCGCCGGTGGTCGGGTCGTAGATGTCCACGCCGCGCAGCGCGACAGCAAAAGTGCCGTCCTTCTGGGGGTGAACTGACACGTCGGGCTGGCCGAAGACAGTGAAGAGCTGGCTCGCCCGCGTGGTCTTGAGGAGGTCGCCCACCAGCACGTCGGGGGCGATATTGGCGAAGTGCACCGAAAGCCCTGGAATCTTTATCTCCTGAACGAGCGCCTGGGCCGATGCCTCGATGCTGAATCCCGCCAGAACTAAAATATCGTAGCCGCTCCGCCGGGCGAGGCGGATCGCCTCGTCGGTCTGCACGGCGGTCACCGGGCCGTGCTGCGGCCCGAAGCTGAGGGCTACTTTGAGAGTTTCGCCGTTCTGCCCAGTCTCCGCCTCCGCGTGGATAATGCCGAGGTTTAGCGGCCGCAAGTTAGCAAGCGCCATTTTCTTGTTGCCGGGAAAGATCACCCCGCCCGATTGTTTCAGGAGGTTCAGCATGGTGGTAAGGTAGTCGCCCGCCGCGTCGCTCACCCGGGCCCGCGCCTCTTCCTCTTCGAAAGCGGGAACCGGCGCCTCGCTCGGATCCTCGACCATTGGAACCGGGATCGCCTCCACCGTGAAGGGACCGGTAACCCGTACGATGCCGCGTTTCACCTGCGGGCGGTCATAAAGCGTCTCCTGCGGCGCGTTCCGCTGGATGCTGGCGTCGATCTCCCGGTGCTTCGTTCGTTTTAGCTCCCAGAAGGCGGCGAAGGCCTTTTTAGCGGCTTCCGGCCAATCCTCGCCCGGAACCGGCGCGGGGAGCGTTGCCGGCGTCCAGCGGTGGCCGGTTTCCCGGTAAATCATCTCTAAGAGCTCCCGGGCGCGGTTTTGGGCTTCGGGCGCAGGGTCGTCTTTGCGCCGGTAAAGCTCGCGGTAAGCGTCCTGGGCGCTCCGGGGCCATAGCGGGTGGGGAACGGGCCGCGGTACCTCCCACTCGCGCCAGTTCTGCTTTAGCGCGGCGTTCAGCTGTGCAAGGGCTGCGTCTATTCCCGGCTGGTACTTGGCCGCAATCTCGTCAATCTCCGTATTCTTGGCGATGCTTTCGAGGGTGATATGGGGCACGGTTTCGTAGATGAAACCGCCGCCCGGGCCGCGCTCCGGGTCCCGGAGCTCGTAGTAGTCGAACTTCGCCATCAGCAGCCGCTGCCGCGCGATGTTGAGCGCCACCCGGGAAGTATCGCAGGTAATCCAGCGCCGGCCCCACTTCTCGGCGCAGTAGGCCGTGGTGCCCGAGCCGCAGGTCGGGTCGAAGACCAGGTCGCCCGGGTCGGTAGTCATCAGGATGCAGCGCTCGATGACTTTGGTAGCAGTTTGGACGGCGTAGAGTTTCTCTTCGGTGAATTGGCCAGTCGAAGTATCTTCCCAGACGTTGTGAAGTTCCCGGTAGGAATAGTCTGATGCAATCCTAACGTACTGAATACTGCTCGACGCCTCGTGTATACGATCTGCTGTCGCAAGCCTCCACATTCCTCCAATCGTCGTTTTCCAATGGGAGTTAGAGCCTGGGTGGTAAATCTTGCCTCGAAATTCAAAATCCTGTTGCGAACTAGTCGCTCCTTGAGACTTTATATTGTCCGGTTTGTATAATTCGGCCTCTTGGGGAATGGGTCTTTCACCCCGAATCTCTTCGGCAGTCAGAGCTCGCATGTATCCGTCAGGGAAGCGCAACCATCGATACCCATGCTCAGTTGGTTTTTCACTAGCAACAAGTAGAGCGCGATACTTGAGAGCTTGAGCATCTTTTGCATACCAAACGAGGTAGTCAACAGATCGCGTTAACGCGGTTGACTGGCGTAATGACCCCGATAAGTCAAGACAAAACCGGCCGGTTTGAAGGGAGTCTTTTAAATTTTGGTAACGGGAACTGAACACCACTTGAGCCATTATCTATCTCGCCCGGCTGCCGTCAAGGGCAAGG
>JBFLVI010000098.1:0-2574 GCA_040758635.1 Bacillota bacterium | reverse complement strand
CGATGAACTTTCTGTGGCATGGCTGGCCCTGAATGAGGCCATCGACCAGTTTCGACCGGGGAGCGGGACCTCCTTCCTGGCTTTTGCCAAGGTTGTAATCCGCCGGCGGTTGGTGGATTACTTCCGACAGGAGGGCCGGCAGGCGATTCCCATGTCTCAAATACCTCCGGAAACCATGGTGGCGGCTACTCTGGAGCCGGTTGAAGAGGAGCAGGAGAGGGGTGCCGAGTTGGCGGAGTTCGGCAGCCGCCTGCGGCAATTCGGCCTCACCCTGCGAGAAATTGCTGCCGAAGCGCCCCGTCGCGATGCCCGGCAGACCCTGGTCAAAGCGGCGGCGACCCTCGTAGCACACGACGAGTTGATGGCAAAATTTTACGCACAGGGGCGCGTCCCGATCTCTGACCTCGCCAAACGCTCCGGCGTTCATCCTAAGGCAATTGAGCGCGGACGCAAGTATCTCATCGCCGTTGCGCTGATACTCGATGGCGACTACCCTTACTTACAAGAATACCTGCGCCCGCTGTTGGGAGATATCCGGCCATGACGGTACGCGGTATCATCGCCGAGTTTGACCACGAAACGGTTACCCTTCTTACCCCGGAGGGCGATCTATATAACCTCTCCGTCAAAGACTGCCCGGCCGAGCCGGTGCTGGGCCGGGTGGTTGAGGTGAAGGTCAGGCGGCAAGCGGCCAGATTGCGCCTTGCCCGGTGGAGCAGGCGGTATGCTGCAATCGCAGTAGCAGTGGCCGTGGTCCTCACGGTGGTGTTCTGGGCCGGCCGCCTTGCCGTCCCGCCGGTGCTGGCCACCGTGGCTATCGACATCAACCCGAGCGTAGAGCTGGACGTAGCCGCGGGGGCGAATCACCCTGTAACTGCAGCCCGGGCCGTCAACGCGGACGGTGAGCACGTCCTGCAGGCCATGGACGGGGGCGCCGCGTCGCTTAACGGGCGGCCGCTGGCCGCCGCCGCTGCCGCTGTAACCGCCGCTGCGGGCCGGGCAGGGTTTGTAGTCCCTGACCGTGGAGCGGTCATAGTAACCGTGATACCCCGCGGCGACGATGCCGTGGTAACATCGCTGCAAGCGGCGGCAACAGCAGGTGCCCGCCGGGGACTTGTGATGTCCGGGGTGTCCGCCCCGGTACTGGGCTTTGCCGTAACGCCGGACGAGGCCGCAGCCGCCCGGCGGGCCGGCCGGCCTGTCGGGGTTGCTGCCGTTGTACGCGCTGCTGCTGCGCGGGGCGTCAAATTGGATGCGGGCGCTGTGGTTGAACAAGGGCTTTTGCCGGCGTTGCACGAGGTCGGCCTGGGAATCGCCGATCTCACCGCGAGCGGTGATTCACCGGCAGCCGGGAGCGGACCGGAATACCTCACCCCGCCCCAACAGGTGCAGCATGAACGTAAGGGGCAGGCACCTGCCGCACCGGAGCCGAAGGTACCGTCTGTCCCAACCGAACCTGATAAGCCTGCCCCTGTACCGGAGAAAGTGACGCATTCCGACGCATCGCCGGAGCCGGAGCCAAAGATGAAGCCCCAGCCCGAGGTAAGACCGCAGCCGGAGCCAAACCCGAAGCCTGAGCGGCCGAACGTTTTGGAGCCCCAGCCGCCGGCGGTGCCGGAGCTGCCGTCGACACTGCTGCCGTTGGGGAAAATGCTTCCGACGGAGCCGGGTGATTCAGGTTCCGTGCTTCCGAAGATACTGGCACCGCTGGGCTTGGGGAATATTATACCGGCGGAGCCGGCTGATTCGGATCCTGTACTTCCGAAGATATTGGCACCGTTAGGCTTAGGGAATATTATACCGACGGAGCCGGCTGATTCAGGTTCCGTGCTCCAAAAGATACTGTCACCACTGGGCTTGGGGGGTTTGATTTCAGTTCCTACACCCCAAAAGCTACTGTCACTGCCACAGCCGGAGCCTGAGCAGCAGCCGCTGCTTCCACTCCAGTCATTACTTGAACCAGAAAGATCGGAATGGTCGGGAATTTTGTTGCCCAGTGGAACCAGCGAAGACATATGGATTTCAGTGGAAGGAAACCTGCTACGGGCACTGGAACTCCTGTCATCCTTGGTCCCCTCCCGACCCCAACTGTTGGAGATCTTAGCACGCTTCGAAGCCCTGAATAACGACTGGTCAGCGCTCCTGCGCAGCTACGGCGTTGATCCCATCCTTTGGAATAAGGTCTGGCAGGCAGAGACCCCCTAAAAATTTCCACGCCTTTTTCAAGAATTCTCACCGTTGACCCTCACTTCTTGCCGTTCTGCCCCGAACAATTAGGCGAAAAGCTGTTAAGGAGGGATAACCACATGCGGAGGCAGCACGTGGCACTTATAAAGAAGGCAGCCGTAGTGATCGCCCTGATAGCTTTAGCGGTGCCGGTAACCGCGGCAGCGGATCCCCTGGTAACGGTGACGATCCCTGGTCAGCAGGTAAATCTTCCCAGCATTAATGTTCCAGGCCAATCAGTCACGACCCCGGGCGCAGAGGTGCAGTCCAGGACCATCACCACTCCGGCCGTCAGTCCCGTCGGCGGTGAGACTCCCACCTACCCCGATCCGATCGGGTATGACGACC
>JBFLVI010000097.1:0-2662 GCA_040758635.1 Bacillota bacterium | reverse complement strand
GGGTATCCGTTTTCCGTGATTGATTTTCCTGTCTAAGCTCTCGATGTAATTACACCTGCAATCCGTGTTTTGCGATTGACGCGACTGCTATGTATTGCTATCATAAAACCGTTTTCAATGATTGATGGAGTGCAGCGACATGCCCCTTTTTGATGCGCTTGGTTTCCGATGGGACAGATCGGCAGTACCGACTTCCGTTCCGGCTCACTCGCTTGAGCGGGTCTGTTTCCGCTTCCACAAAATGCTGCCCGAGTTCGTCTGGGATGCTTCGGTGCTTGAAGGCAATCCCTTCACCTTCCCCGAGGTCAAGACCCTGCTGGATGGTGTGACTATCGGCGGACGGAAGATTTCAGATCAAGAGCAAATTCTGAACCTCGCGGAAAGCTCCAAGCGCCTGCTGTCGATGGTCAAGAGCGGTCAGTTTTCCCTCACCAAGACCGTGTTCATCGAACTGAACGGCATTGTCGCTCGCAAGGAAGCTTTGGAATGGGGGGTGTTCCGTGGCGAAGGTCAAGAGACGAACTACACCCCGGATGTGGGCCTCGGCGAGCGTGGGCGCTATACGCCGCTGCCGACACTCCCCGGCGCACCGGAACTGAACCGAGTGTTCAGCGAAGGCGTGTCAGCACTGCAAGAGTGCGAACCATTTGAACGTGCAACGGCTTTCTTTCTGTTCGGCGCGTTGCAGCAATTCTTCTTCGACGGCAACAAGCGCACGTCGCGCTTCATGATGAACGGCGTCCTCATGTCTCACGGCATCGACGCCATCAGCGTGCCCGCTGCCAAGGCGCAGGAGTTCAACGAGAAGATGGTGCGCTTCTATCTCTCGAAGGACGCCACGGAGATGATGGATTTCCTCGCCGGGTGCCACCCGGATGCAGAGGCAATTCTTCCTCTCCCCGAGGAAGATCGAAGCCACGACAGCGGAATGGAGCCGTAATCATGGAATGGATCAAGCTGACCGACAGGATGCCCAACCCAGATGAGCACGACCGGGTGCTGATCTACACCGAGGGCTATGACTTCAACGGCGAACAGGTGTTCGACGTGAAGGCAGAAACGCTGAACGAGTGTTTCTATGCCGATCCAGAGGATCAACCAGAGGTATGCAAGCATGCCTCGCATTGGGCTGCGCACCCTCGTAACGCTGCACTGCATCCGACAAGGCAGCAAGACGATTTGCTGGCGCTGCTGGCAGACATCAAGCGCCTTGACGCCCAGAATCTTTCCCTCGATCTGCCGCAGGATATTCGTGCTCGCATCGAGCGCGCCTTGATTGGTTGGGGCGATCTGACCGCCGAGCAAAAAGCAACCGATGCCTTGCGCTCACTCATGGATGCCCTGCCTACCGGAACGCAAACGTCCATGACCGTGTTTCGGCCAGAGGTGAACGGCCAGAAGGCGGGCGCGGTTAAGGCATTTTTGATGGCCGACAACCCGGATGATCTGCGCTGCGCCCAGTGGGTCATTGCCAACGGATCGGCCAAGCGGAGAGACGGCGATGAGTGAAGCATTGGAGCGTGTCATCGCCGAGCAGCAGAAGGAAATCGACCGCCTGCGCTTGATGGAAAAGAACAACGCCGATCGTTGGCAACACGAAAACAAGTC
Organism: Bacillota bacterium; assembly: GCA_040758635.1. Taxonomy (GTDB): domain Bacteria; phylum Bacillota; class Desulfotomaculia; order Desulfotomaculales; family Ammonificaceae; genus Yes71-27. Next base: position 1,054 of record JBFLVI010000097.1, on the reverse strand, counting down.
GGTGGAGCGGATGGCGCTCGCGGCATTCAGCGTATTGAACCATCCCGAAAGCCCTGAATGTCATTTTGAACTCAAGCAGGCCGTCATGGCGATGGGGTTCTGCCCGCGTTGCGAATGGCGCCCTTGTGAATGCGAGTGTCAATATGACGACTGATGCCAAACTGACAAAAGAGCAAGAAGCGATGTTCCAGCCGGGCTGCTTCGTGGTCTTGCATCCTGACAGCAAACACCTGGACGCTGGCCGTGTGGGCAAGATCGTCAGTCGCAAGGGCGGCGAAATGCTGGTCGAATTCTTCTCGGATGAACTGATCGGTAAGACTGAGTACAGCACGATCCCGCTCGGCCACTGGGGGCCGGTGCCGGAGTTTTTTGTCGAGGAATATGAGCCTCGCGCCAAGAAACGCGGCTGGCGGGTTTCGGAGCGCGGCATGAAGATGTTTCGTGATCTTGGTTGGGGTTACACGGCGGCCACGGAGGGCAAGGCATGACCACCGAGCAGACCATTCAGGACGTGGCGATGATCGCTCGCAATGGAATTGATCGCGTGATCGAGCTTGAGCGGGAGAACAAACGGCTTGCGGAAGCCCTCGCTAATGCGAATGAACAGGCAGAGCGCTTCGAGCGTGAATGGTATTTGCGCGGCGATGAAATCGAGCGGCTACAAGAAGTATCGGATGAGATGTTTGCGGCGATGACGGCGGCGCTGTTGCTTGCCCCGCACTCCAGCGGAGCCTACGGCGTGCTGAATGAGGCAATCAAGAATATTCAGCCCAAGTGGATTCGCCACGGTGAGGTGACATCGTGAGCTTCGATGATTTCAGCGATCTGGTTGAGGCGCACTTGATGCAAGAACAGGAATGGACGGAGATTCAGGTAGCCGACTTCATCAGTCCGCGCACGCGGCGACTGATTCAGGCATATCAGGAAGGCGATTCGGTTGCTGCAACGGCATCCATCCTGCTGGCTGAACCGCCTGTACAACAGCACTGGGAATAACCATGACCAAACGATACTCCACCTGTCAGACAGTAGGCGAACTCCGCGAAGCGCTCAG
>JBFLVI010000096.1:0-2810 GCA_040758635.1 Bacillota bacterium | reverse complement strand
CACGGCCGAGGCCGCGACCTGGGACACCGAAAGGGTGGACAGTGCGGATTCATCGGGAACAAACACGTCAATCGCCGTAGATGCCTCCAACTACCCGCATATCAGCTATGACGACCAATGGGGAGATGTAAAATACGCTTATAAAGACGGCTCCGGGTGGCACACCGAGACGGTGCCCCGCCCCGGGGGGGGATACCCGTCCATCGCTTTGGACGTGTACGGCTACCCGCATATCGCCCGCGATGGCGTTTGGTACGCTTATAAAGACGGCGCCGGCTGGCACACCGAGCAGGTGGATGTTGCGGGCGGGCATACGTCTATTGCGTTGGACGCGTCCGGCTACCCGCACATCAGTTACTGGGTCAATGGGATAGGTGTCAAATACGCCTACAAGGACGGCGCCGGCTGGCACACCGAAACGGTGGACGGTAGGGGTGGGAATGGGTATACATCAATCGCGTTGGATACGTCCGGCCACCCATATATCAGCTATTCCGATACGTCAATCTGGGACAGTTACATCGAGTGTGCTTATAAAGTAGGCGCCAACTGGAATATAGATTCGTCGATCGACCATACGCCGAACGGGTCGCGGGTTTCCATCGACGTGGACACGTCCGGCTACCCACACATCAGCTATTGTGAAAGCTACTGGAACAAGGACCTCAGGTACGCCTATAAGGACGGCGCCGGCTGGCACACCGAAACGGTGGATAGCGCGGGGGACGTGGGATACTACTCATCACTGGCTCTGGACACATCAAACCACCCGCACATCAGTTATTGCGACGGCACAAACCGCGACCTCAAGTACGCCTACAAAGACGGCGCCGGCTGGCACACCGAAGTAGTGAACAGTACGGGTGATGTGGGATCGTACACTTCCATGGCTCTGGACGCGTCCGACCGCCCACATATCAGTTATTTCGACGGAACAAACAGCGCCTTGAAGTATGCCCACACGATAACCCTTGACTTTACCCACGGACAGTTTTCCGCCACCACCGACGCCTGCGCCGGCTGCCACGTGGCGCACGCCGCCCAGATGCCGAACCTTTTAAAGCAAGGGCCGACGCAGACGCACTTCTGCTTCCTCTGTCACGGCGACGGTGCGACCAGCGCCCCGTACGATGTGAAAGACGGGTATACGCGTACTGCCGTAAGCGGGGCTGTTTACCCTTCTACGGCGGGCGGCTTTGTTTACCAGTTTGTGGACACCAACGGGAATTATGCCGTTGACGCCGGTGAACTCAAACCGGTGACCTCGCGGCACAACGTCTGGGGGTTCGTCTACGGCGATGAGAGCGGTGCGGTACAGGACACGCCGGATAAATACTGTTGGATTCCAGGTGGCAGCAACGGGTTTACCGGCGACGGCTTCGTTTGCACCTCCTGCCACGACCCGCACGACGGCGGCGCGGTTCCGGACGGCGGTTACATCACCGGCAGCGCTACTAATCCGAACCCGCGGCTGCTGCGCAGGAGCATTACCGTGCAGGACGCAACTTACACCTCTCTATACGTAAAGTTCTGTGGTTCGTGGGAGAATGATGGAGACAAGGGCTCATACTATGTAACCAGCTACGATTCCGCAACTTCAAAATGGTGCGGCGCCTGCCACAACAAGCTCCAGACCGACGACGCGGGCAACAAGGCCGGGGAAGGTGAGGCCATTCAGTACTTCGGCATGTGGCGCCACCCGATAGGTTCGCACGTCTTACGGGGTTCCGTTACCGACGAGAGCCTCGCTACCGGTACACCGGTGTTGAAGGGATTGAACTGTGGCGCCAGGCAGGTAGGCTGTCTCAGCTGCCACCGGGCGCACAGCAGCGCGGTCGTGATGGAGGAAGGGAGTTGGGCTGCGAGCTGGCCGCGTGAGGCCGCCGATCCGGCCACGGGCAAGGCGCAAGGCGACACCTCGGCGCTCTTGCGAATGGACAACCGCGGCACCTGCTACAACTGCCACGGCTCAGGGCAGAGAAACTGCCGGAATGATCCCTTCTATGACAGCTTAAACTGCTCTTCCTGCCACCCGCATACTGGGAGCGGGGCGCACCCGATTATGGGGGACTGTAATGGTTGCCATGACTGGTAGCGGTTGATAAAATAACAGCGATAAACCGAATCTATCGGGACAGCAGATAATCTGCAACCAGGGAGTTCATAGGTAACAGGAGCACAAGGGAGAGGCTGTTTACGATGGGAAATGTCAGGGCCGGTTACTCCTGACCCGCTGCAGCCGGTGGGAAATTGACCTGCCTTGGGATTATTCGTAATACTTCTTGACAGAATAGGGTCCGGAAAAGAGACCGGACCGTTTCTTTTCCCTCAGCCGGTAGCTCTCGCCGTGGATACCACGTGAGAATGGTGCAACAGCCGGTCCAGAACTGCCGTGGCGCTGACCGGATCGCCAGGAGTTTTCTGCGAAAATCCGAGGGATCCACCAGTTAGCCGGTTACGAAGGTCTCGTACTTAGAAGCAAAGCGGGTGGGAACAAACCGGAAAAAGGGACTCTGGGAGACTGGAAAGGCAGGAGTGCGATTACCGCGGGGTGGAAACTTACAGCGACCCAACCCCCGGATTGGCGGATTTCGAAACCGGCAACCGGCAGCCGGCGGTTCAGTTGCCCAATGGTTACGATTACGTCTGGACCAACGGCCAGGGCGACTACATCCTGACCAATAACGCCAATTTCAACCCTAACGTTGAATTTCAATCGGATGGGTGGCGCCAGATGGAACGGGCGCGATGTTAATGCTTTTCGTTTGATTTTTCCTTTGAACCCGGCCGTTTTTGTCGTATTCGGCCAG
>JBFLVI010000095.1:0-2923 GCA_040758635.1 Bacillota bacterium | reverse complement strand
GCCGGGGAGTCGTGAAAACCGCTCTCCGAGTGGTCAAGAGGCCCATATCAGCGGGCCTTGCCCCGCGGATCGGCAGGGGGCACAACGTCCCGCCGGATAATCTCGGAAATTTTTCAACGGCCTGCTAGATCACATGCCTTGGCAAAATACTTCAAGGCCTGTTCTTTGTTATATTTCGATGCAATATCCCCCATCTCTGCCCCCCACATTCCCGGCGTTTCCTTATCACCGCAATAGTAGATTTGCCCCAGGAGGGTGCAGCTTTTTATCGAGTATTGATCAACATTGGATACGGTCAGGTTGTCACACGCCATCTGAAGAAATCGGACTCCCTTCGCGGGATCCTTCGGAACCCCTCTGCCCCCGTAGAAGCGACCCACTCCAGCCAAATAACAACTCCTGAGAGCAGGAATTATCACCTTGGTTCTATCGCGACTGTCATGAAAATCCTTTCCTTCAAGACATAACCGCTCAAAGGTCAGATGCTCCTGAAGGTAGTTCTCATCGGCGAATACGCTCGAGGAAAACACCAAAGCAATCATAAACAAACTCTTATTCACCATTTTCTCCCCCTCCGGTATGCTCCTCCCTCCATGAAGGAAGAGCAACCTTGACTTACTTGATGCCTGCCTCACCCCGAGCATCTACAGCAGCGCCGGTGCCTTGATCGGAACTGATGCCGGACCGCTTACTCATGCCGGTGCTGATCGCAGAATCCAAGGCAAGATCGATCTTCTTGCCCATGATCACGCCGTTGCCGAACCAGTCAATGCCATTCTTGGTAATACTCCATCCCTGAGAGTCGCCGCCATAAATTACGCCACCACAGCGGTACTCAACGGCATGCTTTTGAGAACCGGACAGGTTCAGTGTGGCATCCCGGCAGATCCCCTCCCCGAACTCCTTCTTGACGACATCGAAGCCGCCAGCCTTCACGAAATCCGCCAGAGCAACCTTGAGCTTCAGCTTGGCATCATCGGGATCCCGAAGGGCGTTGGCTTGCACCCCCTTGATGATCTCTGAGGCGGCCAGGTTGATCCGCTCGGCCGCGACGGCCATTGCAGTGATCCAGTTATTCCTTGCCTTGAGAGCATCCATGCATGCCTTGTCCGAGTCAGGTATGCCTGACTCGTACATAGTGCTGTGCTTCCACTTGCAATCGTTCACAGGGCCCATGATGCCCCTCGGCCACCCCAGGATAGCTTCGGAGGCATTCACAATACCCTGAGCAAGTTGCCAAGCTTTGCCGCAATTTGTTGACAGGACAACATCATCCTTTATGTCGTCCACTTTTACAGGTTGATCGACGATCTTGCCCAAGCCATAAGGACAATCTTTGGGCATGAGCATTGTGCCCGTATCATCCAATACGGAAGGCAGAAGTTCATCATTCATCTCCTTAGCCGCATCGACCAGCAACGCCCACGCCGGCATGCTGATCTTCGCGCTGGTGCTGCTATCAACGGAGATCTGGCGTTCACGGGACATTGATTCACTGCTTGATGTGTCTACGCCGACATTGGCAGAAGTCCCGGCACCTACGCCGGGAGTGTTTGCAGGCTTGTCGCCACAGCCAGATAACATCAGGACAACTGCCCCAACAGAAAGCACTGTCATTTTGTTCAAGTTCATTTTCTCTTCTCGTTCAAGTTGTTGACGTCACTCTTCGCGATTTATCAGCGAATCAAAACGACCTAGGGAATGCCCTGATGGTGTTTTGAGGCATCCCATGGGGCAATCCCGCATTCCACGGACGACATACCCATGACTCTGTAGTAGTTACACAAGCCTGCGGTCTCGAAAGGAACGTAGAAAGGGGAAGGCTGGAATTTGTACTCGATCCCGGCACAACCTGTGCTGATGGCTGCCATTGCCAACATGAGGCCCAATTTACTCAGCTTTTGCATCCCCTTGGCCCTCCAATTCTTCTGTTTCCGTGCCTTCCGTCTCTTCACCCTTCACCACTTTGTGGAATACCGCCCCTACATCCCTGGATGCAGCATGAACACGCGCTCTCAGCATGTGGGCCTGCTCCCGGAACGCATCGTCATCGACCAACCCAGCCACCCACATCGCGTGCAGGTAGCTCAGGGCTTCATCGATCTTCTGGAAGATGGAAATGTACAGAGCCGAGTAAGGGGTCAGGGCAACTGCCTTGATCTGGTAAGCCTTGCCGGTGAAAGCCACTTTGATTCCCTTCCCATCACAGAGAACCTTGAGCTGCTCGATGGATTTTTCGAGCCCTGATACCTGCTCTTGAAAAAGCCCCCGGAGCGCCTTTACAACCTCTCCCCCTCCTTTCCATTGTGAGAGAACCGCGAGCTGGTTATCCGTGCGCTCATAGGTGTGCTGGAAGGTCTGGGCGAGCAGTCGATTGCGCAGCTCCAGCTCAACCCCAATGCCAGCTCCACCGGCGCGCTCATAAGTCTTCTTCGCCATGTCATTCACCTCTTGGATTTTTCTTGCACGCAGGGATCACCCTGCACAGGGAATTGGCGGACACAAAAAGTCGCTTTGAACCCGCTTACCTACTTCCGCACCAGGCGAAACGGTTTCGCTCCCTGTTGAAGAAAAAGAGACAGGCATGAATGGGAGGAAAGACAATGTTGAAGCTGGCGATGCAGGCTCTGGCGTGCCCGATCACGCTCAAGCACGAGGGTTATGAATTTCTTGCCCGCCGAGGCCGTGGACTGGCAAATGCTTTTGCTGGAGAGTCCGAGGCGTGGGGCTGGTGGATGACGGATCTTGGGATTCTGGATCGGCTGATTCAGCGCGGAGAGAAAAATAGGAAGTTCGGGGGGGTTCTACCCCGATAGCACGGACACTTCAGAGAAGTCCCATAATGGGGGCGAGGAGTGTTTATGTCCCAGAGAAAGAAGTACAGCGCCGAGTTCAAGCGTGAAGCGGTTGAGCTGACCCGCCG
>JBFLVI010000094.1:0-2975 GCA_040758635.1 Bacillota bacterium | reverse complement strand
CGCCGACCAAACCGCATTCCCGGCTGGTCATGTCGCCCCAGCCGACGCGGCCGATTTTGCCGGCGAGCCCCAGGTCTTCCGCCACCTCGTACTTGAACCTATCGAGAGCAGGTGCAGCCTCCGGAATTAGGTTTTTGCGTCTCCGGCGCGCCATTAAATCCCTCCCGCATAGTTTTTGTCGAGAGTGGCCCTTATTAGTTTAACCCGCCGGCAGGATTTTATACATTGAAAACACGCTGCCTGCTTAAGAACCTTCGATTCAGAACTAACAACTGGCGGAAGTGTTATTTTTTGACAAAGTTACCAATTATATAGCCAAAGCCTGTTCCGAGTTGATGCCGAATGCTGTTAATCGTTAACGCCGACGATTTCGGTTACACGCCCGGAGTCAACCGGGGTGTTGCGGCCGCCATCCGCTGCGGTGTAGTAAAAAGCGTCAGCATCCTGGCCAACCAGCCGGGAACGGCAGAAGCCCTGGCCGCACTGCACCGGGAGGAATTTACCGGTGTGAGCATCGGCGTTCACCTGTGCGTGACGAAGGGCCGGCCGCTCAGCTTACCGGAGCTGGTACCATCGCTGGTGGACGCCGGCGGAGACTTCAAAGCCCGGCGGGCGTTTCTGAGCGGTCCCCTTGCGGTAGAAGAGCTGCAGCGGGAGTTTTTCGCCCAGGTAGACAGGGTAAAGGCAGCCGGCGTGGCTCTCACCCACCTCGACACCCACCACCACGTTCATGCCCACCCGGTGGTGCTGGCCGCCTTAATCTCCGTGGCCCGAACCTATGGGCTTGCGGTCCGCCACCTGGACCCGGGGATGCGCGACCGGCTCCGCACGGAAAAAATCCCTACCCCCGACCGTTTCTGCGGCGACTGGTTTGCTGCGCAGGCGATGCCGGAAGCTTTTCGGAAGTTCGTGGAGGAAGGCTGCCGCCAGGGCGTCCGATCAATGGAGCTGATGACCCATCCCGGCGAGGTTGACGGCGACCTCAAAAGATTCAGCGGGTATACCCGGGAGCGGGAGCAGGAACTCGCGGTTCTCTGCGACCCGGCAATCAAGGAATGGCTTCAGGGAATCGGCGTCCGCCTGGGCAGTTACCATGACCTCAAGAACCGATAAAAAGCCGGGGCGGTTTGCATTCTCCGCCCCGGCCACCAAGAGGCTTTTCTACAACAGCGGGTTCACCGCATTATAGGCGTTAACCCGCGGGATGCCGTACTGCGTCCAGATGGTTCCCACCTGCTCCGCGGTATCCTCGAGCCGGCTCCGGACGGCGGCGTTGTCCGGATAGTACCCCGTCGCCCAGACCAGCCCGGCGATCCCGGCAACGTGCGGCGTGGCCATCGAAGTGCCGCTGCCGTAGCCGTAATTAAGCGGAAGACCCAATTCCGTAAGCGTGGTTTCGTGGTTGGGCAGGGTGGAGTAGATATTCACACCGGGCGCCGCCACGTCCACCCACTTGCCGTAAGTGGAAAAGTCGGCCTTAGCGTCGCTGTCGTCGGTGGCGGCAACGGCGATACAGTTCTTGTAGAAAGCGGGGTACGACGGCGCAGGAATACCGTTGTTACCGGCAGCGGCCACCAGCACCGCCCCCTTAAGCCAGGCGTACTTAACCGCAGCCTTCAGGGTCAGGGAGGGTATGCGACCGGCCAGGCTCATGTTTATCACTTTGGCACCGTTATCCACCGCCCAGACGATTCCGCTGGCAACCCAGCTGTAAAAACCAGAGCCGTCGTCTGCGAGGACCTTCCCGTTCATAAGCGAACAACCGTAGGCCACTCCGGCAACACCGAGACCGTTATCCGTTACGGCGGCGGCGATAGCAGCAACATGGGTACCGTGCCCGAACAGGTCGTCATAAGTGCCCGAAGTGGTAAAGTTTGCGTTGTATTTGATCTTGCCTGCAAGATCCTCGTGGTCCTGGTCAATACCGGTGTCCAAGATGGCAATCAACACGCTGCTGCTACCCGAGGTTATATCCCAAGCCTCGGGCGCGTCGATATCAGCGTCCTCCGTGCCATCCGTCTGCCCGATATTGTCTAGCCCCCATTGCAGATCAAAGTATGCGTCGTCCGGAATACCGACGGCCTCCGCTATGTAATCCGGCTCAACATACTCGACGGCCTTTTCCGCCTTATAAGCCTTTACCTTTTCCTTTACCTTACCCGCCGGCACCTCCACCACCTGCACGCCGAGCGCCGCAATTTCTCCGATCACGCGCCCGCCATGCCTGGCGTGCACTTTCCCTTTCGCTCCCCTGTCTGTATCTGCTTTAAACTTTACCAGTAACCGGTCCGGAGCAAAATCGTCACCCTTGTCCCCTCCTGAGGCTAAAACAGGTCCAAGAAACAGGACCATACATAGCACTAAAACAAAAACAAGACCGATACGCGCTAACCGCATACACAAAACCCCCCTCCTAATGACGGCGACCACCGCTTTCCTGCTTTACAACGGTACCTGATATTTCTTACGAAGTTACTGCGACCGCCCTTCAGTTTACCGGCGCCAAACCGGCACGCGCATGCGCTTGCTAAATACCACCCCCTTTCTCTTAAGCGGTTTGTCAGGGTCGCACGAGCCATTACGTCGCGTACATAGTTGGTTTTGGGCAGAAGAATGCCGAACTTCGAACCTTCCACTTTTTTCTGTACAGGATTTCTGCATATAAGAAAAAGTTTCCTGCCTGCAAATGTAAAATTTTGGCCCTATGATTATAACATTGACCGTTTCATTAAAAAGGAAGCGGACTGCCTTGCAGTCCACTTCCCTTTTCTGTCCCCCGACGGTGTTTAAGTCCTCTTTCGTAACAAAACAAAAAAGCCGCAAATGCTTGCGGCTCTAAGCTTTCCTTTGGCGGGGGAGGCAGGACTCGAACCCACAATCTTCGGTTTTGGAGAAGAACCCACTAAAATTACCACTTGAATTTCACTAAAACCAGCATCAGAACTACATTTGGAAATTTTCCGGCCCTTTCAGGC
>JBFLVI010000093.1:0-3134 GCA_040758635.1 Bacillota bacterium | reverse complement strand
ACTCCACCTCGCAAATCTGACAATTAATGGTTGAACCCGGCGGGACCGTTACGGTGCCCAGGTCGAAGCAGTTGTTTTCCCGGCGCTCCGCCTGAAAACAAAAATCGTAGACCTTGAAAGTCTCGATACAGACAACCTCTAACTGGTTGAGGTCGGGCATTGTTACAACCTCCTTGACAAAAGGTACTTCTTTTAGTGTTAATTTATGTTTGAAATGGATAAGTGTGATAACTACTGGAAAAATTTGTTTAGGGGCGAACATAAAGCCCTCCGGGACCGTATAATGAACAAAGTCTTTGGTGAGGTGAAGCTTATGCCATGGCATTGGCGCCCGTTGCTGGGGCCGGTCTGGATCGAAGGCACGAAGGGCAGAAGAACGGAAGAAAGAGTAGAAGTGTCATCTAAAGAACCAGAGGCAGCACGGCCGGGGTCAGAAGACCAGGCCCCAACAGCAGCGGTGGAGCCTGCGCCTCCGAAACCTGTGGGAGAGAAAGAAGCCGGCGCTGCCGGCCTTCCCGGGACGGAACCGGCACCGGCAGCCCGGAATTTTGAGGAGATCCAGGCCGGATTGTTTCGCTTTAAGAGTACCAGGAGAGCCGCTTTTCAGGTGGTGGAAGGGCAAAAGGAAACGGATCGAGCAGGGATGCGGCCCCGTACCCCCGGCGCTTTACCCACCTCAATCACGGATTACCGGAAGATTGCACAGACGAACAACGGCATACCGGTGTACACGTTCAAGTGAGGGGCAAAAAGTAAAGCCGGCAGTTCGCCGGCAAGACAATGAGGGTTATTATTGAGGCGGTTCTGGTCCGCCTCTTACACTTTAATCGCCAAGGAACAACTGGGTTACGTATACACCGTAAGGAGTGGTCACGATTCCGATTCCGATCGCATCGTGCCGTGGGTCCAGGATGTTCGCCCGGTGGTGTTCACTGTTCATAAAGAGTTCATGGGCCCTGGCAACCGTTGCCGCGATGGCGATATTTTCTGCGCCCATTACCCTGGCAATGATTCCCGCATCCCTTTCCATTTCGTATGGAGAGCCGTATGTCGGCGAGACATGGTCGAAGTAGTTGTTTTCATACATATCCTGGCTTTTCAGGCGGGCGAGTCTTACCAGCCTCATGTCAACGACAAAGGTATGCAGGCCGGCCTTGATTCTTTCCTGATTGACCAGCCGGAGCATTTCTTGCTCTGCAGCCGAAAGGGACGCCACATCGCTGGTGTCAGCCGGCGGCGGAGGGCTGGACGGAGTCTCAGCCGGAGTCTCGACCGGGGCGGGAACGCTTTTGTCCGCAGACGGTGGAGTCGAAACAGGTACGGCGTAAGTCTTGCTGTCCAGAAGCCGGGCGTAATAACTGACACGCTCCGCATATAGAGACGTCTGGCTGGAGAGGATTGTGTCTTTGGTGGTAGTATCAGGGGTTGTTTCAACCGTGTTCCCCGGGGTCGTAAGGCCGGTTTCCATGCTTGCACCTTTGATGTCGGCATACTTGATCCCGAATTTATCCCACTGCGCGTAGTAGTCCGACGTTGAGATATAGGCTTGGGCCGCTGTTGCCGGAAAGACGGCCACTATTGCCGCTGCTACCAGGAATGCCAAGGCCAGCAGTACGAAGATGCCTTTGTGGGAAACCTTTCTCATACTATGACCTCCTTTTAGTTTCCGCAACCGGTGCAACAAAAAGCCGGTTATGGCTAATTCTAATTCAAAAGGGAATTTTCCGTCAAAACCGGCATTTCCTGCGATTTCTTGCCGTTTTCCCCTGTGTCAGGTTGCCGGAGGGTTGTCCATCATATGGACAGGCATACGTTCCTTATCTTTAAAGGGGTTGGCTGTTCCAGTCTTCTACCAGATCTTCTCCGAAAATGCAAGGTTTCTGGGACCCGCCCCTGGGCAGACCGGCTCGCGCCGGATTCCTGCGCTGACCGCACTATCGCTCGTCGCCCAGCACTCAACCAAAAAACATCTCTTTTCTTCAAGGTCAAAGGCAGCCTTGTTTGAAGAAAGCCTACCAATTACCGGGTTGAGTGCTGGGCTACCGCGCAAACTCGGCGTCCCTGCCTCGGTTGCGCTTGCCGGCATCCGTGCCGGCAGCCGGACTCCGAGCCGTTCCCTCGCTAAGTGCGGTTCGCAGTTCGTCATACGGCGCGGCTCCGGTCTTGCCGCAGGTCCTGCATACATTTTCATTTCCGGTGTACGATTAATCGTCGTGAACGACTCCTGAAAAACCCGAAAGGGTTGGCACCGGGGATAAGCGTTTACTTTTCTTCTTGCAGAATTGCGGCTATCGCCAGGTTGGCGACGACCGGCAGGTGGTCCGAGGCGTCACTCTTAAGGACTTCCACGTTCTCGACCGACCAGTGCGGCGAGACAAAAACATAGTCTATCCTCACTTCCGGTCTTTGGGCCGGGTAGGTGGGGGCAACACGGTCGCACAGCGCACCGGCGTCTCGCACCAGCGGGTACAGGGGAGTCATTTCCGAGGCGTTCGCCTGGCAGTTGAAATCGCCGCACAGGACGAACGGTCCTGTCATTTCCTGCAAGATTTCAGCTATCCTCTGCACCTGCAGCCTCCGGTCCTCCGCCGTCAGGCCGAGGTGGGTAACGAGAAAGACGATTTGCCCGGCACCGCAACCTGCCGTGACGGCGAGCAGGCCTCTTGGCTCCCCCCTTCCGGGCAGGCGGTAGCGGCGGACACCGGCTACCGGGAACCGGCTTAAAACTGCGTTGCCGAAACGGGGCAGCAGCAGCGTTCTTTTTGTAGGTCCGAAGACGGGCCGCAAGCCGAGGTTGCGGGCCAGTACAACCGCCTGACGGCGAAAGCCGCTCCGGCAGGAGAAGGCGTCCACTTCCTGGAGTGCGACCAGGTCAGCCCCTGAGTCCTCGATGACGGAGGCGATGCGGCTCAGGGACACCCGCCCGTCAAGTCCTCTTCCGTGCCTGATGTTGTATGTTAGTACGCGGATTGGCGCCTCGAAAACCTTCCGGCGAGCGGTCATACATCTCCTCCAAACTCCGATATCTGCCATACATGGCAGCATTAGGCAGCACCCTGTTCCGCCAGTCCAACTTCTCTACCAAAATCTACGCTGATTTTCATTCTTCATAAACACGCCTTTCGCTGCACTCA
>JBFLVI010000092.1:0-3228 GCA_040758635.1 Bacillota bacterium | reverse complement strand
CCATAGAAGACCGGACAAGCGGCAATGGTAAGTTATATCTAAGCGACAGCGGGGCGGGGACGTCAAAAAGCGCCCGGTACCCGGAGAAGCAGCGGCTTCTCGCTGCGGTCCCCAAAGAGGCGGCCTTTGCAGGCTGAAACATCTTCTGCAAGCGGGGGGGTGGTTGGACGGCTAAACTTTCGCAGCGAAAGCGGACACCAGAAAACAAGCATTGGGGAGGGAGAAAAGCGGTGCGACGGATCCATATGGTACTGTTACTGATGCTGTCAGCGTTGGTCTTATGGGTGCCGGCGGCGCTGGCTGCCGGCCCGGTGACGGACGATTTGCTGGCCGCTCTGCCGCAACCACCGGCGGAAGGAGAGCCAGCAACGCGGGCTGATTTAGCGGCGATGCTGATGAAAGCGGCCGCGATCCCGCAAAGCCCGGTAAAAGGCGAGGCGGCAAAGGATGTGGCCCCTGACGCCTGGTATGCCGGGGTAATGGCTACACTGAAAGAAAAAGGCATTATTACCGGTTACCCCGACGGTACCCTGCGGCCGGAAAGGCCGGTAACGCGCACCGAAGCAGTGGTGCTCGTAGCGCGGGCCTTCGGCCTCTTCACCACCATCAGCTCTGATGAGGCGGGTCCCTTACCCCAGGGTCACTGGGCGGCTTCGCTTTACAACTGGATGTGCAACCAGGGAATAGCCCCGGCGGCGGCCGCGCCGGAGGAAAAAATGAGCGTCCGGGAAGCGGCTAACTTCCTAACACAGGTCTTCGGCAGCGACCCGGAGGCGTGGGAAATCGTAGAAAAGAACGCGGCGGCTATGGCCAAGGTGACCGCCTTCCGGGCTAAAGCGATCACGGATACAGCAATGCGACTGCGCCCCGGCGTAAGCGGTCCTGCGGCGGAAACGGGGCACCTGGAGATGACCACCACCTTCCAGGCACCGGGGAACATTGCAGTGACAGGCCGGATTGATACGGTGATAGAAGGCAGGCCGGTATCATTAACCAGCGACTTCTATGTAGTTGACGGCAACGTTTATTTAGGGTTTACCGACCCACAGACCGGAACTATGGTATGGCAGCGGTTCCCACAGGAGTTCGGGCAGAATTTTACCGAAGCCATGACGAACACGCGCAACCAGGTGCTGCCGCCGGAGCTGAAACCCTACCTGCATTACCGGCTGCTCAGGGCGACAAAGTTCGGTGACCGGGAGATTTACGAGATCGGCGCCTACGGCCGGGTGGATGACCCCGCCCTCTTCCTGAAGGCATTGGGCAAGGGCGGCGAAGAGTTGCAGAAGGTGATGCCGACAGCCGACTTTTTCCCGGCCATCTCCTACTGGGGGCGGCTCTACATCGGCAAGGATGACCTTCTCCTCTACGGCGGCGATCTCAAGACGGTGGCCGTGTTTAAAGAGATGATGGGCGGGCAGCCGAACCCGCTGGAGGCAATCGAGACGGTGATGCACTTCACGGATTATGAGTACGGCGAAGGGATAACGGTGGTCTTGCCGCCGGAGGCAGCGAACGCACCGGAGATAACGCTTCCCCCGGTAGGGGAAGAAAGTGCGCCGAAGTAAAAGTACACAGAACCGCAGGCCGCGGCCTTTGAAGGCCTGGGTCCGGTCGGTTTGAAAGCGATTACGGGAGAGCCAGTATTCCGCTTGTTTCCCGAGAGACCTTTCAGGGTTCCAGCCGGGTAACACCTCCCAATTTGTCGAAGTCTCTGTCATACGAATAAATCTCGCTCTGCTTGCGGGCAAGCATCTGCGCGGCGGTAACAGCATCGGTCCAATCGAGGTTCTTTTCTACGTAAAGTTGGAGGGCCTTTTGAGCCGTTTTCTTGCTCGAAAAGCGCAAGCTACGTAGGTTGAGAATGGGGATAAGCAGCTCACGGATCTGTTTCTTGGGCTGTTTATAAAATTTTTCTAAGGTCCAAATGATATCTGCCAGGACAAGGTCGGGCAACCAGACCTCTTCGGCACCGGCTTCAACCCGCTTCAATAGCTCAGCGCAACGGTTTGCCTGCTCCGGAAGATCATTAGTCAGAAAGCGGAGGATAACGTTAGCGTCGAGTGCGCGCGCTTTTTTCACGGCTGCGTTCCTCCATTGCTTTATGGCGGGCTGCTTTGAAATCCTGCGGCGCTGAAACCTTAACGGCGCCTTTGAGCGTCTCGATTCCCCCTTCAACGGGGAGAATCCGGGCGGCATCCTTCTCGACCACAAACCGGACGCGCGCCCCGGGACGGAGGTTCAAAAGTTTCCTGACCTGGGCAGGTAAAGTAATCTGGCCTTTTTTTGAAATCTTGGCAAACACTAAACTTTACCTCCGCAAGACAAAAGATTTACTGTTTGTGTATTGTAAAGCAAAACCTCTAACTTGTAAAGCATCTTTTAGATGAAGGACCGTGTCAAGATTCAGTAGGCAAGAGGTATCCGTCGGTTCACTAATCCCGCTGCGGTTGCGGCTGCAACCGCAGCGAACGCATTTCCTGCCATTCCTTCTGGATGGGGGGCGCCACTTCCCTTACGATAGACATCCGCAGCGCGACTTTCAGCCGGTGTGAGCGGGAAAACCACCACCACCCGGATGCTCACCGGGCTCCTGTGTCCCACCACCGGCCGTGCATTGATCTGCGGCCATGACGTCCAGACTACCTGCTGCCATAAGTTTCCCGCCAGAACTTAACAAATTCCGCCGGGCCCATCGCCCTGACCTGTCCACACACTACCGGGGGAAGATGCTTTTTGTTTCCAGTAACACGGAAATACCACCCTCCATCTGGCATTTTATCAGGGTAGCGGTCCCCGTGTATTAACGGTACCTGTGTCATCCCCCACAATCTAAGACTTCAGACACAGATTTGTAACTTTTAGACGCGATTTTGTAGTTTTTGGACACGATTTTGACGTTTATAGACGAAGTGGGTGGACAAGGAAAAATAACTTTTTATAATTGTAGTTCAGGAGACTATTCGCAAAGCATAGGAAGAATCTTCTCCCGAAGCGGAGGGCGGGCCATGTCTCCTTTTCCGAAAGAGCCGGGACCGCCTGATTACCACGACTATCTCTGCTCACCGGCGGAACTGAAAGCCTCCTACGATTGCTGCCGCGCCTTGCGGGTGCCGGCCGAACTCGACAAACCCCAGAAGATCCTGCCGAAAACCCTTCTTGACCCTCGCCTGGCAGAGAATTCACTTCTCCTCACTGCTGTTGAACGAGTGATCACCCAGCATCATT
>JBFLVI010000091.1:0-3351 GCA_040758635.1 Bacillota bacterium | reverse complement strand
TCGGAAACGGCTTCATACAGGGCAATCGGAATAGAGGCCGCGGCAGTATTACCGTAACGGTCAACATTGATAACTACCTTTTCCGATGGAAGACAAAGTCTTTTGGCCAAAGCCTCGATGATCCGGGTATTCGCCTGGTGCGGAATAAAGCAGTCAACTTCCTCCTGTTTTATTCCTGCCCGGCGCAACGCTTCCACCGCCGCCTCTTCCATCGCCCGTACGGCGAACTTAAAAACCTCCCGCCCGTTCATCGTAAAATAATGCAGTCCCGCCTGAACCGTCTCTATCGAAGCAGACAGGCGGGCGCCGCCTGCCGGCAGCTTTAAAAGGTCGCCTCCCGAACCGTCCGCCCGGAGATAGGCCGAAAGGATTCCCCGGGGAGGCTCAACCGGCTGTAAAAGCGCCGCCCCGGCGCCGTCGCCGAAAAGAACGCAGGTCGTCCGGTCTTCCCAGTTCACAACCTTTGAAAACACATCGGCCCCGATTACAAGCACGTTCCGGTAACAACCCGTACGGATGAACTGGGTCCCCACCGCCAGCCCGTAAATGAAGCTGCTGCAACCGGCCCCGAGGTCGAAGGCCGCAGCCCGTTTCGCCCCGAGGCGGTGCTGCACGAGGCAGGCCGTCGCCGGAAAAAGCATGTCCGGTGTCGCCGTAGCCACAATGACGAGCTCAACTTCTTCGGGAGGCAAACCCGCCGCGTCGAGGGCTTCCCTGGCTGCCCTCACGGCCAGATCCGACGTGCTTTCTCCAGGGGCAGCGATACGCCTCTGCCTAATCCCCGTCCGCTTTATGATCCATTCGTCACCGGTATCAACCAGCCGCTCCAGTTCAGAATTTGTCAACACCCATTCCGGAACGTAAATCCCAAGGCCCGTTATCCCCGCCACCAAACGCTCCTCAGCCATTGCTCGTCTCTGCTCCCCTTGCGTTCCGCCTGGCGATGCTCGCGGCAATGGTCCGCACCAGCCCGTTCTTCACCGATTCGATCGACACCCGGATGGCGTTTTTGATCGCCCGCGCCTTCGAACTGCCGTGCGCCACAACGACCACGCCGTTCACGCCTAAAAGGGGAGCTCCCCCGTATTCCGCATAGTCCAGGCGCCGCCGGAGTTCCTTCAAAAAAAACAGTCCCGTGCCCAGCGCCACCTTGGCCGGGAAACTCCGCACCGCCTCTTGACGTACCATTACCTCAAGAGCCTGCGCCAGCCCTTCGCCAGCCTTCAGTAGGACGTTACCCACAAAACCGTCGCACACCACCACATCCGCCCGCCCGTTAAAAACGTCCCGCCCCTCGACGTTGCCGATGAAGTTCAGCGGCTCCTTTTTCATGAGCGGTAAAGCGTTCAGCGTCAGTTCATTGCCTTTGGTTTCCTCTTCGCCGATGCTCAGGATCCCCACGCGGGGAGCCTTGATTTTCAAAACGGTCGCGGCATAGGCCGCACCCATGATCGCGAAC
Organism: Bacillota bacterium; assembly: GCA_040758635.1. GTDB lineage: Bacteria > Bacillota > Desulfotomaculia > Desulfotomaculales > Ammonificaceae > Yes71-27. The sequence continues at coordinate 1,892 of JBFLVI010000091.1, read as the reverse complement.
TGGACCAGGTGCTCCGGACGTATGTCCACATTCGCCCCGACATCGAGCAGCACGGTATACCCCTGGGGGTTCGGCATCAGGGCCATCAGCGCAGGCCGGTCAACACCCTCGATCCGCCCCAGCCCAAAAAGGGCCGCGGCCATCACCGCCCCGGTATTACCGGCGGAGACCATCGCCTCGGCCCGCCCTTCCTTGACCAGTCGCACCGCGCGGACGATGGAAGAATCCTTCTTCCGGCGGACGGCCTGAACCGGCTGTTCTTCCATCCCGATTACTTCGCTGGCGGGAACCACGGTTACCGCATCGTCAACCTTGCCCTTCAATTCTTCCCGGATCCGGGCCTCGTCCCCCACCAGTAATATCCGAACGCCGTACTCCGCAACCGCAAGTCTTGCTCCGGCCACTACCTCCGCCGGAGCATAATCACCGCCCATTGCATCAACCACGATTTGCAAAGCAGTTCCTCCCCACTGAGGCAACACCTGGCCTTACGCCGGAGATCCCTGCCTTCAAACCCTCGGCCGGGGATGCCGTTCAACCATTTCTCCGTCTTGCGCTCTCAGTCGTCGTAAGCACCACAGTCGCTTCCCGGCGGCCGGCATCCAAAAAACAAAGGAGCGCCTGTCCTGACCGGCAGGCCACTCCTTGAGTGGAAGCCTTGCCCGCAAAACCACCTTTAGGCTCCCGCAGCGCCGGTTTTTTGGCAGACCGTGCGGGCTTCCCAGAGACCGTCAGCGATGGCGCCCCATTCCACCGCCCGGCGGTCCAGGTAGGCTGCCGTGGTACCCTCCAGGACGGCCTCGGCCCCGGCGTGGGTAGGCCTCGCACCGCATTCGTGGACGATCTCCCGTAACGCTTCCGGGTTGTCGATAATCGGGCACGGGCGGAGGTGGTTGAAGTTGAACGGCTGGCGCTTCTGAAAGGCAGCGAAGAAAGGTGAGCGCAGCACCTCGAGCAAGCTCTTGTCATTAATGTTATCAACCGCAAAGTGGGCGAAGGCGCATGGTTCCACCTCCCCGGCGGCGTTGATATGGAAGTAGCGCCTTCCGCCGGCGATGCACCCTTCCGTGAACGCCCCGTCATTCCAGAAATCGGCCAGCATAAGCGGCTTCCGGCTGCGGATGTAAGGGATGCGCTCGGCCATGTAGGCACGCTGTTCGGGGGTGATCATCATATCCAGGTTCGGGTTGCGCCCGACGGGGATGTAGTGAAAGATCCACCCGTAGGTAGCCCCTTTTTCGACCAGGAAGTCAATGAAGGCATCACTCGTTATCTCTTCCACATTGTACCGCGTAGCGGTTAAAGAGACGCCGAAGACAGCCCCGCGCTCCCGCAGGAGATCCATCGCCCGCGTCACTCTGTCGAAGACGCCGCTGCCGCGGCGGGCATCGGTGCGCTCCCGCCAGCCTTCCAGGCTGATGGCGGGCGTAAAATTCCCTACCGTCACTATTTTATCGGCCATCTTTTCATCGATCAGCGTCCCGTTCGTATAGGCCATGAAGGCCATATCGGGATGCTTGGCCATGAGGTCAAACAGCCGGGGGTATAACAGGGGTTCCCCGCCAGAAAAAACAACCCAGTGGATTCCCAGTTCCTCGGCCTCGCGGAACAACCGGTCCAGCCTTTCCGGGCTGATGGAATTGTTATGCGCGTATTTGCCGGCCCAGCACCCTTCGCACCGGAGATTGCAGGCGCTGGTTGGATCCACCAGAATCGCGTTGGGAACATTCACGCCGAGTTTCCTCGTCATCGCCTGTTGTTCGGGCACACCCAGGAGAATGTTGTTGACAAACCAGTTGTAAAGCAGGCGCTTTTTTATATTGGGGTGGGTATACCGCAACAGGTGCGCAGCATAGGCGTAGATAACCGGGTTATTTTGCAAGATGCTACGA
>JBFLVI010000090.1:1660-3378 GCA_040758635.1 Bacillota bacterium | reverse complement strand
GGTGAGTTGCAGAATTGCAGCCCTATCGCATCTCTCGCCGTTCTGGAACCTTGGCGAGGTTGCAAAAGTGCAGCAATTTAAGGCGCGGGCATGCTGTTGTTTGCTAGAAGGCGACGGAGATGGTTGCATTTTTGCAGCAAGGACTGGGCCGCCGCCAGGTCGGAGCTGCAAAAGTGCAGCATGAAACCGGGCAATCGAAGATCCGGTGCTGCACTTCTGCAACAAAATAAACCCCGCATGGGCGGGGTCGATGTGCATGGGGGCGTGGCTTCATCCGAGGGAAAAGCCCTTTACGGATCGCCGACGTGGGGCCGGTGGCGTTGGCTCCGTTTCGGCTGAGTTTTCGCTGGGCTCCATGGGGATATGATCGGGTTTTTCTGGTGTCCCGGTCGCTGCCTCCAGACCTTTTTTGGAGACCAATTTCAGTACCGCGTTAGCGTTTTGTGCAAGGGCACGATCAACCAGCAACCCGAGATTGGCTAGATAGGCCAGGCGCTTGCCATGCGCCTCGGTCGGACGGACCTGAAGGTCTCTCAGCAAATCGGGAAATTCTCGACTGGAGATGGTCGAGAAAACCCGCGCTGAGGTCGATTTAGAGTCCTTCGCCATACACGTAGAATCCGCGTGCGTTGGCGAGAACCGGCTCACTCGAAACCATGACCTTCGCCTTGGGGAAGTAGGTTTTTACCGTGTCGAGGTAGAAATTGGCCCCGCCACCTGCCAGAAGCACAATGTTGACGCCCGAGATTTCCGTGCGCAGCGACTGGAGGAGGGGCTTCATGGCATCTTCGGAAACCTTGTTGGAAGCCTTCTTCAGGTATTCGCTGTAATCGACCTCATCGGCGCCGACGAGGACGGTGTCAAAACCCTGCTGGATGGCATCCTCCAGATCCTCCTTCGGGAACAGGCCGCCGAATTCGGTACTGATCATCGATGCCGCTTCGTCGAGAATCACCGAGGAGGCCAGTTTGCTCGTATCGGAGGCATTCTTTTGGAATGCGTTCTCGCGCACCATGGCCCAGTCCAGGCTAAAGAATCCGGGGTCGATGGTAAGAACGCGGGAGCGTTCTACACGGGTTGCTTCCTTGTCATCCTCGATGCTCGAGATCATATCCAGATAGGCCCCGATCGGCTGGGGGATCACGACCGCTTTTTTTACCACCACCTTGCGCTTGGGAGCGATCTGGTGCTCCCCGGTGAGCACCGCCTCTAGCGACCTTTTCTCCGCGTCGGACAGGTATTGGTCGACCGGAAGGCCGGTCACCAGCACATCAATTTCAGCGAGACCGGCACGAGCAAGCGCGGAGTAGAAAAGCGCCTTGTATTCGCGGGTACTCGGGTAGTTGGTATGCAGCACCCGGGAGGCCATTTCGAAGCGGGCTGGATTGACCCCGGTAATCCACTGCTCGCCATCAATGGTTACGGTGGTCACGGCGGACTTCTTGCCCATCTGGCGGGGAAATTTCTCGGCAAGCCCTGCGCCGGCCGGAAAGATCATGGAGGAGGGGTGCTTCGAAGGTGTGCCAAAGCACATCTTTACGTTGGAGTATCCAATGTCTAGGCCGAGCACGTTCATGTCCATTTTCCTTGTGCGTGTTGTGGGGGCGCCCGGAGTCCGGAGACCCTGGGTGTTGCAAAATTGAAGCACGCGCCCCGCAAAAGCGTCAATAGGACGCAACAACAAAACCTCCGCACTAAAGAAATCTTTAGGGTGGGGG
>JBFLVI010000090.1:0-1560 GCA_040758635.1 Bacillota bacterium | reverse complement strand
CCCCCCCGATTTCATGAGGCAGGCTGTGGGCCCCCGCGAAAAAAGCTCCGCACTAAAGATTTCTTTAGGCCGGGGCTATCCCTTGCGCTGGACGTCGCCAATCGAGACAATCAGCATCAAGGGACCATCCCTTTACCTTGATGTGGATCCCAAGTCACTGATTCTAAAGGGAGATGCCCACTAAGCAGTTTTGCGACGAGGAGAGCGCCCCCCCCCCCGGCCGGATGCTCCCCCCAAGGTGATGGCAGGCCCTATTCTTTAGTGCGGAGGTTCAAACCTCCGCGTAATGGTTAAGATTTTATGCGGAGGTTGCTCAACTGATGGACCAGCTTAGACAGATCATCGCCACCCTCGATGGATGGCAGGAGGACCTGCTAGAGCAGGCCAAGGCCATCCAGGCGTCCCACATGGGGTGGGTCGACGAACAGCGCAGGAAGACGGGCAACTCTGGCCAGTGGCCCGCCTACTCGCTGCAAGTTCGACAAAGCAAGGGGAGCGTGGTCGTGGTATGGACGGAATCCGGCTGGTACACGCAGAGCACCTCTGGCAAGAAAAAGCTCAGACAGACATACCTGAGGCCAACAGCAAAGGGCTACACAAAAGCCAGCTTCAAAAAAGCGAAAGCGGGTGAGCTCGGCCTGGTTCTCGAGGCCGAGGAAAAGCTTGCAAAAATTCGCGAAGAACTCAGGCTGATTGGAAAGATCCGCGGCACCATCAGGATGAATACCGCAAAGCGGCCTGGCCTTGGCGGGGGCGGATCGGACGAAAATTTCTGGATGAAGTAGCGTCAGCAAGGAGAAGGGCATGGACAAGGAAACCCGCAAAACACAAAAGCGTATCGCTTACGTGCTGGGTGGCGATGGAAAACTGAGAGCCAAGAAAGACGCCCGAGGGAGGGTCGTTGCTCACGAAGCAGGAGTCAAACCTCCTGCCACGAGATCAATGTTTGTGATCTGCGGAGGGCGCACTCGATGAACGCCGGAGAGCGCAAGCCGCTAGGCCCTGTCCATGTGGACCTTGGCAAGGGAAACCAGGTAATTCTCGATCGGTTCTTCCTGTGCGCTTCCTGCGGGAAGCGGCTGGACCAGAACACCGAGGTCTTCGGCGAATATCGCAAGCACAATCCGCGCGTGGGCATTCTCCAGCACCAGACCTGCTGCTCAAGCTGCGGTTACGCCAGCGAATACGTGAGTGTCTTTGTTCGCCCGACCCGGTACAACGGACCCGTGATCGAGGCGATGGGTGTCGAGGGATATATCAAGCCAAATCTCGGCAGAACCGGAATCCGGAAATGGGTGTCCGATGTCTGGTATAGCGCGACCATGCGGCTAGGGATCGAGCGCGTAGGTTAGTCGCGCGACTTATCTCCGAACGGGAAAAGAAGGGGCCATATCAGCACGGCCCCCAGCATGCACAGCAAATCGTCGACTCCTTCGCATCCCTCGCAGCGGGCATAAAAACGATCCTGCTTCAGGTAGCCAAGCAAGGACCCAACAAACAGGTAGCCGCTTGCGAATAGTCCGATAACCAGGGGGAGGGGAAGTTGGTGCATGCTCTAGT
>JBFLVI010000089.1:0-3525 GCA_040758635.1 Bacillota bacterium | reverse complement strand
CCTGCACGTAACCCCGTTGCCACGTCCCTTCGCCAACCCTCAAGAAGGGTGTTGTGGTACGTGATGCCTTCGTGTCTTGAATCGCAGTATTTTCAAGGGGTTTGTGATTTCGGGTTTCAAACTTGAGCCTAAAGCAAAGTATTATCACCTATTCAAACCGCAACGCCTCAATGGGCGACAAATCTGCCGCTTTTTTGGCCGGGTACAGTCCAAAAATCATGCCGACACCGCAGGAAACGCCGAGAGCCAACAAAACCACCGATAGAGACAGCGAAAACGGCAGGTTCATAAGTTTTGAAGTCACGGCCGCTGTGGATATGCCCGCGGCAATCCCTAAAACGCCGCCGACAACTGTCAGAATGCTCGACTCGATCAAAAACTGAGCGATTATGTCCTTCTTTCTTGCCCCTAAGGATTTGCGAAGCCCTATTTCACGCGTCCGCTCGACTACAGTGACGAGCATGATATTCATAATGCCGATACCCCCCACCAAGAGGGAAATCATTGCTATGCCTCCGAGGAGCACGGTGAAGGTGCCTGATACTTGTGAAGCCGCCGTCAGAATGTCCTCCTGCGACCTAATGGTAAAGTCGGCCTGTGCGGGGTTGGTCAGTTTGTGCCGGTAAAGCAGAAGGTATCCCACTTCATTTCTTGCCTGCTCCATAACCTCTTTGCTTCTTGCGGCGACAGAAATTGACGTCACGTGGTTCAGGCCGAAGAGCAGTTTTTGGGCGGTGGTCAGGGGAACGAAGATAATGTCATCCAGATTCATAAACCCGCTTCCGCCTTTAGAAGCGGTAACGCCGATGATTCTCAAGGAGATGCCGTTGATTCTCAGGGTTTGCCCGACCGGATCCGATCCTTCGCCGAACAGAACGGAGACCACCTCCGGTCCTACGACCGCAACCCTGGCCATGCTGTCCACATCCTGCTGCGAAATGAATCTTCCGGAGGTCAAAGAGAGGTTTCGAATTTCTGCGTAAGCGGGTGTGGTCCCCAGGACCTGAGTGTTGGTGTTGTTTCTGCCCGCAACCACTTGCGCCCGCTGGGAAAGTTCGGCGGAGACACTGGCGACGGAGGTGACCTGACCCGAGGTTTCGATCGCTCTGGCGTCTTCGTAAGTCAGGCTTGTCGAACCACCGGCCGCTCCCCGGACACCCCCGACAGTCTGGGCACCCGGGACAACCGTGAGCAAGTTTGATCCAAGCGCCTGAATCTGTGTTTCAACAGCTTTCTGGCTCGACTGGCCCAGGGAAACCATGGCGATGACCGCACCGATGCCGATTACAATACCGAGGCTTGCCAGCGCCGTGCGCATTTTATTGAGCATTAAGGCCTCAAGGGCTGTTAATACAGTTTCGGACAGCTCCATTGCCGCCACCTCTTTCGTCACGGTTTACCCGCCGGTCTGGGCTCCGTTATCCGCCGAGACCCTGCCGTCGCGAATGTAGATTATTCTTTTGGCGTACGCAGCGATGTTTGGATCGTGGGTGACCACTATAATCGTGTGGCCCTGCCTGTTCAATTCCTGAAAGATGGCCATTATTTGCTCACTCTGGGCCGTTGCCAGATTCCCTGTAGGCTCGTCGGCTAAAATCACTGGGGGGTTCATCGCCAGCGCCCGGGCAATTGCCACCCTTTGCTGCTGCCCTCCGGAGAGCTGGCTCGGTTTGTGCTCCAGCCTGTCTCCCAGGCCTATTCTGTCCAGGAGTTCTTTGGCCCTGACCACCCGCTCCGCCCTTGGAATTCCGCCGTAGGCCATTGGCAGCATCACGTTTCTGAGCGTCGTCAAACGGGGCAGCAAATTGTACGACTGGAAGACAAAACCGATTTTTTTGTTTCTGATGGCAGCCAGTTCGTCGTCCGCGAGTCTACCGACCTCCTTGCCGTCAAGGATATAAGTCCCTGCCGTAGGTACCTCAAGACAACCCAAAATGTGCATGAGCGTAGACTTACCGCTTCCGGAAGGGCCCATGATGGCGATAAACTCGCCCCGCTCAATCTTAAAAGATACGTCTGTTAGGGCGACCGTCTCTACTTGCCCGTTGCGGTAGACCTTGGTTATGTGCTCAACCTCGATCATGTAAGAGCACCCTTCCTCGCTACCTTGAGCCCGGCCTCACGGGGAGCGGGGTGCCCCCGAAGCTACCCGGACGCATGGTGCCTCCGCCGGTTCTCCCGCTGAAAGGTGAACTTGTGCCCTGTTGCCCCCCGGACAATGTGCTCACAACCACTTCCTCTCCCTCGGTAAGCCCGCTGACGACCTCCACCTGTGTATCGGAGCTTAGGCCCAAAACCACCGGGCGCTGTTCAACCCGACCGTCCTCCAAAACCGTAACCACTGTTTCTCCCTGGACGGTTTTGACGGCGCTCGCAGGTATAAGAAGCGCGTTGTCCTTGACTTCCGTAATAATGCTTACATTAGCGGCCATTTGCGGCAGGACCTCGTCGGACGGAGTGTCAAACTGCACCGTAACCGGGTAACTGGTCACACCGGACTCCACCGTACCGGTCCGGTCTATTCCCACCACCTTTCCGGTAAAGGTCTTGCCCGGCAAAGCATCAACGGTGATGGTCGCTTTTTGACCCACCTTTACTTTAGGAATATCTACTTCGGATACGTTAAAGCTTGCCAGGCGCAGATCACCGAGCAGAACGGACGCCACCTTGTAGCCGGAAGAAGTGCTCGACGCAGAGGAACCGCTGCCGGATGAACCGCTTTTAATAGCCGCGCCCGCAACCACGTTTAAACCAATGACTTTTCCGCTCACCGGCGCCGTTACCGCCGGCAGTGTAGCCGCGTAAGCCGCCCAGGCAACAGTGACGTTTGCCGCCGCTTTAGAAACTGTATCGGAACCGCTTCCAGCCTTTTGCTTTGCTATGGAAAGCTCCAGTGCGGCCTTCGCTATTAAATCGTCTGCATTTTCGTACTTGCGCTGCGCCAAGGTCAGGGCCTCCTGCGCCGCCTGGAGCGCCAGTTCCTTCTGTTTGCGCTCGGCCTCGCTGGTACCGGAGCCGCTTTGGATCTCGTTCCATTCGTGCTGCGCTGCAATCAAAGAGGCTTCCGCGAGCTTAAGCTCCTTTTGGAGGGCCAATTTCGTCTGTTTCGCGTTTTCTAATTCAATCTCCGCCGCTTTCACCTCCGCTTCCGCATCTTGCTCCGCCTTTTTCTGCGCTAAGGAAAGGTTGAGTTCCGCCTTTTCTATGGCTTCATCGGCGTTCTCGTACTTCTGCTCGGCCAAATCCAAAGCGTTTTCCGCCGCCTGAAGGGCCAGCCATTTCTGGCTGCGCTCGACTTCACTGGCGTAGGTGTCTTCACAAACCGCCTCCCATTCCGCTTCCGCTGCGAGTAAAGATGCCTTCGCAAGTTCGACCTCTCTTTGAAGTGCCAACTTTGCCCGGAGTTCGACAGTACCGAGGCATTTATTAGCGCTGTTTCGAGGCACGATCTTTGATTTGCAAGGGTTTGAGGTTCTGATACATAGACAAAATCCAAAAATCCATAGGCACACGGATTTGTAGATT
>JBFLVI010000088.1:0-3689 GCA_040758635.1 Bacillota bacterium | reverse complement strand
AGTGGAAGGCTAACACGGAAAAACGGCAGAAGGAGGTGAATAGTGCCGATACCCGGGTAAATGCAGCTTAAAACGGAGTGATCTTATCTGCCAGAGGGAATTTACACCAGAATTCGGACTTGACCTCCCTTCTATCTTTGGACATAACATTCGGTGTTGGAAACTTTATTCAGGTAGTAATCAGGATCGTTATCTTCATAGAGACTAAGATTGGTCCAGTAATTCCAGTTACCAGCCGAATCTCTTCGTTTCAGGGACCAGAAGTGGCTGTAATTAGTTTCGTCCGGGGCGCTATGCTCGCTTGAAACCACGGTATATCCTTGCCGAAAATTCCAGACATACCTTTCGATTTTAAATATCCCGTCGAGGTACCAGCGCCAGTAATCCGTACCGGAGACATTGCGCACCGAATAATAATGGTTGGTGCCGCGTGGGGCCAATCCCAAGTCAGCACTTTCGTAAAGGCCATTTCCTTTCCATGCGGCGAAAAACCTCGGCTCACCGACGCCTTTTTGAAAGGACCAACCCACTTCGGTAAAGCGGTATCCGCGTGGCTCATGCTGCCAGACGTATAGGGAACTGACGTGCATCGAGGTGATAACCGGGTCGCTCATTACATAGAGGTGATAACCGGGTCGCTCATTACATAGTTGTAACCATAGGTACCGGTAGCGGTTTTACCGACGGTCGAGTTGTCATACGCCATAACCCAGTAGAGTGCGGCGTAGGCCGTTGTGGGAAACAACAGCAAAGCAACCGCGGTTATGAGAATTACAGATTTACTTCTCCGACTCACTTTCAGTTTCCTCCTTTCGGAAAAATTGTAAGAGGTGAAGTTTTCCGTTTTGTAGGCTGGGAGATGTTGCATTCCATAAACTACTTGGACGGTGCGGGGATTTTGCGCTTAATTGCTGTTGCGCTCATGACTCTTTGGGTAGGGCTTGGCGGCCTTGCGGCACTGAGTTTTTGCAGGGTTTTTTTAATAAGAGCCGTACTTCCGGTTATGATAGTGCGACAATACCATTTTCCACCTCCTCTGCCAGAAACTCCAACAACTATCAGTCTTTATAACATTTTAGCGTGGGGGGGAAAGACGGCAAGGCTTTTGGGCGGGAATTTTTAAAAAGCTTGTCCTGTGCAGCAAAAGCAGCTTATCCATTCAATTCCTTAAGAATGTAAAGATAAGAACACCGGCGGCTCGAACGAGCGGCAATTTTTTCTTTACCTTTCGGGTTGCCATAAGGTACTCTGAGAAAAAAGGACGAAAAGGGAGGGAAAAATTGGAACGTCTGCCGCTTGCGGCGCGTTATAAGCCCCGCACGCTGGAAGAGTTCGTCGGGCAGCAGCACCTGCTCGCGGAAGGGAAGCTCCTTTACCGGACGATAAAGGCCGGGAGGCTGGGTTCCGCCATTTTCTACGGACCGCCGGGTACGGGAAAAACGGCCCTGGCGGAGCTCGCTGCGCGCACCTCGAACCGCCCTTTTGTTCGGCTCAACGCTGCTCTGACCACGGTAAAGGAGCTCCGGGAGGTGGCCGGCCGGGCTGCGCGGGAGCAGGAACCGGTCGTCTTGTGCCTCGATGAGATCCACCACCTCAACAAACTGCAGCAGGACGCGCTCCTGCCCTTCGTCGAGGAAGGCGTGGTGACGCTCATCGGCACTACCACCGAGAACCCTTACTTTGAGATCGTGGGGGCGCTCCGCTCCCGGGCCGCGATCTTCCGGTTCGAGCCCCTTTCCCGCGCCGATATCGAGACGATCCTTCAGCGGGCGCTGGCTGACCCTGAACGGGGGCTGGGGTGCTGCCGGGTACGCCTTTTACCGGAGGCGCTGGCGCACTTCGCCGAGGCCTGCGCGGGCGACGCCCGGGTGGCGCTGGGGGCGCTGGAATTAGCGGTGCTGACCACGCCGCCGGGTGAGGACGGCACGATCATGATCGACCTGCAAACGGCGGAGGAGTGTATCCGCCAGCGGGCGCTCAAGTACGATAAGGCGGGGGACACCCACTACGACGTCGCCTCGGCTTTGATTAAATCTATTCGCGGCAGCGACCCTGATGCTGCCCTGCATTACTTGGCGCGGATGATCGCGGCCGGTGAGGACGTAAAGTTCATTGCGCGCCGGCTGCTCATCAGCGCCGCCGAAGACGTGGGCCTGGCCGACCCGCGGGCCCTGGTCATCGCGCAGGCGGCCGCCGACGCGGTGCAGTTTGTGGGGCTGCCCGAGGCACGGATCATCCTGGCGGAAGCGGCCATTTACCTGGCGCTGGCCCCCAAAAGCAACACCGCCTACCTGGCCATCGAGCAGGCGATCGCAGACGTGGAGAAAAAGGAAACCGGTCAGGTGCCGCCGCACCTGCGGGACGCCAGTTATTACGGCGCTAAATCCTTCGGGCACGGCCGGGGTTACAAGTACCCGCACGACTATCCCGGCGGCTTCGTTCCCCAGGAGTACCTCCCCGAGGAACTCCGGGGTATCACCTATTACCGTCCCACCGACCGGGGGGCGGAGGCGACCCTGAAGGAGCGGCTGCTTCGCCTGCGCCGGTTGCGAAGAAGTGAATCGTCTTCGGATTAGATCGCGCGCGGCCGCGGGTTTGACACGCGGGAGGGTGTAGGCTATAATCGAAAACTGAGGGGGTGGACGGGTCCTGGTGGGCCTCCTGGTCTTCAAAACCAGCCGGCGGGTTAAAAGCCCGCGGTGGGTTCGATTCCCACGCACTCCCGCCAGAAAAGCTTTCGGGTTTTCGGCTCCCTTTTCGATCTGAGAAAGGGGGTTTTGTTTTTCTGGTGCTTACTCGAATAGTGCCCGAATAAGAATTACCTTCACCGGGAAAAATAGCTAACACAAGGGGGTGAAGGTAGTATGGAACACTTAAGTGTGGAGAACTTTCCCAAGGAGTTGGCCGACAAAATCCGAGAGGGAAAAAGAGCCGGACTCTCGGACGAGCAGATCGTGGACGGTATTATCCATTTAGGCGATGTGCTGGCAAAATTCGTCAGACCCGATTCGCCGGAAGAGTCGCTGATGAAAGAAATGTGGCGGGTCGCCTCGGCCGATGAAAAACGCACGTTGGCCAGCTTAGTGTTCCGTCTTGGTTCAAGAGTGGTTCACTGAGCGCACCCAGAAGACTCACCCAGAGGACTTGATACTAAAAGGGGGCCCCGAGTGGGGCTCTTCCTTTTGCTCAGATGATCCAAACCCAGGTCAGGAGGCTCAGCGGTCGCTGCTACGCTCCCGGTACTGCAGGGCCTCGGCGACATGCGCGGAGTTGATCGCGCTGGAACCTTCGAGGTCGGCGATGGTCCGGGCGACCTTCAGCACCCGGTCGTGCAAGCGCGCGCTCAAAGCGAGCTGCCGGAAGGCAGCCTGAAGCATCCTTCCCGCTTCCCGGGTGTAAGTGCAGAACCGCCGGACCTGAGCGCCGCTCATCGCCGCGTTGCAGGACGTCTTCGTTCCCCGGAAACGGTCGCGCTGGACGGCCCGTGCCGCCTCCACCCGCTGCCGCACGGCGGCGGAGCTTTCTCCCTGGGGCTCGGCCGCCAGTTCGTGAAATTCCACCCTGGGGACCGAAACGTAAAGATCGATTCGGTCGCGCAGGGGTCCGGAAAGCCGGCTCTGGTACCGCTGGATCTGGTGCGGCGAACAGGTGCATTCTTTTTCCTGGTCGCCGTGAAAGCCGCACGGACA
>JBFLVI010000087.1:1838-3698 GCA_040758635.1 Bacillota bacterium | reverse complement strand
CGGTTCATCCCCGCGCCTGCGGGGAACGGCGAAGCGCTCAGACCATGAGCCTCACGCTCGCCGGTTCATCCCCGCGCCTGCGGGGAACGGACCATCGAAGCCCGGATCATGGAATCCGCCGACGGTTCATCCCCGCGCCTGCGGGGAACGGACCATCGAAGCCCGGATCATGGAATCCGCCACCGGTTCATCCCCGCGCCTGCGGGGAACGGATGGTGGACGCCGCACGCGAGGCGCCGCTCATCGGTTCATCCCCGCGCCTGCGGGGAACGGTGGACGACACCGGCCTGACCACCGACGTGGACCGGTTCATCCCCGCGCCTGCGGGGAACGGTTGAACACCGAGGTTGCCAACCAGATCCTCGTCGGTTCATCCCCGCGCCTGCGGGGAACGGACGGCATCCACCTTCACTCCGGCCTCCAGAGCCGGTTCATCCCCGCGCCTGCGGGGAACGGGCAACAGGCGCTTGTCTCGCATCAGGGCGGCCAGGTTCATCCCCGCGCCTGCGGGGAACGGTCAGGCTCTCCCAGCTGCTTCGGAGCCGGTCGCGGTTCATCCCCGCGCCTGCGGGGAACGGACCAGCCTGCCGCTGAATTGATGCAGCGCATCCGGTTCATCCCCGCGCCTGCGGGGAACGGTTCATGCTCGATCCTGTCGCCGCGCCGGGCAGCGGTTCATCCCCGCGCCTGCGGGGAACGGCGGGCCCGTGACGACGACAACGTGTTCGCAGCCGGTTCATCCCCGCGCCTGCGGGGAACGGGGCGGCGCCGGTGGTGTAATCGAGCGCGCCGACGGTTCATCCCCGCGCCTGCGGGGAACGGCGCACCATCGGGCGGGTGAATCTGCGCAAGGCCGGTTCATCCCCGCGCCTGCGGGGAACGGGCATTCGAGCATGGCCGCATGGCGGCGGAAGACGGTTCATCCCCGCGCCTGCGGGGAACGGGCCAGCCGTGCCCGGGGCAACCAGCGAGCCATCGGTTCATCCCCGCGCCTGCGGGGAACGGCTGACCCGCTCCGGGCTGGTGCTGGAGATGGTCGGTTCATCCCCGCGCCTGCGGGGAACGGACGTATCCGGGCAGACCCCGAGCGACGCCGAGCGGTTCATCCCCGCGCCTGCGGGGAACGGACTCGCCTCCCATGCAAGGTGCCACGTCGGGTCGGTTCATCCCCGCGCCTGCGGGGAACGGCGCGTGCAGAATGTCGCGCTAAAGCGTGCAAACGGTTCATCCCCGCGCCTGCGGGGAACGGGCGGAGGAACACGAGACGGCAGGCACACTCTTCGGTTCATCCCCGCGCCTGCGGGGAACGGGCCATTGCGAACCAGGTTTCCTGCTTTGTCGTCGGTTCATCCCCGCGCCTGCGGGGAACGGAGCTGCGCCCAGGCAAACAGCAGCTCCTCCCACGGTTCATCCCCGCGCCTGCGGGGAACGGCCCATCGCAGACGTGAGCGCCAAGGACGAGTTCGGTTCATCCCCGCGCCTGCGGGGAACGGGAAATCTCAACCACGAGCATCAGCTCGAACGACGGTTCATCCCCGCGCCTGCGGGGAACGGACGTGGGTCACGTGGCTCTTTGCTTGGCTTGTCGGTTCATCCCCGCGCCTGCGGGGAACGGGACGCCATCAGCGGTCTGCTCGACCTTGACCACGGTTCATCCCCGCGCCTGCGGGGAACGGGCCTACATCGAGGACGAGCAGGTGCTGTCGGCCGGTTCATCCCCGCGCCTGCGGGGAACGGGCGCCGACGGCGTGTTTCGCCACGCGCCTGACCGGTTCATCCCCGCGCCTGCGGGGAACGGCTGGCATGTGACGGGGCGTTTTGCCAATCCGGCGGTTCATCCCCGCGCCTGCGGGGAACGGC
>JBFLVI010000087.1:0-1738 GCA_040758635.1 Bacillota bacterium | reverse complement strand
CGGTTCATCCCCGCGCCTGCGGGGAACGGCTCCGACGGTAAACGACAGCAAGAACTGCACGCGGTTCATCCCCGCGCCTGCGGGGAACGGCCCTCGCGGCAGGCGGCGCGCCCGTGGCCGCGCGGTTCATCCCCGCGCCTGCGGGGAACGGTAGTCGGCGACGGACGCAAACCCTGGCTCACCTGGTTCATCCCCGCGCCTGCGGGGAACGGCACCGTCGGCGACGCTGGACGGTCTGATGGCGCGGTTCATCCCCGCGCCTGCGGGGAACGGCAGAAGATGGTCGTGGCCGAGGTGGCGGAGTCCGGTTCATCCCCGCGCCTGCGGGGAACGGGTCGCCCCATTCCACAGCACGATCGGGTCGCCCGGTTCATCCCCGCGCCTGCGGGGAACGGTGTGACCGGCATGTGCAATGGAGGCGGCCAGTCGGTTCATCCCCGCGCCTGCGGGGAACGGGGTCAGCGCCCATTTGAATTGCCGGACGAACTCGGTTCATCCCCGCGCCTGCGGGGAACGGTTCATGCTCGATCCTGTCGCCGCGCCGGGCAGCGGTTCATCCCCGCGCCTGCGGGGAACGGTGCTCGAGTACGGAAAGAACATCGCCCTTGGCCGGTTCATCCCCGCGCCTGCGGGGAACGGTGCATGGTGGACAGCATGGTGGAGTGGCATGACGGTTCATCCCCGCGCCTGCGGGGAACGGGATCTGGTGCAGGTCGATGACCTGACCCATGACGGTTCATCCCCGCGCCTGCGGGGAACGGGTAACATTCCCGATCGCGTTCCCGAGTGCATGCGGTTCATCCCCGCGCCTGCGGGGAACGGGGTTCCACCTGCCGGCGCTCCTTGCGCTCGAACGGTTCATCCCCGCGCCTGCGGGGAACGGCTGAATGCCGCGAGCGCCATCCGCTCCACCGACGGTTCATCCCCGCGCCTGCGGGGAACGGCCTCGCTATGCGATACGCGAGGCCCTGCGTGGCGGTTCATCCCCGCGCCTGCGGGGAACGGGACGCCATCAGCGGTCTGCTCGAGCCTGACCACGGTTCATCCCCGCGCCTGCGGGGAACGGGACATCAGCCGCCTGCGCCGCGCACGCAAGTCCGGTTCATCCCCGCGCCTGCGGGGAACGGCCCATGCGCGCCATTGCCGACCTCGTGGCAGCCGGTTCATCCCCGCGCCTGCGGGGAACGGGCAGGCGAGGACATCCTGATCTCGCGCAGCCACGGTTCATCCCCGCGCCTGCGGGGAACGGTGTACCAGTTTCCAGAGCCCGATCTCCAGCTGCGGTTCATCCCCGCGCCTGCGGGGAACGGCAGGAGAGGCAGGTGGAAGTGTGGTCGGCCTACGGTTCATCCCCGCGCCTGCGGGGAACGGAAGCGCGACGCCAACTGGAGCGAGCTGGCGAACGGTTCATCCCCGCGCCTGCGGGGAACGGCGGTGGTTGGCGCAAAGACGCTCATGGGTCACCGGTTCATCCCCGCGCCTGCGGGGAACGGGGCGTGGGCGCCGTGATCTTCATGGCCGTGCTCGGTTCATCCCCGCGCCTGCGGGGAACGGTGGTACTCGAAGCGGCTCAGGCTGGCGGAGAGCGGTTCATCCCCGCGCCTGCGGGGAACGGGTGAGTGCAGGCTTGATGATTACGGCCTGTGCCGGTTCATCCCCGCGCCTGCGGGGAACGGCGAGGCCTCGCGTTGGCGCACAGGTCTCAGGCCGGTTCATCCCCGCGCCTGCGGGGAACGGG
>JBFLVI010000086.1:0-3793 GCA_040758635.1 Bacillota bacterium | reverse complement strand
TCAGAACCTCAAACCCTTGCAAATCAAAGATCGTGCCTCGAAACAGCGCTAATAAATGCCTCGGTACTGTCGAACTCCGGTTGAGGAAGCGGACTTCTACCTGACAGAACCTGCCCTCGTTAAGTCCCCCGCGTTTACTCAAATGTTTCATCCTCTGCCGATTCGCTGCCCCGTAAAAACTTAGCAAAAGGAAGTCTCATGAATATCAACAAGCTAAAAGAACTAAAAATAGGGGAGTTGACGGCAAAAATCCCGATAATTCAGGGAGGAATGGGCGTCGGCATTTCCCTGTCCGGGCTGGCATCCGCAGTAGCCAACGAGGGTGGTATCGGAGTGATTGCCACCGCGGGCATCGGAATGTTTGAACCCAACTTCGCCACAGATTTCTTAGGTGCCAATATTCGGGCGCTGAAAAAGGAAATTACAAAAGCCAGGGAACGGACCAGAGGAATCCTGGGGGTCAACATCATGGTCGCCCTGTCAAATTTTGCTGATATGGTGAAGACCGCGCTGGAAGAGAAAGTGGACATCATTTTCTCCGGCGCCGGTCTTCCCCTCAATCTGCCGCAATTTTTAAAGGGAAACCAAAAGACGAAACTGGTTCCCATTGTTTCTTCTGCAAGAGCGGCCGGCATTATTTGCAAAAGATGGTCGGAAAAATACGGCTACCTCCCCGACGCCATAGTGGTGGAAGGACCACTGGCCGGGGGACATTTGGGCTTCAGAGAAGAGCAACTCGGCGATCCGGGGTACTCACTTGAACGGCTGGTGACAGAAGTAATCAATGAGGTGAGACCGTTTGAAGAAAGGGGCCCAAAAACCATCCCGGTAATCGCCGCCGGGGGCATTTATACCGGCAGCGACATTTATAAGTTTATCCGGTTGGGCGCCGCCGGAGTGCAAATGGCGACCCGCTTTGTCACCACCCACGAATGCGACGCCTCGCTAAAGTTTAAGCAGACATATATCAATGCGCGCAAAGAAGACCTGGTGATCATCAAAAGCCCGGTCGGCCTGCCCGGCAGAGCGATCAGAAATCAATTCATTGACGACGTCAACAAAGGGGCCAAAAAGCCGTTTCGCTGCCCCTACCACTGTATCAAAACCTGCGATTATCAGGCCAGTCCTTACTGTATCGCTCTCGCTTTAATAAACGCCCAGAAGGGCAACTTAAAACACGGGTTTGCCTTTGCCGGCGAGAATGCCTACAAAGCGAAGGAAATCGTTTCGGTCAAAGAATTGATCCGGTCCCTGCTCGAGGAATATGAAAAGGAACCCAGGCAGGTTGCTTCGCCCAACGGGGTCTGTGATCTGTAAACAAGAGCCTTTATTTCGTCTGATAGAGAGCATCCTCCAGGCGAGATTGGAAACACCCCCACAATTCACCGCAAGGAAGTCAAAACCCTCAGGCCAGCCGGTACATCTCCTTCTGCAACCGCTTGATGATCCGTTTCTCCAGCCGCGAGATGTAGGACTGGGAGATGCCCAAGATGTCGGCGACCTCCTTCTGGGTCTTCTCCTCGCCGCCGCGCAGGCCGAAGCGGAGCTCCATGATGGTCCGCTCGCGCCCGGAGAGGCGTTCGAGCGCCAAGCGCAGGATACGCCGGTCAACGTCCTCCTCGATCCCCCGGAAGGTCACATCCCCTTCGGTGCCCAGGATGTCCGAGAGGAGAAGCTCGTTCCCGTCCCAGTCGGTGTTGAGGGGTTCGTCGAAAGAGACCTCCTGCCGGATCCTGGCCTGGCGGCGCAGGTGCATCAGGATTTCGTTTTCGATGCAGCGGGAGGCATAGGTCGCTAACTTCACCTTCCGCTGCGGGTTGAAGGTGTTGACCGCCTTGATCAACCCGATGCTCCCGATGGAAACCAGGTCCTCGATGTTGACGCCGGTGCTCTCGTACTTGCGGGCGATATAGACGACCAGCCGCAGGTTCCGCTCGATGAGGGTATTGCGCACGGAGAAGTCCCCGGCTCCAAGCCGGTCGAGCAGCGCCGTCTCCTCGTCCACCGTCAGCGGCGGCGGGAGCACCTCCGGACCGCCCACGTAATACCCCGATGGCCGCCACCGCAACCGGAGGAAACGCTTAAGGAAGAAAAGCCGCAGCCGCCAAAGGATTTCTGTAAACAAGGACGCCACCCCTTTTAAACAATCAATGGGTTTTTTCAAATGGCCCGCACAGACAACCGGGGCAAATTCCTGCACCGACCAAACCTACTGACTACCAAGCGGCCGGGGATCGTTAAAGCAGCGCCTCGATCAGCCGCGGGTTCAAGAGCGCGCTGTATTTGCCTTCCGGGCTCAAACGGTTCCGGTAAATTCCCACCACCACCCGCGATGTCTTCACCGTCCGGCCTCCGTAAACCACCTCGACCACGTCCGGCTTGAAGCCGAGCAGGAGTCCGCCGGTTTTGCCCAGCGAGCGGTACGGAATCAGCCTGAGCCGCGTCTGCCACTGCGGGTCCTCAATGTCGGCGGCAAGGGCGGTGAAATCCGGCTCGCCGTTTTGATCAAGCGCCTTCCGGACCGGGAGCGGGAGGTGCTCCCTTACCGCGTCAGCTTCCACGATCACCACCGGGTCCCAGGTCACCGGATCGTTTAGCTGGTTGCCGGTGTCGAGCAGGGCTTCCAGTTCGATCCTCCGGGGGCCGATACCAATGGTCACCGGTACCCGGAAAAACCCCTCACTCACCCGCCGGCGCAAAAGGCGCCCCTTTTTCCCCGCCACGGCTACCAGGACCAGGGCCGCCAGGACTCCGACCCAGAAATTGCGGTAGATTATTTCCCTGCCTCCCGCCAGTCCTGTGCCGCCGAGCAGGCTGATAACCCCGAGCACCACCCCGCCCAAGGCGAAAGAAACCCCGTAAAAAAGGGCCCAGACACTCAAAAACCGCCGCCACGGAAGCCTGCCGAACGCGATCAGCACGACCGCCAGCGACAGGACCAGCTTGCCGGCGAAATGATGGTAGTAACCGCTTCCCGGCAGGAAGGCCGTGAAGACGTAAAGCGAACCGGCAAGCGCCGCCGTCAGCAGCCTGAAAAAGCTGTACGGCGTACCGGCCAGCCTGGTCGTCAGGTGCAAAATGGCGTAGTTCATCAGCAGGTTGCTGACCAGGATCTCATCCACGTAGACGGTGTATTTTACCATGAGGGCCCCGTCCGCGCTTGTAAATTTATAAATCCTTATGTTTCAAGCCCAGGTATTATGCTTAAGACCAAAAGAGCGTTTCCCATATAAAAAGAAAACCCCCGGCTCCCATTATACCGGGCCGGGACTGTAAAACCTGTCAAAATATGGTTTAAACCCCAATTATTTATAACCTAACTTTCAGGAAAACCGGTGCTCGCCTGCCGGCCACCACCTCAACGGCCCGACCGCCGAAGCAGGAACAAGGGGATTTCGAGGTCTTCGTGCTGGCTCAAAGGCCTGATTTCGAGCTCCGTTTTATCTTTCGCCTGGCGGCTTTCAAAACCGGTAGCGATTACGGTCACGCGCACCTCATCGTTCAGGTTGTCGTCAATGACAGCCCCGAAAATGATGTTCGCCTCCGGGTCCACCACCTGCGCGACCACCTGGGCCGCTTCGTGCACCTCAAGCAGTTTCATCGAGGCGTCGCCGGTCATGTTCAGGAGCACGCCCCGCGCCCCCTCGATCGTCGTTTCGAGCAGCGGGCTGGAAATCGCCTGTTTCGCGGCTTCCACCGCCCGGTTTTCCCCCCGGGCCTCCCCGATACCCATCAGGGCGGAGCCGGCCTCCTTCATTATCGTCCGGACGTCGGCAAAGTCCAGGTTTATAAG
>JBFLVI010000085.1:0-3956 GCA_040758635.1 Bacillota bacterium | reverse complement strand
CGACCAAAAGTGGCCGGGTAAAACCGGAATGGGTGGCCGGAATCGCCCGGAATAGGTGGCCGGCAAAAATCGGAATGGGTGGCCGGCTTACTCCGGAATCGGTGGCCGTTTTACTCCGGAATATGCACCCAGTTTTCACCGTCAATCCAGCCTGGCGTAAAATAGAGCGGAGCGTACCGAAGGCAAGTTATTTTGAAGAAGTAGAAACACTTAAGGGATATATTTCCGGGCAAACTAAGCTCCCAACAGAAATATCTTCATCAAGGTCATCCCAGTGAATGCCGATTCCCCGGCCGATAAAACGCCAGTTCGCGCGCTCCTTCGCCGTAGCGTTTTTTAGGCGGGGAAACCATTCGACCGGCACACCAATCTCCCTCCCGTCACTCAACCTCACGCAGAGCAGGTCGTTTTCAAACCAGACATCAAGGGCAAGCAACGGCACCTGTTGGTTACTTCTTAAAGTATTCATCCCAAGCCCTCCTAAAAAGATCACAATTTTCCTCCACAATTCTACCAATTTTCCTTAATTCATGCGCCTTAAATCCAAAAGAAGACGCAACTGAAACGGGATCCAGCCAAAATTTCGCATACTTCTCTCCCGCTTCTATATGGATATGCAGCGGTTCTAATGCTTCCCTGCTGAAGAAAAAGAACCTGTACGGCCCTTGCCTTAAAATTGTCGGCATATTAAAACCAACCCGTACTTTTGCTAAAATTATATCACAATCTCCTTAGTAGCCATATGCCAACCAAGAATCTCGGCCAGACCGCCGCTGCCTGTTTAAGAATATCTGCCAATTCCCACTGCTTACCGGAAAGGATCAGCAGATTTTCCGCGTCACGCGCTTGCCTAGCCTCTGCCACGCCGGAAAAAGTTCCGCCCGGAGGGAAAAAATTTTTTGTGGTATAATACGTATTAGCAGAGTAGCAGTCAGGAGGTTCATACTGATGACTTCTCTTATACTTACCAACTACATCGAGCAGGGGATGACCGAGGCCGTTTACGATAAGTTAGAAGACGGGACCTTCGCCGGGCGCATCCCGCCCTGTCCGGGTGTAATCGCTTTCGGCAGAACACTAAAAGAATGTGAGCAGGAACTCCGTTCCACTTTCGAAGAATGGATCCTCTTAGGGCTGAAGCTTAAACACCCTTTACCGGTACTTGCCGGTATCAACCTCAACGAGGAGCCCCGTCATGAGTCGCTGGGCGCCCTGTAAGCGTCGTGACTTCATCAGCCGGCTCCGCAAGTTAGGCTTTAAAGGTCCTTACTCTGGAACGCGCCACTCCTTTATGGTATTCGGAGAACACCGCCTAACCATACCTTCTAATCCAGAGTATTCGGTACCCCAGTTGAAAATGATGCTTGCAGAAGTCGAAAAGATAATTAATCGCGAAATTAGCCTCCACGAGTGGGAAAGCTTGAAATAGGTCTAATACCCGTTCACAGCCTTCCTTGATGGAACGCTCTACCGATTCAGCTTCTCTTCCGGGGCCGGGATGCCGGCAGAAAGGTTTTATTTCTGCCTTTCATTATAGCCTGCTTCGCCCCATCCGGCAACCGGACCGACGGCCGTGCTTGAGAATATCTGCAATATCTTTCAAATTCTTCTGGCACACCAGCCCAACTTCGAACGTCGAACTTCGAACAGACCCCAGAGGCCTATCCCCATAGCCTAACGTCGAACGTAGAACGTCGAACGGACCCCAGAGGTCCATCCCCTTAAGCCCAACGCCGAACGCCGCGCCGGAAAAAGGTTCCGCCCGGAAGAAAAAATTTTCTACCGGCGGCCGAGCGGCAAATCAATTGCGAAGAGTATTTTGGGCAGAAGGCTCTAAGCTACTGCGGAGTAAGTGGTGGGCGAAGTATTCAATAAAGGGTATAATGGATGTAGAGAGGTGATACCCGATGCGCGAGGTATGTATACCGGTGCCGGAGGGTTTGCCCCAGGCACTGAAGATGTCTGAGGCCGAGTTTACTGCTGAGGCGCGGTTTTTGTTGGCGGCCAAGCTTTTCGAATTGGGGCGGGTGTCGGCAGGACTGGCGGCAGAGCTCGCCGGCCTCGACCGGTTAACCTTCCTTGCTTCCCTCGCCCGTTACGGCGTGCCAGCAATCAACCTCCGCGGCGAGGAGATAACCCGGGAGATAGAGGCGGCACGGAAGCTCAAGGAATGAGGGCGCGGGTCGTAGATGCCGGACCGCTACTTTTTCTGGCGCGCCTCGGCCGCTTAGAGTTGCTGCTGTCGGGCGCAGATCAGGTGTTCGTTCCTATGGCTGTGTTAGCAGAGATCCGGCAGAAGCCTGATCCGGCGCTTGAATTGATTCAGACTGTCCTCGGCACCTGGTTGGCAGAATGCTCGCTCACCAGTCCGAAACTTCTGAAGCTGTTACCGGACTTAGGAGCGGGCGAACGGGAAGTAATCATCCAGGCACTTGAACAGAAGGTGACCTCGGTGGTGATGGACGACCTGGATGCGCGGCGGGTTGCCCGTCGCTTGGGTTTGGAACCCATCGGGACGGTAGGGCTTTTGCTTGCCGGTAAGAAGCGGGGGATCGTCCTTTCACTGAAGGCTGAGCTCGACCGGCTGGCGGGTATGGGCTTCTGGATTTCCCAAGCCTTACTGGCGGAGGCTTTAAAGGAAGCGGGCGAGGAGGAAGGGTAGCCCGATGCTGCCGTGCGCTCAAGCCAGGCCGACGTCGCGGACGAGAGCCTGCCAGTGAGGAGGACGTTTGGCGCCGGGTTTGGTCATCACAAGGTGGTCGCCCTTCTGCCTTGTTACTTTCCATCCGTCATACTCAAAGACCCGCACGAGCAGCGTATAGTGAACAGGCGTTATCCTTCTGCCGCTCATCGTCAGGCCGGAATAATCAGCTTGCTTTTAACCACGGCTTCGCGCGGCACCCAGCCACTCTCCGTTCGAAGAAAACCTGAACTTCCTCGAAAGTGCCCATCGTTTTGCATTCCTCCAGGAAAGCCGTAACTGCTTCTGCCAAAGATTCTTTAGCCTCATCAACCGAGTCGCCGAAGCTTGAAACGTTCAACTCCGGGCATAGAGAAACATAGACCTCCCCCTCCTTAAATATCTCGGCCGTAAATTCAACCTTTCCCTTCATGCAAAACCCTCCTAAAAAGTTCTCATCAAGCTTAAACCTCATCCGGTAGCCTCCGTGGCGATATCCACGTACCGCTCCCGGGACATCTCTGCTCCGTAAGCGATCCAGCGTAAATGTCTTCCCGCTGAAGGTCTGGATACTCCGCCAATATCTCTTCAATGGTCATCCCGCTGGCTAAAAAATCCAGTATCAGAGAAACCCAGATCTTGTGCCGCGGATACAGGGCTTGCCGAAGCAGATATTTGGATCAACGGTAATTCTCTTCAGAAGAGGGTTCATAAAACCTCACTCCTTCCGTAACTTCCTCACTAAATGTCTGTCCTTCTACATCTTTCTAATGTTTTCCTCTGCAATTCCGTTACATTACTAAATTCACCAGTCAGGGTAATACCCGTTCACAGCCTTCCTCGATAGCGCGCTCCATCAGTTCGGCTTCTTCCGGGGTCGCGCTCATTTTCATCACCCCACCGGTTTCATCTCTGACTCCCATTATAGCCTGCTTGGCGCCGGCCGGCAACCGGACAGCCGGCCCCGCCTGGAATATCTTCTAATTCCTGCCGCTTACCGGATAACTTCGAATGCAGAACGCCGAACGGACCCCAAATCTCCATCCCTACAGCCTAATGTCCACCGCCGCGCCGGAAAAAGTTCCGCCCGAAAAAACCTGTTAACTAAGACCAGCGAAAACAAAATTGGCTTTTTCCACATGCGTTCTCGTTAGTGTAAAGTTACTGTAGGGATTTTGCAGGAGCTGAGGAAGGGGAGAAAGAAGAGAGACCTCACCGTCCTTGCAACGGACGAGCAGTTGATAAAACAACCACTCAAGAGAGGTGAGGTCTCTAT
>JBFLVI010000084.1:0-4176 GCA_040758635.1 Bacillota bacterium | reverse complement strand
ACTATACAAATCGAGACATGCGCTCGCAGGTCTTTCCGAGTAAGGGCGGTTGAGAATGGTTGGGCTAACCCATCATTCCACCGGACCTGCGCGAAAAGCCGCGCAGGCCGGTGAATTCAGACGTTAGACGGTTTCGCCCATGTTCTGCTTCCTCACGTTCAAATGCCGTCCCGCCAGCGCCGACTTTTGCGCTTCGCTTCGGGCGTGGGCTTCTTGCTTCGTAGGCCTGCCCCCGGTCGTCTCGCGCCGCCTCTTTCCGCCCTGCCTCCGGGCCACGTCGCGGGTGCGGGCACTGCCGGTTTCTTCCCGCGCCGCTGCACTTCCTGCCGCCGGTCGCGGGTTCGGTCGCTTGCGCTCTTGCGCGGGCTTTTGTCTAACCTCTCGCTTCAGCGGGACGCGCCGCAAGCGGCGCGCCCCTGAGCTGGCACGTTAGCGCGCAGCTGCCATCTCTCATGTTCAACGTCAGTTTTCCTTCGCTGCCGCATCTCGTCGCCGTCCCGCGGAGACTGACTTTTGCCGCTCGCGGTGTTTTGCCGCTCTTCGCGTCGCCCGCTTTCGGCTCGCCCACCGCTTGCGCTGCCCCGCCGCTTGCTTTGCACCCGCGTCGCCGCGTTGCCGTGGGCGGTTCCCGGTGGCGTCCAGTCTTCGCGCGCTCGGCCGCCGGCGGGTTTTCTGCTACCCTTTTGTCATTGGCGGGCTCGGCTGCCAAAACACTTCCGGCCGCTGGCTCGCTAACACTGCGCTCCAGGGGACGCTGCGCGATGAAGCCGCGCAGCGCCCCTGAGCTCCGACGTTAGACTGCGGAGCAAAATGAAATGCTAAAGCTAAGCCATCCTATCCTGACCAAAGACTACCCAGAAAATCTCAACAGTGGATTCATGATTTGCGGCATAAATTTCGGCTGGTCGCATGAGGATGAAATACGCGAAGCAAGGGACACACCAGAAATGACCGAGCCACTTTCTTTTTTTTCAGATAAGACTGTCAACAACACAAAATTCCGTAACAGAGTACTGAAGTGGCTATCAAGTTGGGGTTTCTCGTTTGCTGATACACCATGCCAGATAACGGCTTTTGATCGGTCATTTTTTCAAACGAACTGGTTGGACTCACAAACCAGAAGCATTAATAGTGACGAGCCGATTAATATCGACCTATTAGTTGAACATTCTTCTGGAATTCTAAATGTTCTGAAAGAAAGAAAACCATCAGTGATATTCTTTTTTAGTCATATGCTGATAGAGTCATTAAACGATATTCGCATTCGCCAAAAGGTCGAATCGATTCTCGGGGAAAGATCTGGTAATGCAAAAGCGCATTTGCCAAATACGGAGAATTCTGCCGGCAAAAAATTCAAACTAATGCACCAAAAATATGGCGATACACAAATAGTAAGCTTGCCGCATCCTTCTGCTCGCGGCATTTCAGACGAATATATTGCGGCTCTAAAACCGCCAATTCACATCATCCATAAACTGATAGAAAGGAGCTTACAACATGGCCACAAAAATTGAATTACCTAAGGGATGGACTTGGGATGGAAAAATTCTCAAGAGTCCCGCGAACACCAAATGGGAATTCGATGGTAAAAAATTCAAGCCTTATTCGGGAGCCAGCTCATCGAACACATGGGAGTATGACGGAAGATTTATCCAACCTTATAGCGGCGCGAATTCTTCAAATAAATGGGAAGTAACTGCAACACAAGTCAAACCCTATTCAGGCGCCAACTCGAGCAATACCTATGATCGAAACAACCAGCCCATTGCAGTTATTATTGCAAAAGTTATAGGCCTGTTCTAACGAGAAAGGCGACAGTCGGACTGCCCATATGTTCATCATGGTCTAACACCGCGCTCCAGCGGGACGCTTCGCCTGCTGCGCAGGCTCGCGCCCCTGAGCTTAGACGTTGCACCAGATAGGCGGCTAGGCTGCTGATGCGGATGCATAGCACATGACGTGGGGATTCATGAAATGGTGGAAACATGCTAAACAGCGAAGTGTTTTTGAGCGGATGTATAACGCGAGCGTTATGCACACGCGCGGCAAACACTTCGGATTAAGGATCGGATAGTGCATGGTTGTCATTTCCGTTCGTGCTATTGATCTACTGATGGTGCGTGCTGGCCGCCACCTATCCCGTCCAACGCCTCGGTTGAGCACACTTCCCTCCCTGCGGTCGGAAAGGTGCTCACCTCGTTAACGTTAGACATTGCTCGGTATGGCTGAGACGATTTTTAAGACCTACGCAGAAGCAGCGTCCTACGCAAAGCGACGCGCTCAGCAGTTGGGCTCGTCCGTGAGGATGGGGAGATTCAATGAAGAGTGGGTAGTTTATGACCCAGAATCTCCGTTGCTGAGTGTTCGCTATCCTGACTACACACCTTCCCCGCCACCGTATGCCGACCCGTGGGGGCCAGACTATTGGAGGCGAAGAGAGGAAGAATTAGCGCAAGAAAAACTAGAGCGAGAACTTAGGCAACGCGAATATGCAGATCAGAAGGCCTATGAGGAAGCCATTCAGGCAAATACACCTCGCGTCAAAGAGTCCGTATGCGAAGCTTGTGATCGCCCAATTTCCCGCTGCAGGTGCAGTTCCTAATGCACCCCTTCTTTGAATCGCCGTTCCGCCAGCGCCGACTTTTAGCAGTTGCGCGTCAGCTATGCCTAACACTGCGCTCCAAGGGACGCTGCGCGATAAAGCCGCGCAGCGCCCCTGAGCTTGAACGTTAGAACTCACTATGCAACCGACAAAAGTTACCGAACGCATCAAGGCGAAAGCACTGGAGCTTCTGGAGCAGCACCCTGAAGGGCTGCGGTATTCGGAACTCCATGCGAAGATTCTGGAAGCCGACAGCACATTCAAGCCCAACACGATTAACGGCTGCATCTGGAATCTCGACGCCACTTACCCGGAAGCGGTGTACAAGCCTTCCAAAGGACTTTTCCGCCTTCTGAAGTACAAGCCAACCGATTCAGACGCTCAGACGACCCCACCTGTTGTGGCTGCGGCGACCAGCAAAGTGAAGGAAGAGGACTTTTATGCACCTTTCGCTGACTGGCTCAAGAACGAAATCGAAGATGTAACCCACGCTATTCCGCTTGGTGGTAACAAGTTCAAAGACAAATGGGGAACCCCTGATGTCGTTGGAAAACGCGAGTCCATGCGTAGCGACATCATCAAAGGTCCAACTGAAATTGTTTCCGCCGAAATCAAAACGGAAACATTTCAACTTGTCACAGCCTTCGGTCAGGCTTGTGCTTACAAGCTATTCAGCCACAGGGTTTATCTGGTGATACCTCGTCAATCTCAGAAAGAGGAAATTTCACGCCTTGACTCTCTGTGCCAGATATTCGGAATAGGCTTGGTTACATTCGATGCAGAATCTCCCGCAAACCCTGATTTCCGAATCCAAGTGCGTCCGGCTAGGCACGAGCCCGACCTGTTTTACACAAACAAGAACATGGCCCTTATCGAAAGGGAGCTGTTCTCGTGAGTTCTAACACTGCGCTCCAAGGGACGCTGCGCGATAAAGCCGCGCAGCGCCCCTGAGCTTCGACGTTGGGCGTCAAGGGAGCGATCATGAAGGCAGTGAAGATTCTTGGGGCAATTGGGGGCGCGGTCGTCCTTCTATTCTTATTCGTTGCTAATTTCTCGGCTGTAGAGTCTCGTTTTCAGTGCCCCGGAGAAATCTCTTCTACCGTTGGTTCGCATCCTGTAACCGTCTATCTCAAACTTGAGGAATACAGATGGTGGGTTGGATTGTGGAGCGAGTCAGATGCGGCTATCCATGTAGAAATCCCGAATACATACGTTGACTATTTCGGAAACGTAAAGAAAGTGGGAGATCAGTATCAAATCTGGGACTCAGCAAAGAATCTCAAGGGCAATTTTTCCACTCTAAGCAAAACATTAGCCATCCAATTGCCCGTAAAGCTAAAGACCGATTTCTTTGACGGTACTTGTAACAAGGTCGAGAAATGATGCCCAACAAGTCATTCCAGCGGACCGTCAAAAAGCTGCGCTTTTTGCCGTCCGCTGAATTCGCACGTTAGCGACATGCTCACCTCTATCCGCCTCGTTGCCATTCTTCTCGGGTTCGCCTTGATCGCAGCCCCCTCTTACCTCGGGCTTATGTTCGCGTATGGCGTCGGCGAACCACCTGAGCTCGGAAG
>JBFLVI010000083.1:0-4245 GCA_040758635.1 Bacillota bacterium | reverse complement strand
AGGATGAGTAGAAAGGAGGTGAAGAACGGCAGGAAGAAAAGTAAACGGAATCTTCTGGCGGGGCAGGAACACCTGCTGGCAAAATCAGTAGCAGGAGGGCAAAGCGAATGGTAAAATCAAAAGAGCGAGATCTCCGCTTGAGGGCGGCATGCGGCTATCCGGCCTAAAACGGGTTTTTACAGAGGAAATAAGCCTGCAAAAGACACAAAACGAAAGGAGGAGCTTCCTTTTGCGTAAGAGGCGATTGTTAATCTACTGGTTAATTCTACTCATTACCGTTTCTTTTACAATTCCGACAGATGCTTTTGCTCTCAAGGCGGGTTTCGATGGTATCAGTGACTATTCTCATTGGTGGTACCCGAATTGTTCTTACGGTGACCGCGCAGGGGCGCAGTACGTCAACAACTTATATAACGCAATCAAGTCTTCTTTTAGTCTCGGCTTTAAATACACTGATTATGATGCCAACGAAAGTCATTTACGAACCGATTCCATCGTTAATTCGGTGCAGTTCTACGCGTTTTCCGGACACGGCAAATCATGGACATATGAAAACGGGGCTCATTTCTACGCGCGATCCACCGGGGAATGCTGGCATGACAGCAGTATGGAAAACTATGACTCCGTGAACGCGAGGACTAATGAGGTTAGGCTCGGGCACTCTCCAGGGTATTGCCTGTGGGCAACTTTCTACAGTTGTCATTGGCTCCGTAACGACGGAAACACTACGAAGCAACAGAATATCTTCAAGATGTTTGAAGGGGCGACGCTGCAGATGGGGTTTGCCAGTGTGATGTACTTGGACAGCAGAGAGGGAACTGCGTACGGAAATAACTTGGTGGGCGGTGACAAGATAATCGATGCTTTTTTAAAAGCGGCTAGAATTTACCAGAAACAGCGCAAAGACGGGGATTCCATCACGCGGGTGGTAGGATACACCGCCGCCAAAGACGACACGATCAGATCGTACTGCCCCGCTTTACCGTCTAGTAAATGGTACAAGAACGCTCCCTCGTTGTATAGTGTTATTGTGACTGAAGTTATCCCCCATAACGGGATTCCGATTCCGTAAACCAGAAGTTGGGAGGGAAGGATTTTGAAAAAGGCCGTCAAGGGTTGTTCTCTTTTGGCCGGCATAGTTTGTATAGTAGGAGTGCTGCTTTATCTTGGTCTGCGACCGGGCAAAACGCTCTTTATTCCGCCGTCCGGTCAGCCAATGCCCCGTCATGTTGAGTACAAAATGGAAGCGTCTCTTGCGGGTCTGCCGGCACGAGCTCTCACTTATGAAATCAGGGATGCTAATGTTACCAAACAGGATGTAGTCGCGCTTGCGGAAAAACTGGGGATGAAGGGAGACGTGACCTATGACCCGAAATCGGGGATTTATACCTTGAAAGACGGGGAAAAGTGGTTAGAAGTTTGGAAATCAGGAATGTGGGACTATTATGATCACAGGGTATGGAAGAACATTGATTTACAGAAAAAAATTCCTTCTGATGAAGAAGCGGTGCAGAAAGCCCGGGAGGCTCTGCATCGGTTAGGGATAAACACCGAAGGGTTTAACGTGCGGGTTGTGGCGCAGACTACCGGGGCGTTTGAGACCGAGAGGGTAGTTAACAAGGATGTTTTCTTTATGCGGGTCATTAACGGAATACCTGTTTACGGAGTATCGCGGGTCATTGTTTCGGTTGGGCATAGGGGTGAGATTGAAGCGATTTGCAAATACTACCATGAGATCGAGCCGGGACGGACCGTCAAACTGAAAAGCATCGAAGAAGCGTTTCAGGAAGTTAAAGAAAACAGGGCATCCAGTAGCATTCATCCGGATGCAAAAACCGCTGTAATCACAAAGGTTACGATGGGCTACTGGGAGGACCCCGGGCCTTCAGAAAAACCGGTGGGCATTCAGCCGGTTTGGGTATTTGAAGGCTTCTCGATAGTAGACGGGGAAAAGCATACGTTTGACGCCTTTGTCCCGGCCGGAGAAGGTGTAAGAATAACAGATGTTCCAAATCCCGAGCTTGTCCCTATTCTCGTAGAATTTCGGTGACAGCCCCTCTCTCCGTTTTTCACGCCGTAGCATAGGCAGGTGTAATCTCACTATCCTTTCTCCGGAGCATTTCTCTTTGCAGAGCCACTCGTAAAAGAGGAAGCTCTTTATATCCGGCTAAGCGGTGGAACCGGCTTTCGGCCACCAGAAGCCCGGCGGCTACCCACCGGAGTACTTGCTTACCACCCGACCACCGCTTCACGTTCCGCGTGGTCTGTCGTACCCCATCTAAAGCCGACTCCACAATGTTGGTGGAGGAGAGGCTCTTTTGCAGAAGCCCCGGCAACCGCAGACGCTGCACCGTGAGGGTTTCTTCCAGACCCTCCCGGAGGCTGGCCGCCGCTCCCGGATGGTCCTTCTCCAGTGCCTCGGCCAACCGCAGGAGTTTCTGCTTTGCCCTTGCCGGGTCATTCTCCCGCCATGCGGTACTGAGCTTTCGCTTGACCCGGGCCTGCTTGCTCTTGGGCAGGTGCTCCAAAACATTGCGCTTTTTATGCGCCTGGCAGCGTTGCACCACCGCTTTCTCACCGAAGATATCGCGCACCGCTGCGGTATGTTCGGCCACAACCACGCCATCAATTACCAAGGCCAGCAGGTCGAGGCGGTCCAAGGGGCGGCTCAGGAGTTCCTCCAGCGCCCTTTCCAGCCCTTTGATCAGCCGGCGGCTGACCGCGCTCTTCGAGGTGCCTATGGCCTCAACCGTGCTGCCCACGGGTTCCAGCCCGCGCCGGTACTGGCGGCAGGCCAGGCCGTAAAGCACCCGCTCCAAAACCGCTTGTTCTAAGGGGTCCTCCTGCTGAAAAGTGGTGTAGGTGACCAGTGGAATTTCTTTCTTGTCAGTGGAACGGACCCGGGGACGCTTGATCCTCACCTTCCGCCCGCCCAAGATCACGTAGCCTTTCTCCTTGCCGTGGCGCACCGCTTTTCTTCCCGGCCGGTGTTTCCCTTTGGGACCCGCGATCCGGTTGACCTCTTCTTCCATCATGGCCTGAAGGACCTGGAAACCAACCCCAACCGCCAGGGCCAAAAGCCCCTCCTTCGCCGTTGCGCCGATCTCTCTCAAACCAATCTCGACTCTCTCCGGAAATACAACGCTCCTTTCAATAGCCTCGTTTTTGTGGTATGCTGACATTGGCGGTCCCTCCTTAAATTGGTTTTTCTCTTCAACCCCATTTATACCAGATGGGGTCCTGGGACCGCCACCTCAATTTCTACGAAATTCGGGACATCCTCCGAATTGGGGCTTAGCGATTCACAAATACAACAACTTAGGGAAATTGGTTTGAAGGAGCACCAGAAAATTTCCGGTATAGAGAAAGTGAAAGGTTCGCTCAGCTCCGAAGCGTTTAATGAGCAGGCAGAGGCTATCCTTAACGAAGTTGATACAGCTACGCGAGAGGCATTGGGACCAAAGTATCAGGCCTTCCGGAAATGGGTTAGGAAATGGTGGGCTCAAGAACGGGAATATAGGGAAAAGAGATTTAGAGAGAACGCCGCGGGGAATGGAGCAACACGGGTCGAAGGACGTAATGACCCCCGTAAGTCAAGACAAAATCGGCTGGTTTGAAGGGAGTCTTTTGAATTTTGGTAACGGGAACTGAACATCACTTGAGCTATTATCTATCTCGCCCGGCCGCCGTCAAGGGCAAGGGCTTTCGCCGCCGCTGCGCGGCCCCTTGACTGCTGCCGGGCTGCGATAGCAATTACAGTTAAGGGGTGTTCAGGGATGAAATATGGGTATAGCACCTCCTTTCTTAAGCTGCGGCCTGCCGGGCTAAGTAGGCCCGGTATTCAGCCGGTGAGCGGTAACCAAGGGCGGAATGCAGCCGTTCTGTGTTATAGAACTGGATATACTGCTCGATGTCCTGCTTGGCTTCGTCAAAGGTCCGGTATTCGGTGAGCCAAACGGCTTCTTCTTTGAGCGTGCGGAACCACCTTTCAATAAAGGCATTAGCGTCTGGATTGTTGTAACCCGTCCGTTCGTGGGTTATACCGCAGTCGCGCAGCACTCAAGGCATTAACGTTTGCTGGTCATCTGACAGCCGTTATCCGACCTGATGGTCAGGTCCTGATCCCGGGTGCCGTGGGGGAACCGGTAGTTGAGTGCCATATCTACGGCCTCCAGCAAGATATCGGTGGTGCAGCGCTGGGAAAAGGCCCAGCCGATGATCTCCCGGTCAAAGGCGTCAATGACC
>JBFLVI010000082.1:0-4327 GCA_040758635.1 Bacillota bacterium | reverse complement strand
GTGGGTATATTTTTGAATAATACTCTTGTAGTCCGTTTCCTACGTTCGTTCAGCGCTTTGTTGACTGCAATTCGGGTCAACCAGATTTCGATTTTCGCCGGATCTCTTAGATCTCCAAGCTTTTCCACAGCAACCAGGAAAGTCTCCTGCATTACGTCTTCGGCAAGGACCCGGTCGCGCAGAATGAAATAAGCAGCCTGAAACACTCTTTGAGCAAACAGCTCAAAGAAGAACTTTAGCTCAATACTATCAAGAGGTCTCATTTTACCCACAACAGGGAAATTCGACCAGATTATGTTTTTTTCCTGCCGGTCACAAAGAAATTCCATCCACACTAAGACGAACCATGCAAAACTGAATTTGGCCGGAAGCAAGTGTTGTGCTATTAAGGCATTGAGGTAACTATGAGTACAGCAAAGGAACGGATGGAATGGATTATCGAGACTCAGCAAGACGATAGATAACTATCCTGATCAAAGGGTCCTGGCACGAAAGACAAAGTATCCGACTACCACCCCGGCCGCGAGCCAAACAGCCAAACAAAGGCCAATACCGTAGAACGCCAAACCGTTTATCATTCCTCCCGGAAGACTGAAAGCATTCAAAATTGCACCCAATGCCGGCCGAAGATATGGAACAGCGGTCGGTACGTTTGCACCTATAATCGTTATCGCATAGCCGGTGACAATGGTGACCATAGCAGCCGTTCCAGGCCGGGATATGACAAGAGAACAAATGAAAAGAATCGTGGTATACCACCAGATAGCCGATAGCAGACCAAGGGCCACCCAGATAATCACCAGTAGGGACGGTCCCTGAGCGAACCCGTCACCTAAAATGAGCAGGGGAGGCAATTCCCAGCGGCCTATGCGGAGGAGCAGGGTCTGTACTAAAGCGCCCACCCCTACTGTCACAGTAACGAATAAGAGACCAACCCCGTACCAGGCAGCGAGTTTCCCCTCCCAAAAGCAACACCGGCCGGGCAGGCGAATCATCGCCATATGATTCCACGGTGCCGCCGATGCTGAAAAGGGTTCGCCTACACTCAGGAGGAAAGCCGTTGGAATGCTGACCCACTTTACAACCTCTATTGCGGAGGCCTGGGGAAAAGGACCGCCAAACGTCATCACGAGTATCTGCCATCCAAACAGCGGCTGCTGTTCTGCGAGATATATGCGTGCTGTCTGCCATCCTGTGAAGGCGGAATAAAGCGCCAAAAAAACTATCGCGAGCAGCCATCGCTTGTGAAACAGCAGCGCGCGCACCTCCATCAAGGCAAACCGAAACCGACCGGCGGAACATCCGTCTTTCATCCTCATAAATCCCGCCTAAAGGCAAACAGGTGTCCAACAGACGCGCTGCCAACAAGCAAAATCCCATACATCACTGCCGACCACCAAAGCGCAGGACTGCCCGGTACACCATCGTTAAACCCCTGGTGAGCGCTCAGCAACATCTGCAGTGTGGGTGCCCATGGGGCAAAATGCGGGGCCACCAACCAAGTCCCGTAGGAGATTAGGGCGGAAACCGCACCGGCGACCCAGCCGACAGCCACGCGCCGGGTGACGAAGCCCAAGGCGGCTACCGCTGTCCCCAGGGCAAAGAGGGCCAACCATATCAGGCCGAAGATTTTCACCAGAATAATCGGGGGAGGCGTGTACAATTGGCTCATCGGCAACCCTCCGGGGTAGGTCCAACCTGATAGGAGAACCAGCTGGCTCCAGGACCACTCGAGCGAAACCGCCGGCACGCTGACAAGGATGACACAAACGAAGAGCACGCCGGTGTAAACGAGCGACGCCGCGCCCATCGCTCCTATCCTGCTCCACCACCAGACAGCCCGCGACGGCAGCCGGACCAACATCATGTACTCCCACTCCTCCCTGTTGGCAGCAACGCTTCCCAAGACTATCGCCCAGAAGATCACCGGCAGGAGAACGACTACTACGAACGGGTTGTTGAAAACTCCGAGCAGGATGTCCCACTGATTCGCCGCCTGTAAACCCCATCCCCTTGTTCCGATATCAGCCAGTACGAGAGCAGCCACCGCAAGCCCAAAAAGTGGCACTGCCACCCAGCAACGCTCGCTGAAGCAATTGAGAATTTCACACCAAACTGCTGAGAGCAACTTCATGACGATCCCGGCATCGTTTATTAACCGTTAAAGTTGGTGAGCACGCCGCTCTGCATGGCGAGCACCCGGTCGGCGACGGTAGTGACCTCTTGTAGTTCGTGAGAAGTCCAGACAGCCGCGGCTCCATGGTTGCGCAGTTCACCAAGCATCTCAAGGAAGCTTTCCGTGTACTCTGGATCAAGCCCGTTCGTAGGTTCATCCAATAAAAGAATCCGCGGCCGTTCCATAATAGCCTGCGCAATACCCAAGCGCTGCCGCATCCCCGCGGAATAGCTCCGAACCGGCCGACGATCGGACGGGTCGAGCCCGACACGCCGTATGGCGGCAGCAACATCTTCGCGAGTTATCCGCCGGCGAAGCATCGCCAGGAGTCGCAGGTTGTCCATGCCTGAGAGGTGGGGAAGGAACCCCGGCGACTCCAGCAGAAGACCAACATCGGCTAAAGCGCCTCCGCCTGCAGGCTCAATGACGCGTCCCCCGGTTATGATCCGCCCCCGGTCCGGGTATGCCAGCCCGCAAAGCAAGCGAAGCAACAGCGTTTTGCCCGAGCCGTTGGGACCTATGACAGCAACTATTTCACCGTAATTCACCTCGAGATTTATCTCTCTTAATACGAGGTGCCTGCCTAAGCTTTTTTGAACTCCACATACTTCGATAGCACGCGAGCCGGACCGCTCGCCCTGCTTAGTCAAGAACATCCTTCCTCCTCATGAACGCCGTGTAGGTTACAATTGTCGTGAAACCGATCCATATAAACGGAATTTCAACTCGGGTCATCTCTTTTCCATGTCCGATAAACGCTCCCGAAAGAACAAGCGGCGCATAACTGACCAAGGGGGAATCCATGATCAAACCGAGAACACCAAAAATGAACGTACCGCCTATATATGCAAGCCACGGCCCGGCTAAAACCAGGTAAATTTTTGTTGTCCATAGAGATATTAGCATCGCGAGATTGGCCCACACTATGGCGGACAAAGTAACGACGCCGCCCACAACCAATATATAGACAAAGGGGTGGCTGAATAATAAGTCATGCAGGAAATTCGGAAACGGGAAAACATGCGCTGGTGGTGCTGCAGGGTTAGTAAATGTAGCCGTTTCACCAACCATATGCCACGGCGGAAGCGCTAACGGGAACCAAATGCTCGCGATGAGGAAAGATATTAGGAGCCCGGAAAAGATGACGATTCCAGTTAAGAGTGTAACAGCAGTGATCTTGCCTAAGATGTAAGTCCGGCGGGAGGAGCGGGTTAAAACAAACCGGATAAAACCTGTCTTACGATCCCAAGCCATACTGTCTCCTGCCACCAGGCAAGCCGCCAAAGGCAGAATGCCGACAAAATATGCCGAGAGACCGGACCCGATAGCCGAAAGATAAGCAAGGTAGGCGCTGTAGGTATCCGGATAGAAAAACCAAAAGCCACCTTTACTGTAGGATATCATCCCTTGAATCATAAACCCAATTACCAAAAAGAACGCCATGGCCGTCGGCCACCTGCGCATTGAGCGAAGCACTTCCCCGGACAAAACGCGGACGACACTTCCCATTAGAACCCTCCATCATCGAGAACGGCAATTGACCCGGACAGCCCGCGAGAGCCGCCCGGGCCATTGCCGTCACTTCCCGGTTATGAGTACCATTTACCTATAACTTCGACGTTCACGGGGACCCACCATTCGCTGGTAATAAAGAAACCTACCGACTGCCCGGTATATGCGCCGCTGGTATAGTACGACCACGTGTCATCATACAAGGGTTGCCTCGACGCCATTTCGTCACCATACGCGTCAACGATATTGCCCCACATATCGCCGTCGTAATCGGCGCCAACGTTGTCGGTATAGTTTTTCTGTTGGGTTCCGGATGCCGATTTGAGTTCACTGTACCAGTCTCCACCAAATTTCGGCACTATCGCCTCATAGTACCAAGGTCCGTTGTACGCCAAGGCCACTGCACTGCCTACGGTGAGCAGAAAAAGGCTCACCACGGCTGCTGCGATCCAGATGCTTACACGGCGAGTCATAATTCCCCTCCCTAAGTTAATGAAGTTTTCTACAGACAACGTAATGACCCCGATAAGTCAAGACAAAACCGGCCGGTTTGAAGGGAGTCTTTTAAATTTTGGTAACGGGAACTGAACACCACTTGAGCCATTATCTATCTCGCCCGGCTGCCGTCAAGGGCAAGGG
>JBFLVI010000081.1:0-4348 GCA_040758635.1 Bacillota bacterium | reverse complement strand
CGTTTCACAAAAGGCAACGCCCACCTGTGTGGTGGGCGTTGTGTAGGGGAGTCTGGCGATGACCTACTTTCGCGAGCGCGGGCTCACTATCATTGGCGCTGGGGCGTTTCACGGTCCTGTTCGGGATGGGAAGGGGTGGGACCGCCCCGCTATGGTCGCCAGACATAACTGGTTGGATGCTGACTGGGTCAACGATCCTGAGTTGGGTCTGAACGGTTGTTCAGTAAAGGGAAGAAGTTGTTTGGTTGAAGCGTTGCTTCGATTTTGCATTGGGTTTGAATGCCCTTGAGGGTTGATTCAAGGTTATAGGGTCAAGCCTTACGGGCAATTAGTACTGGTTAGCTTAACGCATTACTGCGCTTCCACACCCAGCCTATCAACGTCGTGGTCTTCGACGACCCTTCAAGGAGGTCAAGCCTCCGGGAGATCTCATCTTCAGGCGAGTTTCACGCTTAGATGCTTTCAGCGTTTATCTCTTCCGCACTTAGCTACCCGGCGATACCACTGGCGTGATAACCGGTACACCAGAGGTGCGTCCACTCCGGTCCTCTCGTACTAGGAGCAGCCCCCGTCAAATCTCCAGCGCCCACGGCAGATAGGGACCAAACTGTCTCACGACGTTTTGAACCCAGCTCACGTACCTCTTTAAATGGCGAACAGCCATACCCTTGGGACCGGCTACAGCCCCAGGATGAGATGAGCCGACATCGAGGTGCCAAACTCCGCCGTCGATGTGAACTCTTGGGCGGAATCAGCCTGTTATCCCCAGAGTACCTTTTATCCGTTGAGCGATGGCCCTTCCATACAGAACCACCGGATCACTAGGACCTGCTTTCGCATCTGCTCGACTTGTGGGTCTCGCAGTTAAGCTGGCTTATGCCCTTGCACTATCAACACGATTTCCGACCGTGTCTAGCCAACCTTCGTGCTCCTCCGTTACCTTTTGGGAGGAGACCGCCCCAGTCAAACTGCCTACCATGCACGGTCCCCGACCCCGATCAGGGGCCCAGGTTAGAACCTCAACGACACCAGGGTGGTATTTCAAGGATGGCTCCACGATGACTGGCGTCACCGCTTCACAGCCTCCCACCTATCCTACACAAGTCCCGTCAAAGTCCAATGCAAAGCTACAGTAAAGGTTCATGGGGTCTTTCCGTCTAGCCGCGGGGAGATTGCATCTTCACAAACACTTCAATTTCGCTGAGTCTCTGGAGGAGACAGTGTGGCCATCGTTACGCCATTCGTGCGGGTCGGAACTTACCCGACAAGGAATTTCGCTACCTTAGGACCGTTATAGTTACGGCCGCCGTTTACCGGGGCTTCGATCAAGAGCTTGCACCCCATCACTTAACCTTCCGGCACCGGGCAGGCGTCACACCCTATACGTCCACTTTCGTGTTTGCAGAGTGCTGTGTTTTTGTTAAACAGTCGCAGCCACCTTTTCACTGCAACCCCATCGTGCTGCTGCCGCAAGGGCTCTCACACTACCGGGGCACACCTTCTCCCGAAGTTACGGTGTCAATTTGCCGAGTTCCTTCTCCAGAGTTCTCTCAAGCGCCTTAGGATTCTCACCCTGCCCACCTGTGTCGGTTTGCGGTACGGTCTTCGTTAATCTGAAGCTTAGAGGCTTTTCTTGGAAGCTTAGGATCAACCACTTCAGTCCACATGGGACCTCGTCATCACGCCTCAGCTAAGCTCAACGGATTTGCCTATCGAGCACGCCTACACGCTTAAACCAGGACATCCAACACCTGGCTGGCCTACCTTTCTCCGTCCCCCCATCGCAATTAACGAAGGTACAGGAATATTGACCTGTTTCCCATCAGCTACGCTTCTCAGCCTCGCCTTAGGGGCCGACTCACCCTGCGCCGATGAACGTTGCGCAGGAAACCTTGGGCTTCCGGCGAATGGGACTTTCACCCATTTTATCGCTACTCATGTCAGCATTCGCACTTCCGATACCTCCAGCATGCCTCACAGCACACCTTCACAGGCCTACGGAACGCTCCTCTACCACGCATACATAGTATGCATCCCAAGCTTCGGTTACGTGCTTAGCCCCGTTACATCTTCCGCGCAGGACGACTCGACCAGTGAGCTATTACGCTTTCTTTAAAGGGTGGCTGCTTCTAAGCCAACTTCCTGGCTGTCTATGCCTTCCCACTTCGTTTACCACTTAGCACGTCATTTGGGACCTTAGCTGTGGGTCTGGGTTGTTTCCCTCTTGTCCTAGGACGTTAGCACCCCAGGACTGTCTCCCGTGCTCGCACTTCTCGGTATTCGGAGTTTGCTATCGCGGGGTAGATCTAGACGACCCCCCCAACGATTACAGTGCTCTACCCCCGAGAGTGATACACGAGGCGCTACCTAAATAGCTTTCGAGGAGAACCAGCTATCTCCGGATTTGTTTAGCCTTTCACCCCTATCCACAGCTCATCCCCTAGTTTTGCAACACTAGTGGGTTCGGTCCTCCACTTGGTTTTACCCAAGCTTCAACCTGGCCATGGATAGATCATCCGGTTTCGGGTCTACGCCCAGCTACTGAACGCCCTGTTCAGACTCGCTTTCGCTGCGCCTCCCCTATTCGGTTAAGCTCGCAACTGAACGTAAGTCGCTGACCCATTATACAAAAGGTACGCAGTCACCCCTTGCGAGGCTCCCACTGTTTGTATGCATGCAGTTTCAGGATCTATTTCACTCCCCTCCCGGGGTTCTTTTCGCCTTTCCCTCACGGTACTGGTTCACTATCGGTCGATCACGAGTATTTAGCCTTGGAGGATGGTCCCCCCATCTTCAGACAGGATTTCTCGTGTCCCGCCCTACTTGTCGCAAGCTCAGTCCCACTGCCGGGTTTTCGCGTACGGGGCTGTCACCCTCTATGGCCAGCCTTTCCAGACTGTTCCACTAACGCAGCAGCTATCTCTTGCAGGCTCTTCCCCGTTCGCTCGCCACTACTAAGGGAATCTCGGTTGATTTCTTTTCCTCGAGGTACTTAGATGTTTCAGTTCCCTCGGTTCGCCTCGACATCCTATGGATTCAGATGTCGATACCCTCGCGGGTGGGTTTCCCCATTCGGACACCTCCGGATCAAAGCCTGTTTGCGGGCTCCCCGAAGCTTTTCGCACGCTACAACGTCCTTCATCGCCTGTGATCGCCAAGGCATCCACCACATGCACTTCGTCGCTTGACCCTATAACGTTGTCCCCTGGCTCCCGCCAGGCCACGCTACAGGCACAACTCGCTTGTTTCCCTTCCATCGCTGGTTCAGGATGGAAGCGAAGATCGCAATCACTACCCATGCCGGTCAGGTATCAGGGATCAGGGATCAGGGATCAGATATCCCCATACCCCTACCGTGATTACCTCACCAGCACCTTCACTTCTTCCAAATTGTTAAAGAACCAACAGCCTCCGTGACCAAAAATCACGCATCAAGACTCAGACTTTCCATCTGATCCCTGATCCCTGACCTCTGATCTGGTGGAGGTGAACGGGATCGAACCGATGACCTCCTGCTTGCAAAGCAGGCGCTCTCCCAACTGAGCTACACCCCCATCAAGGTGGTGGGTCTGGTTGGGTTCGAACCAACGACCCCCGCCTTATCAAGACGGTGCTCTAACCAGCTGAGCTACAGACCCGCTCCCGCTCTCAAACAACCGATAGGCTGTAGGTGCTCACCAGGGTTCTCTAGAAAGGAGGTGATCCAGCCGCACCTTCCGATACGGCTACCTTGTTACGACTTCACCCCAGTCATGAAGCCCACCGTGGTAAGCGCCCCCCTCGCGGTTAGGCTACCTACTTCTGGTGAACCCCACTCCCATGGTGTGACGGGCGGTGTGTACAAGACCCGGGAACGTATTCACCGCGGCATGCTGATCCGCGATTACTAGCGATTCCGACTTCATGCAGTCGAGTTGCAGACTGCAATCCGGACTACGATCGGCT
Organism: Bacillota bacterium; assembly: GCA_040758635.1. Classification (GTDB taxonomy): domain Bacteria; phylum Bacillota; class Desulfotomaculia; order Desulfotomaculales; family Ammonificaceae; genus Yes71-27. The sequence goes on along the minus strand of JBFLVI010000081.1, from coordinate 403 downwards.
TTCTGGGATTGGCTCCACCTCGCGGCTTGGCAACCCTCTGTACCGACCATTGTATGACGTGTGAAGCCCTACCCATAAGGGCCATGAGGACTTGACGTCATCCCCACCTTCCTCCGGTTTGTCACCGGCAGTCTCATTAGAGTGCCCTTGCGTAGCAACTAATGATAAGGGTTGCGCTCGTTGCGGGACTTAACCCAACATCTCACGACACGAGCTGACGACAGCCATGCAGCACCTGTGTCCAGATTCCCTTTCGGGCACTCCCCAATCTCTCAGGGATTCCTGGCATGTCAAGGGTAGGTAAGGTTCTTCGCGTTGCATCGAATTAATCCACATCATCCACCGCTTGTGCGGGCCCCCGTCAATTCCTTTGAGTTTCAACCTTGCGGCCGTACTCCCCAGG
>JBFLVI010000080.1:0-4540 GCA_040758635.1 Bacillota bacterium | reverse complement strand
ATCTCCCCATTGGTCGTCATAGCTGATATGCGGGTAGTTGGAGGCATCTACGGCGATTGACGTGTTTGTTCCCGATGAATCCGCACTGTCCACCCTTTCGGTGTCCCAGGTCGCGGCCTCGGCCGTGCCGGTCAAACCGAAAGGAATCGTCGCGGCAAGAAATATCAAAACCACTCCGACATTTAAGCTGAGCCGAAGCAGCCTGCGCACACGTTTTTTATTTCTAAACATTCCGACAAGAGCCATGAGGCAACCCCTGCTTTCACTTCTCCCAGGAAAGTACTTAAGTATCTTTCATTGGAATGAAATACCAGCGGGATGATGTTATCCGTCCCCTTGCCACTCCGGAGTAAAGGTTTCAATTGTATAATTAGCGATAATCAGTAATTCGTCCAGCCTTAACTAAATCCCTGCTCTGCTTGCAAAATTTTTACTTTTAATACACAAGTTTTCCCTAATAAGCAATACACACCAAGATATCTCTTTGTGGGTAAATGCAGGCAAGAAAACCGCTCTTTTTGAAAACCGCAACCAGCAAATCCTTTCAGTGCATCTTTCAATTTCTTGCTTATATACGAAAGATTGGCCTTCTCCTATCCAAAATCCTCAGTCCCCTTGTCATTGGGGGAAAGCAGCGCAACGTGGTTAGTGATGGTCAGACGGTCAGTCCTGAAAATAAAAAAACCACTGCTCCTTCTGCATCGTCAGCCGTTTCTCAAATTCGCTTTTTTCACGGGCGCTTGCGATACGCCTTACTCCGGTGAACCACCTCGGCAATATGCACCTCTTTTTTATCAAAACGATACCGGAATGTCACCCGCCAGTCACCTACCCGGAGTCTAAACCGGCCTTCCGTATCTTCCAGCCTCACAATATCGCCTTCAGGCGGAAACACCTGCAGGTTCCTCTCTATTGCTCCCTTTACTCTCTCTTGCACCTGCCTGTCCAGAAACTTAAGCTGTCGAACGGCTCTCGCGAAAAGATTATCTCAAATGTCAAGTTTTTTCCAGACATCTTCGGCTTTTACGCCTCTGCCAGCGTCGATTTCCGCAAAGCCTTCTTCGATTTCGGCTGCTTCTTCCGGTGTAACCTTTTCCGTCGGCCAAGCCATAGAGTTCAATAGAACCCACAAGGCGTGAACCTGCTCGTCGGTCAGGCGGTCAATAAAGGCTTTAACATGCTCTCTTGCAATAGCCATTCCAATCACCCCAGAACCATTATACCCCAGAACTTCCACGTGAACCATTCCCCTTTAGGAAAAACAGTAGTCTATCTTTGTCTCTTTCGGTTTCTTTCCGTGAAGCCGCTTCTATCTACTTTAATATTCGTTATACGTGAGCGTGAGCTTTCAGTCCCCTGAGTTGGGCACTGCAACCCTGACCTGCATCCGCTCTAATTGGCTGGCCGAGAAAGAAAACCGGCCGCGTGGGCCGGCTCACGAGTCGTCTTCGAACTCCCCGAGGGCGCGCCTGGCCGTGGCCTCGTCGATGATGGACTTTTCCTCCAGGAACCCGTCCAGCAGGCAGGCGGTGCAGATGTTGTTGATCTTGCGGGGTATGCCCTTCGAGAAAGTGAGACCTAATAACCGGGATACGCCACCCACTTGGAGTTGTCTTCCTCCTCGGCCCGTCCGGCGGTAGGGCCCCCTACTCCGCTCCCCGCACCAGCCCGCGCCACTTGCGCTGGCGTTCTCCGGGCCAGCGCGGGCAGATTGCCGGCAGAGCCCTGGACACGCGCTTCTCGCACACACGGCACGCGGGGTCGCAGGTTACAACCGGTTCGCCGCGCCGGGCCTTGCACACCCAGTCCCCGTCCGCCAGGATGACCCTGGCCAGGCCCACCAAGTCCGCCTTTTGTTCCGCCACTACGCGGCCCGCGATTTCCGGCGTGGCCAGCCGCCCGGCGGCGATGACCGGCACCTCCGGTACGGCCCGCTTGACCGCCGCGGCCAGGTCCGCCATGTAGGCCGGCCGCGCGGAGCGCTCCGCCACCTCCGGTAGGGCCATGGAATCGTAGCACCCGCCCATCACCGAGAGGTAGGCCACGCCCTCGGCGGCCAGCATGCGGGCGAAAACCAGGGCCTCCTCGGGCTTGAAGCCGTCCGGCAGCCACTCGTCGGCCAGGAACCGGTAGCCCACCGGAAAGTCCGGTCCCACCGCCCGCTTCACGGCGCGCAGCACTTCCAGGCAAAAGCGGGCGCGGTTTTCCAGGGGCCCGCCGTACTCGTCCTCCCGACGGTTCGTGCGCGGCGACAGGAACTGCATCAGGAGGTAGGCCATGCCGCCGTGGATTTCCACCAGGTCGAAGCCCGCCTCCCGTACCCTGTGTGCGGCCGCCGCGTAGGCTGCGACCACCTCGGGCAGCTCCTCTTTCGCCAGCCCCCGCACGGGCGGCCCTCCGGGCCAGGTGGGCGGCAGGTCCGAGGCGCTGACCGGCGACGCCACCGCGGCGTAGCGTCCCAGGTGGTTGATCTGGGCCCCGGCCAGGGCCCCGCCTTCCTTGATGGCCCGCGCCACCCGGGCCAGTTCCGACACGTACCGGTCCTGGTCCAGGCGCAGCATGCGCGGGCCCAGACCGTCGGCCCGCACGCCCACGTGCTCGGTAATCACCAGGGCCGCCCCCGAGGCGCCCAGCTCCCGGTAATGCTCCTCCAGCAGCCTGCTCACCGAGCCTTCGGGAGTAGCATAGGCCAGATAAAGCGGCAGCGCCACCACCCTGTTGGCCAGCCGCAACGTGCCAAGCGCGAACGGTGTGAACAACAGCTCCACCACGAGTCCTCTCCTCCCCACCCAGTTCTCTTAGGATATATTCCCCGCCCGGCCGAGACTTCCTGCTACGGCAAACTACCGCCATCCTGCGGGAGGCGGCCCGGAGGCGGGTCTGCTCAGATAATGTGAGCGTTAACACCTCCTCTCCCCTGAGCTGGGCACTGCGACGGAGCAGCGCGTGGAGCTGCTGCCCCAAGGAGAGGGGTTAACACCTCCTCTCCCCTGAGCTGGGCACTGCGACTCGGCTGGACCTTTCGGTCCCCTTGTCATCGGGGAAAGCGGTGCAACAGAATGTAATCAGGAGGATGTTTTGCTATGTCTTTAGCTTTCAGTCCCCTTGTCATCGGGGCAACCGGTGCAACGGATTTACAACGTCTCAGCAGCGGCCTGGGCGAAAACTCTTTCAGTCCCCTTGTCATCGGGGCAATCGGTGCAACGTTGATCAACAAATGAGCAAAGCAAGAAGGGAAATGCCTTTCAGTCCCCTTGTCATCGGGGCAATCGGTGCAACGTCTTTCTTATTGGTTACTATGACGGCGAAGTTTACGCACTTTCAGTCCCCTTGTCATCGGGGCAATCGGTGCAACGCCCTTGCTCCGCGCCACCATCAAGGCGTTGGGATTCGACTTTCAGTCCCCTTGTCATCGGGGCAATCGGTGCAACGTAGCTTCCTGGGGCGGTCAAGCTCAATCGTCACAAACTTTCAGTCCCCTTGTCATCGGGGCAATCGGTGCAACATGGTTCCCGGAACGATTCCGGCCTAATAGAAAAGAACTTTCAGTCCCCTTGTCATCGGGGCAATCGGTGCAACCCCTGGCCGCGATATGGGCGCAAGAGGTCCTGCGTCGCTTTCAGTCCCCTTGTCATCGGGGCAATCGGTGCAACCCTTTTGTACCTGGGTGTTAAAAAACACAATCGCTGTACTTTCAGTCCCCTTGTCATCGGGGCAATCGGTGCAACTACTCGGTGACGTACTGGCAGACCGACGTGCCGTCCGCTTTCAGTCCCCTTGTCATCGGGGCAATCGGTGCAACTTCACCTTCACCCCTGGTGCCGTAAATTTCTAAAGCACTTTCAGTCCCCTTGTCATCGGGGCAATCGGTGCAACTATTCACGGCAACTTACGTGGGAGAAGGAGTGAAAGGCTTTCAGTCCCCTTGTCATCGGGGCAATCGGTGCAACTTTTCCCGCCTGGTGCGGAAACACAGGCGGCGGAAAAGCTTTCAGTCCCCTTGTCATCGGGGCAATCGGTGCAACGCCGCCCTGCCGGACATGGAAGCCGGGATTAAAACTTTCAGTCCCCTTGTCATCGGGGCAATCGGTGCAACTACTCGGTGACGTACTGGCAGACCGACGTGCCGTCCGCTTTCAGTCCCCTTGTCATCGGGGCAATCGGTGCAACTTCACCTTCACCCCTGGTGCCGTAAATTTCTAAAGCACTTTCAGTCCCCTTGTCATCGGGGCAATCGGTGCAACAGTTCGGGCGCGCCGGGGAGCGCGTCCAGCGGATCACTTTCAGTCCCCTTGTCATCGGGGCAATCGGTGCAACCACTGCCACCGTCAAGATTTACGCGAACATCGAAGCCTTTCAGTCCCCTTGTCATCGGGGCAATCGGTGCAACCATTCTCCATGCACCCCCTTTGCCTTATTCTGTTGCCACTTTCAGTCCCCTTGTCATCGGGGCAATCGGTGCAACATCCTCGACATGGACTACGTGGCCTACTGCTACCTTGACTTTCAGTCCCCTTGTCATCGGGGCAATCGGTGCAAC
>JBFLVI010000079.1:0-4784 GCA_040758635.1 Bacillota bacterium | reverse complement strand
TCGTCATCGTGGGAATTGCCCTTGCGATGAAAGGCATCAGCCTTGCTAAACGCGCCGTCAACAAGGCTTGATGTCATGATCGGGGCGGTGGCGGTTCTTTTCTGGGCCATCATCGCCCTTTTGGGCGCTTTGGCCGCTATTGCATTTGTTCTTGGAGTTAAAGGCACATGAAAAACAGAATTTTTGCAATAGTGGCCGCATTTGCGGCCTTTTTTGCTTCTCCGTCATATTCTGAAACTTGCACGTATTATCATGTTGGCGGGTTTGAATCTACTTTTTCAGATACCGCAGCCGATGCGTGCTCAAAATATGGTGATAAAGTTAAAGCTGATAATGGTACGTTTTATGTAGCAGTACGTGGCATTTTGCAGTCCGATGGTGCTTGCCGTGTCGAAAGAGACCTCATTATAAACGGTTCGGTTCAGCTTAATTATGATTTTCATGGGGTTGAAAAGGCCACGAAAGAGTGTACTTGTGCAGAGGATGAGGTTTTTATTTCTTCTAAGTGCGTCAAAAAGTGCGAAACACCGGAAGGTTGGGGTCAAGTCTGGATACCAATTGATACTGCGCAGCCCGAGTATTGTCATTCGGGTTACTCGATGGAGGGAGCATCTGTATCACCTGGACCTATGCGGAATTGCGTATATAAACCAAAAATAGGTAATGTCATTAAAACGACCATGGTTGTTGATGGTGAAATGGCTTATGCATCTACCGGTGAAACCTGCGATGCCTCCTCTGCGTCCGCTACTACTAATGAAACTTCAGATTCTGATGATCCCGAGATTGTTAATGATGATTCAGGACGCGACGTTTGCATAGGTGCTAAATGCGTTGATCTTGATGCTCCTAATTGTGGCGAGTTTAACGGGGAGTATCTCTGTGTTTCTAAAATGCCCTCTGTAGTAAATCTTTCCGGCGAGTCTCCATCAGATACTACTATGCCGCCCGATCAGATTCATACTTTCCAATATAATAATCAGGCCGGTGACATAAAATATTATAGCTCTACCACAATTAACAATTTCATTTCGTCCGGGGGTTCGGGCACCGGCACCGGCACCGGCGAATCCGGCACCGGCACCGGCGAATCTGGCACCGGCGAATCTGGCACCGGAACCGGCGAATCTGGCACCGGCGAATCTGGCACCGGCGAATCTGGCACCGGAACCGGCGAATCTGGCACCGGCGAATCTGGCACCGGTGAATCTGGTGATGGTGATGGTGAGGGTGACGGGGCAGGCTCTGCTGCGGGTCTCGCCGGTCCGCCAGGAGTCGTCCAGCCTGAAAGCTGGTGGGAAAAAAAGTATCCGAACGGCGTTGCCGGTGTTTTCAACGACTTCATGATTCATGCTCAATCGACGCCCTTGTTCGGTTTGGCAGGTGGGTTTACCAATTGCCTTCCCTCCAGTGGCTCTTGTCCCTCTTGGGTTTTTAGCGCCAATCTCGGTGGCAACATGAATTTTGGATCTTTTGAACTTCAGCCTCCTTGTTGGATATGGGATGCAATTAAAGGCATTATGATTTTTAGTGCCCTTCTTCTTGCGCGTCGTCTTATTTTTGGGGGCTAACTCATGAGCGAGTTGATTGCTTTTTTTGTTGGTCTTTGGGATAAACTCATCGCCTGGATTGTTTACGGTATTGAAACTGTCAAGGTTTTTTTGCAGTCACTTGTGCTCACTCTTTGGGATGCATTCCAGGATTTCTTCGCTTGGATTTTCGATCAGTTGCTATCCATCGCATCTTCTGCTCTTTCTCTTGTTGATTTCGATGCTTCGCAGTTCAATGCTTGTTCTGTGCCGCTTGCTGGTGAGGTGCTCAATATTTTGGGATTGGTTGGCATTGGTGAGGCAGCAGCCATTATTGTTTCTGCCATCGGCATTCGCATCATCCTACAGTTGATTCCATTTACCCGTTTGGGTTCCTGATCATGATCAACCTTCTCCTTGGTGCTCCTGGTTCCGGCAAATCTTATGAGGCGGTTTCGTACCATGTCATTCCGGCTCTTGTTGAGGGCCGTGTAGTGGTCACAAATCTGCCTTTGATTATTCATGAGATTGCCCAGGTTATTCCAGGCGCGGATCGTCTCATCACCATATTGGAACCGACTGCTGAAAATCCACGCCCTTTTTCTCGTGTTCAGGACTATATGGGCCATACATGGCGCGATGAGGAAACTGGCCGGGGTCCGCTGTTCGTCATCGATGAGTGCCATATGGCTATCCCTCGCGGGGCCACGCCTAGGGAAGTGGATGAGTGGTATGCCATGCACCGGCATACCGGTGCGGATGTCCTTTTGATTTCGCAGTCCTATCGCAAGCTCTCCCAAGCGGTCGTTGACCTGGTTCAAACCGTGTACCGGGTTCGCAAGAATGTCGCCCTCGGCTCCACCTCCAGTTATGTCCGCAAGGTTCAAGATGGGGTTCGTGGTGAGGTCGTGAATACGTCCATCCGCAAATACCATCCCAAGTATTTCCGTTATTACAAAAGCCATACCTTGACTAATAGCGCCGTCCAGGAGGCCATGGCTAAGGACGTGAAGGGTATATGGTCGCACTGGTCATTCAAGGCCCTGGCCGCCCTGGTTGTGTTCTTCGTCTATTGGGTTTCTACGCATAATGTCAATCCATTTTCGTCTGATCAGGTGATCCCTGAAAAATCGGCTTCTTTTTCCTCTGTCGTTTCCTCGGGTTCTGGTCATCCTTCCGCTAGTGCTCCTTCAGTGCCTCCTTCATCGCATGTTGCATCCTCGATGCCTGGCAATCCTTCGGCGGCGTCGTCTGCGCCTCTTGAGCCTCCGGCGCATCATCCGTTCGAGCGAGTGAGTCTCCATATCACGGGTTACGTTCAGAAGGGCGGTCATCGATTGTATCAGGTGCGTGCTGGTTACAATGGGCAGCCCAGCTTTGACCTTACTTCTGATCAGCTGATTGAGGCGGGTTATCAGGTCGATGCCATCAGTGAATGCCTTGCCAGGGTGTCCTATGGGGCATGGTCGTATTACGTCATCTGTGACGCCCCGACAACTGGCCCGGTTATGGCTGGTCAACAGACTGCCCGGCAGGTGGGTTCTGATTCGTCTAGTGGATCTGGTGGGGATATTTCTGTGCCCGTTGATCCAGGTGATTACGTGCAAGTTGATGTTCCGGGTAATGCTCCGGCTGATTATCGGCCTGGCATGGTTCCCGGTTGAAGCAGAAAAAACGTTTGACTTGACGTTCTTGTAACACGTCTATACAACTGTCCACGGCGGGCACATAGCGCCACAGTGGGCCACACAAGGGGGGGTTCGATGGGTCATCAGCGTTACAGCGTGGAGTCCTTGGGCATGGATCAGCCTGATCCCAAGGGGCGTTTGTTCTTCTCGGATCGTGGCATCCGCGATCTTTCGGGGGTGTCCCTGCTCCTGGCTTCGGTGGATACTGTGCGCCAGCTTTACAGCGGCAAACTGTCTTTTGATTTGTCGGCTCTGGATGGGGTCAATGAGTGGCGCCCTTCGGATATGCCCGGAGTGGACCGCTATGATCCCGCTTCCCCTCTCGGCCAGTCGTGGGCGGTCAAGCGCTTGGGGATGGCCTCCGGCTACCGCTATGCCCTGATGAACCGTCAGGAGGGTCTCATCATCCTCCTGGGTTCGTATTACCGCGAACTGGATAAGGAAGGCGCTCACCTTAAGATCGAGGTCTCGCCCAACTTTCTGAGCGCGTGCGGGTATGAGCAGGTTCAGCTTGCTCTTGACCGCATTGCCTCCTTTTTCTTGGAAAAGCCCAAGGCTAATGGCGTGGCCGTTCACCTCGCTCTCGATGTTCAGGGATGGGAGCCCGGATCGGACTTCCTGGATCGTTTCGTCACTCGTGCGCGTGCCATCAAGGACTTCCAGGGCATCCAGTCCGTCGAGTTCGATTTGGCCTCTGTTGCTGCCGTCTATGGTGATGGCGAAACGCTCATGTTCGGTCGTGCCTCATCCCTCCAGGCGGCGATCTACCGCAAGGACAAGGAGATTGTCGTCTCGGACAAGGCTGACTTCTTTGCGTCCCGGTGGGGTGATGCGTGGGACCAGGAAGCTCCGGTGTGGCGCATTGAAATGCGTTTTCATCATAACGTCGTTCGTGAGATCGGCCAGGGCATGGATCAAGACCTTCTCACTTATGCCCAGGTGGTGCCCTTTCTCCACGATCTGTGGACCTACGCCCTTACCTCTCACCGCCTTACGCAATCCAAGCGTCTTGTTGATGCTGCCTGGCAACTTTTTCGTGATGATGCTGACTTTTCCATCCCCAGGACGGGCATCTGGATCAAGCGGAAGAAAAAGGAAACCGTTGCTTCCATTGGTCGCAACCTTGCTGGCGCCCTCGGGAACATGATCACGCTTTGGGCCAGGACTGCGCTTCCGGAAAAGGTCATCCGTCATCAGCTGCGTTCCATGTTCTTCTACAAGGAATTGCGGCAGTTCTATGAATGCCGTGGATGGTCCGAATATGACCTATTTGACCATATCGGCAAGCAAGTCCGGCTTCGTCGGTTGACTCACAAGGTTGCCGCTTAAGGCTGTCAACCGACTGTCAACGCAAGTGTGCTTTTACGGGCCTTGAGTGTGGCCCAACGCTCTTTAACATACTGATTTCACAGCGCATAGTGGCGCAATGTGGCATAAGGGAAGGGACTTAAAATCCCTCGGCCGCAAGGCTGTGCGGGTTCGATTCCCGCTCCGGGCACCAATAAAAACGATGCATCAGAAGTGCAATCGCGTGATCCGCGCGGCCCATGCTGATCGTAAGGTAGAC
>JBFLVI010000078.1:0-5072 GCA_040758635.1 Bacillota bacterium | reverse complement strand
TGTCCGTGTGATGCTAAACCGCCAACTATAAGGCTTGTGCAGGCGCTCAAGCAGGGCCTCCCCAAAGGGGACTGGCCGGGGGCCGTACTGGCCCGGGCAAGGATAAGGGCCGGGCTGACTATCAAAGAGCTTTCAAAGAGAACGGGGGTTTCCGAACTGACGATCTCCGCGTGGGAGCGGAACATAAACAGGCCGCGGGCCGCGTCGTTTGCCAAGGTGGCGTCATACCTGGGAGTGTCACTTGACACCCTGGGGCCTATCTCTTTTTTAAAGGCGGCCCGCGCCCGCCTGGGCTTCACCCAGAGAGAGATGGGGCGGCTCCTCGGCGTCAGCCGGTTCAGAATTCAAGAGTGGGAAGCCGGAAGGCGCAAAATCCCCGCCGGGACTCTTGCCAAGATCCGCTTTCTTCTGGCTGAAGCGGACGGCGGCCCTGGCGAACGCGCGCAGGCCGGCCTGTAGCCGGACGGGATTTTCGGTTTTTATAAAAACAACCTCGACTGTCAGTTTTTTTGTCATAACGAAGCCTCCTCGCCAACCAAAAAGCAACGGTCAAAAAACAAAAAACGCGGGGAGGTGTTTCCCGCGTCGGCGACAAACCCGCTGTCGGCTACAGCAGGTTTCCGAGCATCGTATATCTCTGCACAGGTTTGTTATTCCTGATCGCCAAAGCCAGAGCTTTTTTCGTCCCCACCAGGACCAATTTTTCTCTGGCCCGCGTGACGGCTGTGTAGAGGAGGCTCCGATAGAGCATGATGTAGTGGGAAGTGGTAACTGGCACAATAACGGCGTTAAACTCTGACCCTTGCGACTTGTGCGCTGTGATAACCCACGCCGGCTCCAGTTCGTCCAGGCCGTCCCGTGTGTACTCCACAACGTCCCCGTTATAGCGGACGGACAGCACGGGCTCGCCGTCTATTTCTTTGATCTCCTCGACCGTCCCCAGGTCGCCGTTCATCACGCCCTTGGCGTAGTTGTTCTTCGTGTGGATCACCTTGTCGCCCACGTGGAAGGCGTACTGGCCGTATTTCACCTTGGGGCCGGACTTCTCCCCCTGGAGGAGCCTGTTGAGCTCGATTGTCCCCAGGGGGCCCTTCCTCATCGGGGAGAGGACCTGCAGGTCCATCGGATCATAGGAAAGGTTTTCGGCCCAGGTCTTTATGCACTGCGCTACATCCTCCGGGTCTTCCCTTTCTAAAAACACGAAGTCGTCCCGGTAGCGGTCTATCCTGACCATCTCTCCCCTGTTTATCCGGTGGGCGTTCGCGATTATCTGGCTCGCTGCGGCCTGGCGGAAGACTTTCGTCAGGCGCACGGTCGGGACTCTGTCCAGGAGGTCCCGCAGGACATTGCCGGGTTCGATTGATGGAAGTTGGTCATGGTCTCCCACAAGGAGCACCCGGCATCTGGAGGGAACAGCTTCGAGAAGGCGCTTCGCCATTATGACACCCATCATGCTGCTTTCGTCGACGACCAGCAGGTCGCAGTCCAGGGGGTTCTTCCTGTTACAGGCCGCGCCGTCCTCGCGCATCCCGATCAGCCTGTGTACCGTGTGCGCCGCGTGTCCGGTGAGCTCCGTCAATCTCCTGGCGGCCCTCCCCGTGGGGGCGCACAGGACGATCCTCCCGAACGGGTTCTCGTGTTTGAAGGCCTCGATCACGGCCCTCACCGTCTGGGTCTTCCCCACCCCGGGGCCGCCCGTCAGGATCGAGATCCCGTTTGAGAGGGCCGTCCTCACGGCGTTCTCCTGATCAGGGGTAAGGGTTATGCCTGGAATGAGGTCTTCAGGGACTGCCGGAACCGGGTACTCTCGGGCGGCCAGCCTCCTCACGTCCCGGGCGATCTCTTCTTCGAACCGGCGCGCCCAGGAGAAGGAGACTTCGCCGTTCCCGGTCAGCCCCTCCATCCTGTTCAGGACCGCCCCGGCCTGGTCCGGGACCACGCAGTCCTCTTCTTTGTTCAAGAGCTCGAGCGCCCTGGAGATCAAAACCTCCCTCGGGAGGTAGGTGTGGCCCTCCGCCCACAGGGCTTCGTTCAAGGCGTGGCGCAGGGCGGCCTCCGTCCTGAAGGGGGAAGAGGGCGCGATCCCCAGGCTTTGGGCTATCGCGTCTGCCCGGTGGAAGCCGATGAGGTCGAGCTTCGTCAGGCAGTAGGGGTTCTTCCTGACAATTTCTGCCGCAGGAAAGCCGAACTCCTTATAGGCTTTCAGGGCTACCTTGCAGGAGAGGCCCAGCTTGATGAGCTCGCTTACCACTTTCTGCACCTGGTAGGTCTCCTGCACCTGGCGGGCGATCTCGGGGGCCTTCTTGCGGCCTATCCCCTTCACGGTCTTGAGGAGCTCGGGGCTGTCCAGGATCTTCTCCACCGCGTCCGGGCCGAGGGCCTCGACGATATTCTGAGCCGTGGCCGGGCCGACGCCCTTGATCAGCCCCGATGAGAGGAACTCCGCGGCGGCCTCTTTCGTCGTAGGAAGGGGCTTCTCCCAGGACTTGACCCTGAGCTGCCTCCCGAACTTCGGGTGGGTCTCCCACTTCCCGGTGACGGTGAGTTTATCTCCTTCGTTCACCCCGGGGACCTCGCCCAGGGCGACCGTGTCGTCCAGCCTGAATATTCCGAAGTCGCCGGAGCGGTAGATAAATCGCTTCACGACACCGGTCAGGGTTGCTTCGGCCTGTGCGGCCTGGGACAAGGCAATCACCTCCTGAAAAATTAAAGAGAGGGATTGGCCCTCTCTCTTGTGTGTTGTTATGCGCTCTACCTGGTTGGCAGTTTGCCTTCGGCGCACTGCCAGCAAACATACTTCAGGACTATTTTGCTTCTGGTGTTACCACGCGAATTTTTCTATCTGCAGCAGGCCGCCGGCAATAATAACACAGCTTAAGTTTGTATATTGCCGCTATCTTGTTTGGCATTTGCAATCCCTCTTCTTAGAGCCCGGTGATCTCGCCTTCCCTCAACTCGAAACCGGCCTCGGCCAGCCTGGTTTTGATCTCTTCGCTTTTTTGCTCCACTTTCTGGTGGTAGCTCTCCGGCATTTTTCTGGAGGTTATGTCTTCCAAGACAAGGCCAAAGTCGCGGGTACACCTGAGGAGCGTCTTTTCCGGTTTTGCGGCGCAAGCTGTTATATAGCCCAGGGCTGTGACGATGAATTTTACGCGGTAGGCGGGTATTCCGTTCGGTTTTGGGAACTCGGTTAAAAAAGTTCCATAAACCCGAACGGCGTCCGCTTCTTTAGCTTCCTTTATGAAGGACTCGATGTCAGAGAGTTCCAAAACCAAGGCGTTTGACCTCCTTTTGACCTGCTTTCGCAGGTACTCTAGGCGTTTCGACCTTAACCCAGGCGTTGACGCACTCTTCGTAGTTCTTACAGCCACAGGCGACAACGCCTTCTTCTGCCTGTTTTTCCGAAGGGGGAGAGTAGGGTTCGCAGATGGGAATCTGCCCGTCACAAAGCTCCGCCCGGCTTTCCGGGTCCAAACAGGGCGGCGGCGGAGCTTGGAGTTTGACAAGCTTCCTGTCCGGGGTCTTTGCGATTGCGGCATAGGAACCGTCCGCGTTGCACCGCAGCTCGATGAACTTAAGGTTACGCACTAACACGCACTCCTTTCTTTAACATTCCAAGTTCTTTGAGCAGTTCTTCCGTCTTCTCAAGCAGCCACTTTCCAGCCGGGCCGCCTTTGGCGACAACCTCTTCAAGCTTTGCGAAAAGAGCTTCCGCCTGCTTGAGCTCTTTCTCTTCCTGGGTCAGAGCAGAGTTGGGGTTCCTGGCCTCTTTGATCGCCCGCTCAAGGTCTCTGGTGCTCCAGCCATTGTCGGCGGCCTTCGCGATCCAGTTTTGAGGGTCGTCCGTCTTCGCGGCTATTCTGTGGTGCTGCCAGGAAAGCTCGCGCACGCGCGTACCCTCCTCGGGGAAGGCCCGCCAGGTCTTGATCCTCTCGCGGACGTAGGAGCTTGACTTCCCGATTTCCGAGGCAACGGCCCTCTGGGAGACGCCGCACTCCGCGAGGGAGGCAAGTATCTCTCCCTGGTGCCACTTGCAGTCGTCCTGCGCTTCCTCCAGCGAAAGGAGGAGCTGGAGGATTTCCTCCCAGGAGGGCGGGTCCGGCGGATTGTAATCGGGCCACTTGGAGGGAACAGGCTCCCCGATTCTGGCGCAGACTTCCTCGGGAGCCAAGTTTTCCCGGCGGGCAACGATAAGGATTAAAACGCGACGGTCGACCTCGCCCCTGTGAACGGCGTCGTGGACTTCGGGGGCGAGCGAAACGAGGTTCTCCGGTGTGTCGCCGCCGCCCTGGGACCTGCGCCTGATGTGGTGGACGTGGGAGTACCCGGGCTTGCCTGAGTATTCGCAGTAAGGCTTCCGCGCCGCTTCGATAGCGCTGAGGTTTCTGGCGCGCTTTATCTTCGGGAAAGCAATTTTGGTTGCGCTCAAAAAAATCACCTCCAAAAAACGAAAACCGGCCTCTCGGCCGGCACAGTTTTTTTCTGAACATTTTTTCGCCCTCTTAAAAACAGAGACCGGCCCTCCTGTCAGGCCGGATATTTATGAACATTTTTTTCGGTTCTTCGGAGAAACCCTGCCCCGTTCTCCGGCGAGTTCTGGTATAATCATTAGTGCACGGGGGTTATAATCTATCTGTAAAAGATTATACTCCGGCCTTGTGTGAGGTGTCAAGAGGTTTTTGGGAAGGAGGGGGTTGCGGTGGAAAACAGGCCGCCGGAAAAAGAGGAAAGGGACAGGAAGGCATTCAACCTGGAGGTGTTCAGAAAGCGCCTGGACGACGCCCTGTGGGCGCGGCGGATGAAGCAGATCGACCTCGCCAGGAAAGCCGGCATCAACTACAAGTCGGTCAACTCTTACTACACGGGCCACACCATCCCGTCCCTTGAGGCCGTCGCAAAGATTGCGAAAGCACTCGACGTGTCGGTGGACTTTCTTTTGGGAAGAGCAGACGAGATGAACCAGATCGCGCCGGAGTCTCCGGAGTTCGCCGAGGAGGTGAGGTTTATCCGGCGCGCGTGCGCGGTAGCCTCTCCTAAAGAAAAGAAACTGCTGCTGGAGCTGGCAAAGATGA
>JBFLVI010000077.1:0-5227 GCA_040758635.1 Bacillota bacterium | reverse complement strand
GACCTGGGCCAAGGTAGTCGCTGATGTCGGGCCGGGAGCGGCGTCGCCGCCGAGCGCCGCCGGAATGGAGGTTTAGGCCGTGGAGGATAAGAGCAGACTTTTACTCATGCTTTACGACGGGGCGATAAGCTTTCTCTCCCGGGCGATTGAGGCGCTTGAAGCCGGGAGTAACGATGAAGTTGGCCGGCTTATCGTTCGTGCTCAGGGTATCATTTCGGAGTTGAAAGGTGCATTGGATATGAAATACGAAGTGGCGCAGTCCCTCGGTCAGCTTTACGATTACTTCAACCGGCGGCTGACCGAGGCCAATACCGGACAGGACAGTCTTCCTGTTTACGAGGTGCAGGGGTACCTGAAGGAGTTGCGGGAAGCCTGGAGCGAAGTGGCGGTGAGGGTGGGGGGAACAACTGCGCCGGGCGCTCAAGGCATGGGAGGGTAGACGGTGGAAAACGGTAGCGCTGAACTTTACGTCCTGCTCAACCGCTGGCTGCAACTGGCCGAAAAACAAAAGGAGGCGATCCAGGCGCGGGCACCCGCTGAATCGTTCTGGGAGGTTATTGCGGCGAAGGAAGAGCTGAAAGGGGAAATCGCGCGGATGTTGCCCGGCCTCACCGGGGGTAAAGATTCCGCATGCGTGTCCCTGTTGGAACGGATCATCGCGGAGGAAAAGCAAGGCCAGGAACTCCTCACGGTTTGGCTTGGTGAGTTGAGAGAGGAAATATCATGCTTGCAACGGGGGCAGGAGGCGGTACGTGCCTACCTCAGGAGGAAAACCGCTCCTGAGGCCCGGTTTTTTGACAAAAAGCGCTAAGCTGGGCGCTGGTGTTTCAGGCTTTGCTTGAAGCGAGGGTTTTCAGTAACGACGACCATTTAACGACGGTGGTAGCAACTGTAAAAACGGAATTCGCCGGGTGAATTCCTGTAAAGAGACCAGCGATTGACGACCGGCGACCGTTACGGGGGGTAGGACGGTGTCGTCACAGCTTAAACGAGGACTTGGCATTATTTGGGAAGGTTCCTTTTTCGTTTACCACAGCCTGGCGCTCGTTAACCGGGAGCTCGTCCTGGAACTGCTCCACGACGAGTGTTTCGATATCGGAATTAAACCTTATGAACCCGACCAGTTCGACCAGACGGTTGACCCGCGCTTTGCCCTTCTGGCGGCGCGGTTTGATTGGCGGCCGGCCCGGGTGGATTTTACAGTTCGCCACCGCTGGCCGCCTTTGTTTGAACCCGCCGAGGGACGGCTCATCTGGATCCAGCCCTGGGAGTATGGTTCTCTGCCGGTAGAATGGGCAAGGTTTGCGGCAACTGACCAGGTAGCGGAGATCTGGGTCCCCTCTTCCTTTGTCCGGGATTGTTATATCCAGAGCGGGGTTGAGCCGGAGAAGGTATCCGTAGTACCTAACGGAGTCAATACAGCGGTTTTTAACCCGCAAGCGGCACCGCTTGCGCTTTCGACGCAAAGAAGCTTTAAATTCCTGTTTGTAGGCGGAACCATTCCCCGGAAGGGACCGGATGTTTTGCTTGAGGCTTATTTCAGGGTCTTTTCGGCGAAGGATGACGTATGTCTTGTGGTAAAAGACTTCGGGACGGATTCGTTTTACCGCGGGCAGGGATTGGGGACGCGGATAGAAGAGCTAAGGCGACAGAAAAACGCTCCGGAGGTCCTTTACTTAGATAATTCTTTGCGGGAGGCAGAAATGGCGGGGCTTTACCGGGCCTGTGACTGCCTGGTGCACCCGTACCGGGGGGAAGGGTTCGGCCTGCCGGTGGCGGAAGCGATGGCCTGCGGGTTGCCGGTGATCGTAACGAACTACGGGGCCTGCCTCGATTTTTGTAATGATAAAAACGCGTTGCTGATCAACGCCTCGGTTGTCCAGGCCACGGAAAAACGGGCCGGAAACATCGAAACGGTGGGGTATCCCTACTGGGCGGAACCGGACGTAGAGCATTTAGCTCACCTCATGCGGTGGGTTTACGAAAACCCGGTGAAGGCACAAGCCATCGGTTTGCAGGCTGCTGCGGATATCCAGCAGAAGCTGACCTGGGACAAAGCGGCGGCGAAGGCAAAGGACTGCCTCTGGGAACTAATAGAGGAAGGGGAAAGGGGTGTATGGGTGGCCAAGGCAATGAAAAACAAGGTTGAGGAGTTACTGGAGCAAGGTTTTCAGGCCTACACGGCAGGCAAGAGGGGTGGAGCGCAGAAGCTTTTTGAGCAGGCGCTGGCGGCAGCACCTGATAATGCCGACGTCAATTACAATCTTGGCCTTCTGTACCTGGAAAAGCAAAAGTTTGCGCCTGCGGTCAAGTTTTTGCTAAGTTCTCTCGAAAGTAACGTTAACACTCCTGAAGCCTGGACGGCGCTTGGGAGTGCCCTTGCAGGGCTGGGTGACTACGGCTCGGCAAAGATCGCTTACGAGAGCGCTCTGCGGCTTGACCCCGGAGCCGCCGGTGCGTCAGAGAACCTGGCGCTGGTCCGGACGGTTTTGGAGGATCAACCGGATACCTGGGAAAGCGGCTGGTACCGCACACAGGTGATGCGGCTGGCGGAAAAACTTCCGGTCTTCGGGTCCGCTGGTTTAGAGGAACCTGTAGCGGAAAGAGCAATAGTTCAGGAAGAAGAGGCCGACCTGGCAAGGATAACCGCAGCGATTGCCCACGCTTTTGAAGGAGATCCCGAACTTTCCCGCCAGATAAAAGAAGAGATTTTACCCTTTTTCAGGGGTTGTGGCCGGGTGCTGGATATCGGTTGCGGCCAGGGCCTTTTTTTGGAGATGCTGCGGGAGATAGGAATCGAAGGGGAAGGAATTGACCTTGATCCAGTGGTGGTTGAAAAGGCACGGGCCAAAGGTTTACGGGTCCAGGCGGCGTCCGCGCTGGACTATCTGGCCCGGCACCAGAAAGTTTACGACGGGATTATGCTCGGCCATATCATTGAACATCTCCCCGGCCCCGACGCGGTAAAGTTGCTCTACTATTGCGCCCGGTCTTTAAGGGATGGCGGGGTCATTGCGATCCAGACGCCCAACTTTCTAAAACCGGAAGTCTACCTCCAAAACTTCTGGCTGGATGTTACGCACGTCCGTCCTTACCCGCCGCCGCTTTTAGAGGCGATCCTCGGCGCACTGCAGTTCGACGTTTTACACAGCGGTGTTTTGGCAGGTAGCGACGGGTGGGACACACTGGTGGTGGGCCGCAAGCGGGGAGCCTTGGCTGCCGCCCGGCTGGACGTTGTCTGGCGGGGTCACGTTTACGAGGCGAGCGGTTACGGCGACGAGATGCGCGGGTTTATCTTCCTTCTTAATCAGTGGGGCTTAGGGGTTAAAGTGATTTCTGAAGGTTTAAAGGAGGATAAAAAGGGAATTCTTTCACCTGCAGAGCAACGGGAACTGAAGCTTATGGAGCGGCTTGTGAACCCTGAGCAATCGGTGGTAGTTCACCATCTTCCCATCTTTCTATTTAGGGAAGGAGTTCGCGGCGCAGTTAACATCGCGCGGACGATGTTTGAAACCGACCGGATCAAGCCGGAATGGGCGAGAGCGTTGAACCGAATGGATGAAGTCTGGGTTCCTTCGCGGTTTAACGTGGAAACCTTCAGTAATTCTGGCGTGGCGCTCGAAAAGTTACGGGTTGTTCCTGGAGGCATTGACGCGGCGCTTTATAATCCTGAGGCAGAGCCGCTGCCGGTTCGGGGGGATAAGGGGTTCGTCTTCCTTTCGAATTTTGATTTACAGGATCGCAAGGGCTGGGATATTTTACTTACCGCCTACCTTACCGAGTTTAAGCCGGAAGAGGACGTGGCCTTGGTGCTTAAGGTGTATAAGCTTGCGCAGGGTCGGCCAGGAACGATTGAGAGGCAGTTTGCTTCTTTTATTAAGAACCGGTTAGGCCTGAGTCTGGATAAAATTCCCGAGATAATCTTGCTTAAAGGCTATATCGAAGCCGGGCAGATGCCGGGGCTTTATACCGCCTGTGACGCTTTTGTTCTCCCTTCCCGTGGCGAGGGCTGGGGGCGACCGTACTTAGAGGCGATGGCTTGTGGTCTCCCGACCATCGGTACGAAATGGAGCGGCAACCTAGAATTTATGAACGAAGGAAACAGTTTCCTAATCGAAATCGAGGGGCTGGAAGATATTCCGGAAGATGTAGATATACCGGTTTTTCAAGGCCAGCGCTGGGCACGTCCTAGTGTCGAACACCTCCGCCAGCTTATGCGTTACGTTTTCGAGCACCGCGAAGAAGCCCGACGAAAGGGACGGAAAGCCCGCAAAGACGTGGAAGAAAAATGGACCTGGGAGAAAGCGGCGGCAGTGGCGGTGCAGGAACTGGGAAAGTACATGAGTCCTTAAGAGAGGAGTACGGAAGATGGCGTTCAGTGTGTTGGAATACCGGTCGGAACCGAAAGGGGTCTTAAAACTGATTTTTGCGGGCAGTTTTTTCACCCGGACACCGGAGGCGGAATTTAACCGGATGCTTGCGCTCTCTCTTTTCGGTGAAGGGGTAAACGTAGGGATTTTAAACCGTGGTCCGCGGGATCTGGACCCGGCAACGGACAGTCGTTTGGAGCTACTTGAACAATTAGAAAAGGACTTACCTAAGGATCCCGATTTTTGTCTTTGTTGGGGAGAAGAGAATATAGGATTATCTGGTTTGCCGGTATTTCGGTTAGTAGGCGGAACCATCGCCGGCGGGGATGAATACACTTGCTCGGTGGCCGGATTAAAGCCTCCCGGACGTTCCTATCAGGAGGCGGCGCGGGTTTTAAAGGAGCGGCTGGAGAGTTTGCGGAAAGGGGTTCGGCACTATAAGATTCCCACGGTTGATTTTAGGGTTTGTTTATTTACGGAGTCAACTGAACCCGGGTTCGTAGAAAAAACGCAGTTAAGCTTACATTTTGCGGGAATTAAACCACAAATAATATCTTTAAGAGATGTCCCGAACGTAGATCCGGAAGAGTGGGTGTTGCTGGTAGAGGAAGGGGAAAGCTTACACCTGGAGGACCGGGAAGCTTTCGAGAAGGTATACGAAGCGATTTTCAGGGATTTAGAAGAAAAAATAGTTTTTTTAGAAGCGATACCTTTGGATAGATGGGGGTTAGAGCATCTTATTGTACCGTCCGTGCGGTTTCTTTGCGGGCGGGCTGCCCGTGATTTACCACCTTTGGACAGGATGCCTCTTTTCCCCTATGGGCGGTGGGCGCCCGTACGGGTTCTCCGGCCCCGTT
>JBFLVI010000076.1:0-5238 GCA_040758635.1 Bacillota bacterium | reverse complement strand
TGTATCAGGGTGATGGCAAGTGCGAAAGACAATGGTCTATTTGGAAGAAGAGCAGTTTCTCCTGCTGAAAAAAGCGGCGGCTTCTTCAGGCAAAAAGATGGCGGAGATCATCCGCGAGGCGGTAGCGGCTTACCTCAAAGGGAGAGCAAAGATTGACTACTTCTCTTTTATAGGTATCGCCGCAGGGCCTAAAGGTGGCAGAGCCTCGGAGGAAGCCGAAGCGGTCTTGAGGGAGATCCTGCGTTGATTTTCGTTGATACCGGCGCTTTCTATGCCTTGATTGATAAGAACGACGTGAACCACCTCCGGGCCAAAAAGTTATACAAAAAGGTGGCGGGACGGGAGGTTCTGTGCACCTCGCTCCCCGTTCTTACAGAGGCGTGGCTGTTGATCGAAGCGCGGCTCGGGGGTTATTTCGCCAACCGGTTGTGGCAAGCAGTTTGTGACGGCGCCTTTGAGGTTCTGCCACTTGAAAGAGGCGACCTTGAACTGGCCCTCGAAACCGAGGAGAAGTATAGCGATGCCGGTTTTGGCTTTGTAGACGCCACCTGTTTTGCCCTGTGTGAGAAACATCAGCTCCGCCGGGTCTTCACTTTTGACCGCAAACACTTCACCATTTACAGGCCCTGTTTTACCGAAGCCCTGGAGCCGGTTCCGTAAAAGTACAGGTTTACCACATGCTGTGCAAAAGCCAGGGAAGAGGTGAAGGCCGGGGAGACGGCGTTGAGGATGTGAATTGAGTTGTGGCCCTTGAGGATGAGGTAGTCCATCACGAGTTCGTTTTTGGTTCTGTCGAACAACTGGGCTCTTATGCCCACCAGCGGGTACCTGGAGATGTACGAATATTTCAGGCTGGGGACCAGTTGCCTGGCGTCTTTATACATCACGTAGGGAATGTACTTGCCGATCTCTTTGAATCCCATCAAAACGTAGTTCTTGTTAGTAGCGAATTGCCGGGCGTTGTAAAGGAGCGTTTCCCGGAGTTCGCTGCACCTGATGTTTTCCAGCAAGCCGTAATTCTCGCGGCTCAGTGCGGGAATGGCGGTGGGTCCCATTTTGACCACGCCGTGGGGCGTCCTGGTGAAGTGCACCCCCAGGAACGGGAAGCGGATGTCCGGGACGGGGTAGATGTTTGCCCGGACCAGGAACTCGTATCCTTCTTTGACCCTGAGATAGATGCCCTTGTAGGGAAGCATTGTATAATTCTTGCCCAACCCGCACATATGGGCGATTCTGTCCGCGTAGGCGCCGGCCGCGTTGACCAGGAAACCATAGCCTATTCTTCCGGCCGTCGTCACCGCTTCTTTTTGGTCCAGGGCTGCCAGTTTGACGCCGAACCTGACCTCGATACCGCAGGCCGTTGCATCTTCCAGCAGCCTGGCGAGGACTTCCTTCGGGTCAATCACCACGGTGTTCGGGGAGTACAGCGCCCGGTGGGCGGTCCGGGCGTAAGGCTCTATCTCCCGCAGCTCTTCTTCATCAATAAGCTCTACGTCGGCGCCGTTGGCCTTAGCCCTTCTTTCCAGCTCCAGCAGCGTCTCCACTTCCCGCTCGTTCTTGGCGACGATTACCTTGCCCTTTATCCCCCGGATGCCTTTCTCCTCGCAATACTCGCGCATCAGCCTGTTACCGCTGACGCAAAGACGCGCTTTCAGCGTCCCGGGTTTATAGTAAATCCCGGCGTGCAGAACACCGCTATTTCTCCCGCTTCCATGGGCGCCGAGCCGGTTTTCTTTATCAATTACGCATACACTGCCCCCGAAACTCCTTTTAAGCTCCAGGGCGATCGTCAGGCCGACGATACCCGCACCGACAACCAGAAAATCGTATCCCACAAACGCCTTCCTTTCTTATTCCTGAAGACATAGTCTAAACATACCGGCCAATCATCCCGTGTTAAGCGCCCGCGAGGTGGCCTTTTTCTCTTAGGTAGGCCTCCAGGGCCTCCTCCCAGGGCCGTATGCCTGCGTCCTGCAGGCGGCTGCTGGTCAATGCCGAACAGCGCGGGCGCTTCGCCTTTTGCGCCAGGGAGGCGCTTTTTATAGACGCCAGGTCTACCCGGAGGCCCAGCAGGCGGAAAATGGCTGCGGCAAATTCGTACCAGGAGCATACCCCCCCATTTGTTACGTGGTAGGTCCCGGAAGGCAGACCTTCTGTGACAATGTAGCGGATCAGCCGGGCGGCGTCCGCGGTGTAGGTGGGGGACATAAACACGTCGTCTATGACCCGCACAGGCTCCCCGGCGCGCGCCTTCTTAACCATCGTCTCCACAAAATTGCCCCCCTTGCCGCTCGCGCCGGCGGCGCCGAAAAGACTGGCCACGCGGGCCACGTAGTACCGGGGACAGAGCATGGTGTAGTGCTCACCCGCCAGTTTGGTGATGCCGTAAGTATTGAGGGGGCGGGGAGGGTCGTCCTCGCTGTAAGGGGCACCCTTTTCCCCGTCAAAGACGTAGTCGGTACTGATATAGATGCAGGCGGCCCCGAGTTCCGCCGCTGCGGCGGCTACGTTCCGGGCGCCGAGCGCGTTGACCCGCCAGGCCTTCTCGGGGTCATCTTCACAGGCGTCCACCTGGTGGAAGGCGGCGGTGTTGATGACCACGTCCGGCCGGTGCGTGGCGAGGACCGCAGTCACCGAATCGCGGTCGGTCACTTCGATGTCCTGATGGGTAAGCGCCGCGCAGACATCGGGGCCGAATACCTTTACCAGGTCGGTGCCCAACTGGCCGCGGGCGCCGATAACGGCTACTTTCATAACAACACCCCGTCAAGCTCTACTTCTTTGAGAAAGCGCTGCATCTCGAGCAGTTGCTTGTACCACTGGACGGTAATGGTGCGCGGCCCGTCCGTGACCCGGCCTTCCTTAAGCGCGGCGTAAACCTCGCGTGCCCCGTCCGCGGGCGTGTATTCCGGTTGAAAGCCCAGGACGTTCCTGACCTTGGCGAAGCTGACCCGGTAGCTGCGGTGGTCGGGCAGCCCGTACCATTCGTAGTCGAACGGGAGGCCTATCGCTGCTGCCACCGTCTCGGCCAGAGGGAAGATTTGCACGTTCTGTTCGTCCGACCCTACGTTGAAAATCTGGCCGCAGACCAGCTTCTCCGGAGCCTCCAGGGCCAGAATAAACGCCCGCGCGGTGTCCCGGATGTGGATGAACGGCCGCCATTGAGTGCCGTCGCGCAGAATCGGGATGCGCCCGTGTTTGAAGAAACCCAGTACCATACCGTTGATAGCGAGATCGAAGCGCATCCGCGGCGACAGTCCGTAAACCGTAGCCTGCCGGAGAGCGACGGGACAGAAGTCCGGGCCGGCCAGGGACAGGGCGGCGTCTTCGGCCCGCAGGTTGGCTTCCGCATAGGTGGTCAGCGGGTTGGTCGGCGAGGTTTCGTCCATTATCCCTTCCTGAAAGCCGTAAACACTGCAGGAAGAAGCCAGAATATAGCGTTCAACACCGTGCTCTTTTGCCATGGCCGCCATGCGGGCGCGCCCTTCGAAGTTAATGGCAATGGTCTTGGCCGGGTCGAGTTCCCCGGTGGGGTCGTTTGAAAGTGCCGCCAGGTCCATTACCGCCCCAACACCTTCGAGAACCTCCGGCCCTGCCCAGCGGATGTCCTCATGAACCAGCTCCAGCCGGTTGCCGTAAGTTTCCCGGAGCGAGGCAACCGTCTCCTTTCCGAAGAAAAAGCGGTCGAGGCAGCGCACCTGGTAGCCACGCTGCAGCAAAATCTCGGTGAGCACCGAACCAATGTAGCCGGCCCCGCCGGTTACCAGTACCTTCATCGCCGATACCTCCTACTTGTGGGGTGGCTTGTTCCAGTCAAAAGACCCGCCCGTGACGGGATCAATGATCGCGGGGTCGTTCCAGGGGCGCCGCTCTTCGTCGGGCTGCTGGTAGTCGTAGAGGCGGTTGACGAAGTAGACGGTAAGAGAAGGTTCGCTGCTAACCGTCTTGGTGCCGTGCCAGTAATGTCCCGGGATCCGGACGAGCTGGGGCCGGTGCCCGCTGGCGACAATCTGCACGAGCTGACCTCTGGTCGCTGAATCGGGCCGGTCATCGTAGGCACAGATCTTCATCGCCCCCTGCAGCACCAGAAAGTAGTCCACCTGCCCCCGGGTGTGCCGGTGCCACGCTCTGATCATCCCGGGATAGCTGTAGGAAAGGTTGGCCTGAACGATGGTGTCCCCCTCCAGGAACTCCTGCCAGTCCTGCCGGAGAGCTTCGGCGAAAAAGCCGCGCTCGTCGGGAAGGATCTTCAGGTCGTACGTGCGCACTCCCGGCAAGCCATAGTTTTTTACGGACATAAAATACCCCTTTCGTTTTGTGGTCAAGGTCAACAAGACAATCCCATTATTTTGTGAAAATCTTTAACCTACCAGGCCCAAAGGCAAGCTTTTAGGGAAATAATTCTGATTTGGACAAAGGCTGACCTTGTTCACGCTAAATTTCCTTCTTCGTCACCTTGTCTGGTTTTCCTGCTTTTTATAAAATAAGAACCCTCTCTGAGCTCAATAAAGCTGGCCTCCTGTCGAATTATACTTACAGACCGGTGACAGTTGTGTCCATTATGATGGTGTAAAATTGGTGGGGCTTTAAGCAGGAGAGCCACCCTTCCCTCTGGTAGATAAGAAATGTCACAATCTCAACCACCAGGAGGGAGAAAGGATGGCTCACTACCAGGTTACCGTAGACCGTGATCTCTTGCAAGGGTTATTCGTCCGGGAGACCGTGTCAAGGTTTAGTAGGCAAACTCCCGCTGAATTTTAAAACCCTGTATAAGAGTGGGAAAATGCAAAAGATGCGTAGAAATGATCAGGAAGACAGAACCATGTTCGCGGGCCGGTGATGATGGGGGCGGATAACAGTGGAAAACCCGGTGCGGTTCTTGAATTGAATGCTACCTTACGAGACCGTTTTGTGCATTAATCCATTGATGTTGTCAACGGAACCGCCCCTAAAGAACCTGCGCCTCCCGCCGAAGCGGTCATCCGGTTTTTACACTTGGGCGCGTTATCTTGATGCCATCTTACGCCCTTTTCTCGTGAGTGCTATAGTGGTTATAAGTGAGGTGACGGATATGCGCCAGAAATTAGGCACGGCCATTGATCCCCGGCTGCTCGCCCGGGTCAGGCTCATAGCCTTGCAGGAAAAGAAGCACCTCAACGAGGTAATCGAGGCAGCGCTGGAGGAGTATCTGGCCAACAAAAAGAGGGTGCCTGGCCAGAAGGCGTCGGTGGTGCGGGA
>JBFLVI010000075.1:0-5291 GCA_040758635.1 Bacillota bacterium | reverse complement strand
TAGAGGCCAGAAGTTAGAGGTCAGATCTTTTGTAGGAATTCGCAAAGCGAATTCCCTCAATAAACTCCAACATCCAACCTCCGGTCTCCAACTTCCAAAATGCCATGCTTGTTTTTCGCGGTCTCTAGCCTTTCTGCCAAAGCTTACCGTCTATGAATAGACAGAGCCTGCTTTCGAGAAATTAGAGTTTTGCAGCACTCACCTAGATCCCAACCCCCGGAAGAATCTTTCGGCGGTACCTTAGGGTTTGCACCTTTCTTGATCCTCAAGAGCGAAGCGTCGGGCGAGAATCTGCTTCAAAGGTATGATCGGCTTTTCACGCATATGCTCCTCGCAATACGAAAAAATAAAAGGTGATGAATAAGACCTGCCTCTGGGCCCTGGCCGGGGTGCCGCTGGTCATGGTGCTGGGAAACTCCATGCTGATCCCGGTGCTGCCGGCGATGAAGAAGGCTTTCAGCATCTCCGCTTTTCAGACGGGACTGGTGATCACCCTTTTTTCCGTGCCTGCGGGTTTCAGCATTCCGTTTACCGGGTTTCTGGCGGACCGTTTCGGCCGCCGGGCCGTGCTTTTGCCTGCCCTGGGGCTTTATGCTCTCGGCGGGCTGGCCGCCGGTTTGAGCTGGCTGCTTCTGAAGGAGCAGGGCTTCCCTTACCTTTTGCTGAGCCGGGTTTTCCAGGGAATTGGCGCCGCCGGGACCGCACCGGTGGCGATGGCGCTGGTAGGCGACCTTTTTGGCGGGGGCGGGCGCAGCCGCGCCCTCGGTGTTCTGGAAGCCTCAAACGGTACCGGGAAGATCCTCAGCCCCGTCCTTGGCGCCGCCGTCGCTATCGCCGGCTGGTTTTACCCCTTCTTCGTCTTCCCGCTTCTTGTGCTTCCCGTACTGCTGGCAGTGCTGTTTTTAGTTTCCGAACCGGCGACGCAACGGCAACCGCCGAACCTGCGGGGCTACTTGCTTGTCCTTGCGGCCCTTGTGAACCGGAAGGGATTGAGCCTCACCGGTGCTTTCTTTGCCGGGATGACCGTCCTTTTAATCCTCTTCGGGCTTCTTTTCTTCCTCTCCGAGCACATCGAAACTTCCCTGGGGGTTGGCGGCGTGCCCAAGGGATTGCTGCTTGCGGTGCCGGTCGCTTTCATGTCCGCCGCTTCCTACGTTACCGGGAGGGTGATCAAAAAGCGCCTCAACCTGATGCCGGCCGTGGTAACCGCCGGACTCTTGCTGCTGGCCGGCGCTTTGGCTTCCTTCATCTTCTTCCGCGGCACCGCCCTGTTTTTTGCCGGGATCAGCCTTGCCGGCGTCGGGGCCGGCGTGTCCTTGCCCTGTTTAAACACGCTTGTGACCTCGTGCGTCGGCCCGGACGCCCGGGGCATCGTTACCGCCTTTTACGGCGGGGTACGTTTCTTGGGCGTAGCCGTAGGTCCGCCCCTTTTTGCCCTCCTGCTTCCCCTCTCCCTGCGAACCACTTTTACGGTGGCGGCTGCCCTCGCGGGCTTGGCCGCGCTTTTGACCCTGCTTTTCGTCCGCGGCGGCGTAATCACCAGCCCGGTCGAGGTGGAAGGCAGACAAAAACGAAAGTCGTAAGGACACGGACGACACACCCTATCCCTGTCCGGTGCATAAATTGGACGCGGGAGCCATCCTTGGCAGTGGAGTTGGGAGGAGTTGGCATAAATGGATATTTGGCGGGATATCATCGGCCCTCCGCCGGGCAACCGGAGCCTGGGCCGTCCTCGTAAAACGGGTATCACCATGGTTTTGGATAAAGGACTGGGTCTCTCGGAGGTGCGGGACCTCCTCGATCTGGCCGGCCCGTACATTGATTTCCTGAAACTCGGGTTCGGCACCGCGATCCTTTACAATCCCGCTATGCTTGCCGCCAAGGTAGAACTCGTGCGCTCTTACCAGGTGCAGATCTGTCCGGGCGGAACCTTCCTGGAGATTGCGATCGTGCGCGGCAAACTGCTGTCGTGTCTGAGGCAGCTGCGGGAAATCGGCTTTACCGCGGTGGAGATTTCCGAAGGCAGCCTGTCCCTGGATCGGGAAACGAAGGATTACGCGATCAAACTGGCCCTGGACGCCGGGTTCACCGTGCTTGCCGAGGTGGGAAAGAAAAACCCTTTCGTCTGCCTCAACCCGTTGGAGATGGCGCGCCAAGCCATTGCCGACCGGAGTGCCGGCGCCCAGTGGGTAATCGTCGAGGGGCGGGAAGACGGGTGCCAGACAGGGCTTTACGACGCCCAGGGACGGGTGAAGGAAGGATTTTACCAGGCCTTTCTCGCGGCCGTTAAGGATCCGGAGGCGATCATCTGGGAAACGCCGCGGAAGATGCAGCAGGTGGAGTTTATCGGACGCTTCGGCCCCGACGTGAATCTGGGGAATATCCCGCCCGGCGACGTGCTTGCCCTGGAAGCGATGCGCCGGGGGTTGCGGGGTGACACCCTGAAGATGATTTTCCCGGAAGCGGGGTCCAAGACCAGTTGCACCACCGGTTAAGTTGCGTCTTTGGCGGGGTTCGCTCCACCGCCTTTCAGGCGCAGTTTGGCCAGGACGGCATCGAGCTCCGGCGGGAGCGAAGCCTCAAAACTGAGGAACTCGCCCGATGCAGGGTGGGTGAAACCAAGGACCCCCGCGTGCAGGAACTGCCCGTCCAGCCCCAGGTGCGACCTTGCCCGCCCGTACTTCGGGTCGCCGACCACCGGGTAACCGATATGGGCGAGATGCACGCGGATCTGGTGAGTGCGCCCCGTGTCGAGGCGCAGCCGCAGCAGCGTGTGGTCGGAAAAACGTTCGGCTACGGTGTAATGCGTTACCGCGGGACGGCCCCGCGGGGTGACGGCCATCTTCTGGCGGTCCCGCGGGTGTCGCCCGACCGGCGCTGCCACCGTGCCGGCTTCGTCCTTCACCCGGCCGTGGACCAGGGCGAGGTATTCGCGCCGCACCTGCCGCGCTTTCAATTGTGCGGCCAGGGCGAGGTGCGCGGCGTCGTTCTTGGCCACCATCAGGAGCCCGGAGGTGTCCTTGTCCAGGCGGTGGACGATCCCCGGGCGCAAAACCCCGTTGATCCCCGAAAGGTCGTCGCAGTGGTACAGCAGCGCGTTGACCAGGGTTCCCCGGTTGTGGCCCGCTCCGGGGTGGACGACCATTCCGCGGGGTTTGTTGACCACGAGGAGGTACCGGTCCTCGTAGACGACATCCAGGGGGATCGGTTCCGGCTCGATCTGCGGGACCTCGGCTGGCGGCAGGTTGACCCGGATTTCGTCGCCCGCCCGGATGCGGTAGCTGGGCCGGGTGCCGCGGTTGTTTACCAGGACCTGCTTCTCGTTGATCAACCGCTGCAGTCTTGAGCGGCTGATATACGGGAGTTCCCGCGCCAGGTAAAGGTCCAGTCGGCTTCCGGCGTCCTCTTCCTCCACGACCAACCGTTCCAGTAGCGTCAAGGCTGCCGCTCCTTCAGCATCCCCAGGACTATAACCGCCGCTCCGCAGACAATGGCTATATCGGCCAGGTTGAAAACCGGCCAGAAGCCCAGGTCGATAAAATCCACCACCGCGCCGGTCCGCAACCGGTCGCAGAGATTGCCCAGGGTTCCGCCGAGCATAAGTCCGGCTCCGAGGCGCCAGCAGGCAGAGGCCGCTTTCAGCTTCCGGTACCCGGCCAGGACGATGATTCCCAGCGCCAGGCCGGCCAGCACTAAAAACGGCCTCTGGTGGGCAAAAAACCCGAAGGCTGCCCCCGGGTTGTCCACGTAGCGGAAGGTCAACAGGCCCGGCAGGACTGTCACG
This sequence comes from Bacillota bacterium, assembly GCA_040758635.1. Classification (GTDB taxonomy): domain Bacteria; phylum Bacillota; class Desulfotomaculia; order Desulfotomaculales; family Ammonificaceae; genus Yes71-27. The sequence goes on along the minus strand of JBFLVI010000075.1, from coordinate 1,507 downwards.
GGGTGGGATAAGAACTTGAGTACCAGCAGTTTAGAGGCCTGGTCCGCCACGAGGGACAGCGAAGCCGAAAGCCAAAAGCGCCGCAAAAACAGGTTTGCCTCCGTTCCTTCTTGTGTCTTTTGCCTGGATTTCCTTCCGAATTATATCCCATAACCTGCCGGAGAGCAAACCTTCAGGGAGGAAAAAGAGAAAATCAGATCTTGTTGCGCTTTCGCGCCGGGGCAAGGATCGGCGCCAGCCCCCTCTCCCGCAGGTACCCGTAGGTGAGCCCGCCGAGCAAAAGGAAACCGGCCACGCCCACCGCCGCGTACAGGTAGCGGACCAGGATCGAGAACCCCAGCAAACTGGCCAGGAAAGCCACGGCGGCGACCAGCACCGCCACCTGCCGAAACCGGGCGGTGTCGGGGTCCGCCACGCGCGTCGTGAAGCCGTAAAGGTTGGCCACCGCCGTAGTGTAGATCTCGGCCAGCAGGACCAGACCGTAGCCTGCCTGCACCACAGGAGAAAACCGGCCGGCGATGTAAACCATCGGGATCTCGAAGGTGGCGGCCTCAAAAGGGACGGTCAGTATCGCCAGGTTGATGGCCAGCGCTCCCACAAAAAGGCCCAGGCCGCCCAAAAGAGCACCCTTCCTGATGGCCGCGGCGCCGGCTGCCGTAGCGCCGAGCGGTGCCAGGATACAGACCGACAGGACGAGGTTGTAGGAGACGTAGGCCAGGGCCGACAGCGGCCAGACGGAAATGGCCGGGTCAGCCTCCTGGGCCCAAAGCTTAATCACCGTAAGGTCGGGCGGGATGCTGGCCAAGGCTGCCACGCTTAAACCGAGGACGGAGACCAGCAGGATTGGGACCATGAAGCTGATCGAAACGACCACGCCGTGGAACCCCAGGAGGACCGTGATCAGGGAGGCGGCCACGATCAGGATGCTGCCCAGGATCTTGGAAAGGCCGAACTGTTCGGCAAAGATCGCGCCGGCGCCGGCCGCCATTGCCGTTAAAGCGCCAAAAAGGAAAAAGGTGATGACGCCGTCGATCACCCTGCCGAGATAAGGGCCGCCGGCCTTTTGGACGATTGCGACGTACGACCGCGCGCGCAAGCGGTGCCCGAGGTCGAGCACAACGCGGCCGAAAAAAACAAAGAGCAACCCGGCGAGGATTAGGGCCAGGACGCTTTTCAGGCCGAAAAAGGAGAAAAACTGGAGCACTTCCTGCCCGGAAGCAAATCCGGCTCCCACCACGGTGCCGATGTAGGTGGCGGCGATCGTAAACGCGGAAAGCTTTTGTCTGCCCATACCTTAAATATATATTTTGAAGCCGGGGGGTTTGTTTAACCCTGGGAAAAGCCGGTTTGCCGCCGCACCCGGAAGCACCCCGGGGCTGCTGGTAGTGTATAGTTTTAGTAGGTAACCGAGGGGGTAACGAAGAAAAGAGACCTCGGCGGCTGCTTCACAAAGAAGCAGCCGACTCCCGGCAAAGGAGTGAGGTCTCGTGATAAACATTCGCCTTCT
>JBFLVI010000074.1:0-5520 GCA_040758635.1 Bacillota bacterium | reverse complement strand
GTCAGAAAACGAGAAATCTCGTCTGAAATCGACATGGTGAATCTCCCATTTGAGAATGAAAGAAGATTAAACCTGGATGAGCACCCCGATGGTTGACGCTATCGCGCAACGGAGCTACGCAATCAGCACAGCTGACGCGAAAGAGCAACGCACGGCGCGCTCAATACCAATCTGCACGGCAGATTGGGTGTGTGTTTCATCATGCACGGCATGAGAAACACTACCAGGTGTAAAGATCCCAAGATCCCGAGTGCATAGCACTCGGGAAGGTTGGTTAAAGTACGACGAAGCCTACAAAGGCTCCAGTGACTGCAGCAGCATACACAACAAATGTGTGTAGGCTGATGCGAGAGAGACGTGGAATGACAAACTCTGGAGAGAGCTTGTTGATAGCTTTGGCAAACTGCCCATGGCGAGCCTGACGTAGCTGATTTTCGCGTTGGCGAAGTTGAGTTTCACGTAAACGAAGTTCGCGTTGGCGAAGTTGAGTTTCACGCTGGCGAAGTGCACGAAGGCGTGAGGTTGGGTTGGAGCGGAAGGGACGAGTGATGATTCGTACCAGTTGGATCGCAAAAACTGCGACAAGAATGAACAGGGCCAGATGACCAATATCCATGATGCACCTCTTTGGTTGCAGGAAAGGCGAACCGAAGAGATACCTTGCCCTGAAGGGCAAAGTACCCTTCGGGGTTGGGATGAACAGGCAAGCGTGCCAGTTCAGAAGGAACCACAACTTAATGCGGATGAGAGAAAACAGAGCTTGACAATCCCTGTCAGTTGAATATGCCTCTCAAGTCAGCTTTGGTTACTGCCTGTGTAAGATGAACTCCATCTCTTTGCTCTTTTATATGCACACCATCCCGGGATGTCAAGGGGGTATCTTCTTTTGATTCAAGAACCAATGCATCCGCCTTGGCAACCCCATGCCCTACCACCAAATCAGCTCGCATGACACTGCCCTCTGCCACCTCTCTGAAGCTCACATAGGGAATGTGAAGCTTGGTTGATGGAAAAGGACCATACAGAACCAGGAAGCAATGAAGATCGGGCAGACGTTGGATCTCTGAAGGCATGGCAGCGTCACGCAAGGCCCTCTTGGATGTATAACTAGCCCCATCCTTGTCTTCCTCCACCCCAAAGCTGAGGGTCGTCATCTTCTCCATTTCCTCAAACTGTCCAATCTGGGCTGAAACCATCTTGGCGGTCTCAGCATTGTTGGCCCGGAAGACCAGCCATGTATTGCAGTTCTGGAGAATGGCCTTGGTTCTCTCAGGACCGTAGATGTCATTCAACTGGCCTGGATCTTGGACAGTGATGACCCACACCGCACCGTACTTTCGACCTTTGGCAGTCAACCCCTCCAAACTCGGGATCGCGGGCAGGGATGGCAGTTCTTCCAACATGAGCCAGATCCTCCGTCGTTTCTCCACTGGCAGATCGTTGTTGGATTTGAGCACCATGATTTCCCTTGCCACAATGTCAAACCAGAGGGTGACCAGAGGGCGCAGTAATGGCCGCTGGTCTTCAGGGGCGACCAGGAAGATCCAGCGGCGATCATCGTCATTGCTCACCCAATCGCGGATGGAGAACGCCTGTTCGCCCGGCTTTAGAGCGTAGTTCGGTGGGAGCATGTAATTGAAAACAGACAGCTTCTGCCGAATCATGCCCAAAACCGTATCGGATCCGCGCGCGTTCGCCGCCGTGATGACCCCTTGAGCGGGTGTTCCCTTGAGGAATTTCTCCATGTCCTCCAAGCCATACCTGCTGGCATTCACAAGTTCCTCAATGGAGCTTGTCTTCTCAAGCATGGCGGCGAGCACGGTTTGCGCCGCCTGGGCAAAGCTCGCGTACTTGGGATCAAGCTCGATCAGCGATTCCGCGAAGGCCTTGTAGTCGTAGCTCTTCCTGATTTCAGCCCATGGCTCCCAGTAAGCTCCGCGCGCATCGAGCGGGTTCAGAATGATGTCGCCCGGACGCCAGAACTCCTTTATGAATTCCGGCGCGGGGTCGTACACGATCATCTTCTGATTGGCATCCCGCACCTGGCGCATGATCGACTTCTGCGCCACGGTCTTGCCCGATCCCGTCGAACCACTGATGTAGAAACCCTGCACTTCCCTGTCTTTCGGCAAAGTAACCAGCCCCACGTCAATCTGCATGACAGGAGGATCCGGCTCCTTGCCGTTTGCCCGCAGCTTGGCATCGAAGGCATCCTGAGTCTCCTTGATGATTTGATTCAGCTCATCGGGCTCGACCATGCGCGATCCCCGCAGGTGGTCGTGTTTCTTCAGATCTTCACCCGTCTTCACGAAGATCCTCCAAAGCCATTTTCCAGCGAGGATCGCCGGCATCATTGCGAGCAGCGCCGCAATCCAGACCTTGGACAGCAAGCCGTTCCAAGTCCTCGGCATGGCGTCTGCCACGGCCCCGGCCTTGCGAGTCAGCTCGATGAGCTGACCATCCTTGAGGACAGGAATGATCACATCGAAGTAACCGCCCATGAAAAACAGCGTTGCCAGCTTCGCGCCAAGAAGACCGAGGAACTGGTGTCGTTCAACACTATCGAGAAACAGCGGAGACACCAGAAGGACACCGGCCAGCCAGACAAGACCCGACCCCACGAAGACAATGCCCAAGGTCTTCCCAAGGAAGGCCAGACGGTTCGCCCAGAAGTCGGCGCCGTGGATGATGTGATCAAGCCGGTTGCCCGGCTTGGTCATTGAAGAGGCATTAGAGTCAGTTGGACTGGTCATAAGCCCGCAGCTCCTCGTCAACTTGAATGGTGGCGTCGTCAAACGCCTTTCGCGCCTCCTGCTTCTTTTTCTCCGCTTCTTCCAGCAAGGCCTCGCCGGCCTCGATGCGCTCAGCGAGCTTGGGATCCGGCTGCTTGCCCAGTGCCTCAGAAAATTCCCGGTCGAATTTGTCCTTGTCGATCTGTTGCCTGATCTCGTGTGTATCCATGCGTGTCTCCACGAGTTGCGTCTGGTGCAGGTACGCCCAGATAGCAAAGGCCAGCAGAGGGGCTGCAACCAGGATCAAGCCAAACAATTTGCCCATGTGTCGCCTCCAGTTTCAGCGAGTACCAGCAGAGCCGATGCCCTGCCCCTTGAGAGTTGGTGGACAAGAAAAACCCACCTGCCTACACAACACTTCAGCACCCTGCGAAACAAAACGACGACCAGCGTTCAGATTCGGATTCCGAATGCGCATTCCGAATCGGATTCGGAATCCGATTCGGATTCGGAACGTAGCTGCAAGGCATCGCGAGCCACCGAATCCAGGAAAAGCCCGCCAGAATGCGGCTCTCCACGAAAAAAACACGCCCTCGTGACCTGCTTTGAAAGCTCACTTCCCCGTTCTGAACCTTCATGTCTACATCCGAATCTGATTCGGAATCGGATTCGGATCGCCGCCGCCTAACATCCGCCACTTGATTGCGCATGCGCCATGGGCTAATTTCTTGTGCAAGATCGCTGAGAGCTCGCTGCGCCAGAAAACGCCTCCACCTCGGTTCAAGGCGATCGCCGGTTTCCTCATCCATCTCGCGATGGTTCTCACTTCGGGTTGATTCATCTCTGCGTCTCCCCGAGCACCGTTTCAGCAACCTCATTGCTGCCGAAAGCACAGTAATCCCAACGGGATAAGCACCACGAGCGAGCAGGCCTGCCTGCGAGGTCGTGAACACAAGCCTCAATGTCAAACCAACCCGCCGAAGAGCACGCCCTGCCCGTCTCTGTGACAAGCGGGAGCGCGGCACAGAGACGGGCCTCAGCAAAGCCTCCTTAACCGCGCCAGCATGCGCTTTTCGGAGGGCACGACGCCCGACGAAAACGGACGAAGGCCCGCCTGCGGAGCCTTCGGACGCCACCATGATCGAGGGGCCTGCCCCGAGAGCATGGAACGAAGCATCCAGATCAAGGGCAGCCGGTCGAAGGACAACCACACGAGCGAGGGGGCTTGCCCTCTCGGTCGTGAACGAAGCATCCAGCCTTCAGCCAACTCCCTGCGGAGCGGCTGACATGAACATCCCGTCAGGATCCCCTGACAGGAACAAGACACCATCAATCCCAGGTGAGAGAGGCCAGTCCGGGCAGGACTGGAGGGTGAACTGACACCCGAGGCCTGAACTTCAGGGGCGAGAGCGCCCTGCGGTATGCGGAACCGACGCCAAAGCTCCTCACAATCCACATGGGACGGTGAACACGCCCACGGGAAGCTCTACCGACAGATTGAGCCGTCAGCTTCACGGCACGAAGCAAACCCCAAGGCCTGCGCGAGCCTGCATGGACGCATCGCGCGTAACACTCAACACCGAGGAAGTCGGTTGGGGACAACACGCTGGCAGTCCTGCCCTCTTCCGCCGATCCCATCGGCGGGTGGGCAATTCCTGCCATGACCGCCGTTCCATACGGCGGGTGAGTACGTTTGAAATTCCCTTGAAAACCGGGACCAGCCATGGGCAGAAACAATTTCGGTTTGCGCAGCCGCGACATGGGCAAGGCGGGCGAGTTCGCCCTGAATCAGGCGGCCCGGTCTGGCGCGATCAGTTACTCCACGGCAGGCACGCTGGCCGAGCGCTGGAACCAGTTTGTCGAGCACGCCAAAAGTGACGGCACTCGATGGATGGAAGACATCCGAGCTGACCAGGTGCGAGCCTGGGGACGCGATCTGGCCGACCAGGTTCGCAATGGTGAGATGAGCCCGAGCTACGCCCAGAATCTCGTCAGCGCGGTTAACACGGTGATGAATCTCGCCACCAAGGGCCGATGGGATAGCGTGTCCCCGACCAAGGCTTGTGGCATCGCCCAGCGCTCGGCTATCAGGGTTGACGCTCCATCAGGGATGGACAGAAGCGCCTTCGGGGCTGCCATGGAATCCCTGCGGGAGAGCGGACTTCACCGGCAGGCATCCATTGCGGAACTTGCGCGGGATCTGGGGCTAAGGAGCAAGGAAGCCTCGATGCTGGATGCTCGGGCTGCGCTTGCCGAAGCACGCGAGCGCGGCGCAATCACGGTGACCGAGGGCACAAAAGGCGGGCGCGAGCGCGAGATCCCTATTACTGGCGAACACCAGATCCAGGCGCTCGAGCGCGCGGCTGAGATACAGGGGGACGGACGGAATCTGATCCCCAGCGATCAGACATGGAAGGAATGGCGCGATGGAGGCCTCCGGGATGGCCGGGAGGCCGTCCAGGAGGCGATTGGAGGCCATGGTTATCATGATCTTAGGGCTGCTTATGCCTGCGAGCGTTATGAAGCCCTGACGGGGCATGATGCCCCTGTGTTTGGCGGCAGGATCGAGGATCGAGATCTTGATCGGGAGGCGCGAATGAAAATCTCCGAAGAGCTGGGCCACGGGCGCATTGATGTCGTGGCTGAGTACCTCGGCGGGCGGGGTTAGAGCTTACGAGAAACCACTTTTTCATGAGGAAACCCCGCCATTGGGATGCTCCACGATGACCATCTCAGCTTTCGCAATGAGATCCTGCTGGGATACCTGTTCCCACATCATCGCGATGCC
>JBFLVI010000073.1:0-5570 GCA_040758635.1 Bacillota bacterium | reverse complement strand
CCCCGCGCGTCTACGGACACCGTGAAGGCCGTACCGTGCGGGTCCGTGTTATGCAGGACCATGGGAGGGAAATCAAGCTCATCGGCCCGCTTTTGCGTGATCGGCACACAGATCAGGCCCCGCCCGTGAATGGCCATGAAACTTACCGCCTCCGGAGTCACCTTTTCGGCGGCCATTATCAGGTCGCCCTCGTTTTCGCGGTCCTCGTCGTCCACGACCACGACCATCTTTCCTTCCCGGATGTCCGCGATCGCCTCTTCAATCGTGTTAAACATCGCTCATACCTCCGGCTAAATAAAACCGTGTTCCGCAAGAAAAGAAGTATCTATCCGGCCCGGCTGCGCGGCCTGGAGAAACTTCGCCACGTACTTGGCGATCAGGTCGGCCTCTAAATTGACCGTATCGCCGGGCCCTTTAAAGCCAAGGGTGGTAACCGCAGCGGTGTGCGGGATAATCGAAACCGTGAAGCCGTCTTCCCATGATTCCACCACCGTCAAGCTGATACCGTCCACCGCCACCGACCCCTTTTTGATCAGGTAGAAGGAAACCTCCGGCGGCGCCTGGATGCTGAAGACCTGGGCGATCTCCTGCCGTTCCTTTCGTAAAATCCGTCCCACCCCGTCAACGTGTCCGGTGACGATGTGGCCCCCGAATCTATCTCCGAGCCGGAGCGCCCGCTCAAGGTTCACCCTGTGGCCGACCTTTAGCTCCCCCAGGTTGGTTTTGGCCAGCGTTTCCGCCATCACGTCGGCCTGAAAACTCTTATCCTTAAAAGCGGTCACCGTGAGGCACACGCCGTTCACCGCGATGCTGTCCCCGACGCGCAAGCCCTCCATCACCTTGTCCGCCGTAATCTGAAGCCCCGCGGAAACCGCCTGGCGGGTTATCCCCCGGACCTGCCCGAGTTCCTCGATTATGCCGGTGAACATGCGCCACCCGCTCCCTCGTAAACCGGATATCCTTCCACGCAAAGGTCAGCACCGAGCTGTTTTACCACCGTCTCCGTCAGGCGGATCGCCCGCGCCAGGTGTCTTATGCCGCTGCCGCCCACCGGCCCCAGGGCCTCCCGGCCGCCGATGATCCGGGGGGCGATGAACCAGACCACCTTGTCCACCAGTCCTTGAAGCAGGAAACTGGCGTTTACCGTGCTGCCGCCCTCGACCAGGACGCTCACTATTTCCCGCGCTGCCAGTTCGGCAAGCAAAAGGTCGAGATTGACCTGCGGCCCCCGGCCGCAGACCAGCACCTCCGCGCCTGCCTGCCGTAAAGCCGCCAACCGCTCGGCAGGTGCCACTTCCGTAGTCGCCACCAGCGTGGGGGCCTCCGAATCCTGGTTCAGCACCCTCGCCTCCAGCGGCATCCGGGCGCTGCTGTCAAGTATGACCCGCACCGGGTCGCGTCCCCCTTCCGGCAGGCGGGTCGTCAGCGACGGGTCGTCTTTCAACACGGTGCCGATGCCTACCAGCACCGCGTCACAGGTGTTCCGCAACTGATGGACGTACTCCCGGGCCGCTTCCCCGGTTATCCAGCGCGACTCCCCGGTGACGGTGGCGATTTTTCCGTCAAGGCTCATCGCCGTTTTCAAAACCACAAACGGCCGCCGTGCGGTGACGTACTTGATAAAAGCCTCGTTAAGCCGGCGGGCCTCGTCCTCCACCACCCCCACCGCCACGTCTATTCCCGCTTCCCTGAGCCGCGCAATCCCCTTCCCCGCCACCAGCGGGTTGGGGTCAACCATCGCCGCCACCACCCTTTTGACTCCCGCGGCGATAATCGCTTCCGTGCAGGGGCCGGTCCTGCCGGTGTGGCAGCAGGGTTCCAGGTTCACGTAAAGCGTCGCGCCCCGCGCCGCCTCGCCGGCCGCCTGCAGCGCCTCGATCTCGGCGTGCGGCAGGCCCGCCCGCCGGTGGTATCCTTCTGCCACCACCCGGCCGTCCCGGACGACCACCGCTCCTACCAGCGGGTTAGGACTCGTCAGCCCCCGGGCCCGGGCGGCAAGCTCCAGAGTCCGGCGGATAAACGACTCGTCATCAGTCAGGCGGGCCGGCAAGGGCAAGATTGAAGAATCCGCTAAAGAATCCCAGGCCATAACTTCACCGCTAAAAAACGCGGCTGCCCCCGCGAAAAAGGGAAAGCAGCGCCTTTTCTTCTGGTAGTTTCATTATAGGTATTCGGTTGTTTAGTGTCAAGCAGCACCGGTTTTTGTCCGTTTTTGAACCGCCAGGACAGAATTTCTCCGCAAAAAGGGGGGACAGGCTGCTTTTTCTGCCGCGTACCGCCCTTTACCGGGTCACCCGCCAGCGTTCGCTCTCCCGGTAGATGTCCCCGCCGTAGATATCGTTAGCCACCAAAGCCGGAAAATCTTCCACGATAAACTCGTGGACCGCCTCCGGGCCAAGGTCGGCATAGGCAAGCACCCGAGCTTCTTTGATTGTCCGCGCCAGCAAGGCCCCCGCCCCGCCGTAGGTAACGAAATAGACCGCCTTGTACTCGGCCAGCGCGGCCACCACCGCCGGGGAACGGTAACCTTTGCCGATCATCCCCTTTAGCCCCTGCTCTAACAGCGGAATGGTGTACGGGTCCATCCGGCCGGATGTAGTCGGCCCCGCCGCACCTACCACCCTTCCGGGCGGCGCCGGGCTCGGGCCGGCGTAGTAGATGACCTGGCCGGCAAGGTCCACCGGCAGCTTCTCCCCCCGGCCCAGCGCCTCGACCATCCTCTTGTGGGCGGCATCCCGGGCGGTGAGCAGGCGGCCGGTGATTAAAACAGCCTGGCCCGCCCGCAAAGTTTCGATCAGAGCGTCAATCAATGGTGTATATATTCGCAACGGCTCCAATATTTGGCCTCCTTTGCGTACCACCAGGCTCCGCCGCGCTACAACCACCGGTCTCCATTATTCTAAAAGCGCAAACCCTTTTGCGTAGCCAGGCCGTACTGCTCGAAGTGGCGGTCGTAAGTAAAGGCAATATCAAAGCCGAGACGTTCCATCAGCGCAAAGCTGGTGGCATCAGTATATGAAAAGTCTTTATCGACGTACTTCTCGATAATTTCTCTCGCCCTTTTTTCGTCACGGGCAGCAATCCGTTCAATCGGCCACGTGTTGCCTAAAAGCCACTCCCTGGCCTTAGCCGGGTAAGTACGGGCGGCAACAAGATTGTAAGTTTCCGCCACCACAAAATTGGATAGAACAAGCTCCGCCCTCGCCTCGGTAAGGCGGCGAAGAACCTCAACCGCCTCGTTATGGTTCCGGTCGTTGTTTAGAAGAAGCGCTGCGACGGCACTCGAATCCACAAAGACTCTCACGTCTTGTCACCCAGGTATTTATGCTTCTTCTCGGAAACATCGGTTTTGTCTTCACGATCCGCCGCCGAGCCGATAAGCCGCCAAATACCATCGTCGAAACTCGCCCGTTTATAAACCGGCATCTTATAGAGCACCAGGCGGTCGTTTTCGATCTCGCATACCAAGTAATCTCCCTCTTCTACCTGTAACTTTTCACGGACGAACAGGGGCAGCGTTACCTGCCCTTTCCGTCGCAACCTAATAATTTCCATATTATAACCGGCTCCTTCTTTGCGAGTTTTCTTACTTGGTTATAAATTAACAATACGCCATGCGAAAGTCAATTAAATTTAAAATCTTATTTAAAGTACTGCCGAGCGGTGCCGGGCAGCGTGGCAGTTAAGGTTCACCGCCACCGGGAGACTGGCGATGTGGCAGGGGTAAACGGCCACGTGTACCGCGAGCGCGGTCACCCGCCCCCCGAGTCCCAGCGGCCCGATCCCTGACCGGTTGATTTCCGCCAGCAATTCTTCCTCGAGCGCTGCCGCCACCGGGTCGGAACTTCTCTCCCCCAGCGGTCGAAGTAGCGCTTCTTTGGACAAAAGCGCCGCCTTATCCATCGTCCCGCCGATCCCCACCCCGACGACCAGCGGCGGGCAGGCGTTCGGCCCCGCATTTTCGACCACTTCGAGGACGAACCGCTTCACTCCCTCGACTCCGTCGGCGGGCTTGAGCATCCGCAAACCGCTCGTGTTCTCGCTCCCGGCGCCTTTAGGTGCCACAGTGATCTTCAACTTATCGCCAGGTACGATCCGGACGTGGATCACCGCCGGCGTATTGTCCCCGGTGTTCACCCGGTCGAACGGGTGGCGCACCACCGACTTGCGCAGGTAACCTTCAGTGTAGCCCCGCCGCACCCCTTCGTTCACCGCCGCCTCCAGATCCCCCACAATGTGCACCTCCTGGCCGACCTCTAAAAAGACCACCGCCACTCCGGTATCCTGGCAGAGCGGGATATTTTCTTCCCGAGCCAGCGCCGCGTTCGCCAGCAGCTTTTCCAGCACGCCCTTTCCCTGCGGTGATTCTTCCCGTTTTAACGCCTCTTCCAGCGCCCCGAGTATATCGCCGCCAAGCGCTACGTTCGCCTCCCGGCAGAGCCGGGCCACCGCCGCCGCGATCTCCTCCGCCTGCACCGTACGCATCAGTTATCTCCGTTTGATAAGGTTTAGATTAGTTATTTCTACATTTCCGCAGGTCTCCCTCCAGGGAAACAAAACCGCGAACGATTTTTGCGGCAGGTATAACGGAAAATCCCTGCACCGGCAACCCGCTTTACCTTTGGGGAAACAGGATTTTTCACATCGCTGCTGCTCTTGAACCGCAAGTCATTTTGTTGAAACGGTAGTAGACACCGTCTCCTGAAAGTGATAGTATTATAATGAACATATGTCCAAAATATATTTGAGGAGCAAGATAGACATGCCTTATGGAAGCGGTCCTGCCGGAAGAAGAGCCGGTTATAGACAGGGGGGCTGTCGCAAAAGGTGTGCCGTACCAGGATCGGGACGGGGTTATGGCCGGGGATACGCCGGAGACTCTGCCGGGCCTCTTTTTAATGGTATAAGGCCCGGCCGGGTGAAAGACAGGGCAGTGCAGCGGTATGGCGGCGCGGCCCAGGGTACCATTCCCGGCCAGAGAGAACTGGAGCAGAAGCTCGTCGCCAGGATCGATCCGGGGCTGTGTACCGGCTGCGGGCTGTGTGCAACGGTTTGTCCCGCGGGAGCGATTGCGGCGGGGCCGACGGCTGTTGTTGATCCCCGTCTCTGCCAAGGTTGCGGTACCTGCACAGAGCAGTGCCCACAGGGGGCGATCTCGCTGGTAACAACCACCAGTTGAAGGCGGGGTCAGGATTCATCCCCGGCAAGGCCGCAAAGCGGGGTCGAGAGCTTTGTTGCCAAGGTAAAATCGGGGTCCAAAAGCGGAAATCACGTCAAGCACTGCCTTAACAGGAGGTAAGAGGATGCCTGTCTACGATTACCAGTGCCGGAACTGCAGGTATACGTGGGAGGTGCGCCTGGCACCTGAAGAAACCCCTCCCGAAAGTTGCCCGAGTTGCGGCAGTAAAGAGGTGAACCGGCTTTTCCCCGCTCCGTACGTAGCAAAAGCAGCGGGGCGGGCGCCCGGCAAAACGTGCTGTGGGCGGGAAGAAAAGTGTGCCACACCGCCCTGCGTTACCGAAGGTAACTGCCGTAAGAGCTAAATCCGGAGCGTCGCCATATTCACTGCA
>JBFLVI010000072.1:0-5709 GCA_040758635.1 Bacillota bacterium | reverse complement strand
AGATTGATGAGTGGTTGGAAGAAGACAAGCAAGCCCGGAAGAAACAGCGCCACACCGCCCGTAGAGTCTTTGAGCGCCTGGGGAAGAAATACGGCGCGGCGTTTGATTGCTCTTACCGCCTGGTGGCCGCCTACGTGGCCGAAAAGAAACGGAAACTGTACAGCGGAGAGGACCATTTCTACCTGCCGCTCGAGCACATTCCCGGAGAAGCCCAGGTGGACTTCGGTGAAGCGGATTTTTACGAAGGGGCCACCAAGCAAAGCGGCCATTACCTGAACATCTTCTTTCCGTACAGCAACGCGGGCTACATCCAGCTTTTCAAAGGCGAAAACCAGCAGTGCCTGATGGAAGGGTTGAAGAACATCTTTGTCCATATAGGCGGGGTGCCGAGACGCATTTGGTTTGACAACCCTTCGACCATCGTCACCAAGAGCTTAAAAAACGGAGAACGACTGCTCACCGAGGCGTTTCTCCGCTTTAAGAACCACTATGGCTTTACCGCTGCTTTTTGCAACCTCAACAGCGGCCATGAAAAAGGCAGCGTGGAGACCAAGGTGGGCTACCACCGAAGAAACCTGCTGGTGCCCGTGCCACAGGTCGATGACTTAAGGGAATTCAACCGGCAACTTCTTGCTGAGTGCGATCTGGACATGCAAAGACCCCACTACCTGAAACAACACCTGATCAAGAACCTGTTTGCAGAAGACAGAAAACAGCTTTTGCCGTTGCCGGCGGTTCCGTTCGACGAAGCGGCATTGGTCACGGTCCGCACGGACAGCTACGCCAAATTCACCCTGAATCAGGGGAAACATACCTACTCCACGGCGCCCCGGTATGCCAACACCACCCTCTTGGTCCGGCTTACCGCCCACGAGGTGATTGTGCTGGACGAAAACCACCGGGAGGTTCAAAGGCACCCCCGGCTGTATGGGGACACGCCCCAGCAGTCCATGGACTGGCTGCCCTACCTGACTCAACTGGCGAGACGGCCGGCTGCCCTGAAGTACACGGGCATTTACGACCTGTTACCTGGAGAGGTTAAATCCTTCCTGGACCGGTGCGATGCCCGCGGCAAAAGAGAAACTCTCCAGGTGCTGGCCCGGATCAGCCGGGAAGCCGACTTCACCTGGGCTACCGAGGCCCTGAAAACGGCCCTGGATTACGGTGCCAAAGACGTGGACAGCATCCTGGCCACCTTCAGCCGCCTGAACAGCCAGGTGCTGGAGCTCGACCCACTGGTTTTACCCAACAGCGTGCCCCGGATGCCCTCTTGCAGGCCACGGATCGGCCATTACGACCGCTTTCTGAAAGGGGGCCGGACCCTTGAAAGCGCAGATTGCTGAGTGCTGCAAAAAACTGCGGCTGAGTCGCAACATTGCCGAGATCTGCGGTCAGGTGCGGGCCGAAAGCCACGAAGAATACCTACTCCAGATTCTCCAGCATGAGCTGGCGTACCGGGAAGCGGCACGAAAAGGGCGCCTGCTGAAGCAGGCCGGGTTCTACGTTTTGAAAACCTTTGACGGGTATTGCTTCGATGAGATCCGTATACCGTCAGGCCTTAGCATCGATAACCTTAAAGACGCCTCTTTCATCGAGGAACGGAGGAACCTCATCCTCTACGGCAACGTGGGCACCGGTAAAACCCACCTGGCCATCGCCGTCGGGGTTGCCGCCTGTCAGAAAGGCAAAGGGGTCCGTTTTTTCCGTACCGCCGCCCTGGTCAACCAGTTAAGTGAGGCCCAGAAGATGGGGGCGCTGAACCGTTTCTTGAAGCAGCTCTTCAAAGCCGACTTGATTATCTGCGACGAGTGGGGCTACGTCCCCTTGGACCGGGATGGTTCAAAGCTCTTGTTTCAGGTGATTTCCGACTGTTACGAGCAAAGGAGCGTGATCATCACCACCAACTTGGAGTTCAGTAAATGGGTGAACATCTTCTACGATGAACAGATGACGGCGGCCATGATTGACCGCCTGGTGCATCACAGTTATTTGCTGCTTTTTGAGGGGCAAAGCTACAGGATCAGAAACTCATTGATGAAAGGCTACGCCTAAAATTCCCTGTCGGGGACGCTGCAAAAACATGTTTGCAAAAACCGGGAATTTTATGTTGCAAAAAACAGTTTAGCCATTATAGGACCTCCGCCTTTAGCTATATTTTACCCGCGCCGCAAACCCGCATCTTACCCAAGCAGATACCCACGGCGGGTAAAGAGCATTTGCCCGCAGGAAAGGAGAAAAACAGCGGCGATAAACAGAATAAATGATACAACCAGGGGGTCCGCCCCCGGCGCAGGCTGGGCCAGTTGAAAGGGATTGAACGCTGCCGCTCCTCCCCCGGCCGGCAGTGTCTGAAGGCCGAAGCGGAGGCTTGCCAGATAAATCCGCGCCCATTCCCCCACCGAGAAGACAGCCACGAGAAGATAGGTGTATACCAAGCGCCGGGTAAGTACCACGGCGAAAAAGGCCAGCGCAGAAAAGAAGAAGATGCTTGTAGCCAACACCAGCCACGCCAGCGGAGAGGCTCCGGGGGCAGGGCTGAAGAGAAAAAGCAGGCGGATAACGCCCCATACAAAAAGGAAATAGAAAAAGGCGGTACGGAGAACGCGCAACACACCGAGAGCGAAGCTGTTATAAGGCAGCGCCAGCAGTGCCTCTTTGCCGTCACTCTCTACAAGATCCTGATAAAGAGCGGAGACCCAGAAGGTTACCAGTAAGGGGGAGACGAGGCCTACGGCGGTCTGGATCGTTTCTCCCGGGAGCTGCCCCACCCGGCCGCCCCCGGAGAAATAGAGGTGAAGCACCACGGCCAGGTGGGCCACGAGGGGGAAGGAAAGGTTCCACCCCATGGCGCGAAGGTCGAGCCGCAGCGGCGGCAGCCTCATTCCCCGATCCACGCGAGATACCCTTCCTCCAGGGTGGGAGCAACGGGCACGGCGGCATCGCTCGGGCGGGTATCGCTCAGAATTCGCGCCTCAACCGTTTCCCCCCGCGAGACAGACGAAACGATCCGGTATTTTTCTTCCAGGAGGGCGTACTCCTCCGCCTCCCCCGCCCAATGCCAGACCCGGCCCTCGGCCGCCCGCGCCAACTCCTCCGGAGAGGCGAACTGATGCGCCTTGCCCTCTTTCAAGACCGCCAATTGGTCGCAAATGGCCTGAACATCTTCCACGATGTGCGTAGATATGATCACCACACGCTCCTCCCGGGCCAGGCGACGCAGCAGGAGGCGAAAACGCACGCGCTCCTGGGGGTCGAGTCCCGACGTCGGCTCGTCAACGATGATCAGCCTGGGTTTGCCCAAAAGGGCCTGCGCGATGCCGAGCCGCCGCCGCATCCCGCCGGAAAACCTCCCCACCTTCTCGTCCGCGTGCTCCTTCAGGTTCACTTCCTCCAGAACGGTATCGATCTGGTGTCCCAACCCCCCTTTTTCGATCCCCTTCAGCGTGCCGATATACGCCAGCGCCTCGCGGGCCGTGATGTTGCGAAAAACCCCGAAATCCTGGGGTAAATACCCCAGCATCGTCCGCACCCGGTGGGCATCCCGCGCCCAGTCGATCCCGTCGGCGCCAACTGAACCCGCGTCGGGACGGAGGATGGTGGCCAGGATGCGCATCAAGGTTGTTTTACCCGCCCCATTTGGGCCCAGGAGCCCAAAGATTCCGGGCTTTACGGTAAGGGTGACCCTGTCTAGGGCGCGCCGCTTTCCGAAAGACTTAACGACTTCCGTGATCTTAATCACTGTTCTTCCCCCCAGTAACTAAAATGGTATGGAGGTCTTGCCAAGCGTCCCCGGCCGCTCCCTGCGCCAACCGCTGGTACCAGGTTGCCAGCGCCTGCTCCAACCGGAGCCTTTTTCCTTCCCGCTCCAGGCGTAGGATTTCCCGGGCCGCCTCCCGGTGTACGGAAAGCACGGGCGCATTTAAGTAAGCGGACATGATGGGCTGTTCATAAAGATGCACGTAGAAATCCGCGAGGAAATGGGGCGCGTAGCCGTCGGACTCGCGGTACCGATTGTACCAGAAACAGGCAGGCGCGAGTGACGACGCCCTGGCAAAAAACTTCTCCTCGCTGCCGAAGTAAAGGCGGCACTGGTTCTCGTCGAGATGGAGTTGGTCGGAAAAAAGCCTTACGGGAAGATTGAGATTGCCGGTACTATAAAGGGGGGCTACAAAGACGTTAGACGGGACACGGGGGGAGGCAACCCCAAGACGCTCCCCGACAGCCCGCACACCCTCTCGCAGCCCCGGCAGTAGAACAGGAATGCGCCTTACGATATCCGGTGGCGCGATAATGCGGTAGCCGTCCACCCGCACCTCCAGGAGCTTCCCGGCCATGACGGTCGGCCCGGAAACCTCTCCGGCGAAAGTATTAGCGCCGGTCTCCGGCAGATTACTGTAAATTTTCAGCGGCGAGGACACCGTAAGCTGGAAGTTAAGGGGCCTTGCGGGTTCCAGATTACGGAAAAGGCAGTCGTGGTTGCTGGGGTAAAGCCGTGCATTCTCGGCCAAGCGCCACCTGCCGGGAATGGGGTACCAGGGGAAACCGGAAGGAAGGTAAAGCGCCTGGGGCTTGAGGATACCGCCGCTTCCTGGAGAGCCCTCCACCCGGAAAGTTACCGTCTCTTCTTTCTTCCCCCCGGGCCACTTTAGCCACAGGAGGTCGCCTTCCTGCCCCCAGCTAACTTTTCGGCCGCCGGCTTCGGCCTTCAGCACCTTGTAACCGTGGTAGAGGCTAAACTCCAGCCGTCCCGCCCCTTCGCTCGCCTGGAGCCGCATCCGCGCCGTGTAGCTCATCCGGTAACCCCGGTGCTCAAGGTTGATAGTGTAACTCTCTACGTTGAAGGAGGGTGGACGGGCGTAAGGGCTTCCCAGCGGATGGCGCTGCTGGAATTCGTGATAGTAACGCGCGTCTCGCAGAAAAAGCGCGGCAGTGTCTTCTTCGATAGGATAAGGGTTTGCCAAAGCGATTAAAGCCGTCCCACCCACTAAAGAGAGAAGAGCAAGTGATACCAGGGCGGCCAGCTCAGCCCGCGTCATATCGCGCAACTGGCGGACAAGGAGGGAGAAAGCCAGAAAAGAAAGCGCCAACTGCGGGAGAAAGAGGTGCCGCAAAAAAGCCGCCGGATTAACCGCCAGCCCTTCGTAGCCGCTGTAGGGGGTACCTGGATTAATTTCGCCCTGGTTTAACCAGATTCGCAGCGGTTCTGGGAGATAAAGCAGGTGATTGAACGGGGTAAGCGCGAGCCAGACCAGGAAAACAAGCGGGTAAACCCAGTTGGAGGAGACCGCTATACCCAGCGCATAACCGAGAATACCCGCGCTCAGCATGGGAAGTCCCCAATAAATAACGATATATAACAGGGTGGTCGGCCAGAAGAAAATGAGCTGGCTGCCGGCCAGCCACTGGACGCCCAGTGTGCAAGCGATAGCCAAAAAGGAAAAAACCAGTGTTACCGTGGCCCAGGCGGCAAGTTTGGCAAAGGGCCTTGCCGCGTCGCCCGGAAGTGCCGCCAGCACCTCGGCGAAATGAGCCGTCCGTTCCCTTCGCGCTGCCAGCACACCGGTAATGAGACCGATCACGGTTACGCCCATAACCACAGGGATAGAGGCGGACTGCAGCATATCTCCGGCATCCAGTTTCCCTCCGAGAGGATACCGGCAGTTATACCATCCGACTGCGGCAAAATACAGCAACAGCAACACTTGTGCC
>JBFLVI010000071.1:0-5826 GCA_040758635.1 Bacillota bacterium | reverse complement strand
TTGGCGCTGGTGCTGGAGATGGCGTTGCGGCGCAGGATCAAGGATCTCGGCGAGGAGGTCCGCTACGACGACCTCCTGCTTGATCTGTGCCAACTGAAGGCTGTGGACCTCCACGTGGACGGGAGCCGCTATCTGGCCCGCACGGAACTTACCGGTCGCGCTGAGGTGGCATTCCGTGCCGTGGGGGTCAGACCCCCGCTATACGTAACCGAGATGCCACGTACCTGACCCGACCCCCAGGAGGTTTGTAGTGGTACGTGACCTTCTCATTCCTTGCAGCCCTTGAGCCGCAAGGATTTCTTGGGTGGAGGGTTTCAAAGTCGAGCCGGAGGCGTTACTCCGTTGCGCAAAAGCACTAATTTGCCGGAGACCTTCACCGGGACCAGGGAGTTTGTAGGCTGAAGGGGGAAGCGTGCCGTATCCCATAAGACGTAGTCAATCTTGTTCTTCCTTAGAAATGCCTCCCGGTCGAAAGCGCTGCTGGTGAAAAATTTCTTCACCAGCGCGTATTTTTCTTTTACCCGAAAAGTCTGGTCGTGGTGCCCGCACCAGACCCGGCAGCCGACCCGGGCCGGGATGCACAGGCTGTGTGCAATACCGGCCAGAACCACATCGTTGCGGTCTAAGTGGGCATCCATCCACTGGTAGAGCAACACTTCTTCCTCTTGGATGAAGTTCGCGGTTGAGGGGTTGAAGACCGGTGCAAGTAAGACCGTCAATGCCGGAACAAGCAGGATTAAGAATAGCGACGCGCCTCCTTGTCTCCTGCAGCGGGAGAGAACCGAACTTATCGCTACGCCTCCGGCAAAGGCCAGGCCGGGGCCGGCGCCCTCCAGAAGCCGTTCTTGGAAAGAAAGAGGAAAGAGTACCAGCACGAAAGGCGCGGCGCAGAACCACGGGAGTTCGTTTTGCCATCCTTTTTGCCGGGAGATGGTGATTAAACCGAAGATGCCTAAAACAGCCAGGATACCGTTGTAAAGAACAGGGTCCCAGGGATAAGTAAAGACGGTTGAGCTCTGCGCTTGCCATTGCCGCATATCCGGTTGGGTCATCAGGAAGAGGAGATAAACTAAATAGGGGGTGCAGAGAATAAAGAAGGCGCCGGTTTTGGCTGCTTCTTTAAAGATGAAGCGGCGGTGGTGAAAGTAAAGAGTGATCGAGATGAGCAAAAGAGAGGGCAGAAGCATATACGGGTGTACGGTAACGAGACCCAGCAAAACAAGATTCCCTTTCAGGAGATGCGTTATTTTCTTCTCGCGGACCCATTTTCGGTAGAAGTAGACGGTTAACAGGAACATGGCCTGAGAAAAGGCGACGTGGGGGAGCAAAAGGATGTTTGCTAAAGGGGAAATCTCGGGATGGAAGATAAGCAGGAGTCCCCAGTATTTGTCATAAAAGGGCGGAAATTGGATGGCCAGAGAGAAAAGAGCCAGGCCCCATTTCCGCTCCGTCTCCGTCAGGGGTAAGGTTTTGAGGCAGAGCCAGGCGGCGAGGATGAGGGTCATCCCGGAGATGATCCTGGCTGCGTGGTAGATCACGATGAGCGGAAGGTTTAACAAAAGCGCGAGTTTACCCAAGAGGATGTAGTAAAGGAAGATATAGCCGCCTGCGGTATCTTCGGCGGTGAACATGAAGTTCCACTTCCAGCCGTACTCCGCGAGGCGCATATTGGCGAGATAACTTTCCGGGTCGTCGCTGGCGAAGAAAAAGCCCGTGAACTCCGTACCGGGCGGCGCCAAGTAATGTAGGGCTAAGTAAGGAAAGAGCGTGGCCAGCGGGATGAGAAGAAGCAGAAGCCAGAAGAATTTCGGGTACTTTGCGTTATTTTGCCGCAAAACAGGCTCCCCCCCTCACTCTAAGAAGGATTTTAGCCCGAACCCATACGCAAAAAATGCGTTGAGCAAAAAGTAACTGGCTATGGCGATGTGCTTGCCCAGCCGGGTCTCCCGGCTTAGCTGCTGGTAACTCAGGGCCAGCATTTGCAAAAAAGGAAAAAGAACGGAGAGGTAGCGGATCAGCCCGACCGTGTGCGGGTGGCTGGCCCGGGGGTAGCAGAGGTGCATAAGGATGATCGTTCCTGCAAGCAGCAGGTAAGAGGGCCGGAATAGCCGGCGGGATTTAATCGCCCAGTAGAGAAACAGGCTTATGCATAACAGGTTAAGGGGGGTTACCGGGTTAAGGTTTCTCCCCGTGAAAAAGTCCAAGGTGTCTTTAGCCGCGGACACCCACGGCCAGGAGAAAGCCGTCCGGTAATAATACTTGTGGCTGGTGACGGCCAGCAGGGGGTCACCGAAACGCCAGTAAAGGTAAAGGTTGAAAAAGATGAAGCCCAGGAGGACCAGGGCGATCCAGATAACGGGTTTCGCCTTTATCTTCCGGATGTTATAGTTCACGGTGTGCAGGTATTCGAGCAGGAGGGAAGCGAAAAGCACCGGGGCGGGGTTGCGCGTCGCCCCGGCGAGCATCCCCCAAAGACCGGCCGCCGCCCAATGCTGCTGCCGGGCGGCGTAAAAGGTGAGGAGGAGCAGCAGGAGGAAGAGCGACTCGGTGTAAACGGCGCCGAAAAAGGCTGCGGTGGGGTAAAAGGCGGCGATCCAGACCACCGTCCGGGCGGTGCTTTCGGGAAAATCGAGTCTGGTCAGGCGGTAAAGAAGGTAAAGAGCGAGGGCGAAAGCTATGTTGGAAACGATGACGCCGGCCAGTGCACGGGTTACTTCGGAGCTGCCGCAGATTTTCAAGAGCAAGGGATAGAGCGGGAAGAAGGTGGCGGTTACCTCCCGGTAGCCGGTGGCGGCTATCTCCAGGTACCACTGGCTGTCATAGGTGGTCCAGGGATTCAGCAGCCAGTTGGACACACCTTCCCAACCGCCGGGCGGGGCCGGGCCGCGCACCGCGTGCCCCCAGTAAACGAAGATTGACTGGTAAACCTTCGAGACCAGGTAGACCAGCAAGATTTCGAGCCATACCTTGTTCTGCAGGCGAGGCATAACAACCACCGTTATCTTGTTTTACGGTTCCCGGTTCCTGCAGCCTCCGCACCGGTAAGCGGCTGGCTTGCGGCAATTTTGGTGAGCTTCACGGGCGCCTGCGCGGCATACGGCAAACCCACCGCCAGCGTGAAAAGGTAAAGCCCTCCTTGGTAAGCGAGCGAGAGCGCCAGGGCCTGCTCCTTCGAAATCCCAAACGGGGCCAGCGCCGTCCAGAAGGCGACCTGCATCACACCTAAGGCGCCCGGGGAGGAGGGGATGAGCAGGCCGAGGTTGATGAAGAGCAGGAGTAAAAGCGCCGCTTCCGGGCGGTTCTGTGCGCCGTACACCAGGGGCAGCAGCGAAAGGTAATTGCTGGCCCACGCCGCAAGGCTCAAGCCTACTAAAAGCAGGAGCGTCTTTGACTGCTGGAGCTTACCGACCGGTTCCAGAAACTCTTTCACCCGGTTACACGCCCGGACCAGGATGCCCCCGGATTTCTCCGGCAACTTATTTAAGCGCACGAGTCCTGATAGGATAAGCGCCCCTGCGGCGAGCGTCGTCGCCAGCACTACCAGCGTTAAGCCCGCAGTATGCGGGGTAAGGCCGCGGATGCCCCAGAAGATCCCGGCTGCCAGCAAGAGTCCGAGGGAGACGAGATCCAGAACCCGCTCGATACAAACCGTGGAGAAGACTGCTGCGCCGGGGATGCCGGTGCGGGCGGCTAAGTAATACGTCCGCACCAACTCTCCTGCCCGCACGGGCAGGAGGTTATTGGCCATATAGCCAACGATGACGCCGCCGAAGAGTGCAGAAAACCCCACCTGCTGCAGCGGGCGGGTGGTCACCCGCCACATCACCGCGCGAAAAATACAACTAATTCCGAAAAAGAAAAGGCACATCAGCAGCGCGAACAGGTTTATCCCCTTAAGCGCCGTCCATAACTCCCCGAGCCGGACTTTGTAGAAGGCCCCGGCCAAAAAGGCCAGGCTGATAGCTATTCCGGCGGTGATGCGCAAAGTTTTTGGAGTCACTGCTTAACCTCGAGTTTCAAAGTGGTTTTGGGCACCTGAAACACCCGGCTCTTTGCCCCGGTGCGGAAAAGTTACACGGTAGTTCTCATAATGGTTCGTTTCGGGTAACGGTTCCGTTTTCCCTCTTTTGCTCCGGGCAACTTTTCTCCGGAATAACCTCCGGCCCCTGCCCGAACCCGTATTCGCCCCCGGTGATGTACAGCGGGCGTTGCTTCACCTCGTTGTAGATGCGCCCGATGTACTCGCCGACGATGCCGATGGCGAAGAGCTGCACGCCTCCCAGGAAGAGGATCACGGTGATGAGCGAGGGGTAACCGGGAACGTCTCTACCCAGGAGCAGGGTCCGGACCACGATAAAGAGGGCGTAAAGAAAGGCGCAAAACGCCACGAAGAGCCCGAAGTAGGTGGCGAACTGCAAGGGTAGATAACTGAATGACGTGATGCCTTCCAGGGCGAAGTTCCAGAGCTTCCAGTAGTTCCACTTGCTCCTGCCGGCGTTGCGCCGCTCCCTCCGGTAGAAAACGGCCGTCTGGCGAAAACCGACCCAGCTAAACAAACCCTTCATAAAGCGGTTGCGCTCGCGCAGTTTTTTGAGCGCCTGGACCACGGGCCTGCTCAGCAGCCGGAAATCTCCCGTATCCTTTGGTATTTCAATAGGCGTTATTTTCGCCACCACCCGGTAAAAAAGGTGGGCCGTCCAGCGTTTCAGCCAGCTTTCACCCTCTCTTTCCGTCCGGGTGGCGTAAACGACGTCGTAGCCTTCCCGCCACCGGGCAACGAGTTCGGGAATCAGTTCGGGCGGGTCCTGGAGGTCGGCGTCAATCGGGATCACCGCTTCTCCGGAGGCGTAATCAATGCCGGCGGTCAGGGCGATCTCTTTGCCAAAGTTGCGGGAGAGGTCCACCACCTTGACCCGCGGGTCTTTTCCCGCCAGGGAAAGCAAGCGGTCCAGGGTGTCATCCTTGCTCCCGTCGTTGACGAAGATCAGTTCGTAAGGCTCACCCAAAGCCTCCAGCACCCTGGAAACCCTTTCGTAGAAGGCGCCGATGTTGGGCGCCTCGTTGTACACGGGGACCACGATGGAGAGGACGCACCTGTTTCTTTCCAACACTTGAAAAACCCCTCTTCTCGCCGGTAACCGCGCCTTATCTGAAGCAGGGCGGTTTCATCCCGGGGATTTATTATTTTTGTAAACGAATGGTGAAAGTTTAACCGTGCACTAAGATTATCGGGTTAAGGCGGTTCTTTTTTTACCAGGATTGCGGCTGTCTCATCTTTGTAAAACACCGCCCAGCGGGGAGAAAGCTTCAGCGCCTGCACTAGCAGGGCGTCGGCCGGCATCAGGATGTAGTCGACCCGGTATTCCGCCAGCAGCGCCGCCGCTTCCGGTTTGAGCTGCGTGATCTGCCGGTAGTCCCGGAACACCTTCTTGATGTAGACGTCCGCCCGGCCGTCAATGAAGACCTTTTCTTCCGGGCGGTTCCAGATCAGGTAACCGCCCCACCCGTAATCGTTCAGCATTTTTCCCTGTAGCGGGTGCTTCTTCAGGTATTCCAGGGCCTCCACCGGGAACCTGTTCCCGTCTGTGAACCGGTGGTCAATTGGAGTTTGCGGGGGCGCTTTGACCCAAAGCACATACCCGTAAAGGAAAACGAGTGCCGGGATCAGGGCGACCTTCAGCTTGTCCAGGTTGAGTCTGCACCGGAGTTCGGGCTGGAAGTAGCGGCACCAAACAAGGCCGTTTACGAGCAGGGCGTAGGCGATAAACCTCCCGTAGATAAAGGCTGCGGTTCCAAAAAGGAGGAAGAGCAGGAGGTCGAAAAGCC
>JBFLVI010000070.1:0-6078 GCA_040758635.1 Bacillota bacterium | reverse complement strand
GCCACGCTTACCGGGCCGCAGCGGACCGTGCTGGAAAGCAGGGTGTTCACCAGCCGCCCCGAGGAATCAAGGACCTGCACCGTAACCCGGCAGGGTTTGCTCAGAACGCAGGGGATATTGAGGTAGTTGTAACCGTTCGTGTCCTTAACGGTGAAGTTCAGGCTTGAAGGATTGCCGGTAATGGCTGCGGAGGTGCTGTCCACCCTGAACCAAGCCGAAGCCGCACTAAAGGAATTCCCGACGGTGTCCTGCCCGTGGATGTAATAATAGTAGGTGCCCGAGGAAACCAGGCTGCCTCCGGCTTTCCCGTCCCAGGAGACGTAGTTGGCCCCCAAACGGAAATTAGAGCCGTAAACCACGTCGGTCACCCAGCCGGAAGCGTTGTAAACGCTCACGTAAACCTCCTGGGGCGTCTCGCTCAAAACAAAACTCAACCGGTGGGTCTTCTTTCCTGAGGATTCAGGCGCAAAGTAGGACGGCGGGATAGAACAGGTAACGATATCCGCCCCGTTGTCTTTGTCCAGGGTCACCGTTCCCGTCAGGTAGTACTGGTTGCCGCCGCTGGTGTACTTGTTTCCGGCCGGATCCGTGACGAAAAACTGCAGGGCGTAGAGGCCGTTACACTCGTATTTGCCGCCGGTATTCCGCCCGTCCCAGTAAACGTCGTAGGCGACCCCGCCGGCCTGGCAGGCGTTGTTAAGCAGGGTGGCCACCGTCCGGTTAATGGTCGTCGCATCCTTCATTGATACCACCCGCACCGTAACCCGGGCGTTCTCCGAAAGAACGTACTTGGCTTCCAGCGCCTCCCCCGCCAGCGGGTTGAAGCTGCTGGTATAAACGCTTGCCGTGATGGAAGGCGCCTGGTTGTCGAAGTAGACCGAGCCGCCTACGTCAACCACGCTTTGGGTGGTCCAGAGATAGATGTCGTAAAAGCCGTTCGCACCGGGGTCCGGCTTCGTCCAGCGCACGGTCCGCAGCCCGGGCTTCAGGACCGTCGCCCCGGTTGAAAGGTCGGCGACCTTGGTCCCGCTCTGGTCGTAAACCGCCGCGTAAACCCTGTCGGCGGTCGAAAGATAGTACCGCACGTTCACGCTCCCCGCGCCGTTTACCGCAAAGGGGGTGATGCTCACGCAGATAATGTTCTGGGCGGCCACCGCCGTCGTAACCCAGCAAAGGAGGCCGAACAGGGAAAACCCGATACCGGTAGCAACCCTAAGAAACTGCCCCCTGGAAAAGAAAAAACGGCCCACGCTACCACCTCTCTCAAAACACCTTTTATTAACTTATACACACCCGCCTAACCCGTTTTTCGACACTTGTAGACAAAAACTTAACCCAGGCGACCGGGGGGTTTATCCCAAATTCGTATTAAGAGGGACTCTGGTAATTAACCCCCAAAAAATTTTGTCGAAATACTTATTTATAGAGTAGGAAGCGCTTGAGGGGGTGAGACGATTTTCTACTCGGGAAAGGATTGAAACCAAACCAGTAAAACTTGGAAGGTGGTGATAGGATGCGCAAGTTGTTCTCCCTAACCGTGATGCTGGCGGTTCTCCTCCTAACCTGCAGTGTCGCCGCCTGGGCGTCCGAGGATGGAAGCAACAACAACAACAACAACCAGGATGGCGCATCGGTAAGCGGAGGGGTCTACGGGGACACCAGCGTCGGCGGGGATGTCTACGAAGACGAAGAACAGGAAGCAGAGGAAATTCAAACGACGCTCCGGGAAAGAATCAGAAACAAAGCTGAGGCGAAACAGCTGCGGGAACGGATCCGCGAGCGGATCAAGAACCGCGCCTTGCGAATCGCCCTCTGGCAAAAGCTGAAGGCGATGTGTGAAAACGAAGAGGAGGTCACCGCAACCGTAGCCGAGATGATCTACGACGACCCGCAAAACCAGGAACACTACAAGGAGTTTGTGCGGCTGTGGCGGAAGCGGCACAAAGAGCAGGTGCTCGTCTTCGCCTTCGGACAGAAGATGACCTTTGACGTACCGCCGCAAATAGTGCGGGCTCGGACGCTCATGCCCATCCGCGCGGTCGCCGAAAAGCTTGGCGCCGATGTCAGCTGGGACCCGAAAACGAGGACCGCCATCATCAGAAAGGGTGACAAGGTCATCGTCCTGGCGATCGACAAGCCGAACGCCCGGGTGAACGGCAAATTCGTGAAGCTCGACGTGCCGCCGAAGATCGTAAACAACCGGACGATGGTCCCGCTGCGCTTTGTGGCCGAAAACCTCGACGTGAACGTGACCTGGGTCGCGGAAGTCCAAACGGTGGTAATAAACAACTAATAACCGGCGAGTACTCCCGGGCCCCGGAGCAATCCGGGGCCTTTGCCTTCACCGGGCAAAATAGTGAAGCACCCGCCGCACCGCGCGGATGACGTCCGCCACGTCGTCATCACTCATCCTCGGATAAAGCGGCAGGGTGATGAGTCGCTGGTAGGCAGCTTCCGCCCTCGGGCAGGGCGGACCTTCGTGCAGGGTGCAGACGTTCGGGTCGCCGAGCCACCCGTATAAAGGGTGCAGGTAGGCCGGCAGGTAGTGTACCCTTACGTTGATCCTTTCCGCCTGAAGCGCCAGAAAGACCTCGCGACGCCCCGCCCGCAACCGCTCGAGGTTTAGCTTCAGCACGTACAGGTTCCAGGCCGGCTCGCTGTCCGCTGAGGTGTACGGGATTTCCACGTATGGCAGGTCGGCGAAAGCCTCGTTGTAGCGCGCCGCGATTTCCCTCCGCCGCTTGAGGAAGGCTTCAAGCCTTGACAACTGCGAGAGTCCCAGAGCCGCCTGCATTTCGGTCGGCCGATAGTCGTACCCCAACTCCTGGACCTCATAATGCCAGGGGCCTTCATTCCTCTTCACCAACTGTGTCCAGTCCATAACCGTTCCCAGGTTGGTGAACAGCCGCAGCCACTGGTAGGTATCCTCGTCGTTGGCGATCACCATGCCGCCGGCTCCCGCGGTAACCGTCGCTTCAGGATGAAGGCTGAAAGCCGCAACGGGAGCGAGGCTGCCGGCCGGCCTTCCCCGGTAAACCGCACCCAACGCCTGGGTGGCGTCCTCGACTACCGCCAGGTTGTGCCGCCGGGCGACGGCGTGAATCGCCTCCATCGCGCACGGGTGGCCGCCAAAGTGGGAGGCAACCACGCCACGGGTGCTTTCGGTTATGTTCCGCTCGATTTCGACCGGGTCGATGTTCAAGGTTCGCTCGTCAACGTCCGCAAAAATAGGCCTCGCGCCGAGGTAAAGGGCGGCGCTGCCCGCAGCCGGCGCGACAAGCGGCGAGAGGATCACCTCATCCTCCCGGCTGATCCCCGCCGCGTAATAAGCGGCGTGCAACGCCGCCGTCCCGCTGGAAACGGCCACCGCGTAGCGCGCCCCGACCAGCGCGGCGAATCGCTCCTCCAGTTCCCGCACCTTCGGCCCGGCGGCAAGCCTGCCGCTCCTGACCACCGCCGCCACCTGTTCCGCATCGGCCGGATCGAGATCCGGCTGGTTGAAAGGCAAGCGCGCCTCCCGGACCGGTTTACCGCCCGCGATGGCCGGCTGATCCGCTATTTTTAATCTTTCCGGCTGGTTTTCCGGCAAGGGATTAAAACCTCCTAAAACGGTCGCTGACGCCGGTGGCCCAGCCCTGTAAACAGGCTAAGCCCGCTCTTCACGCAAGCAACGAATGCAGGCCGGCGAAAAACCTTTTTCCTGACTGTTTGAGCAAATTATAACCCCGGCGGCTCCCGGCTGGCAATTGGTTAAAGGCAAGAGTAAAGAACGATTCTCTGCCCCGGGCTGAGAATTCTGGTATAATGGGGAAAACTGATCGCGGGGGGTTCGGGGAAAAATGATCATGAGGTGTCCGCGGTGCGGCTCGACCAGAATAGTTCCCGTGGGGCAGTACGATAAGTTGATTTACTTCGGTCTTGCCGGCACAATCGTCCTTGGCTTCGCCGGCTTTCTCCTGTCGATCTTCTGGCTGCTCCTCCCCTTCTGGTGGCTCGGGTGCCTCCTTTTCTATGTCAAGCGTCCCCTGGCCGCCTGCGACGAATGCAACCACCAGTGGAACCCGCGGAAA
Source organism: Bacillota bacterium (assembly GCA_040758635.1). Lineage (GTDB taxonomy): Bacteria > Bacillota > Desulfotomaculia > Desulfotomaculales > Ammonificaceae > Yes71-27. The sequence continues at coordinate 2,008 of JBFLVI010000070.1, read as the reverse complement.
CTTGGGGAATAAAACGCTAAAAGTAACCTAACTGCCGCAACCGCTGCATCACCTGCTCTTTATCCTGCGCCCGGCCGGCGCGCTCGGCGCCGCCCGTAACCGCAGGTTTCGTGCAGGGCTGGCACCCCAGGCTGCGGTAGCCCTTATCGTAGAGGGAACAGTAAGGGATATCGTATTTGCGAATATACTCCCATACGTCCTGCTCGGTAAAGTGAAGAAGCGGGTGAACGCGGGTATGGGGCGGGTCCTGCCGCTCCGAAAAATATTCCTCCTGGGCCCGCGCGGCCTGCTCGTCCCAACGCACCCCGGTGAGAAGCGCCTTGAGACCCAGCGTTCGAATGGCGTCCTTCAACGGCTCTGTTTTCAGTTGGTGGCAGCACTCTTCCCGGTTTTGGGCGATTTGGATCCATTTTAGCGCCTCCTCGTTCCGGAAAACCCGCAGGTCAAGGTTCCATTCGGTTTTGAGCCTGTCCCGAAAGGCGTAAACCTCCGGGAACTTCACCGTGGTGTCAATATGGATCACCTTAAACGGCACCCGGCCGTCAAAGGCGCGCCGGACCAGATGCAGGAGTACGGTGGAATCTTTGCCGCCGGTGAAGGCGATACCGACATCCTCCCCGAAAAGCGCAAAGGCGCGCCGGATGACGGCGATACTTCGGTCCTCTTTTTCGGTCAGGCCTTTGAAAAGCAAGACTCTGTCGGAAGGCAGGCTCTTTCCTGTAAACATCTGTGATACTGACCTTTTCTGCTCACCGAAGATTGGCTCGCTTACCACCGCTTGGGCTTCCAGGGCCAGGATTTCCTGCAAATAAGAGTAGCCTTCCACCAGGTTTAAAAGGTCGTTCCCCACCGGCCGCGGGTGGTTTTCTCCCGGGTCGGCCGCCAGGTCGTAAAGGTACATCCGCGGCCGAGAACGGTACTCTGAACTGTTTAAAAATTCTTTTACCAGTGCCTCCCGCCTGATGCCGCGGTGCAGCACCTTGAGGTAATACCGAAACCCTCTTTCGTCTTCGAATCGGGCCAGCAGCTTGCGGTATAGTGCGCGTACGAATTCTCTCTCCGGCAGCTCAAACTCTCGCGGGTCCAAAAAATCTTCCTCCTTGCCCATTACAACTAGTTTCTTTTCTCGTGTACGGAGGCAGCGCTGCAAAAGTAACCATTCGTTATCCCTCACTTCCATAAGCGGGACAAACGGATTCCCCCGCTCATCATCTGCCATACTACCCCCCTTACGGGCAACCCAAACCTCCGCACACGCCGTACTTCTGCCTTCGCTATCACAGGATGTACCATCAATCGGCATCTTTGGCTCCCATTTAACTCCAACGAACTTTATAATCGTGGGGAAAATATCCACTAGCGAAACCAAGCCTTCTTTTACGGCAGGAGTGATTCCCGGTGCATGGATAATCAAAGGAACCCTTAAAACATCATCAAAAAGTTCTCCACCGTGGCCGAAAAAATCTTGATCATGGTAAAAACAACGACCTTGTCCGTGGTCAGAAAAAATGACCAGTAACGTCTGATCTAGATAGTTTAAAGCTTTTAGCGCCTCAATAAAAAGCCGTAAACGGCCCCGATCGAATTTGCTTACCCCGGTAACGTAAAGCCGGAAAAGGTAGTCTCTCTTTCTGCCGATGGCTTGGAAAAGATTCTCCCAAAGGGTGTAGGGACGGGTGTCAGTTGGAGTTCGGCCGAACATCCGGTAGAGGTCTCTCATTAGGCTAAAATAATCCGCGTTGTACTCGGCCGTAGGCGGACACTCCGAAAACAGATAGGGCGCATGCACATCGAAGAAATGAATAAAAAGAAAAAGCTTTTGGTTTCGGTAAAGATCCGCTAAGCGCAGTACCTCTGCGTCGTCGCGGACTACAAGGTGATCAAAACCCCGCGTTAACCCGAGCGGCTCGAAGAGTTCAGGAACGTCAGTAGCACAAATGGTCCGGTAGCCGTTCATTTTGAAAACCTCCGCCAGCGTGACAACACCTGGATGTAATTTGGTATCAAA
>JBFLVI010000069.1:0-6272 GCA_040758635.1 Bacillota bacterium | reverse complement strand
CTGCTTCGGCATTTTGCCACCCTGGGTTTCCCCGGCGGGTGCCGGAGGTTTTCGCAGCCGCACCCGCCAAAGGAGATTTATGTGGCCCGACTAATAGACCATCCCACGACCGCGAACCACGTTGTACATCAGGTCCCGGCTAACGGAGTGCCAGCCGAACGCCCCGCTGCGGTAACGGTTGGGGTCTGCGTAATGCACGTTAAAATAGGTAAACGTATCTTCGTACGGAAACTGTAAACTTCGAGTGACTTGGTTAGAGCTTAGCCGGAAGAACTTATCCTCGATTGATTGAACTAAACTCTGAAGCAGCGCAATGGTGGGAACAAGCTCCTTTTCCGCGTGCAGCGAGATGTCGACGGAACCTAAGACTCTCCCGTCGTACTTTTTAGATCTATAAAGAAACCAGTAAAGTGATACTCCAATGAAGAAGGAAGGCCTAATGCAATTATCCAGCATATGTTATTCTCCAAAGTAACGGTTGATGGCCAGACGGAACTCTTGCCAGGCAAACGTGTCTTGGTTCGGGAATTTGGCTTGTTTGACCTTCGTGCTAAAGTCCTCTAATTTCCGGGTGTCAACAGGTAAGCCCTTAACCCGATTCGCCGCTGCGTTATTGAAGTCTATGGAAGCCTGACGTAAATCCGGGCATAGATCCGGCAGGCGCGACTTACTGATTTCATTCGCAATATTTTGGTTTACCAACGGAGTCAGGTCCAAGATGGATGATGCTCTTACTTCTGTAACCTGGATGACCGAAGAAATACCCCATAACCGCTTGGTGTCAGCCCAATCCTCTTCCTTGGCCGAATCAAGCAGTTCGTCCAACCCGTTCATATAGCCCGATAGGTCTTTAGCATGCTCCTCGGCCAACATGGCGGCATGGTCAGAAGCTTGCGAACGTGAAACCCATAAATGAACATTGGCAATGAGGGAGAGAATCAACAGAACGATAGTCAACGCCAATATCCGTGAAATTGGGTTGCGATCCTTCTGCTTCATTACATATTCACCCCTTTTCTTCATCCGGCATCATCACCCCCGCTTCTCTGTAGCTACCACCTTTTACTACAGTATAAAAGCGGCAGTGCCTCAGCGTCCATCTTCATTTGATACCTCTTTTGAATTAAATTGCCGTTACCTTGTTTAATAATTCAGCCGTCAGAATCCTGCTTCGAGCGAATATCATTGTGATCGTTTCCCTTTAATCGCTTCCCAGAATTTTTCAATAATCAAAGCTTTCTGCCTCTCTAATTTTTTCTTTATCCCTGTCTTGCAGCGCGTTGAAGATTACTAGGGTGCCGTCGGCTGCTGCTACCAACCGGTAATTCTCAGGGCCAAATGCGTCCACTCACCCCGTGAGGCTAAAAGCGGTACTGCAATCAGTAGCGAAACTATCACTGGGCCAACGGCAGACAATAGAACCGCTCACTATAAAATTTTTAGCTATGTTGCCCGCGCCAAAGGCTGCATCCTACTTCAGCAGATACCCGCGGCGGGTGAAGAGCATTTGCCCGCAGGAAAGGAGAAAAACAGCGGCGATAAACAGAATAAATGATACAACCAGGGGGTCCGCCCCCGGCGCAGGCTGGGCCAGTTGAAAGGGATTGAACGCTGCCGCTCCTCCCCCGGCCGGCAGTGTCTGAAGGCCGAAGCGGAGGCTTGCCAGATAAATCCGCGCCCATTCCCCCACCGAGAAGACAGCCACGAGAAGATAGGTGTATACCAAGCGCCGGGTAAGTACCACGGCGAATGCCAGCGCCTGCTCCAACCGGAGCCTTTTTCCTTCCCGCTCCAGGCGCAGGATTTCCCGGGCCGCCTCCCGGCATGCGGGAAATACAGACTCATTATCTGAATCTAAGTAGCAGGACATGCCGGACCTCTTGTAAAGGTGCGCATAGAAGTCCGCGAGGAAATGGGGCGCGTAGCCGTCGGACTCGCGGTACCGATTGTACCAGAAACAGGCAGGCGCGAGTGACGACGCCCTGGCAAAAAACTTCTCCTCGCTGCCGAAGTAAAGGCGGCACTGGTTCTCGTCGAGATGGAGTTGGTCGGAAAAAAGCCTTACGGGAAGATTGAGATTGCCGCGATCGAGATGCGCCGTAAGGAAATCGAGGGATTGGAGAGAGAAAAAGAAAAGCTGGCTATTACTCAGCCAGCGCTAAACAAGATAGATGCTCAAAGTCTGAGAGAATATATTCAGAGTTTCGACAAGGTCCTGGCCCACGGCTCCAACCGCGAGCGCCGCGATTTCATCAGGACTTTCGTCAGGCGCATCGAGTTCGACCCCGCGAACCGGCGGATCACAATCATCTGGTATGCCGACCCGTTGCAGGCAAAAAACTTCGAGACACCTGGCTATCTCAAGGTAAGGGTTTTCGCTGGTGTCGGAGGGGGGACTTGAACCCCCACGGGATGCCCCATACGCCCCTCAAACGTACGCGTCTGCCAGTTCCGCCACTCCGACGTTTCTCGCTGCACCATTTATTATACCGGGTGATGCCTTCCTTGCGCAAGCATTTTGTAGCGGGTTGCAAGCTGCAGATGCCTCAACCAGTCTTTGTGCGGTACAGTATGGCAGGGATACCGGCCTTTTCCTGAAATCCTCCGGTGGGGTTTGGATTGGGGGCGCCCGTCAGGTTCTTCGGGCTTGCGGCACGGTGCTCCTCCTTATGGCCGGAAACGGCCGCCGTTTTCCTTTTGCTAAAGAGAAAAGGTACCGGTGGCGAGAAAACCTATAGGGAATGTCAGGAGACTTTTTCCCTGGCGGCCGGATCTGAGGGGAGCAAAGGCGCGTGAGTGTACGCTGGAAGGTCCTGATTCTTTTCGGGATTATGTTTGTCTGTCTGACGCTCGTTTCGGGAGCGGCGCTGCACTGGATTGTTCTGAGCAGCTTTGCGGCCCATGAGGAGGCAGATCTGCGACAGGATGTGGCGCGGGCCCTGCACGTTTTCACCGACGCGCAGGAGCAACTGAAGGCCGAGGCGGGCGCCCTGGCGGTGCGGGACGAGTTCCGGACCTTTGTTACCGGCGGAACTGTCGCGAGTGGGCGAGCAAACGTAAACGGGGCGGTGCTCGCGCGGCTGGAGATTGATCTTGTCGCCTGCGTGGATGCGTCGCGCCGGTTGGTTTTTGCCCGCGCCTTCGACCGGGATGGCCGAGATATCCCGTTTCCGGAAGAGTTCAAGGAGTGGCTTTTGCGGTCCGACGTGCTTCTTCGCCGGACGTCGGCGGGGGAAGACGCCGCCGGGATCGTGCTGCTGCGCAGGACTACGCTGCTGGTTGCCGTCCAGCCGGTGCTGGCGGATGATGGAGAGGGGTCCGTTCGGGGGACGCTCGTGGTCGGGCGGCACCTGGCGGCAAACAAGATCAAACACCCCGGTGCAGAAAATGGGCTGGCTTTGAGTGTGCGCCGGTGGGACGATCCGGCGCTGCCGCCCGATTTCCGGCAGGCGAAAAACGCTCTGGAAGCAGAGGACCAGCGAATTTTTACCCGGGTGCTGGACGCCGGGAACATTGCGGGCTACGCGCTGATCGAAGACTTGGGCGGTGCGCCGGCGCTGATCCTACGGGTGGACAGCCCCCGGGTTGTTTACCGCCACGGCCAGGCGGCTTTGTTCTTCCTGCTCGCTTTCTCTATTGGCGCTACGCTCGCCTTCATCCTGGCGACCCTTTTCGCGCTGGAACGGATGGTGCTCTCCCGGCTGGCCCGGCTCAGTAAAGAGGTCGGCAATATCGGTGCGCGCGGGGACCTGGCGGCGCGCGTGTCGGTGCAGGGAGACGACGAACTGGCGGGGCTGGCGCAGGAGATCAACGGGATGCTCGCGGGGCTGGAGCATTCGAAGCAGGTAAAAGAGAGCGAGGAGCGGTACCGGCGGCTTTTCGACGAGGCGCTTACGGGTAACTATATCACCGGGCCGGACGGCACGATCCTGCTCTGCAACCCGGCCTTTGCGCGGATCTTCGGCTTTCCTTCCGTTGCGCACGCGGCGGGGGCAAACCTTTTCAGCTTCTTTCCCAGCGTGGAGGAGAAGGAGGAGTTTCTCCGGCTTGTGCGGCAGCACGGCAGGCTGGAGCTACGCGAGTCCAAACGGCTGCGCCGCGACGGCCGGGAGATCTGGGTGGTGGAAAACGCCGGCGGCGATTTTGGCGCCGGCGGCGAGCTTGTGCGGCTGCAGGGCTACCTGTTCGAGATTACCAAACGTAAAGAGGCGGAGGAAGCGCTCGCGCGATCCAGCCGCCAGACCCAACTGATTCTCGCAGCGGTGGGTGAGGGCATTTGCGGGGTGGACCTGGAGGGTAATACCACCTTTGCGAATCCGGCGGCTTTGCAGATGACCGGGTATCAAACATCGGAACTGGTGGGTCAGCCTCAGCACGACCTGATTCATTACGCGCAAGCCGACGGATCGGCCTATCCCCCAGCAGGGTGCCCCGTCTACGCTACCCTCAGGGACGGCGTCACCCGGCGGATTAGCGGCGAAGTCTTCTGGCGGAAGGACGGTACTCCTTTCCCGGTGGAGTACGTATGCACGCCGGTTAGGGACCAGGATATGATCACCGGCGCGGTGGTTGTTTTCCGGGATATCACCGAGCGGCAGCAGGCGGAGGAGGCGCTGCGGGAGGCGCATACGCGGATCAGGCAGTTGCTTGCTTCGATCGCCTCGATCCTGATCGGCGTGGGGCCGGACGACCGGGTTATCCAGTGGAATCTGCCGGCCGAGGAGGCCTTCGGTGTACCTGCCGCAGCGGTCCTCGGGCGGCCGCTGGCGGAGTTGGCTCTCCGGTGGGACTGGCCGAAGGTAGCGGCGGGCATCGCCAGGTGCCGGGAAAAAGGAGCGGCGGTGCGGGTTGATGATGTGCGGTACGAGCGCCCGGACGGGACGAACGGTTTTCTGGGTTTTACCATAACGCCGGTCATGGGTGACGGTGCGGAACGGCTGGGCTACGTCCTGTTGGGGGCGGATATAACCGGACGGAAGGAGGCGGAGGCCCAGGCGCTTTTGCGGCAGAAGCTGGAATCGATCGGGCAGTTGGCGGCGGGGATCGCGCACGAGATCAACACGCCGATGCAGTATATCGGGGACAACACGACCTTCCTACGGGACGCTTTCGGGGAAGTCTGCGATTTTTTAGGGCGGTGCCAGGGGCTGGTTGCTGGTGCAGCCGGTGGGACCGTGCCGGTTGAAGCGCTGGCGACGGCGCTGGCGGTGATGGACGCTGAGTTCCTGCAGGCGGAGATTCCGAAGGCGATCGAGCAGTCCCTGGAAGGGATAAGCCGCGTCCGGAAATTAGTGCTGGCGATGAAAGATTTTGCGCATCCCGGCAAGAAAGAGAAAACCCCCTGCGATATCAATAAGGCGGTTGAAAGCACCGTGACGATTTCCCGGAACGAATGGAAGTACGTGGCCGATGTCGTGCTGGACCTGCAACCGGACCTCCCGCTGGTTCGCTGCGTGAAGGACGAGATCAACCAGGTGATCCTCAATATTATCGTCAATGCGGCGCACGCCGTCGCCGAAGTGGTGAACCGGGAGGCAGGCGAGAAGGGGACGATAACCATTCAGACCAGAAGCGAAGACGACCACGTGAAGATCAGCATCAGCGATACCGGAACCGGGATTCCGGAAGAGATCATCCACCGGGTATTCGACCCCTTTTTTACAACCAAGGAGGTCGGCAGGGGCACCGGACAGGGACTGACCATCGCGCACGATATAGTCGTTAACAAGCACGGGGGAAGGATCACGGCCGATTCGGAAGTGGGGAAAGGGAGCACTTTTACGGTCTGGCTGCCGGTTAATCCACCGGAAAACGAAAAAAGGGGGTGAAACAGCGGTGAAGCTTACCGTTCTCTTCGTGGATGACGATCCCAATGTGATCCAGGGCCTGCGGCGGATGCTGCGCGGTATGCGCGAGCAATGGGAGACGCTTTTCGCAGGCAGCGGCGAAGAGGCGCTGGCGGTGATGAAGGCGCAGCCCGTTGACGTAATCGTGGCCGATATGCGGATGCCCGGGATGGACGGCGCTACGCTGCTGACAAAGGTAAGGGAGCTTTACCCCCAGGTAGTCCGGATAATGCTGTCGGGTCACTCGGACCAGGAGTTGGTGTTGCGGGCTGCCAAAAGCGCCCATCAGTTCTTGGCGAAGCCGTGCGATGCCGAGACGCTGCGGTATACGATTGAGCGTGCCTGCCGGCTGCGGAAGCTGTTCCAGAACGAGGACCTGCTGCAGGCGGCCGCCGGCATCACGACCCTGCCCAGCCTGCCGGCGCT
>JBFLVI010000068.1:0-6470 GCA_040758635.1 Bacillota bacterium | reverse complement strand
CAACTACAAGGGTAAGGGTGTTTTGGGGGACGCTGCAATGGCCTTTCTGCAATAACAGGGAATTTTTCTTTGCAACTTCAGGGATTACTCTTTGCAATTCCCGGTATTTCTATTTTGCAATAAACACACGCGAGACTTGAGCAGCTTATCCCGATGCCCGTTGCGGTACCCCTGCCGCTCTTCGGTACGTTCGTACGGCTTGGCCCTGAGTTGCTCGGTAGCCTGAGCATCGAGTATCTGGTTCACTATGTCCTCCACCAACCGCGCCAGGCCATCATCCCGGACAAATAACCCTTGCAAGAGATCGCGGTCTACGGTAACCTGGTAGTGAGCCATCCTTTCTCCCTCCTGGTGGTTGAGATTGTGACATTTCTTATCTACCAGAGGGAGGGGTGGCTCTCCTGCTTAAAGCCCCACCAATTTTACACCATCATAATGGACACTACTCGATCTTTTCAACCTTGAAGTGGATCTCATCTACTTCGATACCACCTCCACCTACTTTGAAATCGAAGAAGAAGACGAGGATGGCGGTTTACGGCGGCGGGGGCACTCCAAAGACGAATGTAATTTGCCGCAAGCTGTAATCGGGTTGGCAGTCACCCGCACCGGCATCCCCGTACGCTGCTGGGTCTGGCCGGGTAACACGCCCTGCTAAAACAAAGTGTGTCAAGGAACCGTCCCTGATACGGTCCGATGGGGCGGGGGCGCGACGCCGAGCCGGAGTTTCTCCTGGCGGCAGGAGCTGCGGGCTTGGTAGCCGCCGAGATGAAGAAGGTTACAGGAAATAATAAGGCCGCTTTCAGCGGCGGCCTTATCGTATGCGCCTGTTATGTCTAGCCCCCAAATTAAGCTTCGAAACTTTCTGCCGCTTGGTTCAGCCCTTTTCTCTGACTCTTTTTGGTCTGCTATGCGGAGTGTTGTCGTGATCGTTTCCCTTAAGGCCTTCCCAGAATTTTTCAACGATTAGAATTCCCCATCCGTAAGCGAAGATCAACATTCCGCCGATCTCGAACGGGTCCATTTTCGTGTAAGCACTTAATTTAGGGGTCACCCAGAGCAAAGCGCCTATTGATAATAAGTCCACGATTCTCTTTTTGTTTCTTTGTGAAGTATGCGCCTGGCGAAAATAGTAAACTAAACCTGTTAAGAGCAATAATCCTACAAGAATCTTGTAATCCATCATAGCCTCTATACGGATAAGCTCATGCTCCAGAAATAAATTTGCCGCTGTGTCCCGTCAAATTCTCGAGTATAAAAATCGCTCGCCGTAGCAGAATATATGGCACCTGCATTGGTTTCTGTCTCGAACGTGAACGCGTACCTGCGGCCAGCATACAGGTAAAATTGTTCAGTAGCACTAACCCATTGATTATCAAAGTACCCCGAGGTGGGATTAAAAATAGTCCTTGTTATGGTTTGACCAGTAGTGGTATCAGTCACTTTGACTCTTACCGCTAAATAGCTACCACTATAGATGGCTCCTGTAACATAAAAATAAGTTGTTACAGAATAGTTCCCGGTTGTAGAGGGTGTGTAATAATCCCATCCCCAAGCTTTTGCCCAGTAATTCCCATATACTTCCGCTCTTGATCCGTTTCTGATGATATCTGAAGCTGCCCAATAAACGTCACTCCACCCGATGCCAGAGCCACCTTTTGATTGGTTTGTATAGGGCCAATAGTACCATGTTTTTACTACAGCAGCTGGGGCAACTGAACCTATGTCCTTAGATTGAGGCACAGGAGGCTTTTGGGCGCTACCTGGTAAAGTCTTTGCTCCTTGAATTATTTGTTCCAAAGCTTTTTGATCTGCTTCCCTTTTTTGCTGATCAGCGATTGCTTTATTTTCGTTAAACTTTTTGATTGCTTCATCCCGCGGTAATAATTGTTCAACCTCTTTTTGCTGCTGAAGCTCAATATCCAAAGAACTAACATTGCTGTCGCCAATCGGAGTAGCATACGCAACCGGGGCTACCAACATGGCCAGTAAACAGAGGATAACCAGGGCTGCAAGAAATTTTCTCATTCTAATATTCCTCCCTCATAAAAATTTCATCATTGAAAGCTATTTTCCTACCATGAAACTTCTTTTTACACTTTATTCTGGTGTTTGTCACCTCCTAACTCACAAAATCCCTTGGCCCCGCTTTTTACATAGCATAACCCGGCAACTCTTACCTGCCTATCCCAGAAACTGGGTATTTTTATACCCAATTTCCGGGTATTTTTCGAGGAAGAAAATGGTTTAGCGATCCAAAATAGAGAAAAGGCCAACTCTGCCTTTCACGCCGAGCTTCTGGTAGATATGCTTGCGGTAAGTTTCGACGGTGGAAGGGCTGAGGTGGAGTCTTTCTGCAATTTCCTTGCTGGTCAACCGATAACACAATAAGGTAAGGACCTCTCGTTCGCGCGGGGTGAGTTCCCGCTCTACTTCCGGAGGTAAAGCAAGGATAGGCGCCAATCGTACCCCGGTTTGCTGGAGTTTTCCCTCAAGTTCCCTGAGGTAAAGCTCCTTTTCTATCAAATTAACCAGTGCTTGCAGGTGCGCTGTGGCTAAGCCCAGTTCCTTCCCGGCGTGCATCGAGATGTCCAGGTAGCCCAGGATTTTACCGCCGGGGTCTTTCACCGGGCCAGCGACGCACCACCAGTCTTTGAAAAGTTTGCAGTAATGTTGCTCGCCTCGGATGGCTCTGACCCGCTTATGTTCCTGTGCCAGGGCGAGGGCGTTTGTGCCGCAGCTCTCTTCGGTGAAAACAGTACCGGGTTTAACGCCGTCCTCTTCGGCAGCTATTAAAACCTCCGGCGCGGCGAAGATCTTGAGCACCGCAAGTTCCGGGTCGCAGAGGATGTATATGTAGTGTTTTTGCGGGCCGGTGCAGCAGACAGGATCGATGAGGCACTCGGCCAGAGCAACGAGCGCGGCGTTGGCCCTGAGGCGCGGTTCGAGTTCATCTGGCGGCAGGACGTGCCGGGGACGCGCCAGCGCAACCGGCACCTTCAGGGCGCGGCAGCGCTCGTGGGAGGCTTTCAGTTCCGTGGGGGAACAGAGATAGGCACCATAATCAGTCGGCCCCGGATCTTTCGGGAAAGGAGACATAACCAAACCTCCCCATAACCATTTTCGGCTTCTACTTATAAGACACACAAACAAGGGGTTTGGATTAAATTTTTTTACAGGAGAATAAAAAAGCCCCTGGCTATGCTTGCTGGCGCAACCAAGGACTCATAAAATGCAAGATGCTTTTGATGGTAATACGCTACTAAGGAACCCAATGTAACCGGAATATGAGACAGCCGGGGGCGACGGGTCATAGATGCCGTCATGAATTACTTGATGTTGCGACTTGGTTCTATAATAATAACCACCCGGAACCGAATAGACGGCCCCCTTGCTGAGGAAAAAGAGGAAAGGCATCGTGAAGCTAAGCAACTCGGCCTGATTAATCCGGTCCGTGGGTGGCTGAACTCTACGGATTGGCTTGGCGGAACTGACGGCAGCCACCACGGAGAATGCCATCCGGCTCTTCGGGGTGAAATAAAGTGCGCGACGGGAGAAGATTAGTTGTATATATTACTCTCCAAAGTAACGGTCGATGGCCAGACGGAACTCTTGCCAAGTAAACCTGTCTTGGTTCGGGAATTTGGCTCGCTTGAACTTCGCGCTGAAGTCCTCTAATTTCCGGGTGTGAACAGGTAAGCCCTTAACCCGGTTCGCCGCCGCGTTATTGAACTCTACGGAAGCCTGACGCAAATCCGGGCATAGATCCGGCAGGCGCGACTTATTAATTTCATTTCTGATCTTTTGGTGTAGCAATGGATTCAGGTCTAAGATAGATAATGCCCTTGCTTGTGTAACCTGGATAATCGAAGAGATCGCCCATAACCGGTTGGCGTCAGCCCAATCCTCCTCCTTAGCCGAATCGAGCAGTTCAGCCAGCCCGTTCATATGGCCCGACAGGTCTTTAGCATACCCCTCGGCCAGCATGTCGGCATGCGCAGATGCTTTCGGACGTGAAACCCATAAATGAATATTTGCAATGAGGGAGAGAAGTAAGAGACCAATAATAAGTGCCAATACTCGTGAAATTCGTCTGTACTCCATCTCCCTCATCGTCATATGCTCCTTTTCCAGTCTTAGTTAACAGTATGTCTTACCCCAGCGTAATTTGTCCACCAATACCAGGGTAGGGACCCCTGGTATTGTATAGCATACTGTATCTTTGATTGCGGCCAAAGCGCAAAAGCTGTGTTATTGGTGGTTCTGACATCGTAACCGAACCAAACCTGCGCACTGGAGCCGTTATTGCTGTTAGTATAGGCGTCTGCGTTACTATAAGTGTATGCACTCGGCAAGTTTATTTTATCGCTTGTGGAGGTAAAAATTTTGTATGCATCATAGCTACCGAGACCTGCGGATGAGATTTTTGTTGAAAAGTTATTAGCGTATGCCTGTATGGTATTATTTGGAATACCTAAGTAACCTAAGATATCCCAAATGACGAGGGAAATCCACGTTGAGGATGAATAGTCAGGTGGATTCATGCCAGTGATAAACATATAGTTCCTGCGTGGATCATCACTATACAATCTGACTTGAGCACCGTTTATCCAGCACACATAGCCCCACGATGAGGGATATAGGCTTTGCACATTCTGTAGACGCGCCCACGCCCTGACACGCTCTACGCCTAAAAGCCAGCCAGTTGAGGAGAATGATTTGTTTGCAGAGGCGCTTACGACATTCATTTCTTTACCTGTATTTGTCCCAGCTAAAAAGGTCCCGTATGAGCGGCCTTTGTCCCAAAGCTGGTCAGCCGAAGCAGTAGCTGGCAAGATCCCTATCAGGGATATCATAAGCAGAGTAATTAACTTAACTCTCAACATGAGTTAGCCCTCCTTTCCACCCTTTATTATCTGCAGTATTTCTTCGTTCGGAGTTAGATTCCCGAAGCTTAACGCAACCGGTGGATTTCCATTACCGGCGTGCAATGCAAACGTAAAACTAGCCTTTTGCTGTGACGGTATTTCAAAAACCCCAATTACCACTGTTTGCGGTTTGCCTGCTGCAATCGAGATGTTACCGGTAATAGCACCCCATCTTATAATATCGCCGTTCGAAAGGGTTCCGCTTTGTATGTTGGATTCTTCCGGAATTATTGTAACAGGCACTGATTTATTATGCGTCTTCAATTGAAAATGTGCCTCCTGCCAGAAAGTGCTGCGATCAAGATTAACCGGTAATTGTGCGATAAGCTTTAAGTCTGATAAATCGGACTGGGCACCCATCTCATTTTGAACAAAAGTCTTACCATTCAATTGGTTCATCTTGGGTAATTCCTCTTGTCGAAACGCTGATTCATACAATATGGCAGGGTTTGAATCTGAGGAAGCTCCAACAGTGAGTACTCCTATCGCTAATAGCGCAACAACCAAAACTGCATATTCCGGAGTAAAACGGCCACCGATTCCGGAGTAAGCCGGCCACCCATTCCGATTTTTGCCGGCCACCTATTCCGGGCGATTCCGGCCACCCATTCCGGTTTTACCCGGCCACTTTTGGTCGTTGACCGGAATGGACGGCTGAGGAAGACCGAAACAGAACACCGAAAACGGGTTGGCAAGCAAAGCGGCGCTGGATAAACCTGAGCAAATGCTCTACCATCGAGTCAAAGACAAGAGATTGGGGATGGTAGAGGTGCCGAGAAAAAGAAAGGGGTTATCCATGCGCAAAGTAAGAGAAGTATTGCGGCTGCACTTCGGCGCGGGCTTAAGTGCCCGCAAGGTGGCCCGGAGTTGCAAGATCGCCCGTAGCACCGTCGGTGAGTACATCCAGCGGGCGCAAAATGCCGGCCTGAGCTGGCCCCTGCCCGAGGGCATGGACGATGCCCAACTGGAAGCAGCCTTGTTCAAACGGCCGAATTACAGTACCAAGCGGCCGCAGCCGGAGATGCACTACCTGCACACAGAGATGCGCCGGAAAGGCGTCACCCTCCTGCTTTTGTGGAACGAATACAAACAGGCGCATCCCGACGGCTACGAGTACTCTCAATTCTGCGAGCACTACCGGCGCAGCAAGCAAAAACTTGGCTTGGTCCTGCGGCAGGAACACCGCGCCGGCGAAAAAATGTTCACGGACTGGGCCGGCCAGACCGTTCCCATCGTAAACCGGTATACCGGGGAAATCACCTTCGCCAGCATCTTCGTAGCCGTGCTCGGGGCCAGCAACTACACTTACGCGGAAGCGTTTCCTTCACAGACCCTGACCCATTGGATAATGGCCCATATTCACGCCTTCGAGTTCTTTAACGGCTGTCCCGAGATCGTGGTACCGGACAACCCCAAAACCCGAGTTCGACAGTCCATAGGTAAACAGTAGCCCAAAAGCCTTGGCGCCGAAGGTGTTTGGGGCTTGCAATTTTAGCCGCGTGTTACTATAGTCTCCTTCTTTCCAGACGGGTTAATAGAGAA
>JBFLVI010000067.1:0-6514 GCA_040758635.1 Bacillota bacterium | reverse complement strand
CACCGGAGTTCGGGCTGGAAGTAGCGGCACCAAACAAGGCCGTTTACGAGCAGGGCGTAGGCGATAAACCTCCCGTAGATAAAGGCTGCGGTTCCAAAAAGGAGGAAGAGCAGGAGGTCGAAAAGCCGGATCCTGCGGGTGGTGAAAACCAGGATCAGAAAAGTGGCCAGGAAGTACACCAGGAAAAGCAGGCAGTAAGGGTTGTGAAAGTCGGGTGAGAGCCATTCCTGGATGTTGTCGGTCATCTGCGGGTCGCCCACGGTGGCGAAGGGGTAAAGAAGCAGTTCGGCCCCGTTCGGGTTCAGCATCGCGGCGAACAGGCAGAGGACCAGGACGAAAGACAGTTTCTTGAGCCGTCCGGGCTCCAGACGGCGGCCGGTTATCTTTCCGCCGCCGGTTTTCACCAGGCCGCACAGAAAAAACAAAACCATTAAAGCGGGTCCCAGAAAAAACGAACCGTGGCTGTTGGCCCACAGGGCGCTTAAAGGGACGAGAACGAGAAGGCAGTCCTTCTTTTCAAAGTACAGGTGCAGGACGTAAAGAAAGACGACAAACAGCAGGTAAGAAACCACCTGGGGCCTGATCTCCAGGAAGGGGAAGAGCATTTCGCCCACAACCAGCAGGGAGAGGACGGCAACCGGGAACGACCGGTTGCCGGCGGACAGCAGTTTCCAGTAACATACCAGGAGCAGGGCGGCGAGGAAAAGCAGCAGGAACAGCACCCCCCAGAACCCGCCGGCCAGGTAACCTAAGTAGAAGAAGACCTCCGCCAGCCATTCGTGCGTTACCCACGGCTGGCCCGCGGCGGTCCAGGAGAAAACGTCCTGGTGCGGAATGGCGCCACTCTCGACGATATACCTGCCCGTGGCCAGGTGCCACCAGGTATCCGGGTCGGTGATCCCGTTCTGGAAGGCCGTAACCACCAGGACGAGCACCCCTGCAATGAT
Organism: Bacillota bacterium; assembly: GCA_040758635.1. Classification (GTDB taxonomy): domain Bacteria; phylum Bacillota; class Desulfotomaculia; order Desulfotomaculales; family Ammonificaceae; genus Yes71-27. The sequence continues at coordinate 5,567 of JBFLVI010000067.1, read as the reverse complement.
CAGGCCGACCAAGGCGGTGCGGAAAACGCGTTCTTTCATCTCAGAACTTTTCCTTCACGGGTATTCACATATTAGTTATCGGTCGTTGGCGGCCGATCTTTTTGCCGCCGGGAGATTTTGGGGCGGTTTTTGATTGCCGGAACGGGTGTATTTTTTTCTGCCGGGGCGGGTTGTCCGGGAGACGGTTTTGTTTCCTGCACCGGAAGGATTAGGGTGAAAACGCGCAAAATATAAAAGCGGGGGGTGGTGGGATAGTGCCGGCGAAAATCATCAACGTCATCGCCCAGCGGACCTCGGTCCGGCGGTTCACGAAGGAGCCGGTGTCCCGTGAGGTGCTCGAGCAGTTACTTGAGGCGGCGCGCTGGGCGCCGTCGGCGGGAAACCTGCAGCCGTGGTTTTTCTACGTGGTTATGGACGAAAACCGCAAACGGTGCCTGGCGACGGCGGCGCTCGGCCAGGGTTTCATTGCTGAAGCGCCGGTGGTGGTCGTGGTCTGTGCCGAGCCGGCTCGTTCCGCACAGTATTACGGCGACCGCGGGCGGCAACTGTACTGCCTTCAGGATACCGCGGCGGCGACGCAGAACCTCTTGCTTGCGGCCACCGCCTATGGTTTGGGTTCCTGCTGGGTGGGTGCGTTCGACGAAAACCAAGTGCGACACTGCCTGGGGATTCCGGCGGAGCTCCGGCCGGTGGCCCTGGTGCCGCTCGGTTATCCGGCTGCCCAGCCGGAAACGCGTCCCGGGCGCCGCGGTTTGGCAGAAATTCGGAAGTACCTGTAGGAAATTAGAGGTCAGAAGCCGGAAGTCAGAGGTTGGAGAAAAGGAAAACGGCTGAGGTTATAGATTTTGGCCCCTGACATCTTGCCTCCGACTTCTGTTTTGGTGGTTCAAAAATGAGCTGGGCATTTTCGGTAACCCAGGACGGCATCATTTTACCGGAGGCTTAGGGGGCTCAACCGTTGAACGTCAAACGTTGAACGTTGAACGTTGAACGTAAAAAAGGAGTGGCTTTAGTTTGCTTTTTGATTTGTATTTGCCCCAGCGGGTGCTTTTTGGACCGGGGAGTACTTACCGTCTCGGAGAAGAAGCGCAGCGTTACGGGAAGAGGATCCTGCTGGTCACCGGCCGGCGCAGTCTCAAGGAGACCGGAAACTTCGAGCGCGTGACCGCCCCTTTCAGCGTCCTGAAGCTGGAGCTGGTCTTTTTCGACCGGGTGGACCCGGAGCCGGCGCTTGATTGTGTGGAGGCGGTGCGGGAGTGTGCCCGGAAGGAGCGGTGCGAGGTCATCGTGGCGGCGGGCGGGGGGAGCGTCCTCGACGTTGCCAAGGCCGCGGCCGGGCTCTTTCACGAGGAGGGACCGGTAAAGGAGTATTTTTACGGCCGGGAGGTGACCAGGCCGAAGCTGCCCTGGATCGCCGTGCCCACCACCGCGGGGACCGGTTCGGAGGCGACGACAAACGCGGTCCTGATTGACCGGGAGGCCGGCAAAAAGCAGAGCCTCCGGCACCCGTTCTGGCTGGCGGACGTGGCGGTCGTGGACCCGATCCTGACCATGGCCCAGTCCAGGGAGTTGACGGCGCGGGCGGGGCTCGACGCCCTGACCCACGCGATCGAGGCCTACACCTGCCGGTTCACCAATCCCCTGAGTACGGCGGTGAGCATTGAAGCGGTCAGGCTGATCGTCCAGAACATCTACACCTCCTACACCGTATCGCGGAACCGCGACGCCCGGGAGCGGATGATGCAGGGGAGTTTTTTAGCGGGGATGGCGATTCAAAACGCCGGGGTAGGGGCGGTGCACGCGCTGGCCCACAGCATCGGCGTGCGGTACGGGCAGCCCCACGGGCTGGTCTGCGGGGTGCTTCTGCCCCACATCATGGAGTTCAACCTGCCCCTCGTTGAAGAGAAGTACGCCGCCCTGGCCGTGGCGGCCGGGGTGGTTCCGGCAGGGACCGACAGCGGTACCGCCGCCGCCCGCTTTGTTGACTACGTCCGCCGTCTGGTAGCCAGGTTGGGGCTGCCGGCAGGGATAGGGGAACTCGGGGTAAAACCGGAGGACGTTGACGAACTGGTGGAAGCCACGCTACCCGCCAACTCCCTGAAGACAAACCCGCGCCGGGTCACCCGGCCGGAGTTGAAGGAAATCCTGCTCCGGGCACTATAGTTCCGCGAAACGGGCCAGGCGGCCAAGCGCCGCCCGCTTGTCGCTCAAACCCAAGCGGGACTGCTCCACGACCCGCCGCAGCACCCGGATGCTGTGCTCAAAGGTGGGGCGGTCCACGGGGAAGGGTATGCCGTCCTTGCCGCCATGGGCGAAGGCGAACCGGGCCGGATCCCGGTAGCTTACCGGGGTGCCGTAAATCAGTTCGGCGATAAGGCTGAGCGCCCGGATGCCCCGGGCGCCTACGCCGGGGGTCTCGAGCAGCCCGAGAAAGTCGGGCGGGGGGTTGAGGTAGCTCTTTTCGAACACGGTCCGCAAGCGGGCCGGGTTGAGGTCGGTCAGCAGCAGCCGGTGCCTGTCGGGCAGTTCGAGAACCCGCTCCTGGATTCGTTTCAGGTCTGCAACCAGCCGGTCCGGATTTTCCTGCGCGAGCGCGGGCAGGTTCTTCCGGGCCGCGTCGCTTTCCCGGGCCACCAGGTTCAGGGTGAGTCCTTTCGCGTCGCAACAGACCGCCGTATGCGGTTCCACAACAAAGTCCCGGCAGGCGCGGGAAGACCAGTGGTAGCGCCGGGCGCGGCGGGCGTCCGGGTTCATTCCCTGCTGGATTACCGTCCAGGCACCGCGCGCCGAAAAGACGAAGGTGTGGTGGTAAAGGTCGTAGCCGTCCTGCAGGGCGGCCTGGTCCACCTTGGCGGTGAGCCTGGAGGCGCGCACCAGCGCCTCCGGGTTTACGGCAAGCGCGTGGCGGTCGCCGAGCCGGAGGATTTCTTCCGGCGTCTTCAGCGCGGTTGCGCCCTTACCGCCGCAGACGAAAAGCCCCAGGTCGCGTTCGCGGCCGCGTACGGCTTCTTTCAACGCCCCGCAGACGGTGGTGGTGAGGCCGGAAGAATGCCAGTCAAAGCCCAGGACGCAGCCCAGGGCTTGGAACCAGAACGGATCGCTCAGGCGCAGGAGCACTTCCTCCGGCCCGGCTTCGATAACCAAGAGTTCTAATAGCACCCGCCCGAGTTCCACCATTTTTTCGAAGAGCCAGCGCGGGCACTTTCCGGAGTGCAGCGGCAGGTTGGCGATGCCGGTGCGCAAGCGGATTTCTCCTTTCTAAGGAATAATCTACTCCTTATTGCTGGAGGAGGCAATAACCAACCGCTGCGTTCAAGTTGCGGACCGGAAGAGAAAATGGTATCCTGGGTTTGAGTGATTTTCCGCCGGTTCTTCTTCGGAGGTGCGTGAGTTGTCCGTGACCGACCTCGTAGCGAAACTGGAAGGAATCTTTACCAAGCACAGCGAAATCGTGGCTGCTTTCGTTTTCGGTTCGGTAGGCCGCGGATCCGCAGGGCCTTTGAGCGATGTTGATATCGCCGTGCTTTTGGACGAAGCCGTTCCGGTGGAGGAGTCCGGATACGGTTATTTGGCTGACTTAACGGCTGAGCTTATCCATGCCTTGCACCGGAATGATGTTGATCTTATCGTGCTAAATACAGCCCCTCCCTTACTTAAGCATCAGGTGTTACGCAGGGGCAGGCTTTTGTTCTGCCGCTCCGGTAGTCATCTTGCGGAGTTTCGGCTGCGGGCGTTTAACGAGTACCAGGATTGGCTGCCATTTCTTGCGGTGCAAAGGCGGTATCTTTCTTCTCGTTTGAAAACCGGCGAATTTGGCAAAAAAAGGCGGGTGGTTAAGCGTGGTTGACGAGCCGCTCGTTTACCGCCGTCTGGGAGAACTTGAGCGGTACCTGGCTGAACTGCGCAAACTTCAGGTTTATTCTGCGAATGATCTTGCTGGGGATATGACCAAAGCCTGGGCCGTTGCTCACGGTTTACAGTTGGCGATCCAGGCGGTTTTAGATATCGGCAATCATTTACTGGCTGAGCAGGGGTTTCAGGCCACTGATTATACGGATGTTATAGATAAATTAGGCGAGGCAGGAATCTTGCCTTCCGGTTTTGCCCGCAAGATTCGGGGTATGGCCGGGCTGCGTAACATAATTGTCCATGAGTATACTAAGGTTGATGTAGAAAAGCTCCATCGTTTCCTAAGGGATGAACTTGATGATTTCGCCGTGTTCGCCGGTTACGTGACGGAGTATTTGCAGGCTTTAGGCAGCGGCAGTGTATGCTGACCTACGGCGCGACCGGGGCATAACTTTTGCGCTTACTCGCTTCTGTTCCTTTTCCTCCGTCTGGTCTTTTGGTTGTTCCTTGTTGTTTGTGCAGCCGGTTGGTTATTGAGGAGAAAATGGCCAGGAAATTGTATCTGAGAATGCAGTCAACTTGGGACGACGGCAGGGAAGGGAAATATTAGTCAAAAAGACCGGGTGGCGCTTTTACAAGCCACCCGGCTTTTTCCGGGAGTTTTGGGAATCGGTGCTTGCCGGTTTCCAGGGCATCTTCTGGGCTAGTTTTTCTGGTGTTTAAATTTCTGGTTGAATTTCCATTTCTTTTGTGCCTGCAGTTTGGTCACGGGAGCCGGCGGCGGGGCCGCCTTCTTCAGCCCCACGTTCTGACGGGTAAGCTGCTGCGCCTTTATCTCTACCGTCCGGACTACGGGTTCGTACCCGGGGCGAACCACCAGCAGCCGGTGGGTTCCCGGTAGCACGTTGAAGTAGTAGCAGCCGGTTTTGTCGGTGCGGCAGACCTTTGCCCCGCACGCGCGGAGCCGGGGGGCCTGGTCGTCCTTGTCCAGGTCTCGGCTGAGGTCCAGTTTCCAGTCTTTCCACTTCAGGTATTTTCCTTTGAGCTGCGGTTTAAAGTCGGTACCGGTGAAGAGAACCACCGTTGCCTGTTCCAGCGGCGCGTTGTTATAAACATCGTAGACCACGCCGCCTACTGCGCCGTGGACCCTGTGCAGGTAGACGTTTTGCGTCACGGTGGTCCCGGGCACAACCTGAACCGGCACCCTGACCGGCAGGTACCAGGAAGCGCGGACGGTCAGCACGTAAGTGCCCCCGGGCAGGTCAGCAAGCCGGTACTTTCCGTCCCGGTCGGTGGTCGTCCAAGTGCAGGGATGAAATCCGCCGAACCGCTTGGCGATTCCAGGGGGCAGGTTCTCTTTACCCCAAACACCCCAGGCCGGGGGCGCAGGCGGTCTTTCCACCCGCCAGGCCGTCACCAGCGCTCCTGCTACCGGGTAAACGGTACCGGCGGTGGTTTCACCGGTGACCTTGCCCTGGATGCTCCCGGTGAAGGGCCATGCGCCCGTATAGATTTCCACCACGGTCTCATCGGCCAGCGCCGGCACCGAAGCTCCCAGCAGGCAAAACGTCAGGGCCACGGCTGTAAAAATGGTAAGCAGTCTTTTCAAACGCATTTCTGCACCTCCCACCATCGCTATTTTCTAAACTTTTACTTGCGACGTTCTCCAGATGTGCTGTGTTTTCACCCCCCGCTTTGTTGTTATAAAAATGTACGGA
>JBFLVI010000066.1:0-6835 GCA_040758635.1 Bacillota bacterium | reverse complement strand
GGATACCCCCAGATCCCGTGCCACCTCCGTCATAGTCCTGCCGCTCTCCCGCACCAGGCGAACGGCTTCCGTCCGGAACTCCGGCGGATACGGTGGTCTTGTCCTCGGCATCGGTAGCATCTCCTTTTCAGGGCTTACCCCAAGTATCAGGGTATCCACCGAACCGGGTCAAGTCCGAGAATCCTGTCTAAATTACGTGGGAAAAAGTGGTTGAAGCGGCTTAGCTTAGTTATGGCTTTGACTCTGATGGTACAACTCCCTTGTTTAACGGCCTTTGCCGAAGATGCATACGAAGCAAGCATTTGGTATATCGGAACCGGAAGTGATAGTGATGCATTAGCAGCGAAAACCAAATTAAGTTCTTCACCCTATAGTTGGACGATCAACCATTACAAATCAAGCAAAAATGCTGGCTCTGAGCCAAGTGCGTACGACTTGTATAATAACTCTGACTACTCCGACTTGGTTTATATTTCTGGGCATGGGTATGATGATCCCAATGCTCGCTTACCGCTTTACAAAGCAGACGGCTCCTTTATCACCTGGCTTTATGTGGACGACAATGATGCTGGTAGTTATCCTTATATCGGAGCAAAATGGGTGACAGAACCATTGACAACTACTTCACGATGGAATGGCGATTTGGAATGGGCAGTTATCGCCGCCTGCAACCAATTAAATTTGAACGCTGAAACAGATCCCAGCGCTAAAGAATGGGCGCGAGTTATGTTGGGATCTCCCTGCCGGATGCACTCAATTATGGGGTATACCGGCCTAGCTCCCGGAGATGGTGTCGATACAACTATTACCAACGAATTCTTTGATTATGCCAATGCAAATAACGGATATACGATATTGAATGCATGGAAAACGGCCAATAACAATCACTACGCGAACTGGGCTGCCATCTATCACTACGCTAATAAGAATGATCACTTTCATGGACAGGGTACGGTTTATGACGACACTGATCCCTCTAGCGACCCTGATATCAGGTACCTTAAAGTAGGGGGTACCGAGCAAACATTGTACGCTCTGACTTCACTTGCTCAGACTGGCCATCGTGTGCTGCATAGCAAGCATGCTATTATTGACGTAAAAGCACGTATCCCGGAAGCGCCATCTGAATTACCACCTCTACTACTTCAAGAACCCGCTGTCAATCCGTATGAAATAGCCCGTCATTTCTTGGGTGAAGACAGGTTTAATAGGAGTAAGGTCACTTGTCAGGAAGATGGTCGGGTTTGGTACCAGGTGGATGGTTCTAACTTGGAAATATTTCCAACGGGCGGTATAAGTTATCATGACGGGGAGCTTGAGTTTACCAATGTTGCGTTTGATCAATCAGCAGTGGTAGAAAAAGCGAAGCAATTTCTCGTTGGGAAAGGGCAGGATGTCGGCGAACTGGTGGTCAAGAGTGTACGTCCCTTAATAGAAACCAAGCTGGATCTCACCGGTAGCGGTAACGATACAAGCAGGGTTATCGCGTACCAGGTAGAATTTCAGCGGGTTATCAACGGTCTAGCTCTTGCTAACGGGGATGTCGTTCGTATAATTTTAGATAACGGCGGGATTAAGGACTACTGGAACGGGTTACGGTCAGTGCGGGGTACCGGCCAGCCCGAGAAGTTGATCCCGGTTGAAAAGGCTTTCGAAGAGCTTGAAGCCAATTTGGACCGGGCTTTCCAGATGTCCGATAAGGCAGAGATTAGTGAAATCAGCCTGGTTTACTATGTTTCCAATATGGCTAAATTGCAGAGCGTCGTTCATCCGGCCTGGGCGTTCAAGTTACAGGAAGGAACTTATGCTTATGTGGACGCTTTCACTGGTAAGATCCTCCTCGATTATTAACAAGGGGCGAAAACAGCGTGATCTCTATGTACAGACGGATACTAATTTTACTGTTAAGCGGTCTTTTGACCGCTTTCTCTCTAGCCGGTTGTGGTACAGAAGAAAGAAAACGACCGGAGCCCAAAGGGCAGGCAGAACAAAAGGGGCAGGTGATGCAAAAGGGACAGAAGCGGTTTATCAAGAGAGGCAATCTTACCGTCGAGGTGGTCACACCCTTTGTGGAACCAAACCCGGTCGTTCCGCCGCTGGAAGTTGCCGAAGAAAAGTTCGAACCGGACGAGGTGATGAAATGGTTCTTTGACCATCCCGAACAGGTCAGGCGGTCGGAGGCCCCTTCTCTGCCGGAACGCATAGTAGATTATTATAGTTACAAGGAACCCTGGAAACATCTGACCGTTACACCAAGAGGGTTTTGGTTTTGGGATGACCGGTACACTGTGGGATACTCCAAGGGGAAAGATGTAAGAAGCTTTTCTCAAGAAGAAGCGGTCAGTATGGCCAAAAAATTTATTGCCGCGCATGGCGGCCTCCCTGCCGAACACCATTTGCAAGAGGTGCGGCCGATCGTGGATTCTCATTATGAGCCGGATTCTTCGCGTTACAAGTCAAAGCTTCCCAGAGAGCCGAACCGTTACGCAATTACTTTCACGCCTCCAGCGGTTAAAGGCATCCCGTTCTACCAAAACGAGATTACCATTGACGTAACTCCTGACGGTGTGGCCGGTTACACCAGAACGTGGCGACAGGTGAGAAATGTGCGGGAAGATAAGGCCCGCCCCATTATATCCCCGGAGGAAGCCCTGACCGCATTCTTAAGAGAGTACAAAGGTCTGGCCGGAGACCGGTTTACTCTTGTCTATTATGGAGAGAGACCGGGATTGAGCCAATTAGAGATGAGACCTATCTGGCTTGTTTGGGCTGGACCAGAGGGGAACAAAAGTGTGCAAGGAAAAATAGATGCTTACACCGGACAGGGGTATCCTCATCTCGGACGATAAAAATTCTTAAGTGCTCTTTTTATGGGGGGTTCAAACGTTCAGGCAAGCCCGAGTTTCGTTAAACCCAGAGCATACTTGCCATTTTTATAACCAGAAGGTTGTATTGAAAGAGGGAGTTTAAGTGATTCACGAACGGATTCCGGTGTTCAAGTGGAACTTGCCTTTGCTACTGTGTATGCTCATGGCCACTTTTCTCTTGATAACCGGTTGCTCAGACAATAAGGAACAACCTAAAGGTCAGAGCGAGCAAAGGGAACACAAATGACTAATCAAGAAGGGCAACTTCACTGTTGAGGGTGGTTACCCGTTTTCGGAACCAAACCCGGTCGTTCCGCCGCTGGAAGTTTCGGAAGAAAAGTATAGCCCTGACGAAGTAATCAAGTTTTTTCAACTCTCCAAAGCGCGTTCAGCAATTGGAACAGGTTCGATCTCCGGGTGAGATTCCGACGACAATATACCACAGCCCTCGCGAACCCGGAAAACGGTTGGAATTCAGGCAGAACGGTTTTACTTTTAGAAACAGCCGATATGCGAAAAATAAAAAATTGTTCGCTTCCCAAAAACAGGCTAATAACCATGGCCAAAAAATTTATTGAAGAACACGGCGGCCTACCTGTCGATTGTCAACTGCATAAAGCCCTGTTACCATCCCGATCATCCGAAGGATGGCGTTCGTTACTTGCTTACTTTTACGCCAAAACCGGTTCAGGGTGTCAAATTTTACGGAAACGGGATTGTCGTTGAAGTCGTTTCTGAGGGTGTAGCTGTTTACGGCAGGATATGGCGGCAGGTTAAAAGGGTCCAGATGGATAAAGCCCTTGCCATACTGTCTCCGGAACAGGCGTTAGATGTGTTTCAAAAAAGCTGCAAAGTTTTAACCATAAGCCGCATGACTTTGGCCTATTGGAGGGAGTTGCCGTATAAGACACAATCCGAAATGAACCCGGTTTAGGTTTTTCGGGGCGGATCTAAAGGGCGTCAAAGCATTCAAGGCATAATTGATGCTTATACCAGACAACAGGTTGTCCCGTCACTAAGAAAGGATAACAGTAGATAACTTTCGTAATGCCGGGCAACAAGTAAACAGAACGGGGAGATAATGACAATGAAACTTGATAAATTAGTAATAACCATGGTAAGGCCGGTCGTCCCGGCCGAATTACCGTGACGCTGCTTATAGCAATCACCGTTATCACCTTGTGGTTGGCCGGCTTTTCTGGTCGCGACGTATTATGGGCGGTCTACTGGCCGGGTGTTTTCTTACTGCAGTTCGCTGTAATCACCTTCCCTTGGCAGGCGGTACCGGCGCGGTTGGTTATGCAAATGTTTGTGGCCGGTATGAGCTTAGTGCCGGTGACAATCTTCCTGGCGCAGATTGTTCTTTACCGTTTGATAACCGTAACCCCGATCAAAGAATGGCTGATCTCTCCGGCTGTATTAGGATACCACGACTTAATGACTTCGGTAGTAGCCCCCATCACAGAGGAGACTTTAAAAGTAGCGCCGGTAATTATCTTGTTGTTTTGGTACCGTAACATTATATGGCGTCACATTCTCGGGCCGATCGATGTAGCACTCCTGGCGTGCGCTTCCGGAACGGGTTTCGCCTTTACGGAGAACCTCTTGCGGATTACCAATAACAGCGTAAGTTCGCTCGGTCCGGACCGGATTATACCAGTAGCGAGCCCACATTTAGGTCCGTTTTATCCCTTCCCGAACATGGTCGCGAGCGGTCATTACGACACCCCCACAGTCTGGTTTGGCCACCCGGAGATAACTGCCGCTTTGGGACTGGCATTGGGGATCAGCCTGTTTGTCCGCCGCAAATTTCGGCTATGGTGGCTAATCCCAGGGGTGACCCTGTTATGGGCGATATGGGATCACTTCATCTTCAATTACCTGGGTCCAACCACGACCCAGGCGTGGACGCGTATCTTACCGCCCATAGACCTTTGGGGCCGCTTGTTGCCTTACTGTTTTCTGGCAGCGTTGCTCCCGGCTTTGTATATTACTTCCCGGGTACAAAGATGGTATGCGGGTTGGGATGATGAGGCGCGGTTCCCAGGAGCTTTGGCTGTTATCGGAAGACTCCCGTCCGATTTTCGCCTATTGTTACCCCGCATTGCGGCGCTCTTACGTTTCTACCGCTGGCGTTGCGCGGTGGCTTACGGTTTTTATCACACAAACCTTTCAGCGCCGGAAGAGGCTATCCGTCAGGTACCGTGGCTATGGGATATGCGGGGGAAGATGCTTGTTTCCAAACCCAAAACTTTATCGCGAGCCTCGTAAGCCGCGGCCGTATCCTACTCGGGTTACATTTGGCTTCCTTAAATAACAGCCGTTCTGCCCTCAGGGGTTAACCTTTAAATTTGACAAGTCTTTAGTCGCTCTGTGAAGCGCAACCAGGGGGTTTCTTGTCGTTAAGAAAAAATTCTTGTAAAAAAATTTAATCCAAACCCCTTGCTTGTGTGTCTTATAAGTAGAAGCCGAAAATGGTTATGGGGAGGTTTGGTTATGTCTCCTTCCCCGAAAGATCCGGGGCCGACTGATTATGGTGCCTATCTCTGTTCCCCCACGGAACTGAAGGCCTCCCACGAGCGCTGCCGCGCCCTGAAGGTGCCGGTTGCGCTGGCGCGTCCCCGGCACGTCCTGCCGCCAGATGAACTCGAACCGCGCCTCAGGGCCAACGCCGCGCTCGTTGCTCTGGCCGAGTGCCTCATCGATCCTGTCTGCTGCACCGGCCCGCAAAAACACTACATATACATCCTCTGCGACCCGGAACTTGCGGTGCTCAAGATCTTCGCTGCGCCGGAGGTTTTAATAGCTGCCGAAGAGGACGGCGTTAAACCCGGTACTGTTTTCACCGAAGAGAGCTGCGGCACAAACGCCCTTGCGTTAGCGCGGGAGAACAACCGCTTGTTAGCCATCTGCGGCGAGCAGCACTACTGTAAGCTCTTCAAAGACTGGTGGTGCGTCGCCAGCCCGGTGAAGGAGCCTGCAGAGAAGATTATCGGTTATTTCGACATCTCGCTGCACGCCGAGAAAGAGTTAGGTCTGGCTGCGGCGCACTTGCAAACGTTGGTGGCCCGGATAGAGGACGGATTCCTCCTGGCTGAGCTTCGCGCCCGCCAGAGAAATGATGCTGCTCCTGTGCCATTTCTATTGCCGCCGGAGGTGGCCGAAAAACTCACCCCACGCGAACGGGAGGTCCTGCAGCTCATACTTAAGTGGCTGGACGACGAAGAGATTGCAAGAAAGCTTTGTATAGGCACCGGTACGGCCAAAAGACACCGTTGGAACATCTACCAGAAGCTCGGCATCAGCAATTTACGCGAATTACTCGCCAAACTCAGCCGCTGATTGATGACGACCGTTTCCGGCAGCCTGTTTTTTCCCCGTTTCCCCGAAGGCAGGCTTACCAGGGGCGATAATCTACTGTTTTTGCAGTAGAAAAATACTGTTTTTGCGATATTTACCCCAGAGCGTGGTTGGGTTATGCTGTGGCAAAAGGCGGGAGCAGAAACTTGTAAGCAGGGGAGGTGGAGGATAAAAGGGTAAAGCTTAGAGAAAGGCGTTTCGCGGCATGAAGGTAGACTTTGGCGACAATTCCAGCAAGAGAAGCTTGTTTGACGGTTTTGAATCTCCCGTGTCAGGAAGAGTAACTTGTGTGATGATGTCACCGGGGCCATGCCGGGTTATACTGCGGTAAAAAGTGGGCCAGGGAGTGTTTTAGAGGAAGGGGTGATAATTGAGTACCGAAAACTGCCAAGAGAAGCCCCGATAACTAAAATAAAAAGTGGGAGGGATTAATTTGCACCGCATTAGAAAATATAAATATGTGTTTGTATCTTTGGTTTTGGTGCTTGTTCCGGTGAAATCGGCCACTTGTTCCGAATTATCCCGGCCACTCGTTCCGGAGTTTCCGGCCGGGGGTCGGAGCATAGCGGCGCCGGTTGTGGATAATATACACAGGTGGCCGGAATCAG
>JBFLVI010000065.1:0-7021 GCA_040758635.1 Bacillota bacterium | reverse complement strand
GGTACACAATGCCTACAAATTAGAACTGAGGGGGGAGTCTATGCGTAAGTTAATGACCAAGCTTGACTGATTCCGGCCACCTGTGTATATTATCCACAACCGGCGCCGCTATGCTCCGACCCCCGGCCGGAAACTCCGGAACGAGTGGCCGGGATAATTCGGAACAAGTGGCCGATTTCACCGGAACAAGCACTGGGGGACTTATTAAAATAATTTCCTTGATTAAAGTTTCTGCTAATAGGTATTACGCTATAAAAAATCTTTCCCTTCCAGGTTATGCCCCCAAAAATTTTTTCTTCCGGGCGGGACTTTTTCCGGCGGGGCGTTCGACGTTAGGCTTTGGGGATAGAACTTTAGGGTCCGTTCGAAGTTCGACGTTCGAAGTTGGGCTGGTGTGCCGGAGGAATTAGAGGATATTTCCAAATACGGCTGCAGGTCCGGTTGCCGGGTGGTGCGGAACAGGCTATGAGGAGAGGCAGAAATAAAAGCCGGCGGGGTGATCAAAATGAGCGCGGACCAGTTTGCCGGCATCCTGACCCCGGAAGAAGCCGAATCGATGGAGCGCGTCATCGAGGAAGGCTGTAGACGGGTATCACCTTATTCAGGTATAATAAAGCAAAACAGAACTGCAGAACTACGGTAAGGACGTGATGACGGTGGAGGAGCAAAAAGTCATCCAGCAGGTGCAGAAGCGGATGCTGGTGAGCATTGGCCAGGTGGCCAGAAAGCTCGGCATCAAGGAGGGCGACTACGTGCGCGTGGAAATCGGAGAGGACGGGGCGAGCCTCCGGATTGTCCCCATCGCGTGGCACCTGAAGGAGCAGGAGTATTTCTGGAGCGAAGAATGGCAGGGCAGGATCCAGAAAAGCCTTAAAGACTTTGAGGAAGGGCGGTTCCAGACGCACGAGACGGTGGAAGGCCTGGTAAAGGAACTGGAAAATGCTGCGGATTGTAAGAACCGATAGTTTTCTGGAGCAGTTCTGCGAACTGGGCAAGGAAGGCCAGAAACAGGTCGTGAAGACATTGCGTCTATTGGGGGACAACCCCAAACATCCTTCCCTCCGGGTACACAGAATAAAGGGGACTCCTTTCTGGGAGGCGTACGCGAGCAAAAGCATCCGGGTTATCTTTCAACAGGAGGACGATACCCTTATCCTGTTAGCCTGTGGGCACCACGATATTCTGAAAAAGTATTAGGTACGCTCTGCTCTATTTTACGGCAGGCTGGATTGACGGTGAAAGAATTGGGGGACTTATTGAAATAATTCCTCGTAGCCGGTAAGTATAAGAGAAGCCACCAGGATCACGCCCTCTCGTTTTTGCAGCGCTCAGGATGAAACCGCGTCCTTTACCACCGTAGAAAACGAACGCAACAGGAAATCCTTCGCGTCAAGGATCTCCAAAAGAACCAGCTCGCCGTCCGCCTACAATAACTCACTTAACTCAGCGACCGACAGCTTGGCACTCTTCAGGATGGCGTTAACCACTCTCCTCTTCACCATAAAACCCGCCCGATTGAGGGCGCGCAACATTTCTTTCCCGGTAACCCGGGGCAGCCTTGTCACGCCGGAACGACCACTTCTACTACCGAAACGTCCACGTCACCCGAAGGCACCGGCTGCCCGGTGGCAATGAGCCCCTTGACGGTGGCGGCAATCGCTTCCCGCACTCTCCCCACTGCTTGCTCCTTCGTCTGTCCCTGGGTGGCGCACCCCGGCAGGGCGGGAACGGTGGCAACGTAAACGCCTGTCTCGCGGTCCCATTCGAGAACAACCTTAAAACGCATCAGTTCAGCCTCCTTAAAATCTCACGTGGCTATCTCGACGTTTACGGTATCAATGCTTTCATTAGCAACCAAAGCACGGGCATATGCAAGACAGGCCTTTATGTCCTCAGGTTCAAGGTCGGGATAATCGGCCAGAATCTCTTGCGGCGTTACCCCTTGCTCGAGAAGGCCCAGGATGTTTTCCACCTTGATGCGCATCCCGCGAATAATAGGTTTGCCGCCGAAGATGGCGGGGTTGACGGTTATCCTGCGGAGCAGGTCTTGATTCTTCAAGGCTTTAGCCCCTCCTCCTTTTGTTCCTTGCGGTAATGATATTGTGGTGCTCAGGATGAAACTGCCTCCTTTACTACCGTAGAAAAGGAACGAAGCAAAAAGTCCTTCGCGTCAAGGATCTCTAAGAGAACAGGCTCGCCGTCCGCCGCGAAGTGGACGATTATCTGCCCGGCTTCTTCCGCGTAGTCAATTGGTTTCTCGGAAAGTTCGATCAAAAGCGCGTCCACGTCTTTGCTGTACTTAATTCTTTCCATACCGCGACCTCCTTCCGGGATAAACTGTTATTACCAGTATTTCACCGCCTCTTTCTTCGTAAACCACCCGCAGTACGTGGGTCTCATCGTAGGCCTTTTGGGCGATTTTGCGCTGTCCGTATCCTCCCGCGGTGCATAAGCCCACCTTGGTACGTTGGTAATACCATTATACCATAAAAAATTTTTTCCCTCGGGTGGAACTTTTTCCGGCGCGGCGGTGTCTAATTAACCAGGTAGCCGAGGAGAAATTCGCCAGTCCCGGCAGGAGAATGCCGGGGGATGGAGAATATTCCTCTTTCGGTTACCGGAGCGGTCGTTAGATTTTAGAGGTTAAGAAGCCGGGAGTTGTAAGTTGGAATTCCCGTAGGAATTCGCCTCCGGTGAATTCCTACCGCTGACCCTTCTGGATTCTGACTTCTGGCTCCTGGATTCTGACCAGAGGAGGTGCTGCCCTGGTAGCTTTTCGGTCGCCAGGCCGGAGCAAGGGAAACGCGGGGCACGGTCCCGCAGCCAAAATCCCACGAACACCTCGGAAGTTCTTTCGAACGGAATTCCATTTGTTCCAACTCACCAATCAACAATGAACCAAGGAGGGAAAAAGCTTGATTAAAGCGCGCAAGAAATGGCTCTGCATCCTCGTAGCGCTGACGTTTCTGCTCAGCTTGCTGCCGGTCAGCCCGGCGTTGGCTGCCGAGTACTTTAAGATCACCGGTGCCTATGTATACGTCGACGACGATGATAACCAGAATCTAGGCACCGTGACCGTTGTGTATGGTGATGACCTACCATCAATTTCAGGGGACGTTTACATTGAGGTTACCCTGCCAGAGGATACTGACCTTGATGCGGCCGCCGATTATGATGTTACCGGCGGCAGCAAGCTCAGCAATACATCGAGAAAAGTCTTGGTGCAAGCAACCGACATTAATAGCGCAGAGGTGGAAATCGACTTCACTTCGGTAGATATTAAGTCGGGCTTCACCGGGAGCATAGTCGCTGCGGTTAAAGTCTGGAACTACGACGGCGGCGTGAAGTACGAGACCACGGCCAACGTCACCATCGCCAAAATCAAAACCAGCGCCGTAACCATCACCGCCGATTCGCCGAAGACCGTTACTGTGGGTTCGGGCAAGACTGGCGCGAAGATCACCATCGACGAGGACACCCCCGGTGCTCTCAGTGCCGGCGACACCATCTTGCTGACCATTCAAAAGTCCGGTGTAAGCTGGGACGATGATGTTTTAAGCACGTCAAACATCGTATACAGCGGCCTGACCGTATCGGATTGGGAGATTACGGGCACAAACGACCGGACACTTTCCATCGAGGTTGGTACACCTTCATCCTCGATAATGGGAAGCATTGAGATTACCCCCAAGCTAATCGTTGAGCCCGGCACTTCTGATGGCGACGTGGACGTTAAAGTGGCCGGCGATGTGGACTCAAAGACCGTCACCATAGCCAAGGTCGGCGAGGGCACGGTTGACATCACCGTGAAAAAGGCTGATAAGGACACTGTTTACCTCGGCCAGACGAGAACCATGGACGACGTAACGGTTACTCTCGACCCGAGTACCAAGTTCGATGACGACGACTACATTACGATTACTCTGCCCAAGGGCTTGAAGTGGGCCGACGGTACCGCGTCGCTTAACGCCGACTGTACCAACCTGACGGTTAAGAAACTCTACAATGACGACCAGAGCATCTGGCTCGCTTTTGATGCCGAGGTCACTGACGACGTCGTTCTGGACGAGTTTGTAGTCAAAGCGGACGCCAACGCTGAGACGGGCGACCTCGAAATCACCTTCGGCGGTGCGGTAACGGGCACTGCGGTTATCGGCCAGGTCAAAGCGCCGTTTACCGTAGAGGCTGAAAAGGTAAATGTCAACCCGCTCGGCTCCGAGCAGGCCGCGGGTAAAATCACAATTACAGAGGTTGCCAGCGGTGCTTTGCAACTAACAACAATCGACCGTTTATTTGACTTAGTACTGCCGATGGGCGTCCAGTTCAGCGGCGCACCCGAGGTTGAGGTCACTGAGGGCGACCTTGAAATCGGGGACGTTACTGTCGACGGCGATACGTTGACCATTGAAATTACCGAGGAGAGCAACCTCGCCAGCACGATCGAAATCACCGAAATCGAGTACGATATCGACAACCGTGCGTCTGCGGGCGATATCAAGGTCTCTATCGGCAAGGACTACAATGAAGTAAGCGACAAGGCTATCGCAACAGTAGTCAACGCCGCCATCGTATCGCCGACAAAGCGGGACGCCTCCTTCGTCATCGACTCCACCACCTACACGGTGAACGGCGAGGAGCAGACGATGGACGTGGCGCCGTACATCAAGAACGACCGGACCTACATGCCGGTGCGGTACGCGGCGCTCGCCTGCGGCGTTGACGAGGACAACATCATCTGGGACGGCGTGAACCGGACCGTCACCCTGATCAAGGGCGACCGCGTCGTGCAGATGACCATCGGCTCGAAGGTGATGCAGATTAACGGCGCCTCGATCACGATGGACGTCGCGCCGGAGATCGCGGCTCCTGGCCGGACGATGCTGCCGTTCCGGTTCGTCGCCCAGGCGCTCGGTGCTACGGTGACCTGGGATGGCACCACGCAGACCGTCTACATGAGCATCCGGTAAGGTGAGCTTGCACCTTAGGGCCCGGCTCAAAGCCGGGCCTTTTCCTTCTAAAAAACAGGGCGGGATGTTGTTGACTCGCCGCTCTTGTCAGAGTATACTTAGCTTAACAAAATAGTTAAATTCGTAAACTATTTCCACAATCTTTCGACAGCGGTACCTTCAAGCCGCTTCAATAAACAAGGAAACGCAACGTACAAATGCTCTGGAGGGATTATCAATGTCTAGACTTGGTTTAGTCCTGGTCCTTGGTGTACTGGCGGCGGCATTAGCTGCTACCCCTGCCTTCGCAGCAACCGTTGACAACGGGCTGAGTCTCGCGGAGGCGGTTGAATTAGCGCTGGCGAACAGCCAAGAGCTCAAGCAGGCCTATCTTGAGGTTGAAGCGGCCAAGGAAACCCGCAGGGAAGCCTGGGAGACCTATAACGCCGTTCTCCTCCGGACTTACATCCCGGGGCAGGACCTCTACGTGAGCTTACCCACCGGGGAGGACCCGCAAGGGTTGGTTTACATCACTAATTTTAACTGGCTGGTTAAACAAAAGAATTATGAGGCTAAGAAGGATTCCGTTATCGCTACCGTCTACAAGAAGTACTACGGGCTGCTCCAGGAGATTGAGAAAATCAGGGCTCAGGAGCTTGCCCTTGCAGAAAAGGAGAAACAGCTTGCCAATGCTGAGGCGCGCTATAAAGTGGGGATGGAAACCGCCGTCAGTCTCCAAGGTATGCGGGCGGAGATTGCCCGGGTCCAGGCTGTGCTTGCTGAAGCCAAGAACGGGCTTGAACGAACCTACGCGGAGTTGGCCGAGCTTTTGGGGTTGCCAGTAGACAGCAGGCCCATACTAACTGAATCCCCTGTTTACGAGCCTTTGCGGGTTGAAGACCCCGAGAAGGCCATCGAGGAAATCACGGAAAACAGTCCTGCCGTCTGGATCGCCAACGAGGCGGTTCGTCTCGAGCGGGACACCTACGGTATGCTGCACAATTATGATGTAGACAAGGCGGAGCTGAACAAGGCTAAGGCCGACGTTGCGGTGGCGCGCGAGAGTACGCGCCAGCTCACCCGCACCCTCTATTACACGGCGAAGTCGCTTGAGGAATCGTGTACTACGGCGCAGGAAAACCTCCGGCTGGCAGAACTTTCGCTCCGGGTAGCGCGTTTGCGTTATGAGGTAGGAATGGCCACGCAGGCCGACCTTCTTGCCGCAGAAGCTGCCCTGGCCCAGGCCAAGCAAGCTTTTCTGGCGCTCCAGTGCCAGCACGATTTACTGAAAATGGCCTTTTACAAGCCCTGGACTGCCGGAGTGGTTCTTGGTACCGGAAGTGGCGGGGACCAAACGGCTACCACTGCCAGTAGCCAGTCGGGCAGTAGCGGCCGTTAAGGCAGCAGGCTTCAGGTGAATAAAAGAAGGAGACGCTTCCGGGACTGGCTTGCGGCTATTTGGATACTGGCTGCTTTGTAATTCTAAGAGAACGGGATTCGAGGACGCAGGATCTAGCGGCGGTGCAAACAGCCCGGGACGTATTCCGGCTGGTAGGGGCGCAGTACCCAGCACTCAACTGAGGGGACGTAACTCTTACTGCCAAATGTGGAAGTATATAGGAACCTGCTACGGTAGCGGATAGAGGAGTTGTCTCTCTGAGTTGAGTGCTGGGTGGGTCTGGTGGCGCGGGACAAGGCGCGCGAGGCCGAGGCGGCCTTAGCCGAGGCGCAGGCGAACCTTTACAGCGTCCGGTGCCAGCACGCGGCGCTCCTCGCTACCTGGCGCTACCTCACCGGCCGGCCGGTGGCAGGAATATAACTCTCAGCGGGAGTTGGGCCGGAGTTTGGGATGACCGCCACGGTAGGCATAACAAAGACCCGTGGGGCATTGGCCCCCGGGTTTTTAAATTCGGCTGCTCCTCGCGATTCTGGTTTGCGCTGTTTTTTGTGCGGCGCGCGTGGTATAATTTATCTGGAGGCCTTATTCTTCGGGAAAGAAGACAAGTTTGAGGTGTAAGAACTCGTGCAAACTTCAGAGACGGCATACAGACACATAATATTGGATCAAGAAGGTA
>JBFLVI010000064.1:0-7131 GCA_040758635.1 Bacillota bacterium | reverse complement strand
CTAAGCGGGCCGTTTGCCAGCCGGCCTTTTGTGAAGTATGTGTTGCGTGAACTTGTTTCGCTACGGCGTTCTTATACAGGGTTTTAAAATTCTGCGGGAGTTTACCTACTAAACCTTGACACGGTCGAAGCCGCAACCCCGTCTTGACTAAATTCTCGGCTAATGGTATAAAAGATTGACCGGTTTTTGACTATTTAGCGCAAAAACATTTCTATTTGGCGGAGAAAGCAGTGATCCGCTCCTTTTTTCGGACCGGCTTGGTGATTTTGCCAAAAAGATGAACCGCTAAGGAGGGGGTTTGGCATTTGCTCAGTATTTCGAAGATGCTTTCCGGACAGGAAGAAACCGGTGACGCTTTAAGGTACCGCTCCACCGGCCGGCCTCCTGGGCCGGTGGTGGTCTGGAATTCGACCCGGGCGTGCAACCTCCGGTGCCGTCATTGCTACGCCAGTGCGACGGCGGGCCCGGCCGAGGGAGAGCTTTCGACGGCGGAGGCGAAACACTTCATAGACGGCCTGGCAAAGGCCGGGGTGCCGGTTTTGCTTTTTTCCGGGGGCGAGCCGCTGATGCGGCCCGACTTTTTTGAACTGGTCGAGTGCGCTAAGGAACGCGCCATCCGCCCGGTCATTTCTACCAACGGGACGCTGATCACGCCGGAGGTGGCGCGGCGGATCAAGGAGGCCGGTGTCGGCTATGTGGGAGTCAGCCTCGACGGCCTGGAGGAACTGAACGACCGGATGCGCAAGGTCGCGGGGGCTTTCCGGATGGCGCTCGACGGTATCAGGAACTGCGTGGCGGTGGACCAGCGGGTGGGGCTGCGGTTCACCATCACGCGGGAGAACTACCGGGATATCGCGGCGATCTTTGACCTGGTGGAGCAGGAAGGAATCAACCGAGTCTGCTTTTACCACCTTGTCTCCGTGGGCCGCGGAGTCAGCCTGCGGGACCAGGACCTGGACCCGGCGACCAAGCGCCGGGTGGTGGACCTGATCATCGAGCGGACAGCCGACTTCTGCCGGCGGGGTCTGGGGAAGGAGATCCTGACGGTGGACAACCACGCCGACGCGGTTTACATCTACCTGAAGCTGCGCCAGACGGCGCCGGAACAAGCAGAAAGGGTGTACAACTGGCTGAAACAAACGGGCGGCAACCGCAGCGGCAGCGGCATCGGGGCAGTGGACTGGTTCGGAAACGTTTATCCCGACCAGTTCACCCAGAACCACCCCCTGGGCAACGTGAGGGAGCAGGAGTTCGGCGCGATCTGGTTCGGCGAGACGCACCCGCTGCTCAAGCAGCTCCGGAACCGGAAGCCCCTTTTGAAGGGACGCTGCGGCTCTTGCCGGTGGCTCGAGATCTGCAACGGCAACTTCCGGGCCCGGGCCGAGGCGGTTTACGGCGATTTCTGGGCGCCGGACCCGGGATGCTACCTCACCGACGAGGAGATTGGGTTCGCGGTTCACAGTTCAGCTTAAGCTGATAGACCTTAAAGGGGTCCGTTCACGGTTTAAGGTTCAAGCTTAAGGTGACGGCCTTTGGAGTCCGTCCGACCTTGAAGATGAAAGTGATGGGCGTGAACCGGTAATAAAAGGGCGGGTAACCGCCCTTTTGTTTTACCACAGGTGAGAGCTACCTGATGGTTTTTCTGCTCTTTACGTATAGCTGTGCAGACCGGGCAGGACGAATTTTACACCGATCAGGGTAAACATTACGACGGCGAAGCCGATGACGGCCAGCCAGGCGCCGCGCCGGCCCCGCCAGGAGCCGCGCGTCCAGCCGTGGAGGTAGAAGGCATAGACCAGCCAGGTAATGAGCGCCCACGTCTCCATCGGATCCCAGCTCCACCAGGTTCCCCAGGCCTCCTCAGCCCAGACCGCGCCGGTGATGATCAGAAGCGTCTGGAACGCGAAGCCGAAGGCGATAGTCCCGTAGATCAGGCGATCGAGGCGCCCGGGCTCGGGGATCAACCCCCGCAGGCCCGCTTCCGGCGCCTCAGACCGGCCTTTTACCAGGTACATGAGGCCCAGGGCGAAGGATAAGGCAAAGGCCCCGTACGCCAGAATCGCGGTGGCCACGTGAAACTGGAGCCAGTAGCTCTGGAGCGCCGGGACCAGGGCCTCGGGCGCCTTTTTGATCGAAAAGGCGTAGGCCATGAGCCCTACGACGAGCGGCGTGGCGAAGATGCCGGTACCGGACATCCGGTAACGGAGACCGATGATGAGGGTGCCGGCAGCGATGGCAAAGATCATCAGGCTTATAAACTCGTAGAGATTGGCGAAGGGCCAGCGCCCGGCGGCGATGCTTCTGGCGGTCAGGCTGACCAGGTGAAAGAGCAGGCCGGTACCGGTGAGCGCGAAGCCCAACTTGGCCGAGCGGTCGCTCCTGGTCCAAAAGAAGGAAAAGAAGGCCGCCAGGGAGAGGACATAAGCGATGAAGGCGAGGGTAAAGGAATTGCTTTCGATGGCCTGCACCTTAAAAACACCTCTTTTCGGGTTTTATGTTTCCTCGGCGCCCGTTGCGTTCTGACGCCCGCTTTCCGGGCGGCGCCGCGGGTTAAAGATCAGGTAGAGCAAAACGCCTGCGGTGGAAAGGATAAAGCCGGCAAAGGTGTAAGGGAGCGCCGGGTTTTGCTTTGCCTGCAAACCCGTATATAAAGAGTACCGGTCAAATACAATCTTCCCTCCGGGAAGCTCGGCTTCCTGTCCCATTTCCAGGAGATTCATATCTACCGGCTGGTTCTGGAAGTAAAGGATGTAGAGCACCCGGGGGTTTTTCGGCTCCTGCGACCGGGTGGTCGGCATACCGTTGGGGGCACGCGCAAAATCAGGGTAGAAGCGTACGTCGAGGGCGTAGTGCGGCCCGAGCGGCAGTTGCCCGCCCGCGGCGATTTCGATGGGCATATTGTTCTCCCCGGCCGTCAGGCGCCCGCCCAAGAGCCAGCCGTACTGCATTTGGTAAACCTTGACCCCGTGGTGCTTCAGGGGATGGTTCACCATAACGTCCGTTTCCCGGGTAACTTTGCCGTTTTCAATCACGGCACAGCGGCTGATGTACTGTTTTGGAGAGCCGTCCGGGTAGTGTTTGATCTGGAAGTCTTTTACCTGCAGGTCAAAAGGAAAGCCTTCGGCGGTAAGGGCGACGGTCTGTCCCGGTACGGCATCGAACTGTTCTTCTTTCTGAACGCGGGGCGTGAACATCAGGGTGACTAAGATGAAAACCAGTCCGACGTGGAAAACGGTCAAACCCCAGGCGCCCAGGCCCCGTTTGGCGTCCCTGCGGCTGAGGCGGACGGCGAACTGACCCCGGTAGTACGTGCAGATTAAGAGGCTCACCACGAGCCAGATCTCCGCCGCGGTAAACCACCAGGACCGGAAGAGGTTGGCGAGGCCCGTGCTGATGATGAGCTGCCCGAGGGTCGGTCCGTACTGCTGGGTGTAGAAAAAGGGGTCTTTGTTCTGGGGAATCAAGGTGCCGATGGCGGAAGCGATGCTTAAAAAGGCCAGTACCGTGAGGATGGCCCGGATAGAGGTGAAATGGTCCTTTATTTTGGCGAGAATTTTTATCCACCCCGCTGCCTGGTCCGCTGTGTCTTTTGGACCCGAGTTTTGGCCAACACTTTTATTTTATCAGTTTAATTACTTTAGGCGGCAAAGTCAAACAAAACTTTCAAAAGGGGAGCTTTTCCTGCCACGATCCTGTTTTGCCCTAAGCTGTTGTGGTTGTCTGTTCTCTTACTATCTGCTATAATGGTAAGAGAATTTTTTATTGGGGGAAAGAAGAATGAATAGGTCTATTGTGAAACTTTCCAGTAAGAGGCAGATAACCATGCCAGCGGCTTTTTGTAAGGCCTTAGGATTGAAACCAGGGGAGAAGGTGCTGCTGGAGATTGTGGGCGATAAGATTATAATTTCTCCCAAGACAAAGAGCTACACGGAGCTTTTATCCGGTTGCCTCAGGGATGTCTACGGCAGGACCAAAGAAGAAATCGAACTTTACCTGCGAAGGGAGCGTGCGTCTTGGGAAGAGAATCTTTCCTAAAAGAGGTGAGCAGGTACCGCCGCGTGCTCTTCGATACGAGCGTCCCCATCTACTTTCTCCAGGAGGTTGTTCCGTACAGCGGCCTGGTAGAGCCGCTATTCCGCCTTATTGAAGAGCAGGCTATAGAAGCGAGGTTAGCGGTAATTACAGAAGCAGAGTTGCTCGTCGGTCCCCTCAGAAAAAATGATGCGGAGAGCCTGAGTATGGTCCGGGCTTTCCTTAACGACTTCCCGGGTATAGACGTGGTACCCGTCTCGCGGCCGGTTGCTCAGGAAGCGGCGAAGCTGCGGGCGGGGAGCGGGTTACCCCTGCCGGACGCCCTTATTATCGCCACGGCAAAGGCAAGCGGGTGTGAGGCGATTGTGGGTAACGATTTCACCTGGGCAAAGATAGAGGTTGTGCCGGTTATTCTGTTGGACGATTACTGCAACGATAGGGAAAATCCTTGATTCCAACCTCCAACCTCCAACCTCCAACCTCCGGCCTCTAACTTCTTTAGTGGCAGCCGGAAACGGTGCTGCAATCCCACTTGCTCCAGTTTCCGGGGTTTGGCAATGTTGCAGGTAAGCCCGTAATCTTCACCCCGGTGGCGTAAGGCGAACCGTAGGCCGTGGTGAAGAGCAATCCCCGGCGCTTGGAGCCGTGGGGGACCGCTCCGTGGCAGCAGGCGCAGCCCTGTTCATGAACGTAGCCCTGGCCCTTGTACAACACGTGAAGGTTGGACCCTGCACTCCCGGAGAACTTGGAAGTGTAACCTGAAACCCCGTTACCGGCGTAGAAGGCGTAGTCATGGCACTTGAAGCAGAGATGACTGGAAGTATCGGTGCCGCGCTTCCCCGTAGCGCCTGCCTGGCTGGTATCCGGGTTCCACGGCGCTTTCAGGATATACTGCTGGCTCGATCCGTGGGGGCCTTCGACGCTCGTGCTGTCGCTGCCGTGGCAGTCGGTGCAGTACATCCGGCTGTTGTACGCCCAGGCGTTGCCGTTCCGGTCCACGCCGGTAAACTTACCGTAAGGAGAACCTATCTTACTTGCTCCCCAAACCGCATGGTACCCCCCGTTGGTAGGTTTAAATTCCTTCGCCTGGTCGGTGTAGCCGCTCGGGGGGCTGGAGCCGTAGCTAAAGCAGGAGTGACACTTGAAGCAGAGCTCATACTGGTAGTCAATCCCCAGCTTCAGGCTGGAGGTCACCCCGGTGGGCCAGTTATCCCAGGTGACTGAACCGTAGTTGATAAGCGCACCGGACACCCCTTTGATCGAACCCCAAGCCGCCGGTGCCGAAGCGGTGGTGCTGTCGCAGCGGTGCGGGTCGTGGCAGTCGGCGCACTCCGCGTGCCTGTCGGCCAGCGGCAGGTTGTTATAGTTTTCGGTGTTGCTGTGCTTGCCGGAGACATAAAGCGTCGGGTGTCTGTATGTCTTGGTAAGGTCGGTCTTTACGTTCGGTGCGCTGATGCGGCCGTCGTGGCAAAAGATGCACTCCCCGTCTGTTGACGCTGTATCTTCGGGATACCGCTGCAAAGCCGGATAGTCCGAGCCGTGGCTCTCGTGGCAGATAAGGCAGGTCATTCCCGTCCCACCGTGGCTCGCGGATGGATAATTGCCTTTGTTCCAGCCGCCGGAGTTGGTGGTGATGTAGATCGTTTCCTCAGAGGGAAAGACGATGCGGTAGGGCACGTATTCCGTGGTGCTTTCGGTGGCCGTGGGCGGGCTGCCGTCGTGGCACTTCAGGCAAAAATCGGTGAAGGTGCCGACGGTGTTCCCGATACCGTTGTCCTGGACGGCGTAAACCCTGGCCATCACCGACTTGGTGTTGTCCGGGTTGGCCACCTGCGAGTAGGTGGTGTCGCTCACGGAAAGGGACTTCGCACCCACGGTATGCGGCCCGTGGCAGCTCGAGCACTCGATCTTGGCACCGGTGCGTTCGCCGTAGATGTCGTGGTACGAGGCTTTGGTCACGGAAAACTCGTTCTTGATGTTCCGCCCGCTCATCGAGTTGGCTGGGTTGTCGTGGCACTTGAGACAGAGGTTTTCCTCGGCCTTTGCGACGAGCCGCCGCAGGTCCGAGGCGTGCTTGAAGTGGCAGGTGGCGCAGGTGACGAGGGTCCCGGATGCGGGCTGCAGCGCCGCCTTGGCGGTATCGTAATGCGCCGCGTTGCTGTTTTGGTGGTTACCGAGGGTGTAGACCCAGTAGCTGACCGACTCGTTTTCCACACTCGGGAAACCCTGGTCAACGCTGCCGTGGCAGGCTAAACAGAAGGCGGGTCCCTGGTAGTAGCTGTTAGTTCCGTCGCTGCTCTTCAGGAGGCGCGGGTAGACCTGGTCGGGTACCGACATATCGCCGTGCGGGTTGTGGCAGTGGGTGCATTCGATTATTTCTCCTACGGCGGGGTTACCGGTATTTTTCACCGGGTGGAAGTAGACCGCGCCGGAGGTAGTGCCGAAACCGAAGCCGTAAACCTCTCTTGTTACGCCGGTGCCGTAGATATCTTCTTCGGGCACGTAAACGACGTTGAAGACGCTGGCGGTGCCGTCGTGGCAGGTCAGGCAAAGCGTGGTGATGTCGGTTTTCATTAGAAGTTGGGGCCCCAGGCTGGCGTGGGCCACGTGGCAGGCGGCGCAGCCGACGGGAAAAGCAGTATACGGCCCATGGGGGCTCTCGTAGGCTTGGGCGGAAACGGAACCCCCGCCGGAACCCCCAATGAGCAGCAGGCACAGAGCGATAAGGAAAAGCGTACTTCTTAACTGCCGCACCCGCCCACTCCTCCCACGGGTTGATTTTACATTATTCTACAAAAATTGCATTATTCCTGCCACAAGCGGTAATTATTTCGGAAAATTATAACTGGGAATCTGTGTAGTACCGGCCTATTGCTTTCATTTACTAATGAGAAGTTCAACCGTAGGGTCGTGGTATCCGTGCATTTCCGTTGCTCCAAAGGTGTTTGCTTTCAATAAACTGTCTAACTCAAGCCCGAGTTCGACAGTCCATAGGTAAACAGTAGCCCAAAAGCCTTGGCGCCGAAGGTGTTTGGGGCTTGCAATTTTAGCCGCGTGTTACTATAGTCTCCTTCTTTCCAGACGGGTTAATAGAGAAGA
>JBFLVI010000063.1:0-7430 GCA_040758635.1 Bacillota bacterium | reverse complement strand
GAAGAAAAGTCAACCCGACTGTAGCAGAACTCATCATAATATTGAAAGCCTTAGCTACATAAAAATGGGGCCCAAATACCTTATAAACCACGGCCAAGAACAAAGGATAGCCGATAGGCCAGTAAGCGGTGGGCCTGCCGTCAACCGAATATCCTTCGCCTTGAATTAGTCCAACTGCGCGTTCATGATACCAGGCAAAGTCCGAGATTGGGTAGGTGTGAACCGTGAGATTCCACGTCAATCTAAGGAGAAAGGCTACACCCGTAATCAATAAAAATCCAGCCACAAATTTATGTGTGACGACGTAGGAAAGTAAAGGTGACAACAGTTTTTGGAAACTGTTAGTTATAGGCCTAAATGCCACTTTATTACCAAACATTATGAAATTTAATTCTAAGTTCTCAGGTCTAATTTTAGCAGAAAAAAAGAGGATGAACATCCCCGTAGAAGATAGCATTAAATATCGTTTATACTGACCCCATAGAACACCAGACAAACGGCATGGTAGAATGGGAGCGAATAAACGAGGAGGAAAAGAACCATGCGTGAGGCGTCAGTGGACAGCCGAACAAAAGATGCAAATCGTCTTAGCGGGCCTGATGCCTGAAGCTAACATAGCCGCCATATGCCGGGGAGCACCAAATCTCCCAGTCCCAGTTCTACCGCTGGCGGGACGCTTTCTTAAAGGGTGGCAAAGCCGTAACTTTACAAAACGGCCCTTCCAGCCGGGAACAAGAACTGGAGCGCAAACTCCGGGGGACCTGGGCCAAAATCGGCGAGCAGGCCATGCAGATTGACATCCTTAAAAAAAAAAGACCAACTGGGTCCTGAAGTAACTGCCCGGTTGCAGGTCCAGACACTCCATAAGGACAGGTATAAAGTCGCCCTTATTGCCAAGACCCTCGACCTGAACAGAACGTACTGTTACAGCTTGCTCCAGGACCTGCCCCAAAAAGAGCGGCCCAACAAGGACGCCGAGATAAAGCAGGCGATCATCAGGATCTGCATCCAGTTCCCGACTTACGGCTACCGCCGGGTTATCGCCGTCTTACGGAACCGGTCAAGTCGCGCTCCATCAACCGGAAGAAAGTGCAGCGGATCGTGCAGGAAGAAGGCCTCACCGTACCGGTCAAAGAACGTGTTGCGAAGCGCACCAAAGAATCAGGCCGCCCGCTCGGCCCGTTCGAACGAGCACTTCCAGGTTGATATGACCAAGGTATGGTGCGGCGTAAGAGTGGCTGGGGGGTATTTATTTGCGGTCATTGACGCCTTTGCCCGGGAGATCATCGGCTGGGCCTTTTCCCCGCGCTGCACCACCGATATTTTGCTGGAGGCCGTGGATATGGCACTCAACCACCGGTTCCCCCACGGCACCCGGGATCAGAACCTGACCATCAGGTCGGATAACGGCTGTCAGATGTTCAAGCCAAACGTTAATGCCTTGAGTGCTGCGCGACTGCGGCATAACCCACGAACGGACAGGTTACAACAACCCAGACGCTAATGCCTTTATTGAGAGGTGGTTCCGCACGCTGAAAGAAGAAGCCGTTTGGCTCACCGAATACCGGGACTTTGACGAAGCCAGGCAGGACATCGAGCGGTATATCCGTTTCTACAACACCGAAAGGCTGCATTCGGCCACAAGGCTTTCCGCTCACCGGCTAAATACCGGGCCTATCTGGCTCAACAGACTGCTGCCTAAGGAAGGGGGTGCTGAGCCCGTAATTCATTCCGAACACCCCTTAGATGCAATCCTATCGCAGCCCGGCGGCGGTCAAGGGGCCGCGTAGCGGGGTGCTGAGCCCTTGCCACAAGACGCGCAGCCGGGCGAGATAGATAATAGCTTGGGGTGGTGTTCAGCCTGTTATCAAAATTTAAAAGACTCCCTTTAAACCGGCCGATTTTGTCTTGACTTGTGGGGGTCACTACGCTCTTCTTGGGGGGTGAACAAAACAAACTTTGTATTCCCAACAGTTCCTTCTAGGGAGTACATTACATTTTTAATTTAAACTTCACTTTAAGGGCTTATTACCCCTCCCAAGACTTCCTTATTTTCGGCATCAATCCAGATTTCTCCGACCTGCTTATAAACCGTTTCAGGGAACTGACGCTTCAAGGTGAAGTTGAAAAGCCATGCAAGCCTTGTTTCTCCCGGCGGATACTTGATAAACTCTCTATCCTCCCGCCAGCGGTAATTGGGGTTTACGATATAAAGTTCGCCCGGGGATTCGATTTCCACATCCTTTACCTCGCTGCTTGAAGAAGCCAAAACTTTCGCCGCAACTTCCCTGGCTTCGTCTTTCGCTACTTTTACTTCCAGTGTGGGAGGGGCTTTGGAGAACCAATAATTGTTATAAGCTAAAAGTTCCCCCGTATAAGCATCTACTGTGGCGTTTATTGTGTCACCGCGAAATTGATAGCCCTTATAAAGCTTTGGCCATTTTATCCGCCACTCTGCGATTCCGGGACAGCCGCCTAAATCTGTTATCAGCTCTGCCTCTGGTTCTCCTCCCGGCCAAGAAACACCCAGCTTCTGGAACTCTTGCTTCGCCAGTTCGAGCAAATCTTCTTTCCCCAGTGTAGTCCTGTGGGTTTTGGCGTTCATAAGCTGCTTTTCTGTGTCTACGTAGCCGTAAATCAGCGGTTCACCGGTTTCTGCATCCAGGTCTAACCAGCCCTGTTTACCAAACTTAAAGGACCAGACCTTCCTCTGTCCGGGGAGCTTTTCTTGGAGAGTTCCCTCGGAAATCTCCGCCCCCGGCCGAAACTTTGCCACTATGCTTTTCGCCAATTCCTGAGCCTTCGCCTGTTCGATTACTCCACTTGTTCTATTGGAGTCCAGCGGTTTTATGAAAGAAGGAATCATTTTTTGTTGATTTTCGGCCCATGCAAATATTGCGGCAACTAATAGGACCCCTAATATAGCGGTCCCAAGCAAGAGTTTCAGGTTCTTTCTCATTTTCTTCAACCTCCCTGCGAAAAGGTTAATAGGCCCAATTAGGATTACCGTAGAAGCGCCAACTCTCAGGTAAAGGCCACTGGCGATTTGCCGCCACTGCACTATTATAGATGGTGTTATGGTTCTTCACATTGTTCCAAAACACGTAATTCCACTGTGAGTGCTCATAGCTGTCATAGGTGATACCTATCCATCCCAGGAAACAATGAAGGCTTCCATCACCGTTTTGAATGCCGAACCCCCACGCTAAACTACCGTCATACGCACTACAACAAGCGTCGCAATACACGAGTCTTTTCCAGTCCCCCTGCCTCGCAGTGTAAATTTCTCCTCCATAAATTGGCGACCCGTAATTATCATAAATGACGTTAGGCCCGCCGTGGCAGGTGGCATAAAATCCATTACCGTAGGGCATATTAGCCAGCACAGTGCTTTCTACAAACTGCCACCCAAAGTAAGCGCTCCAAGTAAGCCCCAAGTTAGTCCAGGCCTCGCAGGCGTATAAGAGGTTATCAGAAGAATATCTGAATTCATCGTCACCATAATTATAAGCATATGCCGCCAGAGCAGTAACGGGAAATACCATAGACAGAATAAATAAAAGCGGGGCTTGTAAAACTGCCCACCGCCGAAGAATCCGCCGTTTCCACACGATATTTCTCCTCCCTTACGAATATACCTTCACGAAAATCCCTGGTAAGCTGAGCTCCCTCTTCAAGCAAGATTCCCCTAAGATTCCACCTCCTGGGACCAAATTGGTAGGGCATTTTTTCTGCACTATAATCCGGCCCCGTTCTGGTGTCCATCCTTCCAAAAGGAGTATTTTTCTACTTTTTTCGGAGGATGTTCGTGTCTCCCGAGCACGGAGCAGTGAAAAGAAGCCTCTTTAACATAGCCAAATCGCCCCTAACACAATACGCCAAGTCCCACTCCAAATCCATCACTGCCCAGAAGTTCCGGATATACCTTAGCCTGGTAAGATTTGATTGTCGATTACCTCAGAGGGGTATTTTTTAATCCTGGGAATTATGCATAATAATCCAAAAGTATTACATTAACCTGGAGGGTGATTCACAAAAAGGGCAAGAAAAAAGCTTACCGAATAAGCTCGGGACGGGGAGAAAGAGGGAGGTAAATCAACGATAAATTCTGGCGATAAGTTCCGGGAAGTTTTGGACGCCGAGTTTACGGTAAATGTGCCTGCCGTGAACCTTGACTGTATTGCTGCTTATGTAAAGTCGTGCTGCTATTTCCTGGTTCTTCAAACCCAATAATTTTAACGTGAGAATTTCTTCTTCGCGTGAGGTGAGCTGGAGGGCTTTGTAGTTAGGAGCGCTGGCAAGTGGAGAAAATGTATCTGAAGGTCTGTGGTCAGCTTTTCCGAATTCTAAGGATGTTAACTGTTGCTCAATTAGTTTCAGCAGCTTTTTGAGAAATGTCGCGGCGAGGCCGAGTTCTTTGGCGGCGTGCATTGAGATATCGAGGTAGCCCAGGATCCTGCCTTTCTGATTTGTTATCGGGCTGGCGATGCACCACCAGTCCTTGAACAGTTTGCAATAGTGCTGTTTCCCGCGGATGGCTACAAGGCGATTATGCTCCCGCGCCAGAGCCAAGGCGTTGGTGCCGCAGCTTGCCTCGGTGAAGACTGTCCCGGGTTTTATGCCAAGATCTTCAGCGGTGACTAACACCTCCGGCACCGCGAAGATTTTCACCGCCACTAACTCCGGGTCGCAGAGGATGTAGGTAAAATTTTTGGATGGGCCAGTATAACAATCCGGGGTGATTACCCGCTCACTAAAGGTAATAAGCACCGAGTTTATTGCGGCCTTGATTTTCCTCTAATTTTGCGCTTACGATCATTCTGAAAGCCCTTTCGTTTTTCGAGGAATAACCGGTATGTCGCTGGTGAAGGTGAAGAATTTCCCGGGCAGGATTTTTGCGGAGCAGGCGCAGCAACTCCTCGAGCGCGAAGGCATTCCATCGGTGGTGAAGTCTCCGGACGCGGGCGTTTTTGGGTCCACGGGAACGATTCTGCCGCAGGGCGCGGATTTGTACGTTCCCGAGGAGTTTGCGGAAAAGGCGCGGGCGCTGGTGCTGGCGCTCTTCGACGGGATTTAGAAGGCTGGGGCTTCGGAGTTTCTCCTTCCGCCGGTAGGCCGGCAGGGTGGGGCGGTGTGATAATGGGCGATAAGGGAGGTGGCGCGACAATGGTAGTCGCAGAAATCTCCGTGGTGCCGCTGGGGACCGGCTCGGCGAGCGTGAGCCGTTACGTGGCGGACTCTATAAGGGTGCTGCAGGAGAGCGGGCTCAAGTATGAGGTGACGGCGATGGGAACGATCGTAGAAGGGGAGCTCGACGCGGTGCTGGCGGCGGCGCGGCGGATGCACCTGGCGCCCTTTGCCGCCGGGGTCAAGCGGGTGGTGACCACAATTAAGATTGACGAGCGGCGGGACAAGGAGCTTTCAATCCAGGGCAAGGTGGCGGCGGTGGCGCGCCAGATGGGAGAAGGATAATGCGCTACTTTTTGGATTTGCTGGCGGAATTGGAAAAAGGTGAGATCGCGCCGGTTTATCTCTTTTACGGGCCGGAGGTTTACCTGCAGCGGGAGGCGGTGCGTCGTTTCCGGGAAGCGCTAGTGGGGGGGGATGCCCTTAATTACGCGGCACTCGACGGGGAAGAGGTTTCTCCGCGGGAGGTGGTCGAAATCGCTGACACCCTTCCGCTTTTCTCTTCCCGCCGGCTGGTGGTGGTGAAGAACGCGCCTTATTTCACTTCCGGCCGGCAGAAGGAGGACCCTGCCCTGATCGCCTACCTGTGTCAGCCGAACGCCGCCACTTGTCTGATCTTCTGCACCGCCGCCGCGGTGGACAAGCGCCGGGAGGTCTATAAATTAGTGCAGGCGCACGGGCGGGCGGTGGAGTTCACCCACCTGGCGCCTGAAGACCTGAAGAAGTGGTTCCAGAAAAGGGCGCGGCAGGCGGGAAAAGTTTTCGAGCCGGGGGCGGCCGACGCGTTGCTTGCGGCAGGACGGGAGCTGACGGTGCTGGCAAACGAGCTGGAGAAGGTTTTCGCCTATACCGGTGACAAGGCAACCGTCACCGCGCACGATGTCGCGGCCGTAATTACCGCCGCGGGCGAGGAGACGATTTTTGCGGCGATGGACGCGTTTGGAGAGCGGCGCTACTCCGCGGCCCTGGCTAAAATCCGCGCTCTTCTTGAAACCGAGCCGGCCGGGGTGGTGCTGGCCCTTCTCGCCCGGCAACTGCGCCTGATTATCCTGACACAGGACTTTCTTTCCGCGGGCGGCCGGGGCGAGACCCTGGCGCGGGAACTCGGCGTCCACCCCTTTGTGGCGAAAAAAGTGGCGGCCCAGGCGCGGCGCTTTCCCCGCACCGAGGTGGAAGAGCTTTTCTGGAGCCTGCTCGAGCTCGATGCGGCGGTCAAGACCGGCCGCGAGGAATTTCTTGCCGGGTTGGAGCGGCGGCTTTTGCTGCAGGGTCTGAAGAAAACGGTTCCGAAATAGGCGCCGGTCTTTCTGCCGCCTGCAGCGGTTGGAGGTAACATTTGACGCCAAAAATTAGAAAGGAATTCGCGAGCGAATTCCTGCCGTAAGGTTCTGCCCTCGTAGCCGGACGGTTAGTCCGGTACCGGCTTACCTAACCGGCCAGCCGGCGCTGGTTGAATTTCTTCATCAACCGGGACTTCTTGCGCGCGGCCGTGTTTTTGTGGATGATGCCTTTGGTCCAGGCCTTGTCGAGCGCCCGCAGCGCCAACCGCAGCTTCTCTTCCACGTCGGCCGCCCCTTCGGCCAAGGCTTTTTCAAACTTCTTGATGGCAGTTCTCAGCGCCGACCGCAGGCTGGCGTTGCGCAGGGTGCGCTTGGCAATCTGTTGCTGCCGCTTGAGCGAAGACTTTTTGGCCAAGTTTTCACCTCCTTGCCGTTTTTTCGTGCCGGGTGGACCGGCCCGCAAGATGCTCGCAGTTAACGCTGCCATTTTACCACGGTATGACAGCTGATTGCAAGCCCGAAGTAACCTGAAACAAAGCGTAATTCTTTTACGCATAACTTTGCCTTTTTTGGCCATCCTATGGTCAAATGGGCAAGGGAGGTGAAACGGTGGAACGCCAGACCTGGATTGGTGCACTGGTCAGGTTTGTGGTTTCGGCTATCGTCCTGA
This sequence comes from Bacillota bacterium, assembly GCA_040758635.1. Taxonomy (GTDB): domain Bacteria; phylum Bacillota; class Desulfotomaculia; order Desulfotomaculales; family Ammonificaceae; genus Yes71-27. The sequence continues at coordinate 293 of JBFLVI010000063.1, read as the reverse complement.
TGATCGTAAGCTGGGTGTCTCCAGGCTTTGTGGTCAAAGGCGGGTTCCTGGGGGCGCTCGTCGGTGCGGCGGTGATCACCATTTTGGGTTACATTGCGGAAAGCCTTTTGGGCGACCGCATTTCGCCGCAGAGCCGGGGCCTCGTAGGGTTTATCACGGCCGCAGTGGTAATTTATCTGGCCCAGTTTGTGATCCCGGGGCTCTTGAGTGTCAGCATCATCGGGGCTTTGATCGCGGCTTTTGTGATCGGTCTTATTGACGCTTTTGTCCCCACGATGTTGCGGTAAGCAAAG
>JBFLVI010000062.1:0-7473 GCA_040758635.1 Bacillota bacterium | reverse complement strand
TGAGTGCTGGGCTACCGCGCAAACTCGGCGTCCCTGCCTTAATTAGAAGTGAGAGGCCGGAGGTTGGAGGTTAGTAACTTTGTGAGAAATCAGCATCGCTGATTTCTTCAAAAATCCCACCTCTAACTTCCAACCTCTAATTACTCCGGTCTTACCCAGCACTCTGCAAACTGAGTGCTGGTTCCCTACACACATTTTCCTTCCCGGTGGCGCGACTTTATCGTCGTGAACGATTCCCCCCGACCCCTTTCTACTGCAATTGGATGTTCGTGGCCCTAATCCTTCCTTGGGAACAACATTCCTGACCGCTTTGCTTTGTAAACGGGTTGTCAACCGGCTGTCCGGGGTTGCGGGGGTACTCACGGATTAATACGATTGTCTGATATTCGTCCGGAGGGATCGGAGAAAAGCAAGGTGTGGAATATGTGACGGGCGGTCAGATGGCACAGCCCGTTAGAGACCGCTTCACAAACTTCGCCTGCCAAAATGGAAGTGAGAGGTGAGAAGTTAGAGGTTAGAATTATGTTAGGAATTCGCTATAGGCGAATTCCCTCAAGAATTCTTACTTCCAACCTCCCACCTCTAACCTCCAAAATGCCGGGTCGTTTTTCGCGGTCTCTCCGGCACTCAGTTGAACACTTGCCCGGGTAATTTCAACCGGTACTCAGTTCCGTTAATCAAACGTGAAGCCTTTTTCCTTAAAGAGCCTCAGGCAGATGTCTACGATGCCGGCGTCATAGAGGATGCCGCTGTTCCGTGAAACTTCCTGCAAAGCTTCCTCAATGCTGAAAGCCGGCCGGTAAGGCCGGTGGGAAGCCATCGCCTCGACCACGTCGGCAACGCCCAGAATCCGTGACTCGAGAAGAATTGCTTCACCTTTTAAGCCGGAGGGGTAACCAGAGCCGTTGATCCTTTCGTGGTGCTGCAGGACCATCTGGGCAATGGGCCAGGGGAAATCGATTTCTTTTAAGATATCGTAGCCGATGCGCGGGTGAACCTTAACCAGGTCGAACTCGGAACTGCTCAGCTTTGCGGGTTTATTAAGGATCTCGGCAGGCACCCCTATCTTGCCGATGTCATGGATTAAGGCGGCCATCTGGATGCCTCTGATTCTGTCTTCCGGGAGACCCAGTTCTTCGGCGATGGCGCAGGCAAGCTCGGCTACCCGCCGCTGGTGGCCGGCTGTGTAAGGATCCCTCGTCTCAACCACGCGCGCCATGGCTTCAATGGTCTGGAGTACAGTTCGCTGCAGCTTCTTCAGGGTTCGGTTGAGTTCTTCCTCGGCCTGTTTCCGCTGGGTGATGTCGCGTACGGAACAGAGCACGCCGATTACTTCCCCCGAGTCGTCCACAACCGGTGTTTTGGCCACGTAAAGCCACTTCTTGCCTGCTGCGCCGGTGACTTCTTCTTCCTGAATCTGGGGTTGTCTGGTTTCCATAACCCTGGCGTCGTCGCGGCGGTACATCTCCGCCTCGTCGGCGGGGAAAAGGTCGAAATCCGTTTTCCCGATGATTTCTTCCGGGCTTTTCTGCAGGAAGTTGCAGAAGGCGCTGTTCATCATCTGGTAAACCGACTGTCTGTCCTTCAATACCAGAAGGTCCGGCGTAGCGTTGAAAATCAGTTCCAGCAGGTACTGCTGCTTGCGGAATCTTTGCTCGATCTCTTTGATATAGCTGATGTCCAGGAGTGAAGCGACGCTTATTTTTGTGCCCGGAATCATGGCGATGGTGATGAAAATGTTTTTAACGTTGCCGTACCGGTCAAGAAACCGGAATTCGTAATTTCGCGGTGCAAGAGCTTCGTCAATCCGCCGGAGCCGGTGGTATTCAAGCATTCTTTCCAAATCTTCCGGCACCACAAACTCCGTCCATTTTTTCTTTCCTTCGATTTCTTCTTTAGAATAGCCGGACAGCTTTTCAAATTCTGCGTTTACCAGTACCAGCGTGGCGTCCTCTTCGATAAGTGTCGTAGCCGTCCCCGTGTTCTCAAAAATAGCGCGGTATTTCTCCTCGGATTCCAGGATCCGCTTCCGGGCTGCTTCCTCGATCTCGGTTACACGCTGCCGCAGGAGTTCCAGTTCCTGAAACAGTTGTTTTCCGGCTTCTTTATCTTTTTCCATAGGTTCCCATAATCCTCCCAATACACGTCAACAGGGACTGTATCCCTGCAGTTATAACTATCCGTCGCGGCACGAAAACTTCATAGAGGTTCTGGGGGGCGTTATCCTTCCTTAAAATTTATTCGCCTTCTTTTCTAGAATTTCGCCGCCTTTTTACAAAATCCTCTTCTCTGGCAATTGATTTGAAAAAATTTCCGGGGGTGTTTTACGGTGTTTTAGTTCATCATAGGTGATTTGGGTTGATTTAATAGGAGTAACAGCTTTCTTCGGGCCACAATCGTCTGCGGTAACGAGGTGCCGGCGCGCGGCGCCCTTTTCGCCTTTTCACCTGGGTTGTGCTAAAATATTTCATTAGAGAAATTCCTTGATAATCAAACAAGGGGGTTGGGGATGCGAGTAGCAATGCTTCACTGGGCGTTTCCGCCCACCATTGGCGGTGTGGAGTCACACCTCACCATGCTCTGTCCGGCGGTCGTCAAGCGCGGGCACCGGGTGGCTCTTTTGACCGGCGCCGTTGACGGTAAAGTGTCGGAGTGTTACTGGGAGGGAGTATTTATCCGGCGCACGCCGCTTATGGACCTTAACTCCCTCACTCCGGAACTGATTGCGCAGCGCCGGGACGAGATCCGGGAAGAACTGATGCGGTTTGTAGAACGGGTTCAGCCGGACCTCGTTCACGCCCACAACATGCACTACTTCAGTCTGGTTCATGCGGATGCGCTGGCGGAAATCAAGGAGCGGTTCGGGATTCCTTTGGTTCTCACTGCCCACAACGTTTGGCAGGATGCCCTGTGGAACGAGTTTTGCCGGTTTCGCGGGGTATGGGACGGGATTATTGCGGTCAGTCATTACATCAAGGAAAAGTTGGTGGAGAGCGGTTACCGTGCAGGAAAGATTGTGGTAATTCATCACGGGATAGACTTCGCCCGTTTTGCCGGCGCCGGGTCGCGGGAAGCGGCTCTGGAGATCCGGCGGGCGGCCGGAAGCCGCAAGGTGGTGTTTCACCCTGCCCGGATGAGCTTGGCAAAAGGCTCGGACATTGTGGTCAGGGCTTTCAAAAAGGTAAAAGAGGCTTTTCCGGAGGCGTTTTTGCTTCTTGCCGGAACCAGCCGGACCGTGGATTGGGGCGCGTACCAGCAGGGTGAGATTGCCCAAATCAGGCGGATGATCGCCGACTACGGCCTGGAAGACGACGTGCTGATCCGGTTTTTCGCGTGGGACGAGATGCCTGCCGCTTACCGGAAGAGCGCGGTCGTCGTTTACCCTTCTTCCTTCGATGAGCCCTTCGGGTTGGTGCTTTTGGAAGCAATGGCGGCGGGCAAGCCGCTGGTCGTTACCGGCGTAGGGGGGATGCCGGAAATTGTTCGGGACGGAAAAACCGGATTCGTAATCCCGCCCCGGGAACCGGACGTCCTGGCGGAAAAGATTTTGACGCTGCTCAAGTTTGAAACGCTTGCCCGTCAGATGGGCGAAAGGGCCAGGCGAACTGTGCAGCGGGAGTTTGGGCTTGAAAAGATGGTCACGGCCACCCTCAATTTCTACGCCGGGGTTTACGGCGAGTTTACCGACCGGAAGCTGGGAGGGAGAAGGCATTTTGGCGGTGCTTGATGACCGGTTCAGAATCAGTCCCGAACGGGTAGAGACCCAGACGGAGGTAATCAAATACAACGAGCTTTTTCTGGTGACGCTGCCGGACGGATCCATTCCACGCGGGTATCCCGGAGGTTTAGGACTTTACTTCCGGGATACCCGTTTTTTGAGCACCCTGGAGTTCCTCGTGGAGGGGCGAGAACCGAACCTGCTGTCGTCGGGAGTGCGGTACAGTTACTTTTCCCAGTGCGACCTGGCCAACCCGGAACTGAAGGTTTCTTCGGGAACCGTGATACCGCTTCAATCCCTGCATTTCCGGTTCCTGCGCTTGATCAAGGACGCTTTCTATCAGCGCTTCCGGATCAGGAACTACAACCTTTTTCCGGTGACCATCAACCTGACCTTCCGGTTGGGCGCCGATTTTCGGGATATCTTTGAAATCAGAGGACTAAAGCGGCCGCGCCGCGGCGAATCGTTCCCGGTGACCTGGCACCGTGAAGGCGCGGTTTTTCGTTACCTGGGGTTGGACGGGCTGCTGCGAAGCACCGTCATCCAGTGGTACCCGTTTCCCGACAACCTGACCCTCGAGGGAAACGATTTGGTGGTTCAGTATTCGGTGACGGTTCCGCCTAAAGAGCGGGCTTATCTTTACTGGAAAATCGGGGTCGAGGTTGGCGACAGGACTGAAGCCGCCGTGCCAGCGGCCATGCAGGACAGCGACCTGAAAATGTCTTTCATCTGTGCGGCCAACGAGCAGAAAAAGCGGTATAACGCCTGGCATGAAGCGTGCACCCGTTTTGAAAGCAGGCTGCCCCGGTTTGACCGGATGTTGAATCAGGCGCTCTCTGACCTGTGGGTGCTGCGCGCCGCCTACCCGGAAGGGCCGGTAATCGAAGCCGGCGTGCCGTGGTATGCGACGGCTTTCGGGCGGGACGCACTGGTCACCGCGTGGCAGACCCTGATGGTCAACCCTGAAATATGCCGGGAAACGTTGCGTTTCCTGGCTTTGCATCAGGGGAGGGAGGTGGATCCCAGCAGGGAAGAAGAGCCGGGGAAAATCATTCACGAGATCCGCCGGGGCGAGATGGCCAACTGCCGCGAGATTCTGCACACCCCTTACTACGGTTCCATCGACGCCACGCTCTGGTTTATCATTGTGCTCGGTGATTTTGTTGCCTGGACGAAGGATTTCGGTTTTCTGGGGGAGATGCGGGAACCCCTGTTAAGAGCTCTCGCCTGGTGCACCGATTACGGCGACAAAGACGGCGACGGCTACATCGAGTACACGGGCGACGTGGCGGGAGGGCTCCAGAACCAGGGATGGAAAGATTCGTGGGATGGAGTCCCGGATCCAGAAGGAAAGCCCGTTGAGCCGCCGGTGGCGCTGGTGGAGGTACAGGCCTACCTGTACGCCGCTTACCAGAAGGCGAGCAAGATGCTGTCCCTCCTCGGCGAGAAGGAAACGGCAAAGCGGTACGAAGAACGGGCCCGGGCTTTGCGAAAGAAGTTCAACCGCGACTTCTGGGTTAAGAAAAACGATTGCCTCGGGCTGGCCCTCGACGGGCAAAAGCGGCTCATTCCCACGGTGGCGTCAAATATGGGACATGCGCTTTTTACCGGGATTTTGCCGCCGCAAGCCGCCAAGCGGGTGGCAGCCAGGCTTTTGTCCTACGAGATGTTTTCCGGCTGGGGAATCCGGACCTTGAGCACGAGGGAAAAAGCCTACAACTCAATCAGTTACCACAACGGTTCGGTATGGCCGCACGACAACAGTATCATTGCGCTGGGTTTCAGGCGGTACCATCTTTTAGGGGAGCTGAAAGTGCTCGTGTCGGCTCTTTTCGACGCCGCCTACGAGTTCCCGTACTACCGGTTCCCCGAGTTGTTTTGCGGTTTCAGCCGGCGTCCCTATACCAAGCCCGTACGCTACCCGGTGGCCTGCGAACCCCAGGCCTGGGCTGCCGGCAGTGTCTTCTTGCTGCTTCAGGCCTGTTTCGGGCTGACCGGTACGCTCGACGGGCTCCTGGTTCAGGAACCGGTTCTGACTCCTTTCTTGGACGGGGTCAGGATTGAGAACATGAGCTTTCATGGCGGCAGAGTCGGGATGGAGTTCCTCCGGCGGGGCGAGCGTGTTTTCTGCCTGCCCCTGAAGAAAGAGGGGGACGTCAAGATTATCATCGAAGCTTAGCTTGTGTTTGGGGTTGTAAGGCAAGGGGGTATTTACTAACCCTGGTAATATTTACTGCCGAAACCTTTGAAGGAAAATTGACCTTGATGTAGAAATAGATAGGTGCTATGTCGGATTCTGTCAAGTAAAGCAGTATTAGGGCGGGTCAAACAAAATGTGCTAAAGAAGTGAGAACGATGATTAAAAGGAAATGCCGGTCAGTACTCGCAGTTATACTGGGAGGGCTTTTGCTGCTTTTTCCACCTGTTGCAAAAGCCGCTACGGAAGGCTGTATCGCTTATAGAGTCAGAGGCGGGGACACCCTGTGGCTTTTGGCTCAACGTTACGGTACCACAATAAGCCTGATTAAAAGCACCAACGGCTTAACGGAAGATCATCTCATCGCCGGCCTGGGGTTATACCTTCCCGTGAGCTACGATGGCGCTGCTTACGCCTACCATGTGCAGCCAGGGGATACGCTATGGCTGATTGCCCGGCGCACAGGCCGCAGTATCAGCGAAATTCAGGCGGCTAACGGGCTTACAGGTGCAGACCTTTTGGCCGGGCAAGTCCTCCGGATTCCGGTGGCCCAGGAAGCATACCGGAGCTACCAGGTGCAAGCGGCCGACACCCTGTGGCTTTTGGCTCAACGCTATAACACCAGTATTCAAAGTCTGATGGAAGCCAACTCCCTGTTCAGCGACTCGTTGCGGGTGGGACAACTGCTGCAGGTGCCGGGTCAGGCTGCTCCGCCTTCCCAGACGCAACCTCCTCCGGATCCGGTTTCAACCCAGCCTCCGCCTCCTGCAGAGGGCCTCACGGCGGAAGAAGCGGCGCAGCCGGTCAACCCGGAGGAACTGCCCGTATACCGGGTGCAGCCCGGCGATACCCTGAGCGGCATTGCTTTTAAGCTGGGTACAACTATCCAGGCTCTTTGGGAAACAAACCGGCTCAAGAGTGACCTCCTGATGCCCGGCCAGCCGTTGTACGTGCCTCCCGGCAAGACGGCGGTGAGCGTTCAAGGGCCTTACGGAACAAAAAAACCGGGCTACGGCGAGCTGCTGGCTTGGCCCTGGGTTCGGTGGGTCTATAATGTCGGGAGCGTGGCCGCGGTTACTGACTGGTTGACCAAGAAGGAATTTAAAATCTACCGTATGGGAGGCTCGAACCACGCCGATTGTGAGCCCCTTACAGCGGCTGACACGGCGGCGATGTATGAAGTCTTCGGCCGTAAGTGGTCCTGGGAAGCCCGGCCCGTCCTGGTAACCGTAAATGATCGCACCTTTGCTGCTTCCATGTACGGCCAGCCCCACGGCCCAGAAACCATTTTTGATAATGACTTTCCGGGCCAGTTTTGTCTCTACTTTTACAACAGCAAAACTCACAACACCGACGCCATTAATCCATATCACCAGGCCAACGTGTTAGAAGCCGCCGGGTGGTAGAAGCGGGGAACGTACCCGGTAAAGTTGGTAGTGTATAGTTTTAGTAGGTAACCGAGGGGGTAACGAAGAAAAGAGACCTCGGCGGCTGCTTCACAAAGAAGCAGCCGACTCCCGGCAAAGGAGTGAGGTCTCGTGATAAACATTCGCCTTCT
>JBFLVI010000061.1:0-7739 GCA_040758635.1 Bacillota bacterium | reverse complement strand
TACAAATCCGTGTGCCTATGGATTTTTGGATTTTGTCTATGTATCAGAACCTCAAACCCTTGCAAATCAAAGATCGTGCCTCGAAACAGCGCTAATAAATGCCTCGGTACTGTCGAACTCCGGTTGTCCGTACAGGGTGGCTGCATTGACCGGAACAGGTGGTTGCCATCCGCCGGGTCGGGTGGCCGATTTAGCCGGAATTTGCATCTTTTACGCCGGTCTGAAAATTTTTTAAAAATCCATGTCCAAAATCCCGTCATTTCTGCACGCATACTAACTATATAGAGGGAATTTTAAACCAATGGAGGTGTAAAAATGAAAAGGGAAAAATTTACGGTAACCCGTGGTTGGAAAAACCCATCGCGTTCGGTACAGGAACCTGTCAACCGTAGAAGGCAGTGGTACTTCGGAAACCCTTGGACTCATTCTGAAATTACACGGACAAAACTCCCGGTACAACGGAGACAACAGGCAGTTCAGCTCAGGTTGTTCCCGCTTTTCCCCGACGATCTTCCGTGAACCTTTTTGTTCCTGACTCTCATTTTAGCAACCCTTTTCCCGGTAGCTTTTATCGCTGCCACAACCCGGGAGTCCTCGGAAACCGCGTCGAATTCGTGAGTGCCGCCGGTAGAGAGTTTCACCACGCAGAGTCTAAAAGAAACCCCGAACTCTTTGGAGAGTTTTTGACATACATAATCTTCGACCTGTCGCCGAAGGTAAGAAGTATCAGCCATTATCTTTGTCACCTTCGAAGGCAAACTAAACTTTAGTAACCCAGCCCAGGTCAAGGCAAAAAAAGAATGAGAGCGAGAAAAAAACCCTCTTCCGCCCAGAAAATACACCGTTCGGATGCCAGCAAAGGTTTTCCGCGGTCAGTTATTTGGACCAGCCTGTTGTATAAGATGGCAATCCATTTCTATTACCTCCTTCCACCCACTTGCATCTACCATTTTTAATACTTCCCCTTCGCGAATTAGCAGGTGTATCCACCGGGGGACAGGTTAATTCTTCTTTCCCGCTACTGGCTTACTTCATCCACTAGCACCGACAGGGTGCCTCCGGGACACCTGCGGGAACCACGGCAAGTAACCCGTAATCATCATCGGCGAGAGGCACTTGCTCAGCGCGGCCACGCTGGAGTAGATCTGGTTCTTGACCAATTTAAAGATGGACGCCGCTTCGCCTATGGCCCTAATTCTGGTGGGCCAGACCGAGCTTCGCTACCCAGCACTCAACAGAAGTTTTTTTCTATTTGGCACTTTAACTATCGTCCAGCAATTTTCTCTCGTCGCCGAGCTTATCCCTTATTTGGCGTTGGGCTGCAAACCTTCGACCCAGCACTCAGTTTGTCTAAGTGCTGGGTAGCGGGTGATCCTCCGGTTTCATTTAACCGGACTGTCTACCGAGGAGACCGGAGTCTATATCCAGTATTATCTCAACCAGCAGGCATCAAGTACCTGCTTTTCTGTGACGAGGCCGGCGCAATCTACAACTTCTCAAAGGAATACCCCGTAAGATCAACAATATCTGCACCGTCTGCCTTGTAGACGGGTTCTTGAAGGAAAAAACCACTCATCGACGAGGCCACCGCCAGGCGTGCCCCCGGAGAGTTCGAGGACGGTCTGTGACCTGCCCCCCTCGTTTTCTTTTCCAGCCAATAAATTAGAGCAAAAGAGCGGTCAAATAATCTGACATTAACAGGTTGTTTATCTGGGTCACTCAATAAAGCGTCTAAGATGCTCCAAAAACTCACGCTTTTTCTTTTCCCAGACTTTTGCCTCGAGCCGGAGAGAAGCATCCTCAGTAAGATTCCTTCTTTTTGCCTTTCGGCGTGTCAAAGCACGAGTATGGGCTGGCACTGCACAGCCCGAAAAACGAAACTCCTCCCTTTCTATTAATGCTATGGTGGATGCGACAGGAATACCGAGCTCAGCAATGAGGCGAACAAACTGCGCCACATTTAACGACCAAGGTGGAACAGTTCCCTTTTCAAGTTCCAACAGACGCCTTACTTCAACGCCAGTGTACTGAGCTAACTCATCAATCTCGATCCGATAAGACAGCCGACGCTGACGTACCAAGTCACCCACTGATCGGGCTCCCTTAGCAGCAGTCAACGCCTCATCACGTTCCCTGGCTGCTTGCATGATCACCTTTCGGATTTTTGCGTTGAGCTCAGCATCGTCCGGGTCGCGTTCAAAAAAAACACGATACAATAACCGCTCCCAATACTTTTCGGAGGACACGTCTCAAAAACCTCCTTCATCCATGCCACGTTCTGAAACCCAAGTCCGGATACCCGGGTATTCCAGCGCCAACTCCCGAAACTTTCGTTTTGCCCGGGAAACGCGCTGTCTGGCAGCTTCGGGTGTAATGTTCTTCCGTTCCGCGTATTCAACGCAAGTTAGCCCTCCCATTATCACCTGTTGGACAACCTCATGTTCTTCCGCCGTTAATCGGGAAAGCACAGCTTCAATTTCTTGGCCCAGTTCGTTTCTCTCATCTGTATTTTCAACTGTATCAAACGCTACGGTTGCGACTGGGTCTGCGGCTTCTTCCACGTTAGTTTCCCCATCCAGGAAAGCTACTGAATAGGGAACTTCGTATTTAAGTCGGCGTTGCTGGCGCCGCACCTCGTCCAGAGCCGCATTTTGTAGGCAAACCTTGAGCCAGGCTTTGAAAGAACCTATTCCATTGTAGCGGAAGGACTGAATTTTTCGTGGAAGCTCGCAAAGGAATTCTGAGTAAACGTCTTCGCCGTGATCACCAGCTATTGTGTTAGCGATGGAAAGGAGTAAGTATCGGTAACGGGTGTCGATTTCTACCAAAGCTTTCTCTATATCGGCTCCGGTACCACTCTTGAGTTGGGCTACGATAAGGCGTTCCCAATCCATCCGAGTCCTCCTTATTTAGGGAACGGAAACTTTAGCCTGTCCGTGACACTTACATGCTGGAAATCTTCGATGCTAGGCGAAGGTGGTTCAACTGGTACCACATAGCTTCGCGGCTGACTTCAAAGTACCTTGCGAGTGTGTCTAAATTTACCATCCCAAGGCGAACCTGGGCTCGCACGAATCGTGAAGGCATCAAGAACTCGGCCGCAAAACTGTTGGCTTCCTCATCAAGTAGCTTGTTGATGGTCTTAAGTGTCGCGGTACGCTCAGCCATAACGGCCTCATCCCTATGGAGGTACCAATGCCCAAGTTCGTGGGCAATCGAGAAGCGCTGTCGAACCCTGGGGTGTTTTTGGTTGACCAGGATGGCCATAAGGTCACGTCTTAAAATGGCACAGAATTCGTCTTCCATCTCGTCGTAATACACGTGAAGTCCGGCAACTTCGATGCAGAACCGTTCCACGTCTATGGGCGGTACCAACTTATACGTTGCAATGAATCGGGTGGCAACAGCCCTGGCCATCGTTAGGCGGTAGGAGCGGTCCTCTTCGAAACTCATATCGCTTGTACCCCCTGATCTTGATTTTACCACCCACCTGGAAGCTTGTCACGGTTTTTCGGCCGGACACGTTCCATTGGTAGAAACAACCTCTAGCGAGGAGGTGATAACGATGGAGCAAAAGACGCAGGGTCGGGTGATTGAACTTACCATAAGTTCCACAGTGGCTGGCGACTACACTCACAGGTTCGCTGTAAAGGAGCCGATTGGTGCTGTGAAGCGGCAAGCGCTTGCGCACTTCAAGATGGACCCAGCAATGGCAGATAAGTATATCCTCTTGTGGAATGGAAGCGCTCTCAATGACAACATAACCCTGGAGGACGCTGAAATTCCAGACAGAGCCATGCTTTTACTCGAACCCCGGCAGCCTGAGGTCATCTGACCGCCGGGCTACCCTTTTCCATTGCGAAAGGAGAGACAAAGTGCACCCTGATGTGATGCAGGTAAAATTACAGGAGGCGTACGAGGCGCTGATAGCTAACCAAGCCGCGATCAGGGAATACAGCTGGGAGATTTCCCGTGATGGCGTTAATATCTACGTCACAATGCGTCCGCGGAAACAACCACACCGGCAGTTCACGGTCCGCATTCAGTGTGATGATTTCCCGGTTCGTGCACCCTCTTATCAATTCGTTAGTCCAAAGACCTTGGTTCCTGACCCTTCACATATGCCGAAGGCCCCAGGGTTCATGCCCCATTGGCCCGGAGTATGTATTAACGGAACCCGGGAGTTCTATGAAAAGGGGCACCCAGAGCGGCGAAATGATTGGTCCTTCACGAAATACCCGTTTGCTACCGTTCTTCAAGAGATGCAGGTTCTTATTGACCAGACATACAAGTGAAGGAGTTATGGTCATGCAAGAGGTAGTGTCAGCTGGATTATCAAGCCGACGGAGCCGGAGGGTTCCAGACCACCCTGGGCAATACATAGTTCCAGAACCGGTTTGGCGACTCACGTGGTGCGTGCTCCAAGAGTATGGACGCCATGGGGTAGAAGGGATTCTGCTCTGGGCCGGTGTCTGGGGGATCGGGGGAGAGGAGCTTATCACCACCCTGATCTTGCCAGATCAGGAAAATACGTATGGAAGAGCCGTGATCACCCGAGCGGGTTTATTAAGAGTGTCTGAGATAGTCCGGGAAAAGGATCTTTTTATTATGGCACAGGTGCATACTCACCCCCGCCAGGCATTTCATAGCAGCGGAGACGACGAAGGAGCTATAGGATACTACCGAGGGTTCCTTTCCTTGGTGATCCCCAGCTTTGCTGCAGGTGACCCGGAACTATATCGGTGTGCCGCATATCGGTATCAAGCCGGTGGGCAGTGGCAAGAGATCCCCCCTGACAGGTTACCTGACCACATCGCCGTGGTGCCCGAGTTTGTAGACGCTCGGAGGTAAAAGGAATGACAACGAAGACCGCGTCCGAAAAGGTACTGGATTCGCTCCGGCAATTGGGTCTATCAGCACTACCACCGAAGTGGACCTTTCGGACAGGGATTCAGGCACACCCGGAATGGTTGGGAACACCCGTTGGACAACAAGCAGTTTTTACCGTAACTAATCTACTATGCCGTGTTCACCCTTTGGTAACGGAGTTACGGATTGCTCTGCCACTAGGTCTCAATAATGTTTCTGATGTCCCTCTTTTGGGCTCCGGGGAGTACACGCAAATCCTGGTGGAGTACCTTTCCTCGATTGGGACGGACATGACGATAGTCTGTGATAATGACGCTCAGAGTGCGGACTTAATCCTTTCGTTGGGGCCCCAACCTTTCGCTCAGGCTGTACCAACTATATATTTTGAGAGTCGCGGATGGAACGCACATATTTCCTACGCGCCAGAATCGTTACTGGGGAGTTGGCAAGGAAAGAACCCCATTGGTGCCCTCCTGGCGGGAGGTTACGCGGCAGCCGAAGTAATTAAGCACGCTTTACTCAAAACAAAGCTTGCGTTGCCGCGCCCGGTCCGCTTAATTGAAGGCGACCTTTGGTTTTCCGGCTGGGATTATTCGGTAGGCTCGTCTGATCAGGGCCCACTGCTTCCCGCAGTCGTACAGATTGGAAAGGTGACCATTGCCGGAGTTGGCTCTGGCGGGATGGCAACAGTGCTGGCCCTATCATCGGGTATCCGGTTAAGGGGACGTCTCGCTCTTGTTGATCCAGATCACATCAATAAGGGAAATCTAGATCGCTACCCGACCGCGATTTTTTCGGACGCGTCGGCGAAGCGGCTCAAGGTCGAACTGGGCTATGAGCTCCTTAAGGGTACCGGGGTTAAACTTCTTAGCCTGCCGAAGCCCTGGAACGAGGTTAACGACAAGTTGCGGGATCTGGGGATGCTTGATTACGTGGTTTCGTTAGTCCACACTGCCATTGCAAGGAGAGAGATCCAAGGAGATCTTCCCCGAGAAATCATCGACGCCGCCTCTAACCGGTACGGGCAGTTCGTGCTCACCCGCGTGGATTTTGGCCGAACATGCTGCTTAGGGTGCATCTACCCGCCAGATGATAAACAATCAGAAGAACTGGATAGTTTGGCATTTGTTCTCGGGCTCAAGCGCGAAGAAGTCGAGAGGTTACACCGCGACAGTATTCCCTTTAGTACAGAACAGTTAGAACGGATACGTCGGAACCACAAGCTTCCTGATTCGACCTCAATCCCTCAAGAAGACCAGACCTTGGCAGATTGGCGGGCTCTGCACTGCGCCAGGTTTACTTTGAAAGGCGATGAGGATGTACCTTTATCTCCTGTTACCTTTATTCCTGGCATACTAATCGCGGGGGAAATTTTAAAGCGCGGCATGGAAACCGAACCGCTTAACAACCGCTACGTGGGGGATGTACTTGGTCTCCCCTCGAGGGTACATCCCTACGTATACCGTCCTATTGAAAACTGCTGCTTCTGTGGAGATCCTACGTTTCTCAAAGTCTACGAGTCCACTTGGTCCCGAGCGTAAACGGTTCGGTTCGCGGTAATAGAACCGGATTACAAACCAAATTAACAGAGAGGGATCGAGTCGAACCAAGGTAGGGTAGGCACGTTCAACTCCTTTCAGCATCCACCGAACCTGCTCCAGTAGCCCTTCAGTTTCGTGGCCCGCCAGGATGTCGGCCTTCCTCTCAGTTAAGACTGCTCTTCAAACCATAGTGAATACTGACTCCCTGATTCCGCCTTTTAATCTTATGCTCTTCTTGATTTAACCGGCCGCCGGAAAGCACATTTCTGTGCCAAGTGTCGGGCCCCTTCGTTGCTGAGCGGGACGATAATATTTACTGCTCCCAGCGGTGTCAAGAGGCTACGAAGCAGAGCAGGAGACGTAAGCGGCGCAAAAAAACCGGAGGCTAACCTGTCGGAAGACGGCCCGGGCTTGATGACTTTACCGGCCCCGACGATAAAATGAACCAGTAGCGCCTAAGGACGGTTAACCCTCCATGGGGGGGCCGCTGCTGAAAAATGGATAAAGGCTGAATAACGAGTGACCAGGATTTTCTTGGGCGGGCGGGTCAGCTTCCAGCTGGCGTCAGCGGGTCACAATTACCTCGGCGTTGACGCCCGGTGGTGTTCTTAAGGCAGGAAATCAAGAAATACTTACCGAAAATAGAGCAAATAGCAGGTGAAAGCTATCCTAAAGTTAAGCTCCATAATTTATCTGCTACTAATTTTTTCTAAGGGTCTAAGGGGCGAATAAATGCTTGTTGGAGATAAGGAACAACTGGCGCAGACGCTTATGCAAATTCAGCAGGGTAAGTGCTTCATATGTGAAGAACCTATTGACCTCTCTTTGCACAAATGGCAAGTAGACCACATTGTCCCGCGCGCCAAAGGAGGCAAAGACGATCCAAACAATCTCGCTTTGACTCACGAGAAGTGCAACCGCAATAAGTCGGATTCAGACCTACGAGTTGCCCGGTGTATGGCGAAGTACGAAAAGATTAAAAATCGCTATGCGGATGCTGGCCCAAGCCGCCCTAACCTTGGTGATTTTTTGCGAGAGCTTGGTGGGGCAAAATATCCCCTAAAAATCCGTGTTGAAAATAGCAAGCTATTACTTGGCCTACCTGAATCAGAAATTATACTTCACGAGCTACCCGTCTATCAGGATTGGCCTTCCGGAATGAGCTACTTCTTCATCGAGCTTACCATAGAATATCTGCACCACTGTTTTTTGCAAGATAAAATTCCCGGTTTTTGCAAACGTGTTTTTGCAGCATCCCCAACAGGGAATTTTAGGCGTAACCTTTCATCAATGAGTTTCTGATCCTATAACTTTGCCCCTCAAAAAGCA
>JBFLVI010000060.1:0-7794 GCA_040758635.1 Bacillota bacterium | reverse complement strand
AGTGGAAGGCTAACACGGAAAAACGGCAGAAGGAGGTGAATAGTGCCGATACCCGGGTAAATGCAGCTTAAAACGGAGTGATCTTATCTGCCAGAGGGAATTTACACCAGAATTCGGACTTGACCTCGGGCTAAGGAGGCATACAAGCTCTTCAAGCGCAATCCATACCATCCAAGTTTGCGGTTCAAACAAGCTCATCCAATAGAGCCCATCTTTTCGGTACGGGTCGGTCTTGCTTATCGAGCGGTAGGAATTAAAGAAGGCGACACAATCATCTGGTTTTGGATAGGCACACATTCTGATTACGACAAGTTGCTTTCCACCCTTTAGCGCGCATCCCGATGAAGTTCCTCGCCCAGGCGCTTGGTGCGAAGGTGACCTGGGACGACGCCACCAAGACGGCAACCTTCGAACTATAGTCACAGCACGCACCGAAGGGTCCGGGTAGCAATACCCGGGCCCTTTTATTGGGCGCCCGGGTTTAAGCGATGGCTTTATTTTGATGGGCAGGTGTTGACGACGGCACGACGGAAGGTTATACTGGTGGAACATAGAGCATATAGCCCGGCACGGTGTGTCGCCGGAGGAAGCGGAACAAGCTTTTTTCGGCGAACCTTTGTTTCGCCGGTGCGGAAGAAGGGTTTAAAGACTGTGTTTGGGTGCACTGACGCGGGACGGTATCTTTTTGTAGTGTTCACGGTAAAGCCGGGCAGCGTTGTCCGGGTAATCACGGCCCGCGACATGACGGCTGCCGAGAGACGGTACTACCGCCGCGAAAGGAAGGGTTAAGAGATGCCGAGAAAAGAGTTGCCGGAGTTCAAGGGTGACGAGTTGCCGGAGTTCGCCAGCGAGGAAGAGATGGCCGAGTTCTTCGATAGGTACAGCTTTGCCGAGGCCATGGAGAAGGGCCTGTTTGAGCCTCACGAGGTGGAGCTTGCCCCCGGACTCGCCGCGAAGATCAGGGAGCGTTCCAAGACCAAGCGGATTACCCTGCGGCTGCGGGTATCCCAGGTCGAGGCAGCCAAAGAGATTGCCAGGCAAAAGGACATCCCCTACCAGACCCTGATGCGGTCCTGGATCGCTGAAGGGATTAGGCGAGAGCGGAGCGGGACGTAGCGCAAGCTGAGAACCTCCGAGGTTTTAAGGCGGCTCAGTTCGGAAGGGCGGGCCGCTTGCGTTTTTTGTTGAATATTTTTCCGGCTTGTGCGGCATTGGTTAGGGTAGGAGCAGGAGGCGGCGCTCGCGGCGGCGGCACAAACGGCGCAGGACGCGCTCCGGGTGGTAGAGGCGCAGTATAAGGTGGGCCTGGTCGGGCGCGACAAGGTGCGCGCGGCCGAGGCGGCCGTAACCGAAGCGGACTTGGCCGAGGCGCAGGTAGGCCTTTACAGCGTCAGGTGCCAGCACGCGGCCCCGCACTCAACTGAGGGAAAGGCGAGCAATTACCGGGAAAGTGGAAGGTTGGTGAAGGCGTTCCATGTTTAGAGGTAAGAGGGACCGTCTCTTTAAGTTGAGTGCGGGGCCACCTGGAGGTACTTAACGGGGCGCCCGGTAGCGGGATGAAGCACCGTGTTCTGAAGTTAGCCCCACACCTTTTATCGCGTAGGAGTCTTTTTACCAAGGTCCGGCTTCTGCCGGGCCTTTTTGGTGGCGGTTGGCGGGGGAGCCTGCGGGGTCTGGCTTTACGCCGCTCTGATTTTGATTGGGGAAAAACTATATGAGAGCTACAAATGGTGGTAAAATTAGATTAGTCAGATTAGAATTAGAATGCCGAAAAGGAGTGGACTTTCCGTGGAGATCGCTGAGATCAAAGAAAAAGCTTTGCCCGTCCTCCGAAGGTACGGGGTAGAAAGAGCTGCAGTTTTCGGTTCTCACGCGAAAAGGGAAGCGAAAGAGACCAGCGACGTCGATTTTCTAATAAGGTATGCCCCTGGAGCCAGGAGGTCACTTCTCACGCACGTAAGGCTCGTAAACGATTTGCGGGAAGCTGTGGGCAAGGATGTTGATGTTGTCACCGAAGAGTCTTTGTCACGGCTACTGAGGGATGAGGTTCTGCGGAGTGCCAAGACGATTTTGTGATTAGGTGGGGGGCATGGAAAAAGACACTATCAGATTAAAACACATTAAGGAACATGCTGAGAAAATCATGGGTTGGCTTGCCGGTGTAGGGAAAAAAGATTTTTGGGAAAACGATCTGTTACAAGCTGCCGTTATGCGGGAGCTTGAGGTTATCGGCGAAGCGGCTAAAGGTCTCAGCGATGCTTTTAAAGAAAAACATCCCGGAGTGCCGTGGAAAGAAATAGCTGGTATGCGAGATGTGCTAATTCACGATTATTTTGAGGTCGATTTAGAGGAAGTTTGGACAACCGCCACGGAGGATGTTCCTGAGCTGCACCGTCAAATCAGTAGAATTTTGTCTGAACCGCAACCACGTCCTTAGTTCGGCGAAGGGGCTGATAAAGATGGTAACCCGGTGTTATCTTTGTGGCGGTAAAACGGTGAGATCGCTTGTTACTGCCGAAAACTGGTGGGGCGACAAGTTGGCGTTAGTCGAGAATGTTCCCGCCTGGGTCTGCGAGGAGTGTGGGGAGGCTTACTTTGACGCCGAGACGTGCCGGCAGCTTGACCGGTTGCGCGAGACTCCTCCTCCGGCACAGAGAACAGTCGAGGTGCCGGTGTATGCTTTTTCTTGATTTCACAGAAAGCTACCTTTTTCGGGTTGTCGGGGACTGGCAAAGCTGCTATATTTAGCGTTGCGGGGGCGCTAAAAGAGAAGGTGCGAAGCACCTACCACGACCTGCGCGCCTTAGAGGAGCAGGAGGCGGCACTCGAAGCCGCCGTGCAGACGGCGCAGGACGCGCTCCGGGTGGTAGAGGCGCAGTATAAGGTGGGCCTGGTCGGGCGCGACAAGGTGCGCGCGGCCGAGGCGGCTTTAGCCGAAGCGCAGGCGAACCTTTACAGCCTGAAGGGCCAGCACGCGGCGCTACTTGCCGCCTGGCGCTACCGCACCGGCCACCCGGTAATTGGGTTAACGAGGTCCTGAGTGGTAGAATTGATAAGCAGGAGGGAGTCTTGAACGGTTTTTGAAAGGAGTGGGTGTGCGTGTCGTATAAAGGCATTGTAAAGGGCAACGTGGTGGTTCTTGAAGGAGGCGTTAAGCTGCCGGACGGTTGCCGGTCTTTGTGGAGCCGGTAAGAGGTGACCGGCGGCCTGATTTCACCAAAGATCCTTTTCTCAGCGTTGACGAGTGGGCGCCGGAACCTCCGGATGACGCGCCTGCAGACTTGGCTCACCGGCACGATCGCTATCTTTACGGGGCAGATGAGCGGTGAGTAAGGCTGTTTTTATAGATACGGCGGGATGGCTGGCTTTAATAAACCGTCGGGACCAGCTTCACCCAGGCAGTGGAAGTCTACAGTAACTTGGGTAATGTTGGTCGGGTTACTACAGATGCTGTGCTAATCGAGACGTGCAACGCCTTAAGTAAACCTTCCCTCAGACCGCTTGCCCACACTTTCATGCAGAAAATTAAAGAGGCTGAAAAGCTCGGGGTGCTTAGGGTTGTTCACGTTACTAAGGATTTGTTGGCGCAGGGTTGGGAGCTGTTCAAGGGGCGGCCGGACAAGGAGTGGAGCCTCACCGACTGCATCAGCTTTGTGGTAATGAGGCGCCGCAGGTGTCAAAAGGCTTTCACTTCTGACCATCACTTCGTTCAGGCTGGGTTTGAGCGCTTGTTGCAGGCCTGATGGCAAAAGAAGGCGGTTATAATTGGGGGCGCAGTAAGAATAATCCAACTGCTGTGGCCGAGGCGGAGGCGAACCTTTACGGCCTCCGGTGCCAGCGCGCGACCCCGCACTCAACAGAGGGAAGGGCGAACAATTGCCGGGAAAGTGGAAGGTTGGTGGAGACGTTCCACGTTGGAGGTAAGAGGGGCCGTCTTTTTAAGTTGAGTGCGGGGCTACCTCACCGGCCGCCCACTAATAGGGACATAACTTTAAGCAGATATAAAAGAGGGGGCAAGCTGCTTTTTTGAGTCATTTTGGGTTGTAGGCCATATTGTATTTAGTTTCCGGCTCTTTTCTCAAGGGGGCCGGTTTTTTGTTTATGTTGAAGCGGTGCTTGACGCTGTACGGCTTAGAAGCTATAATAGTAGCTACGGAGGTGCAGAAAGGTGCGGGAAATTATTTTTGCCAATACCCGGGAGCTGAAGAACCGGACCAACGAACTGCTGAGAAAGGCTGCCGGAGGGAGTTGGGTTATCATCACCCGCCGGGGAAAGCCTGTCGCCTCCCTTAAGCCTTTCTCGAATGCGGATTTACAGGAGGAGCAGTCGGCTACAACACTCTACCGGATGCTGCGCGATCAGATAGCGGCGAAACAGCCGCATTTGCCCGCGATGACGGCGGAAGAACTGCGGGTTGTGAACGAGAGTCTCTCAGCAAGGGTTCAGGCGTTCCCTTCGTGGGAGGCAATGGACCGGGCTGCTAAGGGAGATCCGTATGGTATTTCTGGATAGTAACATCTTTATCATTGACCGCTTCTTTCAAAGGGACTCGGTTTACGCGGACAATAAAAAATTTCTCTGCCTGGTTGAGCAGGCGGGGACGAAAGCTGCCGTTCCCTTCTATACGCTCTTAGAGATCTGCGGCGCGGCCTCTTTCAATCTTTCCCAGGAAGAACTGGAGGCCTGGCTTTACTCTTTCGCGGCGGTATACCCGGTGATGGTTCTCGATCCTTACCCCGGCACAAAGGGAGAATTGCCGGATGTGGGCGCGTACCTACTGGAGATAGGAGAATACTTAACCCGCAAGATGACGCTCGGCGACGCAGTTTTTCTTAGGGAGGCCGAGGCATACGGCGCCGAGGCAATAATCACCTGGAACAAAAAACACTTCGCCGGGCGAACCAAGATCAAGGTTTTAACGCCGCAGGAATATCCAGAACACTTTGGGAAGTAAAAGGTTTAGAGTGAGTGCAAGTTCCTGATAAAAAGCTGCGGTTGGTTACAGCCTGTTCCCGGACATAGGGTGCGCGAGGCCGAGGCAGCCCGGCACTCAACTGAAGGAGACGCAACTCTTAATGCTGAAGTGGAAGTTTAGAAGGAACCTTCCACGGTAGCAGATATAGGGGAGTGTCTCTCCGAGTTGAGTGCCGGGCGGACCTTTACAGCTTGAAGTGCCGGCGCGCGACCCCGCACTCAACAGAGAGAAGGGCGAACAATTGCCGGGAAAGTGGAAGGTTGGTGGAGACGTTCCACGTTGGAGGTAAGAGGGGCCGTCTTTTTAAGTTGAGTGCGGGGCTACCTCACCGGCCGGCCGGTGGTTGAATCGCTTTAAAAGTTTACCCCTACGTTGCATTTGGGATAAAATAGGGCTGAGGGGGTGTCTGAATTGCGGTACAAGTTGCCTGTTACGATAACGTTTTTGGGCGAAGACGGCTTTATGGCCCATTGTGAGCCGGTACGGGCTACAGCTCTCGGCGATACGGTGGAAGAAGCGATGGCGAATCTGCGGGAGGCAATTGCGGAGATGGTACGGGAGTTTGGTGAGGCCAAGGTTTTTGAGGATGTTAACCCCGCAAGCGACGTACAGGTCTTGGAGTTCGCTGTATGAGCAGGTTCCCAGAGTTGAATCGCAACCAGCTCGAGCGGTTTCTCGAGGCGTTTAGCCGGCCGGGAACAGTTAAGTTCCGCAAATAATAAGTGGGTTGGTCTTACACGCGAGGGGCGGCCCTTTACTGTGCATGAGAAGCACGGTACAACGAGGAAGTTTCCTCCCCCGGCTGTAGAAAGAATGGCCAAGGAACCAAATGTTTCGGCGGAGGAATTCAGGAAGTGGTATGAAGGGGAATAAACCGGGACCACCTGGCACTACCTCACCGGCCGCCCGGTGGTGGGAAATATAGTTTGCGGCGAGGGTCGAGGCGGATGTATGGTAAAATAGGCGATGGGGCCATTAAGTGGTGGTTTGATGAAGATAGAAGATATCCGGAACGCCGTTAAGGCAGAACGCTGGGCACTACCCAACACGCCAGGAAGCGGGCCGGACAGCGGTGCATAAGTGGCCAGTCGCTGGTAGATACCCTTGCCCGGGGTGAAATTTTGGAAGATTATCCTGAGAACCCGCGGGGTCCGAGTGCTCTTATGCTTGCGTATACGCGCGACGGGCGACCGATTCACGCGGTATGCGCCTTTGATCCCGGCGGGACTTTGCTTGTTATCTGTGTATGAACCTACACCCCCGAAGTGGGCTGATGAGCGGACACGGGGTTCACGGAAGGGAGGTTAAAAGGATGGTAACCCGTTGCTATCTTTGTGGAGGCAGAACCGTCAGAAGGTTTGTTACCGCCGAAAATTGGTGGGGTGACAAGTTAGCTTTGGTTGAAAACGTGCCTGCCTGGGTCTGCGACGAGTGTGGGGAGGCTTACTTTGATGCCGAGACGTGCCGGCAGCTTGACCGGTTGCGCGAGACTCCTCCTCCTGTCCAGAGAACAGTCGAGGTGCCGGTGTATGCTTTTTCATAAGTTGCCGGCACAGTGAAACGACTCCTGGAACGCAGTATAATTGAAGTGTCTAAATAAGAGCTTTGGGAAAGAAGCGGCGAGGGGTTGGTCCGTTCTGACATTGTTAGGGAGATAGAGGCGCTGCCCCCTAAGCGGGGCAGATGGACTATGAATTGGTAACTGCTGGTATCTGGCGCCCTTTTCGGTTATACTGGTATCAGGGGTGATTTATCAGTGTTGAACCAGATTGTCGGGGAAGTAGAAGGCGTCCTGGGGGTTTCCGGGGAGGCCATTATAACAGAAGGGTTGAAGAGGTTCCTAACGGCCAAGATCGAGGAAAACGAGAAGATCATGCGCGAGTTGGCTGCGCGCTGGGGAGTTGCGGACTACCTTGAACTGGAGGAGAAAGTCCGGCGGGGTGAGGTCCAGGAACACCCTGCGTGGGAAGACGTGATTCTGTGGGAGCAGTTAGCAGGACACACCCAGAA
Source organism: Bacillota bacterium (assembly GCA_040758635.1). Classification (GTDB taxonomy): domain Bacteria; phylum Bacillota; class Desulfotomaculia; order Desulfotomaculales; family Ammonificaceae; genus Yes71-27. The sequence goes on along the minus strand of JBFLVI010000060.1, from coordinate 808 downwards.
ACTCAAGGAGCTGCTTGGCAGGGTAGAGATGGGTGAAGGGCTTGGACTACCGTAAAGTTCAGGCTGTCGCAGCTCGATATCCCGAGATTGCGGTGCGTGTCGAGCGAATCGGTTTTGGTACGGCCTATAAGACCAGGATTCACATCATAGACGGAAGCTATGTAGACTTTTGGTTTTCCCCCGAAGGGCGCTATTCTTACCATTGGGAACGAAGTCATATTGACGGTACCACCTACCGGTTTAACAACGCCCCGCACCATAAGGAAATTTCTACCTACCCCCACCATCTCCACTATGGCAGTGAGAATAACGTGGTTGAGTCGGAGATCAGCACGAATCCGGAGGCGGCGGTGGCTGAAGTATTGGAGTTTGTTACACGGCGACTCCGGGAGGGTTGAAATCCACGGGCGCAGCGCGAAGTGGGTTTAATCGCGCGCGACAAAGTGCGTGCAGCCGAGGCGCAGGCGAACCTTTACGGCCTGAAGTGCCAGCACGCGGCGCTTTTGGCCACCTGGCGCTACTTGACTGGGCGGCCAGTGGTGTTTTGAGTGACAGCTTAGGCTGGAGCAAACCCGCAGCGTGGTGGCCTCCAGGGTGCGAAACGGTTCGTTTCACAAGCCCGGCTGGAAATGGCCGGGCCTTTTTGCGCGGTAGCGTCAGGTATGCGGCCCTGCCCAGCACTCAGACTCGGGTTTGACACTTCTGGGCGAAATTTAGTGCCACGAGTTCTTGGAGGGCTTGATACAACCGAGGTCTTGCACTAAAATTTCAAAATCGCGGTGCCACGTCTTCCAATATATTACTTGTG
>JBFLVI010000059.1:0-8320 GCA_040758635.1 Bacillota bacterium | reverse complement strand
AGTGACCGGGATTGCTGGCGATATAGAGGCGCAGGAGGCCGGGGATGGGCGTCCCGTTCGATTTGCTCCTGCGGTCGTTGAGCCAGGCAATCAACTGCCGGCTGCCAACCAGACCGGGGAAATCGTCCTTGTGGAGCAACTGGTTGTAGTGGAGGCGGCAGCAGGTCTCGGCAAGGTAGATCTCCGCCGCGACGGACATCTCCTCGACGGTGTAGGAAAGGACTTCCTGGTTAAGTTCCTGTTGAATTAACGTCGATAACCTGTCCAACGGGACCACCCCCAATGTCGATCTCTTTCAGGAGGCTGCGCAGCTCACCGGCTGCCTGCTCCAAATGAGAGGCCAGGAAGTCGATTCGCTTCACCAGGTCTGCGTTGCGCTTGAAACCGGGCCTGAACTCGGCCTTGATCCGGGAGAGGGCTTCGCCGATTACCTTGGCGGCAGTGGTGAGAGACGTGCGGAAGCGGGTCTCCTGGGCGATGCCGTGGCCCTTCAGTTCCGCGTTCGCTCTAAGATAGTTGTTAAGAGATTCGTGGGTTTTATCAAGTTCTTCTTTAACCTGCGCGTACTGTTTTTTTAATGCCGCGATCTGCTCTTCTCTGGCCTTAAGCCGGCCGCGCAGGTCGTCAAGCTCGGCCAAGGTCTTGGGGTCGGGCCTGTAGATGACTTTCTCGACGACCTTCTCGATTTGCTTTTCTTTCAGTTCGGCGGCGAGGCGGTCGATTTCCCGTTCTTTATCCCGGAGCTTCGCCTGGAGGCCGGCGATGGCGGAATTGAGTTTCTCATCGTACTGCCTGCCCAGCTTTTCGGCTATCTCCTTCTCTGCCGATGAAAGGGTATCCTGGAGACTGGCAAGCTGTCTGGAGAGGGCTTCTTTCTCGTCTTTCAGTTCAACCAACTGCTCCTGGAGAGCGTTCTTTTCTTTCCTGATGGAATCAAGCTCCTTCTTCAACCCTTGCGCCTCCTTCACGGAGAGGCCGCAGATGCCGGACTCGCCGAGGGAAGCAAACAGTTCTTCCTGCTCCTCGGGTGGCAGCGACCCGACGATGGAAGCCACCGTCGTAGTGTTCCATTTGCCGGACTCCACTAGTGCCTGGAGGTCAGGGATGAGGTCGTTGAGTTTGTCGAGGCGGCGGATGTGCCGCTCGTCTATCCCCAATAATTCGGACATTTTGTCCTGTTTTTCTCTTCCTGAGTATCCATTTCTTGCCTTTGGCCGACCCTGGTTGACGGCGTAAATTTCCTTAAGCCTTCTGATCAGCTTCGCCACCTGCACGTCGGAAAGCTGCCGCCTGAGCAGGTTGTCCCGGATCAGCAGGGAAACGGCTTCGTCGCTGTCGGAGTCAACGTCCCGGATGACCACCGGGACGTGCGTGAGGCCCGCTTCCTTCGCCGCCTCAAGGCGCAGGTGGCCCGCCAAAACGGTGTAGTCCGGGGTGACGACGAGCGGGTTGATGATGCCGTTCTCCCGGACGTCCTCGACCAGTTCCTGCCAAAGGTGGTCGGGCAAGGAATCGGGGAAGAACTCCTTGTTCTTAGGGTGGGGTTTAAGAAGAGAGATCGGGACTTCGTTCGGCACAAGACCACTCCTTTCAGAAAGTTTTCCTGGAAAGCAAGAAGGGCGCACGCGCGTGCGCCCGGTTGTGCAGGCCTGAGCGGGATCACCAGAACTTGTCTTGAGGGGCGCCTTCCTGCGCTGGCGGCTCTGAAGCGGCGGCCTCTCTGTTTGAAAGCTGTTGCAGCTCTCCGTGTACTTCCGCAGGGGGCTGCCCGGTTTCCTCCGGGAGCCGTCGGGTTTCCCCGGGGGGCTCTTCCGGGAACACCACCTTCACCTCCCTGCAGGCCTGGTCAAGGGCCGCGCCCAGCGGGTGCTCGGTGTAGGGCAACTTCTCAATGAGCGCCGGGGGGTAGCCGCCCAACTTGACAACAGCAAGGTTCCTGGGGAGGCGCCCTATCTCGTCGGGGGTCATCAGGCGGCGCGCAGAGGGGGCCCGCGTCACATGGACGCGCTCCAGGGCCATCGCCTTTTTCCTGAGGGAGACCTTCTCCACGGTGCCGACGCCGAGACGCCTGGAGAAGTACTCCTCGGTGTCGGAGTCGTTGGAGCCAAAGACCATCTGGGTGTCGCAGCAGGCCAGGATCTCCTCCCACTCCGTGTCCCGGTAGGTGCCCCGGAGCTGCGGGAGGTCCTGGACGATCAAGATGCAGGAGAGGCCCCGCGACCGCATGGTGGCGATCTTGTTCTTGAAGTCGGGTATCTGCCCGATGTTGCAGAACTCGTCCAGGATGAAGTTCACCGGCACCGGGCAGGGGCCGTGGTTCCTGTCGGCCAACTGCATGAGCTTGATGAAGAGGAAACTGAAGAAGAGGTTGGCCAGGAACCGGAAAGCCGGCTGTTTATCCGAAATGCCGCAGTAGCAGATGCACTTCTTCAGCCCCGGCGCTTCCAGGTCGATGTCGGAGGCCGAGGTGAGGCGCTTCACGCCTTCGTTCTGGAAGACCTGGATGCGGACGCCCAGGCCCTGGATCACGTCGCTCCTGACCCTCTTGTCGGCCTGGGCGAAGATGTTCCAGGCCGCCCTCGCCGGGTGACCCGCGCTCAGAGAGGCGAAGGTGAGGTCGAGCTGGTCGAGGGAGCCGCAGGAAAGGAGCGCGTAGAGCGACTCCATGTTGCGGTTCTCGGGCGGGTACTCGTTCACGACGTAGAGGGTCAGCGCCTTGAGAAGGTTCTGCTCGGCGCTGGTCCAGAAGAGGTCGCCGCCGATCTTCCTGATGCCCGCAACCGTGGTGTTCGCGATGACGACCTCGCTGAAGAGCTGGGCGTCAAGGTCGTCCTTTATGTCGGCCAGCGGGTTCCAGCGGTCGGAGCGCGCCATCTCGTCCGGGTCGAGCTCGAAGACGCGGACCTCGTAGCCCCTGGACTCAAAGAACCGCCTCGTCAATTTTTCGATCTCCCCCTTGGGGTCGGTGACGATGCAGGACTCCCCGGAGAAGGCGGCCTGGAGAAGGTTGGGGACGACCAGCCGCGTGGTCTTCCCGAACTTCGGGGGGCCGAAGACGACGACGAAGCGGTTGAAGATGTCGTCGTTCAGGCGCGCGGGCTTTCCCCCGTAGAGGCCCAGGAGCACACCGGGGCCGTGGCCGAAGCGGAAGACCTTCTCCGCCTCCCGGGGAGAGAGCCAGCGGGCCGTGCCGCAGGACGGGTCCTCGGTGAACTCAGGCTCTTTTTTCTTGATTTTAAACATGCCCGGAAAGCTGGCGCTGAGCTTCAGAAAGACCGCGAAGCCGGAGGCCCCCACAACAAGGTTGAGGAGCAGCCACCACGGGAGGACGCCCTGGAAGGGCAAAACGGCAGCCGCGTAGAGCGGGCTGGCGAACATCCTCCCGGCCATTCCGGAGTCCTTGAAAAAGACACAGAAGGAGCCCAGGAGCCAGGCGTCGAGGACATAGGCCGCAAGGGTGACGAGGGCGATTTTCGCCCGGCGGGAGGAGAGTAGTATTCTGAGCCTGGGGTTAAAAAGCAGGGTTTTCAGTTTTAAGACTGCGGGAGGCATTTCATCAACTCCTCGGCGGCGTCAGGGTCGATTTCTTCGATCTGGTCAAGAAGGCTCCGGCGCTCAGCGGGGGTCAGGCTTTTCAAGGTCTTCAAGTCGAAAGCATGCGCCTCGTAGCCCCACTCCTCAAAGAGGTCAAACAGGTCCTTCTCTTCAGGCACGGGCAACAGCTCCTTTCTGTAAGGTTTTGAGATCCGGAACGGTGACAATTTCGACGTCCGGGAAAAGCTCCGCGAAGCGGGCTTTCTGGAACTCAAGGCAGACGATTATGTTTTTGCGGGCCTCTTTTTCGCGGACGTGGGCAATGTACCCCTGGAGAAGATTGCGCTTAACCAGGTCGTTAGTGATCAAAAAGCTGACCAGAGTGTCGCCTTTCTCAAGGTCCGCGAAGGGGCGCGGGCAAAGGGCAAAGTCCGGAAAGAGCTTCGCGGCCTCCAGGTGGAGGAGGTCGATGCTGTTCAGGACGGTCACGCCCTGCGGGTAAGGGAGAACGAAGAGCCTGGAGAGATTCAGGTCTTTAAGAAGGTCAGGCGCGTCGAAGGAAGAAAGGGCCGCTTCGTGCCGACAGAGAACGACAGCTCCTGAAAGACCCCAGGCCCTGAGCGCGCTCCAGTCGCGCTTGAGAGCGGCAAGCGTGGAAGCACGCACCTCGCCGATAAGGTAGAGGGCGAGCGACCGACCGTCTTTAGTGATAACTGCGTCAAACCGGGCGTTTTTATAAATGTCCCGGTTGCCGCGTTTCGTTTCGAGGGCGAACTGGAACTGCCAGCTGGAAAGCATAAAATAAACATCGCTAACCCCGGCGCGGTGCTCCCACTCCCACTCTTTTCGTAGTCGCAATACCGGACTGTCAATACTCAGAACACGCAGACCTTTTGCAGTAACCTGAAGATACCTGGCATAGCGTTTCAAGTAGCCCCGCTTTTGAAGCTGTTCCAGCCGCTTGTAACCATATGCCTCTGTGCTGAAGAAGCGAAGCGCCTGGTCGGTGCGCAATACACACCCCCTGGCAAGCAACCGCATTAGTGCTTCATCTCGTTCCGTTACCTCTGGATACCGCACTACCAACCTCTCCCTCTCGAATCTACTTTTACGAACTCCCCCTGCAACACCCTTATTTTGGCTAATGATTTCACCTAAGCCACTGTTACCCTTAACTGCTTGGTGCCCTTACCCCTGATCACCACTGGCTTCGCAGCTTTTTAATCGGGTCGAATTTCGGGTCGAATTAAGGGGGGTGTCGAAAGGCCACTTTTCGACCCGAAAGCTAACCGGGTTTCTTCCTATGTTAAGTAAACGGAAGTGAACTGCGCAGTCTATTGCGAGTTATCTGGAGCGTCCGAACGGGCCAATGTTTTGTTCTGGTCGGCGACGAACACTTCGGCAGTTCCCGAGTCAAGCAGCACCAGGTTAAACGCATCCAGGACGAAAGACAATGCTCTTTTCTGGTCGGTGACGAAGATTTCCGTCCGAGGGTACTCCTTGTCCACCTTTCCGATCACAGTAAAGATCAGCTGATCCCAGGAATCCCCCTGGATGACGCTGGCGAACCGGAGCCCGTTGATGAGTGAGCCGATCGCTCTATTGTCGGGATCCCATCGCCCTTTTCTCGGAAGATAAGTCACGATCAAACAGGCAGCTTTTTTGAAGGAAATTGCGTGCCCAAGTTTTTCTGTGAGTGTCCTGACTGCTTCTGTGACAGGGTAGGTATAAAAAAGCCGCAGATGACTGTTGTGCAGCATTTCGGATTTTTTGGGAAGATAGTCCTCGATCACAATACGCAACACTCCGTTGGTATAACTCGCCCACGCCGGAACGGTTCGCTCCTCTGGTTTGAGTTCGCCCCACAGATCAAGCTCGTTCTCCACTTCTTCGAGCTCCTCCCAGACCGCCCGCCGGAGCTTTTCTATCTCGATGTAGTGCTTCTTTAGAAAGTCCCTGGAATGGTCAAAAACAGACATCCTTCATTAAGCCTCCTGTTCCTGGATTTTTCTGAGGGCTTCCAATTCGAAATCAACTGCTACCTCCTGCCCGAAGAACACGAAAGAAACCTTCGCCCGCTTCGTGGTGGCAGAGACCACCGTCCCTACCTGGTTAACCAACGGGCCGTCGGTCACCTTCACCCGGTCGCCTTTTTTGATCTTGGGCTTTACGTCGGCCCGCAGCACCCGCTCGATCTCTTCCTCCGCGACCGCGCCCAGCACCCGGACCCAGGAGATACCCGGGCGGATGTATGCGTCGGGCCACCAGTCGGCCTCGACGAACACGTAGCCGGGCATCAAAAGCTCCCCGTCCTTTTCGGGGACTATCACGCGCCCGACCTTCCCGGCTAGGCCGTCCTTTTTTCTTTTCTCCAGGTAGCTTTTTATTTTGCTCTCGCAATGTGTCGGGACCTGTACTGCGAACCACTGCATTGCATCTCACTCCCGTTGTTGAAGGGCCTGATTTTTGTCCCAACAGCTACGTGGTGCCTGCCGACGCAGAAGGTGTAGCCGGCCGGGCTGCGGACGGCTATGTAATTCCGCGTCACCAGGAACACCACGCCCATTCTCCCGTAGCCGTCCCAGGGGTGTGCTTTCGAGTCGCCCCACGAAACTTCGACGAGGTTACCGGTACGAATGTTGCGAAAAAAGTTATCCGTTGCTTTGAGCATTCATCTTCCCCCTATTCCTCCTACCCCTGATCGGGCTTTTCAGATATCGAAGAAGGCTGCGGCGTCTATGGCCAGGCGCCCTTCCTGATTCGATTCGTCTGCCGGTTTCTGCTCCGGCAGGTCTGGCAGCGCGCCGATCTTCTGCTCCAGCCGGGCCACCGCTTCTTCGATGGCCGCAATGGAAGAGTTAATTTCCTGCAAGCGAGCGATTAAGCCAGCCAACAAAGAAGAAATGCTCTGGCTGTAAAACTCAAGGCACTCCTTGGCGACTGCCGCCCGGCTTCCCTCCGGTAGCCTCCAGATCCAGTGGGTTACCGGTAAGCGCAACTCCAGTCGTTTCAAGCCTTTGCGCTTCATTTTTACCCTCCTTTACCGGTAAAGGAGGCCGGTCCTGTTTTTAGAAGAACCGGCCTTACCGGTAAACCGCATTAAAAAATGACCTCTAACCCGCACCATATCAGGCTTTTCTTATACCGGTAACACCGTTTGCAACTTTACCGGCAAGGCGGCCTTAAAAATACCGCCTGAGCCGCACCGCGTCAGGCTTTTTCCATACCGGTAAGTCTCAGGAACCCCTCCGCGTTTGCCCACTGTGGGTCGGGCAGGACCTCCGCCGCAGGAAACATCTCCTTCAGTTCGGGCAGAGCCAGAACTCCTCCTCCCGCCAGGTAGAACTTCGCCACGAAGTCGCCCTTCGGCCCCAGAGACGCCAGCACGCGGTCGGCTATGGCCCGGGCGGTGTCCCTGCGAGCAGCTTCCACCACATCCGCCAGATCGACCTCCCTGCCGCGGAAGCGAACCTTCCCGCTGGCAACGACGCCTTCAGCCAGAGTCACATCCAAAGGAGCACCCGTTCGCGCCTCGAATTCGGCAGCGACCATCTCGGCCACCCGGCGCGCACCCACTTCGACGCTGCCACAGAGGGAGGAGACAGGCACCCCTTTGCCGCCCTTCATCTCTACGGTCACGTAGTCCGCGGTCTTGTAGCCCACGTCCACCAGGCAGACCAGACCGCTTTTTGGTAAGTCGGAAACCGTCAAGAGCGCTCCTGCTCCCTGGGGGTAGACAATAACCTTCCCAAAAGAGACGCGCTCGAAGGGAAGCCCGTCCACAGACACCTCGGCGTGAAGGGCTTCCAGGTGCCTGCGGAGGACATCTTTCTGGGTTCGGTAGTAGGCCACGGGGAGGCCGACGACCAGGGTCGCTCCCGCTCCCACCCCCAGCAGCCTGGCAGTGGTCAGGATCAGCAGGTCGTGGTTCGGGTGCAGGTGCTTCTCCCTGTCCAGGGTGAATGTTGCTCCCTGTCCCTCACGGAGGGCCAACTCCCCTACGAAGTGCCTGGTGGTAACACCGCCCACCTTGCGGACAGCAACAACGTGGCCGACGCCGTTCCTGGAGAGGTCGGCCAAGGGTAGCTCGCGGTACGGAGCTGTTATGGACGGAATAATCACCCGGCCGTTGTGAGAAACAGCCTTGGTGTGGCTGTAACCCACATCGATCGCTATTTGCAACGTAATCACGCTCCTTTTCTAAAACTGATCCCGAAAAAACAAAAAGCCTGACAGTTGGGTGTCAGGGATAAATCGTTCGGCTTTTTAAAGGACGCGGGGAGTAATAGATTAATCCCAGTTTCTACTCACGGCCTGTGTCCAAGAGAAACTCCACTCTGTATAGATGCGCTTCTGCTTCGTCCAACGCCTTTTGTGCCTCGTCGCACCGCTGTTGGACGTTTTCTATCCCGCTCTCTTTACGAGCTTTTACTTCTGCTTCCTCTCTTCTTCTCCTCTCTAATTCTTCCAACTGCATTAGCTTTTGATCGCGTTCAGAGACCAGGTCAGCTATTTGGTAATCTATCTCGGCTACCTGGAAATCTATCTCGGCCGCTCGGTAATCTGTCACCGAATCCAAGCTCCACTTTCTATTCAGAATCCGCTCCTTTTCGGCTTCAAGGGCCGTCACCTTTGAGAGGTATTCCTTCTCCACGGCGCGCCTTCGAGCTTGACACTGTGCAGAAACTTCGGCGATGTATTCTTGGGTTTTCTTTCGATATTCGCTTCGGGCTAGGTCTAAGCTGCGTTCCGCCTCTTCCGAGTTGGCTCTGGCCTTTTGATACAA
>JBFLVI010000058.1:0-8627 GCA_040758635.1 Bacillota bacterium | reverse complement strand
AACCCCTTGAAACTACTGGATACTTATAGACCCTTGCCTGACCCTTTCCTGGTATTTATAATTCCCGCGAAGCTCACAGCCACGCGGGTTTACGCTTGCCTTTATGGTGCGCCCGGCAGGAATCGAAGAAATCGGACCCTGCCGTAAACCCGCGTCAGTCCCTGGTTTTCCGCTTCCGGTGTGCCTCTTGGTGTGCCTCCAGCACTTCGGCCACGTTTTTCCCCCGGCGCACCGCGTGAGCGTAGATGGCCGCCGTGGTAGCCGGGCTAGAGTGCCCCAGGAAAGCCGACACCGCCGCCAGCGGCACCCCGGCGTCCAGCAGGATTGAGCCCGCCGTGTGGCGCAGGTCATGCACACGCATCCGGGGCAAACCGGCCTTCTTCAATGCCCGGGCAAGGGTGCGCCGCACTGAGTCCTCGCCCAAGGGACGGCGACCGGGGCCAAAGACCGGGATATCGTCCCGCCGTAGGGGTGAGACTTTCGTCTTCGCGGCCGCCTTTCGGTGCTCCTCCAGCATCCGCAGAGTCTCCGGGTCCAGGGTCAAGGTGCGGCTGGACGCCGGGGTCTTCGGTTCCTCGGACTCCTTGAACTTGCGGTTTCTGCTGTCTGCGCTGCGCCGGATGGTGACCGTCCCTTTTTCAAAGTCGATGTCCGACCACCGCAGCCCCAGCAACTCCCCGAGCCGCATCCCGGTCAGAAGCAACATCCGCACCGCCAGGCCCTGCCGGTAGCCCTTCAGGATCTCCAGTAAACGGAAGGCCTCCTCGGGACCCAAGACGGGTCTGGCCCTCCGGGGCATCTTGGGCGTCCGTAAGCCCATCGTCGGGTCCGATGGCAAGTAGCCCCACGCGACAGCCTGCCGTAGCGCGGTTTTCAAGGACCCGACGATCTTCCGCGCCGAGCGGGGCAGTTCCTCAAACAGCCCCGCCAGCGCCTCCTGGAGGACACCTGCCGTCAGGCCATAGAGCGGTAAGCGCCCGACGTGCGGCTTGAGCCGCCGCACGTGCCACTCATAAGTCTGCCAGGTCCTCTCCGATACCGCGGGCGGCTTATTCTGTTCCAACCATAAGTCCAGGTACTCCCCCAGCTTCATCGCAACCCGCGAAGGTCCGGTGCGGAGCTTTAGTTCCACCTCCAATTCGGCAGCGCGGAGCTTCGCCTGCGAGAGTGTGCCCCGAAACCCCTCCCGGTGGTACTGGCGTTTCCCGTCCGGGCCGCGCCCCACATACACCAGGATCAAGTAGCGGTTTGGTCCTTTCCTCCTAACTTCCGCCAACTAAAAACCACCTCCAAAAGAGGAAAGGACCCGGCGGTGGCATTACTTCGCCACGCACCGGGCCGTTTCCTGCCGGATAAACTCCTCTAAGGCCTCCTTGGGAATACGAAGCCTGCGCTCGGACAGCCTCAGCGCATGGAGCCGCCCCTGAGCCACCAACTCGTAGACGTAACCCTTCCTGACGCGCAGCATCTTAGCCACTTCCGACACGGTGTAAAACTGCACGGCGCATATCACCTCCCGAAAAAGAAAAAGCGCGGGATTGATCCCGCGCTCCGCACCAGGCTTACTGAAAAACAGAAAACCGGCCTCTCGGCCGGTGGAGTTTTTATGAACATTGGGTATCCGCAGCCTCCGTTCGCTCAGTCGCACTGCCCGTAGCTGACCAGTGTAAATAAGCTCATAGACGTAACTTTTGCGCACCTTGAGCATCCTCATTACTTCAGCCACCGTGTAGAGTTTCACCGTATCCCATCCTGAATCTCTTTAAGATACCGCGCCCTTCCCACTCCGCTTCGCCCCTTCAGGTTGCCTGGCCTGGACCTTCTCCCGGCAGCGTTTCGTCCAGCCGAACTCCCCGTTCTCGGGACTAAAATTACAGCCTAAAGCAGACTGCCAGCAGGTGCAGGTCAGGACGCAGACCGGCCTGGCCCGGTGAACCCGCAGCCGCTCCCCGTGCAGGGAAACCGCTTCACCGATAAGCTTCGCCTCCACCAGGTATTTGACGGCCTTCTCGCGCCGCTGCTCCAGGTCTTTTATCAGCGGCTCGACCTCCGGCGGCGGCTCTCCCCGCCACGGCGTCTGCAGCCGGATGTCGACCTTGCCTTTTGAGCGCATGGGGGTGAACTTCACCCCTACCCCTGCAAGCGTTGTAACCAGATCGGCTATGCTGCGCATGACGCCTTCACCTCCTCTGTTTTTCAAGCAGAATTGCCCGGGTGGTCACCAGGTGACCTTTCCTTTAAATATCCTTTTTGGCCATCTGGCTCTTGTGCCCTGAAACCCGCATTATTACTGGCTTCTTGCCAGATGGCCAAATGCTCCCTCTTTGGCCATCTGGATGAAGTGCTTGATCTATCTGGGTTTGCGGTCTCGTCATCCAGATGGCCAAAGGAGACTAGCTATCTGGTTGGCCACCTGGTTGCTTAGGCGGTTCTCCGGGCAGTTGCCATTGCCACGCGACGACTTTGCCGTTATCGTCCTTAACGGGCGTAGCCACAATACCTATTGCCATTTTTCCCCGCCTGAGCGTTTTTTCGGCAATCCCCGCCGCCTTTGCTTCCTTCATCGCCGTTTTCGCCTCCACGGGTCCGTTTGCCAGCAGTTCTTGCAAGAAGTCCACCGCTTCGTCGACCGCCGACCGCTCCTCCCCGTTTTCCGCCGGTCCGAGGAGCTTGGCCGCAGCCAGGTCAAGCGCAGGGTGGGGTTCGATAAGCATGCACCCGTTTTCCAGCCTGAAGGCGATAGGGTCCGGGAGCTCCGCCAGGTTGGACTTGAACACCGCCGCCCCGCGTCTCTCCGGGTCGCCCGGGTCGCACCCGACGACGATCGCCGTCCTGACCGCCGCTACCAGGTCGATTGAGCCGCAGGCGCGGTACAGGATGTTGTCATTTTGCGATTTGCGCAGGTGCACGGTGAAGACAACCGCCGCGCCGGTGTCCTGGGCCGCGTCGTGCAGCGGCTGCAGGATGGACCGCATCGCCGCCTGCCGGTGGCTGTCGATCGCCGCGTTCTGCGCCGCCACCAGAGGGTCTATCACCACCAACGCCGCCCTGGTCTGCTTGATCAAATCGGCCAGCAAAGCGGCGTCCTCCGGGAACGTCAGCCCCCGTTCGACAGGCTTCCCCTTTCGGTCAACGTCCCTCACGGTCTGGTAGACGTGCACCCGCTCCAAATCGGCCCCCAGCGCCTCCAGCCTTGGACGCAGGGTGTCCGCCGGGTCATCCTCAAAAGCAAGCAGAATCACATTCTGCGGGTTTTGTCCCCCGCACAGCCCCTTGCCAACAGTTACGCTCGCCGCGACCGCCTGGGTGAACCACGACTTGCCCACCCCGGGGTCTCCCGCGACCATCGTCAGCCGCCCGCGCGGTATCCACCCCGGCCAGAGCCAGTTTACCGGTTCGGGTTCGACGTTCGCCAGAGACACCGTGACGATCCGCCGCTCCGGTCGCATTGTTGCCGCTGTCGCCGGTTTGAGTGTTTGAACTTTCATCAAGATCAATCCCCCTTGAAAATTATGCGAACTGAAAAACCGGTCTTATAAGGCCGGTTGAAAACGCGAAACACAGGTTTTTAGGTCAAGTCGGTTCGCTTTTGAAACATTATGCGAACCGTTATCACTCCCCGGAAGCTTTTTCTCTTTTTTTTTCCTGGAGGGCGAAGGCCCCTTTTCGGGGCCTTCTTCTTAACGGGAAATTATCGCTCCGCCGCAGGTGGTTTCTTGGTCTGCGGCCGTTTGTCCCTCCGAAGCGGGAAGGTGTCAACTAGAGGAACCCTATCAGAAGAAGGAAGCCTACCGCAGCGGGGAAAGGCGTCCCCAAGACGCCTTTCCCTCCAGGACTTCTTGGTAAGCGCTGCTCCTATCGCTCGGCTGCACCCCTGTCACTCAGCAGGCATTCTAACCAGCACTTTCTGTGCGCTCAGCTCTAGCTTGTCGATGAAGATGACTTCCGCAACCCCGCAGTACTGCCCGGCCCGCAGCCATTTGATGGTGTTTGGGTGAAACGGGTACCGGTCTACCTGCTTCACCGTCCCCTTCCCTGTCGGGATGCTGAACCCCGCAAAGTGCTGCACTTGCCGGGTTATCTCTATTGCTGGTACCGTCCCCGGGAGGTCGGCTAATATCTGTGCCGTCTCCGGCGCGTTGGCTTGATGAGCGATGAACAGCTTGCAATTATCCAAAATCTGGTTGACCACGGCCTTCCCCGCTTCTCCCAGGGCTGCTTCTATGTCGCTCAAGCTCTGCGTGGCGATGATCGCGCGCAGCCCGAAGCCCCTGCCTTTACCCACGGCGTCCACAATCTTGTCTGAAGCGAAGACATTGAACTCGTCAAGCACCGCATAAACTGGCTGCTGCCTGATCCTCCAGGCCCGCGCCAGGGCCCCTTTCAGGTCCACCACGACCAGTTTGCCGAGAAGCCGAGCGAAGTCCGGGAAGCGTAAGCTGTCCAAACTGAACACCACCACCTCGCGGTTTAAAATCGCTTGAGTGAGGTCGATCACGTCCCCTTCCCGCCGGAAGAGATGCGCTATCTCTGACTCCGCCAGCGTCGCCAGCCTTGCCGCCAACCCTTCTATTTTTTCGTCTTTTTCGTACTTACTCAACACATCGAAGTATTCGTCTTTCGTCTCCGAGTCTGCGTCCATCTTGCGGACCAGCATCTTCAGCCGGTCCGGGTGGAAATGCCTGAATACGGCCGGTAGGTCATGTTGCGCGTTCAATTTCTGCAAAATTTGCAGCATTAACTGTAGGTATCTCCCCCCGGTGGTCTCCCAGTACTTCGCATCGGTCCCCCAGTCTTCTAAGTGAAGCAGCTTGTCCTTTAATTCAGTCGCTCCTCCGCTCGCCAGCGGGTCGTAGTGACAGGAATCTTTTGTGAACGAAAACACCCAGCAGGTCCTGCCCGCGGCTTCCGCCTTCTTTCTGACCCACTGCGCGAACTCAAAATCACCCTTGCCGTCGAGGAAGATAGTTGCAAACCCGCGCTCTATTCCAAACTCCAGCGGATTCTTCAAGGTCGTCGTCTTGCCGCTCCCCGGCCCGCCTAAGATGAGCATGTGCATGTTCATCTTCTTGTCGTTTACGATCACCGGCTTTAATGTTTCCACCTCAACCCCAAGTAAAAATCCGTCCGGCGGGTGCTGCATCTTCGCTACCCGCTGCAGTGCTTTCTTCTCTCCCTCGGTCGGGGTGGATCTCCCGAAAGTAACTTTTGAGCTTTTCTCCTCCTGCCGTCGCCACAGGCTGAAAACCCCCGCCGCCGTCAGCCCCCAACCCAGGGAAGAGCCTGCGACAAGCCCCGCGTAGCGCCAATCAAAAGGTTCCGGCTCCGGCTTTACCGGTTCTCGGAGCATCTCCTGTTTCGCCTGTTCCCAGGACCGTGCCGCGAAGCGACAAAACTGCGTCGCCGTGAACCCCGGCCCCGCCAGGCTGAAGTGAAGGCAAACCAGCAGCAGCGCTCCCGCCGCTGTCGCTCCCAAGGCCGCCAGTCGCTGGCGTTCGAATGGAACAAGCTCCAAAAGCTTCACCGCCGCCACCGCCACTGCCGCCACCGGCAGCAGTATCACCGCGATCACCGCCAAAAACAGGTATCCCTGCCACGGCGCTAACTCAGTTTTCATCGCTCCGCCACCGCCTTCCGGTTGGCGATTAGCGCCGCCAGGCCGCCGCCCAAAAGCCCCCATCCTGCCGCTGAAATGGCAATTTCTTGCAAACTGACAGTTCCGGGGGCCCACCCGCCAAAGAGCAGGCGATGAGAAACTTCCGCGACAGCAAGAACCGGCGCCGCAGGCCCAGTGCAGCTAAACCTGACCGTCGCCAGCAAGCCGGCTCCCGCCAGGATTGCCGCGACAGCCGCTGTTTTTCGCCGCTTCACCGCGAAGTAAACGGCGCAGCCCAAGCCTGCGGCCGGGAGCGTCAACGCCCCGAACAGCGCGACAGCGAAAGAAAACAAAAATTCTTCGACGCTACTAAACCCAAACCGGTTCAGGTTCATAAAAGCATCTCCTTTCTAAAGCGATTGTTTAATTGAAAACCACGCGCCAGGATTCGCTGCAAGCCCCTTCTGCGCGCTCGGCAATACTTTTCTACCTGCCGCGCTTTCAAAGCGTCTCCTGCGCCTTCTCAGCGCCTTCCGCGGCTAAGACCTCATCTAAGCGAAAAACTCTCACGAAGTCGTAGTCCTTTACTGCCTTGCTGTACCGCTCCGCCTGCTGCCTGGTCCGGCAGACAAACCACACTTCTTTGTATTCGCTCCGCCGCAGGTAGTCCCGCAGGATTTTGCCCAGCGTCGCTTTAGCCTTTGCAGTATTTTCGCATTCTATCGCGATTTTCTTCCCTTCCGCCAGGACCAGCACCCCATCGGGGACGTGGATGTTCAAGCCGACCCCGAACCGCTGCCCGGCTTCCCGTCGGAGCTCCCTCTCGGTGACCCAGCTCGAACCCGGATATTTCTCCAGCAGCGCCGCAGCGATATCCGCTACCGCCAAATTATGGGGCAGGGTCTGCAGCCTGACCGGGAACCGCCCCAGCTCGGCTTCAATTTCCTCCAACCCGCGCAGAGAGCAGCGGTAAATCCCCGCCTGACCGAACAGCACCCGGCGGTAGTTTAAATACTTCTCCTGCACCATCTTCTGCAAGCGCAAATAAGTCATTCGCTTGCTCATTCCCATCAGCCTCATCACCTGCGCCGCCGTAAGATACCCGAAACAATTAATAAGCCGCAAAATCTGCTTGTCTCGTTCCGTTATCACGCATTATCACCCCGTTATTATATTATTTTCAGTATTTGGAGCAGTCGGTGTTTTAGCTCCCGCCGCAGTTCCTGCGCCCGGGCGGGGTTAAGCTCCTCCATTGCCGCAATCGTCTCTAAACAAGCTTGAAGATAGCTCCGCGCCAGTTTCAGCCGTTGGAGCGCTGCGGTTGCCGTTAGCTTTGTCTTTTTACCGCAATCTTTCATCGAAGCGCTGACCCCCTTTCTGACCCCGGAGCTTGACCCCGACAGTTCCAGGACCCGGAACTCCAACTCCGACAGTCTTAAAGACCCCAGAGTTTCAAACACCTAGTAGCAGGAAAAAGCCCGCCCGCTGTCGAATTAGATAAAGTAAGCGAACGAAGCCGCCGCATGTCCGGGGGCTCGCTCCCTCGGTGTTTACGAAGTAAACAACATACATGAAATGTATGTAGAGGGAGCGAGCCCCCGGACCGAAGCTCGAAACGAAGTGAAGAGCGAAGAGCGGCGGCGGAGTGAGCATCACTCTAAGAAAAAAGTGACAGCGGGCGGGCATACACTAACCCCGTGCATTCTCTTGTTGCGGGTGTCTCTGAACGGGTCTTTCTCCATCTTCTGGAAGATTTTCTTCCAGGAATCACCAAAAACACTGCCAATCCCTGCTAATTTCTCTGCCAGTATTTAGGAGACTATCTGCCAGACATTGCCATAAAATTCGGTCAAAATGTCCTGTTTTTCTTTGCCATAAATGGCATATCTGGCTAACCTACTCTTTCTTTCTGATCCAGAGCAGCCGGTTTCGTTTGTCGCTTAAAGCCGTCACCCTGTCCCCGGTCCAGAGGTGTTTCGTTAAGTTAGCTTCGCCCGGTTGGTTCTGGACCTGCTTCCCAACCACAATTGCCGTATAATAGAACGTCCACAAGTCTCTCGTCCCGGCGTCCGTCTGCAGCCGCACGCTGCCGGGTGAAACACTGACCACCGTCCCTCGCACAACCATTTTCTCCGCTTCCCGCTCCGCTTGCGCCGCAAGCTTCACCGCTTCGCGGCGCTCAAACCAGCCTTGCGCTCTTTCTCGCCAAAACCAACCTGACATAAAGCAGCAAATACAGAAAAACACAACCGCAGCCTGTTTGATTCTCAAAACGCGTTCACCTCCTCCAGGAGCTTATCCGCTGACGTAATTTCCGCCACGTAGCCGGGTAACCCAAGGCCGCTGCCGATTGTTTCCCGGATTGCGCCGATAAGGCAAAGCCTGCCGCGTTTCACCTGGACCACCGGGCTGCCCGAAGCCCCCGGCAGGAGCACCGGTTCCCGGGTGACAACGTACCAACCTTCACTTTCACCAGGAAAGCTCATGCACACCAGCGCCGCCGGAACGATCCGGGGCTTAGCGCCGACTTTTTCGCTGATGAAGACCGCGCCAACCCCCTCTTTCGGCTCCCCCGCAGCGGCAGGAAATCCCGGCACCGGCTTCTGAAGCCACCCGAAAAGCCCGTTATCTGTTACGCAATTTACAAACAGCGCCGCCTGGCGGTAGCTCAAATCAAACTCCGTCCGGTCCGCTTCTCTTTTCCCCGCCGGCAGGTCCAGAAAGCCATACCCCAGCGGAGGACAATCGCAGCCGTGTCCCATCGCTGCAAACCGCCCCCGTGAGTCGATAAAAGTGACGGTGGCCTCAATCGAGCGCTCCGTTTTTTGCCTGTAACCTGGCGGCGCATAAGCTAAGACGTTCATTATAAAGAAAGCACGCCTGCCGCTGCCGCGAATATCATCTTCTTTCTGAAAGAACAACGGGGCCGCCACGATGACGGCCCCCAAGATTATTACAAGCACTAACTTTTTCAAGTTATCACCTCAATTCTAATATCTAATCCCCCGGTGCCGACGGCGGGGAGTTCGGC
>JBFLVI010000057.1:0-8854 GCA_040758635.1 Bacillota bacterium | reverse complement strand
AAGCCGCAGGCCGCCAGCACCACTCGCCTTAAAGATAAGGCCTCAACGGGAAGAACGCGCTTCGCAGTCCAATCGCTCCCCGATGCCACCCACTTTAAAGATAAGGGCCAACTAAACCCGGGTCAAGATACTTTTTGACCTCTTCGGGCGGTGTCCCGATTAGACGCCGTGCTTTCTCTAACAGCGGCCCAATCTTCGCCGGATTTTCCAGGTCTCCCTTGGTGACTGATTCCTGATAAATGATCTCTGCACTCCCGGGGCCGGAAACAACTTTCCAGTAACTGATCTTCCAGCGACCGTTTTGCTTCACGAGGATAAACTTGTCTACGCTTGTTCCCTCGGAGACCCACAAACCCGGAGGGCCATCAAGCCAAAATCCCCCGAAGCGGTCGGTAAAAGTAACCGTTACTTCTGCTTTGTCTCCAACAACGGTTATATTATCCCAGGCTACATTAAGGATACTTGTGCCGAAATCAATGAGCCCTACTGAACCACGGAACCACTCTGCGTTACCCGTTAATGTTTCTTTCAAGCCGCTTTTCTGGGGACAATCGGCCCACATCAAGTCAAGGCAATTCTCGATCTCATTCAGCCGCTGCTCCATTACCGCCCGCGGGGGCAACTGGGCAGTAAACCGGTGGGGCTCCGGCAGAGTTGCGGCATTGGTTACAAAGTGAAGCCAGGAAAGCACAACCGCCTTCACCCCCTCTGCATCGGCCGGATTCAATACTACCTGATCGTGCGTCGGAACGGCTACGGCAGCGCCGTATAAGGCCACACCGCTAAGGAGAGCCGCCCAGACCTTAAGGTAGCGCCGGAGAAAGATGCTGATTTTTGCAAACATGGACTCGCTCCTCCTTCTTTATACCCAGGGCCACGGCCTGGCTGCGTATATGCGGGTAGTAGTTCTGTGGTCATTCCACGGAATCAAATGCCAGATAGCTTGCAACCTGTTTGTGGTGTGCTGGTCAACCAGATCACCGGTGCGTCCGGAATTAATATCCTTACCGTAAGCTACGTTAATGCTTGCATGATCAAAAATCGTATCATTGTTGATATCCCAGTTGTAAAGGAAAACATCGCCAGGAGCAGTAATAGAATTATTATCCGGCTGCGGATAATTCCAGTAACCGAGGTTCTGGGCGTAATTATCGTTAATCAGCCACTGCCAGAACCTCTCGGCCACTGTCCATTCCTGGGTATACCGCCACCAGAGATACCAATAGCAATACCACTGCCTTGTTCCCGCGGTATCAAAAGGGATGCCCCCTCCTTCGTGCAGGCACTGGGAAACAAAGTTTGTGCAGTCCTTCTCGAAATATGGATAATTTGGATTGGGCGACAGAGCATACCTATCGGCATAACTGCACGCTCCCGCGGGGTCATACGCAAACGCCGCTACCGGCGAAACCAGCAGCCCCGTAATCAATAGGGCTACGAGTGCCGCCCTCAAGCGGATATCCCGCTCTTTTGATTTTACCATTCGCTTCGCCCTCCTGCTACTGAATTTTGCTAGCAGGTGTTCCTGCCCCGCCAGAAGATTCCGTTTACTTTTCCTCCTGCCGTTCTTCACCTCCTTTCTACTCATCCTTGGCTATTTTTGCCCTTCATATATATGACGGTTTAGAGGGGTATATTGGATTGCGAAAAACAAAAAAATTTTTGCTTGCGGATAAAAAAATAAATCCCGCCTGGGTGGCGGGGTGATTATACCGATATGAAGTCAAAGCGGCATCACAGCGGCTGCATAGAGTTGGCAACCCTTAAAATTTCTTCTTTAGACAGCGGCCCGGCGACCTCGTAGCGAATGTTACCGTGGTTCCAGATTATTTTCGCCCAGCCGTCTTTCCGGCGGTAAAAGAGTTTGCCCGGTACGTCCCGGACGGTTACGTCGAAAACCGCCGTATCGTCCACGTCGAACCACTGGCTTTCCGAGTAATCCGAAACGGTTTCTTGGATGACGGTTAAATAACGCCCTCCTTTTTCATAGTAACTGGTGATCTGCACATTATCTTTTCCGATCGGGGTCAGCGAGTGGCCCTTGAAGGTGTAGCCCGGTGGAACATATTTCGGTCCCATTGCCGGAAACGATACCTTCTTCTTCAGTTCCGCAGTCGTTATGGACGCAACCGGTTCCTCCGGTGGGGGAGGGCTGGGGGTATTCGTCTGGGTTTGACGGATGCTTCCCTGATTCCCCTGGAAAATTATGCGGACTGAAGAGATCCGTTCTCCAAGCGCTTTAAGTTCCTGTGGAAAAGATACGGCAAGAGCACCCAAGACGCATATTACGATCAAAACGGCCACGGCACTGAGTCGGGGAAAACGCCGTTTCCGAGTGGCTCGCAGGGTGCGCTCAAATCTTTGCCACATTTCGGCCGTGCTCGGTGGCTCACCGCCCTGCATCCGGCGGTGAACGTAGGCTCGCAGGATTTTGTCTATTTGGTCTTGATGGTTGTTCATTGAGCACCCTCCACAGGTGAGCCGAGGAGGTTGGCAACCAAGCCCCGCGCTTTTTGGAGCCGGGTCTTGACTGTTCCCTCAGGAATTTTCAGGATTGCAGCGATTTGTTTTATGGTCAGGTCACGGTAATACTTAAGAAAGATAACCATCTGGTGTTCAACGGGCAGACTGTCGATCGCTTTTGTCACTACCAGACGGTTTGCGATTGCAAGAAAGTCAAGACATGTACAGTTATCACCGGGCTTGTTAGAAAGGCTTACCAGCTTTTGACGCTTGCTATATTCATCATAAGCCTTATTTGTGGCGACCTGAAGCAACCAGCCCTCAACCTTTTCCGGGTTATTTAGTTGATCCAAGTGTTCGATTGCGGCGAGGAACGTATCCTGGACAACATCTTCGGCAGAGGAGCGGTCCCCAAGGATATAATAAGCCGCCTCGAATACCCGTTGGGCGAACAGTTCAAATAATACTCTCACAACCTCGGTATCACCGGAAAACTTCCTGAACATTCAGCGTTATCAACCCTACCCAAAGTTTTCTTTCTCGCTAAATATAATAGGGTGCAAATCTACTGCTTTCTAAAGATTAACATACGCTTAAAAGAAACAAAAGGCTATAAAAAATAGAAAGTTAGTGTAACATTCTCATAGGCAGGAAGGGAAAGACTGACTTGCGTTTGCTTTGACCGCTGAACCTACCGAATTCGCTTAGGGCGCCCACACAGAAGGGCCCCCTGCTGTTGACCGACTACCGTTACAGCCGGATGCCGGGCTTCGTTCTGCTACGTTCGTTGCTCGGGAGTTTCACTCAGCAGGCAATGCCTATGCCGATCACACCCGAAATAGGGGCGCCCCATTTCTATGGATGGCCTTGGGTCAGCTTTCTTTTAGTACTCCAGCTTAATTTCGTCAAACTCCACTTTATACCCACTCGCCCCGTTACATATATACAAGTAACTCCAGCCATCAGTTGCATTAACCGCGGTAGGCTTATAGACCGTGTCAAGGTATACCCAACTTTCATTGAGAATCGTCTGGTCAAAGTTACAAACTTGGTAACTTGCTCCTCCGTAACAAATGTTGTAGTCTGCACCAGGCGTGTTGGAATACGAACTATTATCGTTCCATGCGTAAACACGTCCGTTATAGTTTAGTTCATACTGAGAAGGCCAATCCCAATAGGCCTCCTCATCACAGCCGCAACCGGAATGGTTGTACGACCATTTGAATTTCCACAGGCTTGACGGGCTTGTCAACCAGCCATCGTTATTCACGGTGTGCCACTCTGCTCCGTACTGTTCCCAAGTAAAACCATATTTGCAAAAATATAGACTTGGGCGAAGGCTATTCCCGACACCAAACCCAGGATCAAAGCCGTCGCAAAAGGGGCCAAAACCGGCTTTTTGCCATTCATCAACCTGAACACTGTAAGATCCCCTCTTTGTCAACTTTCGTTATTCAATTCCATAGAGAGGCCGTGTATCGATAAAGCCAAGAAATGTCCCGTCTTGAGCAAATGATACTTGCACAAAAGGTTTCATCTCCTCTCCTTCCGGTTTTTGTGGTGCTTCCCACCTATATTCATAAACCTTGTAGAATCCTTCACAAGACATTGACGTGAATTGGTAGTTCGCCTTTACCCACTCGAAGTTAGGGACGTGTTGCTCCAACCACCGGAATCCTATCCGCCTTATCTCCGCCTCGCTAAGCTTCTTATCCGAAACTTTTGGAAGCTCATCGAGACTGGCAGGACGTGGATTCTGCTGGACTTGACATACGCGGTTCGTCTTAGGATCTACGAAGTAGATGAACCCGTTGCTGGCCCTCCATTCTTCCCATTGCCGGTATGTTGATGTATACGGATTTCCGCCAGCTCCGTTGAATTTAACCTCCAAATTGGGATTTTCAGCTAAAGCTCGAATGTTTTTGATAACCTCCGCCATCTGTTCCGGCGGTCTTTGCTGTAGTTTTACAATCTCCTCATGCAACTCTTCAGCGATTGAGTCGATGCGCTCTTTTGATTTTCCAGTTAAAAAATAAGTTTTAAGCCTTTCGTTGTACTCTTTCGTCCCGGATTTCATTTCCTCCTGAACCGCCCGATCATACTCCGCCTGCAGTTGTTTAATCCGTTCGTTTGTCTGGAATTTAATGCCTTGAGAGGGCACGGGTTTTTGCCCCGTTTTGTCTTCCCTCGCCTGAGCGAATTCCCTGGTTGCCCATATGCCTGCTAAGGCGGAACCTACGCAAATTACAGCAGCCACGACCAGAATAACACCGGTTCGCCGCATGATAATCCCTTCCTTCCGATTAAGTTAAGATACTCGGTTGCGAATTGAATCGTCCTTCCGGGGAGGAAGCATGTTGGATTTTTCTCCCGATTCCCACCTCCCGTTAAAGCCCTGTACTTTTTCTGCCCTTTCACCTCCCTTGCCGAGGGTGAATCCTGTTCAGCGAGCTTCTTCGCTTCAAGCTCAGGCTTTTCGTAAATGTGGTTGACATGAGTTTTAACCGTAGTAACATTTAAGCAAAGTTCTTCTGCTGCTTGAGCGATGGTTAGCTGGTCTGAAACACTCAGCCCTGCCGCCATTCCATGCCCTCCGCAAAGGGCAGCCGGCGTGTGTGCCACAAAGGTGAGACGTTCCGTCCGAATGTAAACTACTGTATCCATAAGGGGTCTGTATAGTGAATCAGAGGCGGATTTGGATCATAACAGCCGTTATGGATCACCTGGTGTTGACCCTTACACCGGTAGTAACAGCCGCGCTGGACGGACTGGTCTTTGGATATCTGGGCGATGAAGGTGTTGTACCTGTCTGCCCGGTAGCCGGAGTTAACGTCCACCCACCCAGCTCCGGTCCATCGCTGGAGCGTCACTTTCACCCAGATTTGGTCCACCGTTTGGTTGGCGACACTCTTGCCGTACAAGGTGACCGTACCGTCACCGTTGTCGTACAGACGGCAGACAGCGTCGCAGAGGTACCTGGTGCTGAGAGGCGCAACGTCTTTGGATTTAGCCGGGGGAGGGGTGATTTCCGCCGTGCTGGATGAGCAGACAAAAAGCCCTATCAACAGCAGGGCGACCAGAATCATAACCCGCCGCAAGGTTGTTCACCTCCTTTCTACTCATCCTTGGCTATTTTTGCCCTTCATATATATGACGGTTTAGAGGGGTATTTTGGATTGCGAAAAACAAAAAATTTTTGGTTGCGACAAAAAAAATTAACACCGGGTACCTCCGTTTTGTGACAGGCTACCGGTAATCGGCATTGCGAGTTCCGCAAAATGTTTTCTGGTTTCCTTCCATCCATGACAGCAAAATTTTCCTGGAGAAGAACCAACCCTGTGCCAGTCTCGTCTGGTCGGCGAACAACTTTTCGGTCTCCACTATCCCAGAAGGCCCTTGGATCTTAACACCAGGGCGCACGTTCGGTTTTTGGTCGAGAAAGACAGCACCCGGCTATTCCCGGTTGGAGAAGGAATTGCAGCGCTCAAAGGTGTGGTTAAAGTCGAGCCGCAGCAGGATCTTAAAGCTGCCCCCTCCCGGTTCGGGAGGTAAGGTTGCTGCACTGAAGCGCTTTACTTATACTCAAGTTTGACAGTTAAAAATCACAAACCCAGTAATCATGGGCATTCTGCGCCCTGGGAAGGAAGTGTGCCACCATACCCCTCGTTTGGGGTAGCATCCAGGTGTAGCACCTGGGGTGTACACGCATCTTCACCGCTTTAAAGGCCAGGTGGGCATCTCCCTGGAGCTCCGCCCGGGCGATAAAAGTTGCCCGTTGACCGTAAGCCGGACCGCCTTCATCCGCATAAGGTCACGCAGCACCTTCGCATAAACAAGCCTCAGGTCGAGCGACCTCCCGCAGCGCCCGGTGAAGACGCGTTTCCAGGTAAAACGCCAAAAAACAGACCATAACATGACCCCGGATACGTTTATCTTTAATTTTTCACTACTTTTTGTCGGATGCTTTACTTATTCTCACCCTTGCTTTACAATTTCTTTTAGAGTTAATCTTCTGTTTGGGGGTAAAGCGATGTTCGCCAAGCTTTCGAAAAAGGGCCAGATTACCCTCCCCGCCGAGGTGAGGAGGCTCTTGAACCTCCGTCCCGGAGCGCGCGTCCGGTTTGTAATCGAAAAAGATGCCGCCCGGATTCTCCCGGCCGAAGAAGGAATCGAGTCGCTCAAGGGCGCGGTCAAGGTGGATACACCCCAGGACTTCCAAGCCGCCCGTCACAAGGCAATGGAGGAACGCAGCCGTGAGAAAGCCCCGCGTGCTCGACGCTAACGTTATCCTCCGTTTTCTGACCAACGATATCCCGGAGCAAGCCGACCGTTGCGCCGAGCTATTGAAGCGGGTGGAAGCCGGCACCGAGGCGGTCTGGCTGCCGGAATTGGTCCTGGCGGATATTGTATGGACCCTCGAAAAGTTTTACCGCCAACCCAAGGAGCGGGTCCGGGAATTGCTCACCCCGCTTCTGAACCTGCGCGGCTTGCGCCACGCCAACAAGAAGGTCGCCAAAGAGGCGCTCAGGCTCTACGGGGAGAAGAACGTCGACTGGACCGACGCCTTCGTTGCCGCCCAGATGCTCTCCCGCAAGCAGTGCGAGATTTATTCGTACGACAGAGACTTCGATAGAATAGAAGGTATTGTCCGGTTAGAACCCTGAAAGACCCAGTCTTAAAAGCGGGCGTATACCAGTTCGACTTTAGCCACCTTAGAACCGTCGGGCCCCGGCCTTCAAAGGCGGGGGACCGCGTTCCTCGTTCGCCTTACGTTCAGGCCAATAGTAGCCCGCATACACGTCAGCGCTACCTTTACAGAATGACGCCAACGACCTTCTCCCACTTCTTGCCGCCTTCCTCCCAAACGATCCGGATTTTGCTCTGGTAGGTAAGTCTTTCGACTTCGGCAGGGTTGCCTTCGGTGAGATAATAAAATTTAGGTAATCCAGTGTTTTACCAGGAAAAATTCTCACCGGGATACCTCCTACAGAGTAAATCACGAACTTTTTAAAGGCAGGATCAAGGATTGGGTCAGCCAAAACAAAATTCTTTGTTGTTGCCCCAGTATTTCGTAAAATGATTTTGTACTCTACAATACAATACGATGTTGGTTAGGAGTGGGTGCTGTACGCTTATTCAACGCTTCAAAATCCCACATATCAAGGTTTTTGGTCGGCGGCAGACGACCTTTTTGCCTGTAAGCTCAGTGGAGGCGTAGTGCATAGGAGCGTCGGTCTTAGTAAAGAGGACGGTTGCGAAGCCTGCGCAGAAATTCGCGTGGGTCTTGAACGCCTAACTTACGGTAGATGTTCCGGCGGTGTTTTTTGACCGTTTCCAGACTCCAGTACAGCTTTGCGGCAATTTCCTGGTTAGTAAACTCAAGAATTAAATACTCAAGAATCTCTCGTTCGCGCGGCGTGAGTTTTTCCGCCATCTCTGGCGGCAGCAGGAATCGTGCAGGAGCACCATCATCTTTCTGGCGGGACCGAAGCTCGGCCAGGAGAAATCCGTCTTCTATCCGGGCCACCAGCGTTTGCAGGTGCGCCGCCAGGCCGAGTTCCATCTCCGCGTGCATCGAGATGTCGAGGAAGCCTAAAACGCTGCCGGCGGGGCCGTTTATCGGACCGGCGACGCACCACCAGTCTTTGAAGAGCCGGCAGTAATGCTGTTCCCCGCGGATAGCTACGAGGCGCTGGTGCTCCCGCGCCAAGGCGAGGGCGTTGGTGCCGCAGCTTTCTTCTGAAAATCGTTCAACCTTATGCTGACAGGGCTTTAGGGTCCGTTCGACGTTCTACGTTCGACGTTTATAAAAGACCGAGGATAGGCAACTAAATTTTTCACTCTCTGTTGCGCGGCTTGCCGCATATGGCACTCCTCAGTGAAGACCGTACCGGGCTTGACGCCGGCTTCCTCGGCGGCAGCCAAAACCTCCCGCACGGCGAAGATCTTGAGCGCCGCGAGTTCCGGGTCGCAGAGGATGTAGATATGGTCCTTTTACGCTCCGGTATAATGATGCGGAGTGATCACTTGTTCGGCAACAGTGAGGAGGAGCGAATTTTCTCGGCGGCGGGAAGCAAGCATACTTTTCGGCAGGATTTTCCGCGGTCTATCGAGCTCGGCCGGCACCCGCAAGGCCCGGCAACAATCGTAGGAGGCTTTCAGTTCCGCTGCGGAACAGAGATAAGCACCGTAATCAGGCGGCCCCGGGTCTTTCGGGAAAGGAGCCAATAAACCCACCCCTTGTGGTAAAAAACCTTTTCTCTCTTGCCGGAGTTCGACAGTACCGAGGCATTTATTAGCGCTGTTTCGAGGCACGATCTTTGATTTGCAAGGGTTTGAGGTTCTGATACATAGACAAAATCCAAAAATCCATAGGCACACGGATTTGTAG
>JBFLVI010000056.1:0-9049 GCA_040758635.1 Bacillota bacterium | reverse complement strand
CGGACGTCAATCTTGCCCCGGATCCGCTCGATATTCCGCTTGACCACGTCCATACCCACACCGCGCCCGGAGACACTGGATACCTTCTCGGCGGTGGAAAAGCCCGGCTCGAAAATCAGCCGCCACACTTCCTCGTCCTTCAATTCCCGCTCCTCGCCGGTAATCAGCCCCTTCTCAACCCCTTTGCGCAGGATTTTCTCCCGGTCCAGCCCCCTGCCGTCATCGGCTACGACGATCCAGACCTCCCCGACCGAATGCTTGGCCTCGATAACTATCCGGCCCGTCTCCGGCTTTCCTGCCGCCCGCCGTTCCTCCGGGCTCTCGATCCCGTGGTCCACCGCGTTGCGGATTAAATGCACCAGCGGGTCGGATATTTGCTCGATGATGGTTTTATCAACCTCGGTCTCTTCCCCGACAATCTGGAGGTCCACCTTTTTGTTCGCCTTATGAGACAGGTCGCGCACCAGGCGCACCATCTTCCGGAAGGTTCCGGCCAGCGGGATCATCCGCATGGCCATGGCAACCTCCTGGATCTCCCTGGTTATCTTATCCAGGCGCAGGATGGCCTTCTCAAACCTTTCCGCCTGCCCGTTGCTGGAAATCTGAGTATTTGCCACCATGGCTTCCGCAATGACCAATTCGCCCACCAGGTCCAGGAGCTTGTCCAGCTTTTCGACATCCACCCGGATCACCTGCTGCTGTCCGGCAAAGAGTTGTCTTTCTCTTGCGTCCGCACTCTCACCCGGTTCGCCCGCTTCTGCTTCACTTTCTTTCCGGGCATCCGCCCGGCCCGTGGCGCCTTGGATATCCTCCTTACCTGGAGGCCCAGGCTCGCTCCCGGCAACAGTCACCGGTTCCATCCCGGCTTCAGCCGGTCCCCCGGCGGCACCCTCCGCCAGCCGCGCCAGGTGTTCTAAGAGTTCCTTCTTTCCCGGTATCTCGGGGACCAAACCGTTGCTGATCTGGCGGATTCCTTCCCGCAAAGCGTCAACGGCAATGAGCAGGAAAGAGATCGTTACGGAGTCGCACTCCTTTTGCCCTTCCCGGACCAGGTCCAAAACCGCTTCCGCGTGGTGACTCACTTCCTCAATCTCCGCGTACCCGAAGAAGCCGGCGTTCCCTTTGATGCTGTGCAGCGCCCGGAAGGCCTGCCCCGCGTACTCCGGGTCGTCCGGCGCTTTTTCCAGCGCCAGCAGCGCCGCCTCCGCTTCGTCGCAAAGGGCCGTCGCTTCCTCGGTGAACCGTTTGAGCATCTCCGGGGGAAGCTCCAGGTTGAGCTCCTCCGCACCGGCACCGGCATCCTCCGGAGCTTCTCCGTCCGCCGCCTCCTGATCCGGAACTTCTCCGGGCGGCACTGCGACCCCGCCTGCCTCCGCGTCGCGGCGCGGGATCTGTTCCTCAGAAAGCGCCCCGATCGCTTCCCGCAAATCAGCAATGATGGCCTCGGCCGTAGCCTCGAAGCCCCGGTCGGTCAACTGCTGCTCGACCCGGTCCAACAAGGTGCGAATAAAGTCACTGGTCCGGCAAAGCAGGTCAACGTGCCCGGGTTCCACCCGGGCCTTCTGCTTGCGAAAAATGTCCAGCAGCGTTTCCGCCTCGTGCGTCACCCGGCTGATCGTCTGGAAATCCAGGAAGGAGGACGCTCCTTTGAGCGAGTGAAACAAGCGGAAAATGGAGTTTAGAATGTCTTCGTCGACTTTCCCTGAAGAAGCTGCGGTTTGTTCCATGGCGATGATCTGCGGCTCGACCTCGTCTAAAAGCTCGCGGCTTTCTGTCAAAAACTCTTTCACAAATTCCAGCCTTTCCTCGTCGTCGAAGAACTCACCCATTTTTCCACCCCTCAATCTTACCTGATACACGCACCAAACTGCAGCGCACCCCGGTAAAACCGCTCACAGGATTCACGGGCAATCGAAAAGCGACCTGAAGCCGCAGCAACCCCTACGCTAAAAGTTTTCGGCTTCTTTTTTCAATTTCTTTAGAAAGAAGCTTATGTTTAAAACAAATTCTGCGAGAAACAACAGAGACGCAGGGAAATCTAGGAGAGAACTGTCTCCCAGCCCCGCGTCCCTGCAGCAGGTCAAATAACCTAAAACTTCCCGAACTCCGTGTCGTCCAGCGCAATCACCTCTTCCGGCTTTCTTCCTCCTTCCGCCGGACCGTTTCCTGACGATGCCGCAGCCGCCTCCTGGAATCCGGCTTTATGCTCCAACGACCTACTCTCCCAGGCTTTACCCGCAGCCGGACGCAGGGTGCTTCCCTGGAACCCGGAGGCCCTCCGCAGCCTGAACTTCCCGAGCATCTGCTTCAGTTGTACGGCTTGTGCAGACAGCTCTTCACTGGTGGCGGCCGATTCCTGCGAGTTCGCCGTGTTCTGCTGGATTACCTGGTCCACCTGGCTCAGGCCCTGGTTAATCTGCGCAATCGCCTGCGCCTGCTCCTTCGATGCCGAGGCGATCTCCCCGATGAGGTCCGTTACCTTGGCGGCGCTCAATACGATCTCTTCCAGCGCCTTCGAAGTCTCCTCGACGATCTTCGTCCCCGCCTCGGTTTTCCTGATCGAGTCCTCGATCATCTCGGCCGTCTCCTTCGCCGCCCTGGCGCTGCGTTCGGCAAGGTTCCGCACTTCCTCGGCCACCACAGCAAAACCTTTGCCGTGCTTCCCGGCCCGCGCCGCTTCCACCGCCGCGTTTAAGGCCAGCAGGTTCGTCTGGAAGGCGATTTCGTCAATCGCCTTGATGATCTTGGAGATGTTGCCGGCACATTCGTTGATCTCGTTCATGGCTTTAACCATGGCCGCCATCTGCGCGTTGCCTTTTTCCGCGCTCGCCCGGGCCTGACCGCCCAGTTGATTGGCCTGGGTGGCGTTCTCGGCGTTCTGCTTCGTCTGCGCCGTGATTTCTTGCATTGAAGCCGTGATTTCTTGCAACGAAGCGGCTGATTCCGTGGCGCCCTGCGCCAGCGCCTGGCTGGCGTCGGACACCTGCTGGGCCCCGGCGGCCACCTGTTCCACAGCGACGGCAACCTGGCTTAGAATTTCGTTGATGGCCTCAACGGCCTCGTCCAGGCTCTCCTTGATCCTGGCGAAATTCTCCCCGATCGCCTTAGTATCTTCGTCGGTGGGCGCAACCGTCACCTCAACGTTAAGGTCACCCTTGGCCAGTTTCCCGAGGTTAAGCGCCAGCTTCTGCACCTCGTTTTCCTGGTAAGCGGCCTGCTTTTCCATCACCCGAGCGGCCTTCTTGATCGCGGTCTGGTCCACCACAAACTCCATCACCCCGATGACATTGCCGCCTGCATCCTTGATGGGAATGCCGGTGTAGGAGATGTCCAGATCCAGCCCGCGCGGGTGCGCATCGGTCTCGCGCGTCGCCTTCTGTCCCGACTGCAGAGCCTGCGCGCAAGCGCAGTTGGCCGTGTTGCAGTCCGATGTCTTGAAGTGGTTGTAGCACTTGGTGCCGATTACT
Source organism: Bacillota bacterium (assembly GCA_040758635.1). GTDB lineage: Bacteria > Bacillota > Desulfotomaculia > Desulfotomaculales > Ammonificaceae > Yes71-27. The sequence continues at coordinate 5,582 of JBFLVI010000056.1, read as the reverse complement.
TGCTGTGCAGGCAATCCGAGCAGGTCGAGGCCCGTCTGGTTCATGTACTGCACATTGAAATCTTTGTCGAGGATCATTACGGGAACGGGAAGAGCATTAATGTGACCTACCAGTATACCCAGGGTGTTGTTGACCCCGCCAACAATCTTTCCGAACTCGCCGCCGTGTTTCGAAGCGTCGGCCCGGGTGGCAAGTTGCCCTTTTACCGCCGCTGAAGCCAGCATATTGACATCCGCCGCCATAGACTTGATGGCTTTAACGGTCTCGTCCAGACTGCCGTTGATTTTTGCGAAATTCTCGCCGATCGCCCTGGTATCTTCGTCGGTGGGCGCAACCGCCGTTTCTACGTTCATGTTTCCTTTCGCCAGCTTGTCGAGGTTAATCACCAACTTCCGGACCTCGTTTTCCTGGTAAGCGGCTTGTTTTTCCATCACCCGCGCGGCCTTCTTGATTGCGGTCTGGTCTACCACAAACTCCATCACCCCGACGACCTTCCCGTTCGCGTCCTTGATGGGGATGCCGGTATAAGAAATGTCGAGATCCATCCCCCGGGGGTGGGCGTCGGTCTCCCGTGTGGCCTTCTGCCCAAGTTGGAGGGCCTGTGCACAGGCGCAATTCGCCGTGTTGCAATCGGAGGTCCTGAAGTGGTTGTAACACTTGGTACCGATTACCTGCTGCGCAGGTAATTGAAGCAGATCCAACCCTGCCTGGTTCAGGTACTGGATGTTGAAATCTTTGTCGAGAAACATCACGGGAACCGGAACGGCGTTAATGTAGCCTACCAACGCGTCCAGAACCTCGTTCATGCCTTCAATGACCCCTTTAAACTCCGAGTTAATCTTCTGGACGTCACCACGAGCGTCCAGTTTGCCGCTTTTTACGGCTTCCACTAATCGCTGGCCCTCAACCAGTTGAGCTTTAATTATACCGGTAATATCCCGACTAAGCAAAATTCCCACGAACAATGAAAACGCAATACTGAAGATCACAGCCCCGACCAAGCCGATACCGCTAAAACCTGCTGTACCGACTGCTAAGGCAATCGCAGCAACTCCGCCGAGTGCCACCGTAACCTTGGTCCCCAGTCTCAGGTTCCTAAACATCGGTATCTCCCCTCCCTTGAAAATAAGCGTTCTTTCGCTGAGCGCGGCGATAAGCTGCGCATAGCTTCGTCAGCCGGCTGGGTCCGGGTCCTCACGTACCTCCGCGTACGCTCCGGTCCGTCCCCATCCGGCTTTCCTTGCTCTGCTTGCTTCTCACCGGTACTCCGTTTGTGTTTCGCTACCGCATCTGTGTAACAAGCTCACGGGTCACTACATTTTCATCCCTCCGCTGGTGCGGACCGAAGGCCCGCATGGGCTACTCCTCTATCTTGCTTGTTAACGAACATCCACCGCAATTACCGCAAACTTCTTACCATTATGCCTGACCCTCCTCGTCGTGAAGCAACCTTTCGGCGTTCAGCAAGATTTTGACTTCGGCACCAACCTTGCCCATGCCCTGGATAAAGCGGCTCCCCGCTCCTCTCTTCACCGCCGGCGGCGGCTCGATGTCGTCCTTAGGAATGTCCAGAACCTCGGAAACCCGGTCCACTACGAGCCCTACCGCCTGACCGTCGATGTTGATTACCACAATACAGGTGCGATCGTCATGCGGACGCTCCGGCATGCCAAACCGCAGCCGCACGTCCATAACCGGAACCACCTTCCCGCGCAGGTTGATTACTCCTTTGACGTGGGCAGGCATATCCGGAACCTCCGTGATACTCTGGATTCCGATTATCTCCGTCACGTGCCTGATCTCGATGCCGTATTCTTCCTCGCCTAAAATGAAAGTCAGAAATTTGTCCTCCTGCGTATCCTCGTCCTCTTCGTCTTCCAGAAGTTCGGCATTGAGGTTATCCTGTAAGCCCATCAAATTCACCTCTGACCAAGGATTTTGGACGTCTTGGTTCAACACGCCCTCCAACCCTCAAGGAATCGTCATCACGAGTATCTTGCGCCACCGCCATCAAGAAAGGGCCTCCGTATACCGCGCGTCCGTTCGGGTTTGCGCCGTTGATTATTCCCACACTCTTCAACACCCCTTTTCCACTTCCTGGATAGGTCTCTGCCGCCCCGTAGAAGACAACCGGCGTCCCGCGGAAAGCGACTCATTCGTTCACTTGATCGTCTTCCCAGTTAATCCGCCGCAACGGGGCAGGGAAATATTAGGTAATACCTGATTTAAGACCTCGCGATACCTGAACATCTGCCCGGAAAAAGGGAGAGGTTAGCAGGTGGTTTAACCCGTAACCCCACTTGGCTAATAGTCGCACAAACCGGTAGTTTCCGAAAAACTTCGCGGGTATCCCGTCTGCCGGTTTAGCACTCCAAAGGCCGGGAACCTATCCTCACGGCACCTCTTTTGCCGCTTCAAGCGGAACTACTATCGTTAATCTACTCCCTTTTCCCGGCCCGGATTCGACCTCCAGGCGTCCCCCGAAGTAACCTGACTGCTCGCGGAGGTAAAAAAGGCCGAAGCCGGCATCACCTCCGGTCGGGCAGCAGTTAATCCTGGCGGCGTCAAAGCCGACCCCGTTATCCTCAACGGTAACTCGGATGTTGGGACCGTCTCTCGCGATGAAAACCTTTGCGTTGCGCGCCCGGGCATGCTTAACCACGTTTGTCAGCAACTCACGCACTGCCCTGAATAAGAACACGCGTTTTTCCTGACCGACTGGTTTGGGTAAACCGTCGTCGAAAAAAGCAACTGCAATCCCGTGCTTTTCCTGGATTTGGCTGGCGAACCACTCCAGTGCCGCCTCCAAGCCTGAAAGGTAAAGGATAGGGGGGCTGAGTTCTGCCGTCAACGACCGCGTGTACCGAATCGCGTCTTCAAGGTAGCCGCGCACCCCGTCTATTGATTCCGTAAAACCAGAGGGAACAGTCGCGCGCAGTTCCTCCAGTTTGATCTTCCCAATGGCCAGGACCTGCCCGACCTGATCGTGCAAGTCCGTCGCAATGCGCCGGCGTTCCCGTTCTTCGGCAGACAATAGCCGGGAGGCCAGGGAGCGGAGTTGCTCCTCACAGATCCTGATTATCGCCTCCGCCCTACTAAACTCGGTAATGTCGTTAATATACAAACAATAGCCGCGGATATTCCCCCTGTTATCGCAAATTTTCCGGCGATACAATCTGACCGGCACCCGCGAGCCGTCTTTGCGCGTCCATTCCGTTTCGCAGTTTTTGTTTCCCGTTAAACACGGTTCTCCTGGACATTCTTCCTTATAGACGCAGACTGGAAGTAAAGCAGCCGCAACTGACTTTTCCGCCTCCAGTTCTTCACGGGAGTAACCCGTTAGTTCGCAAAAGGCGCGATTAAGGGCTATTATACGGCCGACCGTATCGGTTACGCAGAACGCCTGCGGCGAATGTTCGACGACTTCACGCAGAAGGCTCAACTCTTCCCGCCTTCCATGCTTTCTTCGAACACGCCTTGACCGGTTTCTGCCTCGCATACGGCACCTTTTCCGCCCTGAGAAAAACCCAGACCTCATTGACCGAAACTCCTGTGCAGTTAAGCAAAGGACGTCAGCAGGGCGCGCAACCAACCCCCTACACATCGCAAACCAGACTCCGTGTGCATTAACGAAAAAAAATCATTGCCACGGCAAGTACATCACATTTTACCATATCTTTGAAAGATACTTTTCTTACAGATTTACTCCCTCGTGGCAGGAAAAGACAATATCAGAAAATTCCTGATTTTACGCTTCCGAGTGCCTGATTCAGTTGGGAAAGTGGGTGAGACAGCAAAGAATTGTCATCTGCAGATGAGGTCAGGTATCGAGGGGAACCAAACCTTCCCGGATGGCGAACCGGGTAAGTTCGGCCACGCTGCGGATATTCAACTTCTTCATAATCTGCTGACGGTGGGTCTCCACGGTCTTGGTGCTGAGGTGGAGAAGGGAAGCGATTTGCTTTGTACTCTTACCTTCCGCCAGGAGCTGGAGCACCTCGCGTTCTCTTGCCGTCAGTACCGAAAAAGCCACAGGGGTGTCCGTCAGGGACTGAGCGGCGAGTTCCTTAACCATCACCCCGGCTATTTTCGGGCTGAGATAAGTGTCACCTGCGACCACTGACTGGATGGCCGAAGCCAGTTCTTCAAAGGCACAATCCTTAAACAGGTAACCTGAAGCCCCGGCCTTGAAAACCTCCACTACAAGTCTTCTGTCGGAATACATTGACAGCGCGATTACCTTCACACCGGAAGCCTCGGCTCCAATCTGGCGGGTTGCTTCAATTCCGTTCAGGTCAGGCATACTGATATCCATGATCACCACGTCGGGCAACATTTCCCGGGCCAGCCGCACCGCCGTTCGCCCGTCTGCCGCCTCGGCCACCACCTCTAGCCCGGGCACCTTTGCCAACAAGGCGGCCAGACCGTCCCGCACGATTTTGTGGTCGTCGGCCAAAATAATCCGCGTACTCATTTAATCCCTCCGTTCTTACCCCTGGTCCGGAAGCGGACCAAGCGCACTTTTTTCCTAACTCTGGCCAGCACGCGGCAAATAAAGCCTGAAAAGGCCTCCTAATAAGCACCCCCCTCCATAGTAAACAAGATTCCTGGTCTCCCTTAGGCTGAAACGTCTCGAACAATACCGTTTTTCCTTAACAGGTGAGGTGCACCGCCGCCACCAGGCGGTGTTTCGCGCAGAGGCGGTTGTACCGGTCGCAGGCCTCCCCCGTAGGCGCCACAATCAACCTTACACCCCGGGAAGACAAGAATTTTTCTACCTCGGGCAGAACGCGCACCGCCCCATACGCACCAGTACCGATAATCACGATCTCCGGCGCGGTATCCACCGCCGCGTTCAGGTCTTCAATTTCGACCGCGTGACCCTGCTTCCGCCACCACGAAGTGACGCGGTCCGGGAAAATCATAACGTCGCTGGTATACTTCTTCCCGTCAATCACGATTTCGCCGAAGCGGTACCCCTCAATTCTCACGCCTTTCACCCCGCTTCTTCCGGTATCACAGAAGGCCCGCGCCCCCACGCACTTCTTCGAAAATGGTACTTTTTTTTGCTGGGCGCGGCGATGAGCTTCGCATAGCTTCGATTTTAGAGGTTAGAAGCTGGAAGTTAGAGGTTAGATTTCTTGTAGGAATTCGCAAGCGAATTCCTACAGTAAACTCCAACTTCCAACCTCCGGCTTCCAACTTCCAAAATGCTCGCTCCTCCCCGCGTTCCGTATACGTTACACTCCTGCATCTAAGTAACAAGCTTACGGGTCTGTGCGCCACATTTTCATCATTCGCGGTGCCGCTTATTTTAGTATTTTAGCAGCATGAAGGACTTCTTTCCTCCGGCACCGGAGAAGGTGAAGCCCTGCTACCAGAAAATGCCGCAGCGCAACCGATGCCGCCAGGTTGAAAGAGGTTTGAAACACCGGTACGAAGAAATCAGGGGTAACGCTGCATTTCGGAAGTGTCTTGAGCTGCGGCGAGATCCGGCCCGCTAAAAAACCCTTCACGCTCCAGAACAAACCGGCAATGAAACCGGTGGTAGCCGGGTCGCCGGTACCCACCGTTGTATGCCA
>JBFLVI010000055.1:0-9266 GCA_040758635.1 Bacillota bacterium | reverse complement strand
GCACGTAACCCCGTTGCCACGTCCCTTCGCCAACCCTCAAGAAGGGTGTTGTGGTACGTGATGCCTTCGTGTCTTGAATCGCAGTATTTTCAAGGGGTTTGTGATTTCGGGTTTCAAACTTGAGTTAGAAACCCCAGCCGCAACACCGTCATGTCGAGCGGCACCGTCTTGATGTCCTCCCAAAACAGGTTCGCGACCGCGCAGTCCGCTGCCCGTTCATCGAGGGTTTTGAGGTAGCCCCGGCAGCCGTTGCAAACATAAACCCGGTAAAGGCCTTTTTCAAAAAGATAAAAGCCGAGCTTCTCGGGTGCAGTGTTCCCGCAAAATGGACAGGCGGCCCGTACAAAGCGCCACTCGGTGCCGCAGAGGCCACAGTAAAGGAACCGCCTGCCGGTGCGGTCGAGGCGGCTGAAGATAGGTTTGCTGCCGCAGACCGGGCAGATCCCCCGCCCCCACCGTTCAAAGTTCACCTTTTCGTGCAACCGGCGGGCGTAAGTGCCGAGAAAGATCCTCAGCACGTGGCTGAAGGCAAACCCGAAGACATCCGGCGCTATTTCCCCGTAATCCCGCATGAAGGTCACGGCGCGGCCGTCGCGATTGATGAGGGCGTGGACGAGTCCGGCACGGTCGGCGGTGCCGGCGGGCAGTTTTTCGCCCAGACGCTGCAAATCCTTCTCCATCTCCGGCAGGTGAGCCGCCAGCAATTCAAAAACCTGCCGCGCAACAGCCGCAAACCGACCGGAGTCGATCAGCGGCGGTGCGGATTCCAGCAACGGGCTTTTTCCGTCCCAGGAAGCGACGGCGGCCCCGTCAAGTGCAACCGCCGCTACCGGCAGTTCCATCTTTTCCAACTCGCGGTAACACTCCAAAAGCCGCGGTGGAAAAACAGGCTCTTTCAATGCCAAGCAACTTAACCTCCCCCAAGCAGTGGCTAAGAGTTAAACCAGAAGTGTTGCAACTTGCCTGCAGAAGCGGATTACAAGGAGATTATAATCAATACCGAAAAGGACCACAACAATAACTAAATGCCTGGCCTGCCGTCTTCTTCCTCGTCATCGTGCACCCTCCAGAAGAGGACCGCCAGGTGACCCCGGTGCCGGAAGCAGAAAACCCCGTCGGTACTGCGGGCAAGCAGGTAACGGCGCACTTTTTCCTCCAGTTCGGGCGTAACCGCCATGAAGCGGCCGAGTGACCGGCAGTGCCGTGCCACCGCTTCCTCCAAGGGCATCTTCTCCTCCCAGAAGTCGGCAATAAACCGGATCTCCGGCAGGTAGCCGGAAGCATAAAGGTAGTTCCACGGGTAGCTGATCTCAAACCACCCGCCGGGGTACGGTTCGCCCAGGACCGCCGGCCAGAGCTCGGCAAGCACCGGGTTCCGATAGCCGCGGGCGAAATCAACCAGGCAGCAGTACCGGCGCGAAGCAACTGCCATCTTCGTCAGGGTTTCCGGGTCCTTGATGGCAGGCGTCAGCGAAGCAAAAACGAGGTCAAACCTCTCTTTCCAGCCCTCTGCCTCAAGGTCAACCTCTTCCCAAGCCCGGTTGACGACCGCGACATTCCGGATATCCCGGGCTGAAAGCTCCTCCTGCAATACGCTGCACATTTTGGGCGCGCTGTCGAGCGCCACCACCTCCCGTACCCGGGGCGCAAAAAGGAGCGCGTAGACTCCCGGACCGCAGCCGATGTCCAGGACCGAATCCTCCGCGCGCAACGCCCCCGCCGCCGCCAGGAACTCCGTGACCGCTTTCAGCCGGTCGCACTTCCCTACGGGCTTGCGCCGTTTACCGTAGGACGGTGCCAGGCTGTCCCAGAAGGCCCGGTCATCCCCCTGCACCTGCCGCAAACCGGACCGGGCATAGGCCCTTCGCCAGGCCGCCGCCCAGAAGCCGGGGTCGTTTGCTACCAGGATTGATCCCCCCTACCGTACACCCCAAAGACTTACCGTAGCGCTCGTTACCCGGCACTCGAATTCCCCGGCCACGCCGTGGCCGTGGTCAACATGCCGGACGTAAAAGAGCCAGTGCCCGGGAGCGGAAAGTGTCGTCTTTCCCCTCCCCCGCTCATCGGTTACCAGGCGATTGGCCCAATCCTTTTTCTCCCACCCGCTCCACGTGAAGGCAACCACCGCCCGCGGCAGCGGCCCGCCCCGGTACCGCACCTGGAACGCAACCTCGTCCCCCGCCCGGTAGTCTCCCGGCGTCAGCACCAGCTCCAATTCGTGCCCGATAAAACTGACGTCCGCCTGTTTGAAAAGGTCGCCGCAGGCCACACAGAGGTGGCCCACCCGGAAACAGGTCTTGGCATACTGGTAATAGTAGGCCGCTTCGCGGGCATCCGGGTACTCCTTGCGGGTCCCGGGCTTGTAAAGCCCTCCCCTTGTCAGAACATAGGGGCCAACGTCGTTCTCCACCGCCAGAGCCCACAACCCTTCCCGCTCCGGCACCACCCGGACCAGGTGCGCGTCGCTTCCGGCCTCAACAGCCGGGCGCAGACGCTCCCCGCCCGGGTCAACCGCCCAGGCGGTAAGCCGCTCTTTCTGCGCCAGCCCGTCCGGATGCATCGCGTGCCCGAAGAAGACCCGAAAACGGCCCTCCTGCCCGCGGTGAAGCAGGCCGTCCTCCGGCAAGACCCAGATTTCGTGCCCTTTGACAACCTTCTCCATGCCAACATCCTCCTTCGACCACGCCTCCATTATAATCCGCCGAAAACGGAAGGGCAACCGCCCCTATGTCTCCTTACCCGGTGCAAACCCTGCCAGGGGAAAAGAACGCCCCGGCTGAGCCTGCCGGGACGGAGAAACCCTCTTTCCTTTGAGAAGCAGGGTGCCCTTTTAAACCACCGCTGCTCCCGCTTACTTTATCTCCACCGTGGCGCCGGCCTCGGCCAGCTTCGCCTTGGCAGCCTCCGCCTCTTCCTTGCTGACCTTTTCCTTCACCGGTTTCGGGACGTTGTCCACCAGGTCCTTGGCCTCTTTCAAGCCCAGGCCCGTGATTTCCCGGACCACTTTGATCACGTTGATCTTCTTGTCCCCAACTGCGGTCAGGATCACATCAAACTCGGTTTTTTCCTCCTCCGGCGCAGCAGCCGGTGCCGTCCCCGCTGCCGCAGGAGCTGCAGCTACAGCCACCGGCGCCGCCGCGCTGACCCCGAATTCGTTCTCCAACGCCTTTACCAGATCCGCAAGCTCTACCACCGTGAGACCCTTTATGGCCTCCATGATCTCTGCTACCTTCGACATTCAACAAACCTCCTTAATAGATTTAACAGAATTATTAGGGAGTTGCTGCTTTCTACGAGGCTGCGGCCTGTTTTTCCCGCACCGCCTCCAAGACGTAAACCAGATTGCGAAGCGGCCCGCCCAGCACGTTCACCAGGCCGTAAAGCGGTCCCTTCATCCCGCCGATGGCCCTGGCCACCAGAACCTCAAAGGGCGGCAGGTCTGCCAGAACCTTTACCTGACTGGACGAAATCAACCGTCCGTCGAGAACGCCTCCCTTGATTTCCAGGAGCTTGAACTCCCGGTTGAATTCGTTGAGCACTTTCGCCGTGGTCGCCGGCTCGCCGAAACTGAAGGCCAGGGCTACGGGCCCTTCCAACAGCGAAATCAGCGCCTCCATGCCTGCCTCCTTGGCGGCAATCCTGGTCAGGGTGTTCTTGGCCACCTTCAACCTACCGTCGGCGGCCCGGAGCCGGCGCCGCAACTCGGTCAGTCTGCCCACCGGAATTCCCCGGTAATCAGCGACGAAAACCGCCTTTGCCGCCTGCAGAGTTTCCTTGAGCTCGTCCACGGCCTTGATTTTGTCTTCCTTCACACGCCGCAAGTTCCCTCACCTCCTTCCCAAGAAACCCTCGCCGCCCGGAGTTAAGAGCTTCGGCACCGGTGCCGGACTCAGCAAAACGACTGCAACCGGTGCTTGACTCCGGACTAAAAACAAAAAGCGGGACCGTAGACAATAAGATCCCGCATTCCGATCCCGCCTCGGTTGGCGGCGGACAACCGCCTTTAAGTCACTTAAAACACCAACTGTCTACGGCATTTATGCTGGGGGCAAGAAGCCGGGGCGGAATTTTTGGTTGGAACTCCGTTCCGCCGCGTCCTCTGCCCTCTGTATTCAATTGTGTTTTAAACTGTGTTTTAAACAAGCGCCGTATCCCTTAAGAACTGCTCGCCTCCTGGAGTTGCTTAACCCACCACTTTCAGCGGGTTTACTTTAATCCCCGGACCCATCGTCGAGGAAACCGCGATTCCCTTTAAGTACTGGCCTTTGGCCGCCGCCGGCTTCGCCCGGATCAAGGCCTCCACCAGCGCCCGCAGGTTCTCCACCAGCTTCTCCGTCTCGAAAGAAACCTTCCCGATGGGAGCGTGTACGATTCCGGCCTTATCCACCCGATACTCGATCTTGCCGGCTTTGACCTCACCGACGGCCCGGGTAATATCGAAGGTGACCGTTCCGGTCTTCGGGTTCGGCATCAGCCCCCGCGGACCCAGAATCCGGCCCACCTTCCCGACCATCCCCATCACGTCGGGAGTAGCGATGGCCACATCAAAATCAAACCAGCCTTCCTGGATCCGGGCGATAAGATCCTCCGCCCCTACGTAGTCAGCACCCGCAGCCTCCGCCTCTTTAGCCTTTTCGCCCCGGGCGAAAACCGCGACCCGGCGGGTTTTCCCAGTACCGTGCGGCAGCACCACTGCGCCGCGCACCTGTTGGTCGGCATGACGCGGGTCGACACCCAGCTTGACCGCCGCTTCGACTGTTTCGTCGAACTTCGCCGGCGCCACCTGCTTGACAAGCTCAAGCGCTTCGCCCGGCTCGTACAGCCGGTTCCGGTCAATCTGCTTCCTCGCTTCCTGATACTTCCTCCCGTGCTTACGCAATTTTCATTCCTCCTTGTGGTTTTTGCGGAGTGGAGTCTCCTCCCACAGCTTCTTCTAAGAGACCGCTGCAAAACTTCGCCTGGGCAATGCCTGGCCGGTCGGTCCGGGTGCTTACGTACCACTTTAGAGGTTAGGGGCCGGAAAGTTAGAGGTCAGATCTTTTGTAGGAATCCGCAAAGCGAATTCCCTCAATAACTCCAACATCCAACCTCCGGTCTCCAACTTCCAAAATGTCATACTCGTTTTTCGCGGCCTCCAGGTCATTCCCAAATTTAACCACCCAGAAGCAGGCGAACTCATTTTTGGCCGGTTAAGTTGTTTTTGCAACACTCTCCTAAAGGGTTGACCTTGGGGAATTAACCTTCCACGATCTCGATGCCCATACTCCGGGCCGTCCCTTCAACCATCCGCATCGCTGCTTCGATAGAACCCGCATTGAGGTCGGGCATCTTCAGTTCAGCAATCTCCCGCACCTTTGAACGCGGCACCTTGCCCACCTTTTTCGTATTCGGCTCTCCGGAAGCCGTCTCGATCCCCGCAGCCTTTTTCAGGAGCACCGATGCCGGCGGCGTCTTGCAGACGAAGCTGAAGGAACGATCCTCGTAAACAGTTATTTCCACCGGAATTATCAGGCCGGCCTGGGCCGCCGTGCGGTCGTTGTATTCCTTTACAAAAGCCATGATATTCACCCCGTGCTGGCCCAAAGCCGGACCCACAGGCGGTGCCGGCGTGGCCTTGCCCGCCGGAATCTGCAGCTTAATAATTGCCTGAACTTTCTTGGCCAACTACCCTCACCTCTCAGATTATCTTTTCCACCTGGGAATAATCGAGCTCTATCGGCGTTTCCCGGCCGAACATCGAGATCATCACCTTCAACTTGGCCTTTTCCAGGTTTATTTCCTCCAGTACGCCGATAAAATTCTGAAAAGGACCGGCCGTCACCCGGACCTTTTCCCCCGGTTCCAGGTCGATCTTCACCCGCGGCACTTCACCCCGCGCCTGGCTGAGAATCTGGTCTACCTCGGCCTCGCTGAGCGGGACCGGCTTGCTCCCGCTTCCCACAAAACCGGTGACTCCCGGGGTATTCCGCACCACGTACCAGGATTCGTCGGTCATGATCATCTCCACCAGGACGTAGCCGGGAAACAGCCTGCGCTTCGAGACCTTTTTCTTCCCGTCCTTGATCTCAACCTCATCTTCTTCCGGAACGATGATCCGAAAGATCTTGTCCTCCATATTCATGGAAGCGATCCGCTTCTCGAGGTTTGCCTTGACCTTATTTTCGTAACCGGAGTAAGTGTGCACCACGTACCATTGTTTGCTCACGGCAGGAAGGCAAACGCCTCCCTCACCTCCTTGGTTTCCAAATCCAGACTCCTGGCCGCCGGAAAATCTCGTCCGGACAGTCGCCGGGGCTCGGCGGCACAATCTATGTTAACAAGCAGGTGCGTGCGGTCCGCTCACTTGATAATCAAACTTAATACCTGACTGAAGATGGAATCCGCAATCCAGAGGATCCCCATGACAATCAGCACCACTACCATTACCACGCCCGTGTAAACAACCACCTCGCGGCGTGACGGCCAGTGAACCTTCTTCAGTTCCTGCCAGACCCCGTTGAAGAACTGCCGCAGGTTCTGGAAGTACTCCCTCAGGGTGAACCTTTTCCTTGCCGCATCCTGCCTGGCCCGCTTCAGCGGCTGCACAACCGCTCCTTTGGGTTCCTTGCCGCTCGCAGGCTCCTTCTTCGACCTGCGCTTCTTTTCCTTCTGCGCTAAGGATAGCTTGTGCGGTGCCCCGCCTTTCCCCTCTTTTCCACTCTTTACACCGGCCATAATCCCATCCTTTACCTGGGAGGCCGCACGGCCCCCGCCATTCCTAAAACCTCAGAATAATGCCCATCAACGCAACGCTGACGATGGGGGAACACCGCTCACGGCCTCCGGGCCTTTTCTGCTTTCGGCGTCCGGGCGTGGAGTACCGACTTACGCTCACCCACGCCTCCGGCCTTTACTTGGTTTCCTTGTGCAGGGTGTGGGTACCACACCACCGGCAGTACTTTTTCAGTTCGATCCTTGCCGGGTTATTCTTCTTGTTCTTGGTGGTAGTGTAGTTCCGCCGCTTGCATTGTGTACAGGCAAGCGTGATGATGATTCGCACTGCCAACACCTGCCCCGTCAAAAAGTAAAAAAAAATATGCCTTCCGTCACAAACTATGCCCTAAGTAATTTAGCACAACCTTATCGCCGCTGTCAACTCTTTCTTTCCCTCTTTCGACCATGTAAAAGGTCCCGGCCGCCACCAAAAATCCGAAACCAACAGCGCCGGACCGCCCGCAAAAGAAGAAGCCGGCTGACTTATGAACCTGCCGGCCGATCTAAACGTCACAGCCGCAGTTCTTCTTTCTCAGAATACGCAACTGCTCTTCGTACGGATCAACGTACTCGGTCTGCCGCTCGTCCCCGGTGGCCAGTTCGACCGGCAGCGGACTGTAGTGCCTGTATCCCCTCTTTTTCATCTCCGCCACGAGTTGCTCATGTCTTACATACAACGCCTTGAGCCTCCCGCGCCACCTTCTGATCTCCGGGTGGTGGGCGTAGCCTTTCTTCTCCCGCGTCAGGATCGCCCAGACGGCGTGGAGCTCCCTGTGCTCGCCGAGAAGGTGGGCGCGGCACAATTTCTCCGGCGGAACGTCCCAGATCCTCATGTTCATAGGGTGTGCGGGGTATCCCCTGGTATTAACTTCAATAAAGCCGCTCTCTGCAAACAACACCAGGAGGTGCTCCAGAGCGGTTCAATCAGCGCCGCCTCAAACCGTCTTTTCTCGACCCACCGGGGCAACCGCAGCCGGTGCCCGTTCAAGTAGATAACACCACGCCCGGTCCAGGCACCATGCGTAAAGCTCCCGGTCGGCGAGTCCGTCCGGCAACCGGTACCGTTCCCGCACAGCATCGAGGTCGTAGAGCAGGTGCAGTAGTTCCTGCACGTCTTCTTCCGTCACCCAGGAAGACCACTGCAGCTTCTCGCCGGCGTCGCGGAGGAAACGGGAAAACTGCTCGCCCATCGCCCGCGCCACCTCCAGTCCCTCCTGGTGCAGCCAGTCCTCCACGGTGTAAACGATACGGCCGCCGAAGCCCTTGCAGCGCCGGGAACGGATAAGAAAATACCTGCGCTCGACAGCCCCTTGCTCATTCAGGACGATCATTTCGCCGACGGGAAAGTAGCGGCAAACCCGAGGCCGAAAAGGATAAACGGCGCAACTGCCGTCAAGCAGTAGGAAAGGACAGCGGCCGTGTCGAACAAGCGAAACCACCGGCAAGGGGGTCTTCTGCCCCTGGTAGAGCTGGCAGAACTTCAAGATCTCCCCCGTTTCCACCCCCGTCCCCCGCACCAGGCGCAAAACGTCCCACGGGTCTACCCGGATGGTGGTCGCGGAGCAGCATGTCCCCCAACATTCTTCAGGACAGGTAAAAGCGAAGGAATCCCCGGGGTTCAAGAACTGGTAATCTTTGGGGACCGTTACTCCCTGGACCGTCTCCCGTACACCTTCCGCCATGCCTGCAACCATCCCCCGTGCTTTGATGCACGCCGACGACATTATAACACGGGGTGTGTTCATCTGAAAACCGGCGGCCTGCATCCGCCAAAAAAGTTACCCAGCCGACAAAAAGCCAAAACACCCTGACTTCTTGCACTACCCACCGATTCCTGGACTGGAACCGGTGGAGCTTTCCGGGTATTGGACTTTTGGCAACATCCGGTGTCATCGAGTGGTACATCTTCATGTTGAAGTTACTAAGCCCCGCCGGGAGTTAAATTGTGGAAGCCCCGGTACTGGCGGGAAGTACCCGAAAAAACCGCTGCAACGAAAGGAGGCCTCACAGCATGGACTTTGCCGCGCTCTTCGTTATTGCCCTCTCCGCCGAAGCCGTCTGGGAGGCGGTAAAGCTGGTTTGGGAAGCCCGAAAGGCAGGTTTCGTCGAGTGCGGTTGACCGCCTCGGTAACATCGGCCTTAGCATCTTCCTTTGCTACGCAACCGGCACGGACTTCTTCAAGATGATCGGTCTGCCACTGTCTGTGGAGCACGCCGGGACGGTACTGAGCGGCCTGCTGGTGAGCCGTGGCGCAAACTTCCTGCACGACTTTCTCACCATTGTTATGCAAATCAAGAACGGAAAACGGCCCCAAGAATAACCGGGGCCGTTTTCTCCTAAAAACTGTTTGAATTTTTGCCCGCCGCTTTGCCCGAGCAGTTCCGGAACCCCTTGAAACTACTGGATACTTATAGACCCTTGCCTGACCCTTTCCTGGTATTTATAATTCCCGCGAAGCTCACAGCCACGCGGGTTTACGCTTGCCTTTATGGTGCGCCCGGCAGGAATCGAA
>JBFLVI010000054.1:0-11704 GCA_040758635.1 Bacillota bacterium | reverse complement strand
CCCCAGAAGCGGCGGCGCTTTACTATGAGGCGATCAGCCGGCGCCGGTTTGACATAGTAGCCTCGCTTACGATGCCGGGGGTGGTTTCGGTTGAGCAATGGGTCGAGGAGTTGAAGAAAGAGCCGCCCGCGGATGTTCGAGCCCGAGTATCGCAGGATTATCTTGTTCAGGGTGACCGCGCTTACGCACTTTCTTACCCGCTGCGGGATAAGGAACCCGAAGGGCGGCTTTTACATATGACCCGTGAGGACGGGATATGGAAGATGGACCAGTGCACGGCACAGTAAGTGGAGCAGGGAAAAATGATAATTCGCTACGAGGTCGCCGGGCCGCTGTCTAAAGAAGAAATTTTAAGGGTTGCCAACTCTATGCGGCCGCTGTGATGCCGCTTTGACTTTGTATCTTAGAGTCACCCCGCCACCCAGGCGGGATTTATTTTTTTTTATCCGCAACCAAAAATTTTTTCGGTTTTCGCAATCCAAAATATCCCTCTAAACCGTCATATATATGAAGGGCAAAAATAGCCAAGGATGAGTAGAAAGGAGGTGAAGAACGGCAGGAGGAAAAGTAAACGGAATCTTCTGGCGGGGCAGGAACACCTGCTAGCAAAATCAGTAGCAGGAGGGCGAAGCGAATGGTAAAATCAAAACAGTGGGATATCCGCTTGAGGGCGGCACTCGTAGCCTTATTGATCACGGGGCTGCTGGTTTCGCCGGTAGCAGCGTTTGCGTATGACCCCGCGGGAGCGTGCAGTTATGCCGATAGGTATGCTCTGTCGCCCAATCCAAATTATCCATATTTCGAGAAGGACTGCACAAACTTTGTATCGCAATGTCTGCATGAAGGAGGGGGCATCCCTTTTGATACCGCTGGAACAAGGCAGTGGTATTGCCAAAAGGTGTGGTACGGGTGGAGCTACACCCAGGAATGGACGGTGGCTGACAGGTTTTGGCAGTGGTTGATTAACGATAATTACGCCCAGAACCTTGGTTACTGGAATTATCCGCAGCCGGATAATAATTCTATTACTGCTCCTGGTGATGTTTTCCTTTACAACTGGAATACCACAACGGACACAATTTTTGATCACGCCAGCATTAACGCTGCCTACGGTACGGATATTAATTCCGGAAAAATCGGCGATTTGGTTGACCAGCACACCACGAACAGGTTGCACGCCATCTGGCACTTGATCCCGTATAATCCTCAATACCAAACTACCCGCATCTATGCTGCCAGGCCGTGGCCGTGGGTATAAAGAAGGGGGAGTAAGTTAATGTTTGCAAAAATCAGCATCTTTCTGCGGCGCTACCTTAAGGTCTGGGCGGCTCTCCTCAGCGGTGTGGCCTTATGTAGTGCCGCCGTAGCCGTTCCGACGCACGATCAGGTGGAGTTTAATCCGGCCGATGCAGAGGGGGTGAAGGCGGTTGTGCTTTCATGGCTCCACTTTGTAACCAACCCATGGACGCCGCCGGAGCCCTATCGGTTTGTAGGGCATCTGCCCCCGCGGGCGGTAATGGAGCAGCGACTGAACAACGTCAAGAACTGCCTTGACCTGATGTGGGTTGATTGCCCCCAGAAAAGCCGCTTGGAAGAAAGATTGATCGGTAATACAAAGTGGTTTGACTCCATAGAGCTCATAGCTTTCGGCACAAGTATCTTCAATGTAGCCTGGGATAACATAACTGTTGTTGGAGACAAGGCCGAAGTGACTGTGACTTCTACCGTCCGCTTTGGTGGATTCTGGCTTGACGAATCTCCAGGTTTGTGGGTTTCCGAGGGTAAAGAGATAGATAAATTTACTCTCGTGAAGCAAGATGGTCGTTGGAAGATCAGCTACTGGTATATTGTTTCCGGCCCCGGGAGTGCAGAGATCATTTATCAGGAATCAGTCACCAAGGGAGACCTGGAAAATCCGGCGAAGATTAGGCCGCTGTTAGAGAAAGCACGGCGTCTGATAGGGACGCCGCCCGAAGAAGTCAAAAAGTATCTTGACCCGGATTTAGTTGGCCCTTATCTTTAAAGCAGGTGTTACAGCGGCCCGCGACTCCAGATAGATCGAGGCCGCGGGTTCTTTTATTTTTTTCTTCCCTTTGCGTTCAGGTACCAAAGGAAGCCGGACAGGAGGGTAAGCTACCCGTGCCCCTTAAACGGGCGGTGGGCCTTTTCCTAACCTTATCGGTCGTGACCGCAATAATAATCGCCTTCCGAGGGCAAACCCTCTGCCGGTTTGGTTATCCGGAATGGGTATGGAAACTCAGACCCGGGCCGCGCCTGGAGATACCACTGGTTGTGGCAGAGCACGACGCTAATAGAAACGGTGTGCCTGACGCGCTGGATTTTGTGGCCGGGGCGCGCCGGGAGGCAGAGCGCCGCACCCGCTATGACGCCGGCTACTACGCCGGCGGCTACCCACCGGAGGGGCGGGGCGCCTGCACCGACATCGTCGCGCAGGCGTTCCGGGAGGCAGGCTACGACCTCAAAAAGATGGTGGACGAGGACATCCGGCGGGCGCCTGCCGCCTACGGCGAAACGGGAAAGCACCCTGACCCGAACATTGACTTCCGCCGGGTGGCGAACTTAACGGTTTTCTTCCGGCGCCACGCGCAAGAGTTGACTGCCGTGGTGCGGCCCGGCGACCGAGAGAACCTCACCCAGTGGCAGCCGGGCGACATCGTGGTCTTCGGTCCGCCTTACGAGCACATCGGCATCATCTCCGATAAGCGCCGCCCCGACGGTGTGCCTTACCTAATCCATAACGCCGCTCCTGTGGCCACCGAAGGTGATTTTCTCCTGCGCTGGCCGAGCCGGATTACGCACCATTTTCGATATCCGGGGGAATAGATGAAGAGCGAGGCTTTACCGATTGGTGTTGGGTTACCCGTTTTTTACCTGAGGCCGCTTATCTGGTTGTTCCGCAGGGGTTGGCATTAGGAAGGGCGTTCCGCCCGAGAGAATTTAAACATCGCTTTTCTCTCCAGAAGAGGGTTTGTGGCAGTATTTTACCGCCACCCACCGGACGGTGGCGAACCGCTACGAGATTGCCAGGCCGCTGGCTAAAGGAGAAATTTTAAGGGTTGCCAACTCTATGCAGCCGCTGTGATGCCGCTTTGACTTCATATCGGTACAAATACCCCGCCGCCCAGGTGGGATTTATTTTTTTTTATCCTCCATCCATCGGTTTAGCCCGTAAGCGATATTGCTCCCAAGAGAGCCGTTATCCGTTGGTGGACACGGCGTAGTTTTGACTTCAGACTGGTATTCAAGATTAGACAGTTGTCGGGGCTGAGGATGTAAGGGTGACTCGGGGAGGTATCCCAGCCCTTGTGGGTAGCGGGATTTGTATCGTCCTGGCGTCCGCGAGGGCAACGTACCCCCAGCCTGCAGGCCTCCCGCGTTACGTTTAATTTCCGCGGGGAGATGGTTTATATGGGTCGCCCCAGGTTCTACCGCCAGAACATTTTGGCCCAAGCGAATTCCGCGGGCCAGAAAAGCCTTTTGGCCTGGCTGGTCGAGGAAAGCGTGGAACGGTTCGGCTTATCCCCGGAGGAAGCTAAGCTGGTGGCCCAAAAAGGGCTTGAATTCTTGCATCAGGCCACGGGCCGGGGGATGAACCAGATCGTCCTTCCCCTGGTGGCTGCGGAATACGGAAACTACCGGCAAAGCTACGCGCAACTGCCCAAGCGGCCGGTCGTGCTCACTCCTTTTGCTTCCGACGACCTGGAGATCTATCGGGAGTACGGTCTTATGGCAATGCAGAACGCTAGGTTGCTCCGGCTCGTCGAGGAGGCATACCGCCAGGGGGCGGTTTTCGACCAACCCCACCTTTCCCTGCTCACCAACATCACCGCCAAGTCCATCAGTTCCCGCCTGGTTCCCCTTTGGGCCAAGGGGATCCGCTTGCCTTTGACGGGTCGGGCGGAAAGGCACCGCCGGGCCAGGATGTTTCGCAGCACCTATGCGCTAAAGATGGCCCTGGCCGGGGAGCGGCCGGGGGTAATCCGAAAAGAACTTTTTGCTTCCGCTTTGCAGTGGCAAAGCTGGCAGCTGGAGTTTGCCCGGGTAGCCACGCTGGCCGAAAGGGCCGCCAGGGAAGAAATCGTCCGGATTACGGGTCTTGGTCCCCAACTGGTTGACGAGTACCGGGAGGTGGCCCGTCAGGCCCCACAGAGTTACCTTTTGCGGCTAAAGAATTCCTTTGGCATCGGTGCAAATCTTGCCGAACAGGACCCGGCGGCCCGTCTCTTGGGTATCATCGAGGCAGAGCACAACTTCTCCCCGGCCAAAGCCAGGGCCTTTTGGCGCCTTTTGGAAGAGTACGGCCAAGAACATAACGAGCACCGCCCTTCTGGCACCGTGATCTACCACGCCGTCTCCGACCAGGAGCCTCCGGGCAAGCCTATTTCCGAGTGTCGGCTGATCCCGGTAAAGCTAACTCTGGTCAGCCCGGAAGACGAGGCTTACCTTAATCCGGATGCCACTTCCCGGTTGAAATGGCAGCGCATCTTGCGCTACACCACGGAAGCCAAAGCGCAGGGAGCCTACCTGAGCCAGCCAGATCTGGTCTTTCTTTTGGGGATGCACCCCTCGGTGATTCAGCGCCTGCTGACCCAAAACAAGAAGGTGGTGGTGCCTACCCGAGGTAACCTGGCCGACATGGGGCCGGGCATTTCGCACATGGTCAGGGTGGTGGAGCTCTACCTGCAGGGATACACCGAGACCCAGATCAAGCACCGCACCGGCCACAGCTACGAGAGTATCGAGGCTTACCTGAAAACCTTTGCCACCTACGTGGGCTTGTACGAAAAGGGTCTGCCCCTGCCTTTGATCCGGAAAACCATGGGCCGTTCTTTAAGGACGGTGAGAACCTGCGCCAGCTTGTACCAGCGATTTAACCTCCCCGAGTACCAGTGGATGTTAACCAGAATCCGCCAGCTCTTCACCCGCGAAGAGGCGGCAAAAAAGGGGGTGGTGCAATAGGGAAGAGGTTTTCTCCTTACGGCTCCTTGGGAGAGAAAAACCTCTTCAACGCCCAGCGCAGTGAGTTAATCCGGCGTTTCGACCTGAACAAGGAGTCCTGGCTGGCCGAGGCAATCTGCCACAAGTTCAACCGGCTAATGGACGAGGATGAGGAGCAAGACGGGCTCCGGCGCCTGAAGCCCGGCGAACTCCTGGTTTCCTGGCAGGGTGTGAGGGTGGTCGTTCCCCTCTTGACCCCCGAAGTGATTCCCGTCCTGCAACGTACCGGCAGCTTTGCCCAGGCCAAAGCCCTGGTGGAAAAACAGGCGCTGGACGCCTTCCGACAGGCCGGGCTGAGGATCAGAAGGGACGAGCTGACTATAGCGGTTATTTAAGTATAACTATACCGACTTGGAAAAATAAGACCAATTGAGGAAATATTTAGTCCCGCCTAACTCCCCAATAAATTGGGAAGAATGCGGCGCGGTAAATCTTCAGAATCAGGTCTCCAGCCCGATATTGGCCTCGATCAGGCCGGCGCCGGTAAAGACCTCCACCGCGAGTATCCTGACGTGGCTGAGCAGGGTGACGTTTTTGCCGGCGATCAGGGTGGGCGGCGAGATGCTGACGAGAAGGCCGCCCCGCTCGAGGATGATCGCTGCCCTGGAGGCCAGCACGTTGGCCAGTTCCGCGACGGCGCTCTTCGCCATTTCGTCGAGCTGCCCCACCGGAAAGCCCATCACGAAAGAGGCTATGTTCCGCGCAGTGCCCTCGGTCATGCTGTAGGCCACGTTCCCGCGAACGTCCTGGGACAGGCCCACAAGAACGTTCACGTTCGCCGCTGCCACCAGCTTGTCCTTGAGCGCCAGCCTGCCCCTCTTCAGCTCTTTGACACCAAAGTCCGGCAGCACCTCGAAGAACGACTCCACGAAAGGAGCGTACATCCTAACGTCCACGCGGCACACCCCCCTCAAAACCAACGGTGACGGACAGCTTCCCGACGGGAGTGTCCGCGTCGAACACCTCCGCCTCTACCCTGTGGCCGGTGACTTTGACCTTGTCGCCGCAGAAGAGGCCCGGCGGAGTCATTTCGAAATGTGTGCTTCCCGGGGCGTTGTTGATGGCCGTCACGGCATGGCCCGCGACGATGTTTGCGAGCTCGGCGAGCGCGTGCAGTACGAAATCGTCCTCCGAAGAGTGGGCCTGCCCGTCGATCAGCCCGCAAAGCCGCCGGGCGGCCTCCCGGTTGGTGTCCAGGATGACGAAGCCGGGCCTTTCCCCGGTCAGGCCGATGATCACGGCCAGACCGTTTGACTCGAAAGTGTTCGGCTGCGGCCGCGGGTCGCTGACCGCGCAGTCCAGCTCTACCAGCTCCATCAAGTTCCTCTTCAGTGAAGAGATAAAATGTTCCAGATAATCACGGGTCACAGAGCATCACCCTTTGCAAGTATTCCCTGGGCGGCCAGCCGCTCCGCCACTTGCTCCAAGATAATCACGGGTCACAGAGCATCACCCTTTGCAAGAGGGTTGAAACCACAGCGGCCCCGGTCGAAGGCGGGAGCCTTTCAGAAGGACGGCTGGAGCATTGCGCTCAGTTCACTACCACCATTGAAGACGCGGCGTAGTAGCCAACCCTGGCACTGACGGCCTCGCTGGCGAACCGCAGCGGGACCAGCGTCCTGCCGTTGTGACAATTACCGGCGGCACGTTGAGGCCGACCTCCCGCCCGTCAACGGTTGCGGTGCTTTTCCGACGCCCAAGACTATAACCTTCGTTCCCTGGAATGAACTACCTGCCGGTCAACCGGGTCCTACTCCACCGCGCAACCAGGCTTTTGGCGAGCTTCCGCAGCAGAACCAGGGTGCGCCCGTCTACAATCCGGGACGGAACGCCAAACTCGATCTTTTTCCTTTTGATGAACAGGGGCATCTCTGTGCTTCCCATACCCTTGTAAGGCTTATTAAGGGCATCATACACCGCCCGGTCCTCCGGCGCTACCACCAGCGGCTTCCACCAGGGTCTCTTCGGCCGCGAGGCGGTCTCCTACACAGCTGCAAGCGAGCACCTGCGGGACCGATAATGCGGGTCCTGGCGAAGAGCACCCGGCCATGAAAATCGCCCTACACAGCTGCAAGCGAGCACCTGCGGGACCGATAAAGCGCACCCGAACACAATAAGAAAGGCAACTAAAAAAAGCGCTTCTCTTGAAGGGCATGTGTTTAAACCTCTTTATAGCTAAAGTCAATAGAAGTAACTGAACCTGGAAATAAAGATCACCTCCGAATAACTTTTTTACTTAAACATCCGTTACTTGAAGGGCAATTGCGATGGTTGCGCGCCAAAATGGGCCGAAGGTCCCATTTGAGTAGGACTAAAGCCTTGAGGAGGGCCAGAAGATGGCCCTCCCCCAAGGCTGAACTCTTTCCGCGTTAGACCTTTTTGCTCGGCGCCGTCCTCGCTACCCTTAAGACGACCACCGGGCTCTCGGCGCGGGTCACCTTGGCCAGCGGCCTGAAAGTCCCGTCCGGGTAGCCCTTCGCGATCCCCAGGGCCGCAGCTTCGGCGACCTCGTTCTTTGCCCATGCGGGCACCTGCCCGAAGTCCTTGAACGGCGCGCCGCCGGAGAAACCCGGTGTCACGCCGAGCTTCTTCGCGACCCGCCCAAGCAGCACGATGTTCTCGACCCGGCTGATGTCTTTCCCCGCGCCCAGCGTGCCGTCCGGGTAGCCGACCATCAGGCTGGCGTCGTAGACCGCCCGGGCTGCGGAGGCGAGGGTCCCGTCCGAAGGAGGCACGTCCCTGAACGGCACGTCTCCGCCGAGGTCCGGGAGGTCGAGCGCCGCCTTCAGTAGCTTCGCCACCTCACCGCGCTTGGCCGGGAGGTCGGGCAGCAGGTAGAGGGTTTCGCCGAAGACCTCGGGATGCTCTTCAAGGAAGGAGCCCGCGGTCGCATAGCTCCAGTGCTTCTCAAAGTCGGCGTACCACCAGAAGTTCTTCTTAAAGCAGACGAACTTCCTGCCGTCGCGCTCAACAACGCACTCAATGTTGTGGCGGCCCGGTCCAAGCCGGAACTCCGCCCGGAAGCCCCCTTCATGTAAAACCACAGGGCGGTCTGCCCCGTTAAGGACAACGCGGGCCGAAGAGAGACCGCGGGCAAAGCCTTCCACCCTGTCGGCGGAGAGGACGACCTTCACGTTCGGCAGCTTCTTGAACGCCGCGAACCTGCCCTCTTTGAGCAGGAGCGCCGTCACGCAGCTCCCGTCGCGGTACACCGCGCCGATCACGCCGTAAACGGCTCCGTCCACCGGCGCCCAGGCGCCCAGCTTTTCGTCAAGCACGCAGAGCGCGCCGCCGGAGACAACAATCCTGACCCCGCCGGGCTCACCTTCCAGGGAGATCTCGACCGCATCGTCGGTCGGGAGGCATACCGCCCTGCCTTTCCCGCCGCCGGGGGTCTCGACGGAGACCGAGATGCCGTGCGCCGAAATGCTCTCCGACCCGCCGGACGCGAGGTCAATCGCAACCTCAGGGCTTCTGTAGCCCCCGCCCGAAGAGGGCGAAGAAGAAACCGGGGATTCCGCAGGAGCCGAAGGCGTGCCCTCCAGCTGACTGAGCGGCGCGAAGCACAGGTCGTCCGACCCGGTTTCGTCGCTCCACTCGGCCCAGGCCACCCAGTTTGGGGAGATGGCCGGACAGTAGCCGCTCGCGGTCGCCAGGTACCGCTTCCCTTCCGTCAGGTCTATGCCCCAAAGCACATCGTCGATGTCGGCCACAACGTACCTCTCGTCGCTGCTCACCCAGGCGCCTTAGCAGTACTCGCCCGGCGCGAACGCAAGGACGGCAGTCACGCTCCCGCCGCTCAGAGGGGCTTTCGCCAGGCGGTAAACGCCGCCGTCGTTGTCGGCCCAGTAGAGGAAGTCTCCCGCTATGCAGGGAGGGCGGACCCGGGTCGCGTCGGGTGACGCGATTACGGTCTTCGCTCCGGTCTCAATGTCTATCGAGACAACCGAGTTAGCATCTGCTTCTTCGACGCAGAAGACCTTCCCGCCGCCGATGACGGGCGCGTACTGCCTCACAGCCCAGCCGTCCGTCGTGAGGTACTTACCGGTGCCTGCTTCAACATCGTAGAGGTATACGTCGCCGCTCACCGTGAAGCCGCGTAGACCCCGTCGGTGGTGGTCTCCCAGCTCCACAGCCCGGTCGGCACGATTTCGCCGGTTGCCATCTTCAGTATCTTAACGCCCGAAGAGGAGGGGAAAACCGCCACGCCGTTTCTCACGGCGAAGACATAACTGACGTTCGCGCCCGTAGTGAGCCTTGTCTCCGCTTTTGTTTGCGGGTCCAACTCGTAGATGTCGCCGTCTTTGGCGTAGTACATTTTCCCGCTCTCACCGAAAGTCGGGCACGTTTCGTCAGACGCAGTGTTCAGCACTTCCGGCGTGAACGCCGGCTTTAGATAAGTCACCGTGCAGGAAGAAACGCCTGACTCTCTGCCTGTAACATCGCGAACCTTCGCGTAAATTGTCTTCGTGCCTTCGGTCGAGAAAGAAACCGTTACTTCTCCGGAGAACGGGTTCCACTCGTAATACCGGCTTAGATTACAGGCGACCCAGGACGCACCGGCAAAGTCGGGGCTTTCGCTGAGCATAATCTCCGCCGGCAAAACATCTTCAGCCACGCTGAGCCTGAGCGTGGCGCTTGGCACCGAGACCACGCTGTAATCCGGGGAAAAGTAAGTTATGCTCGGCGGGTCCGCGTCATACCAGAGAGTCCGGGTTATGTCCGCCGTGTTGCCGCTCACGTCCCGCAGCCGGACGGTGACGGTCTTCTTGCCGCCCGGAGAAGACAGGGCCACGTCGACTGCCATCGGAGATCCGGTCCACGCCTGCCACGTGAACCCGGAGCCCGCGCTGACCCCCGCGTCCGACACGCCGCCGTTGTCCTCTCCGTAGACGGCGAACTGCACCGTCGGCTCGGTAACGAAAGGCAGGCCGTCAGACGGAAGGACTGACGCAGACACCGATATTGAGCCAGAGGGACGCACGTCGTCCACTCCGCCCGGCGGGTCGTAAATGCCCTGGTCGATCAGCGCGAACAGCATGTCGCCCGGCGTTGCGAACAGGTAGTACACCGTGGCGCCTGACGGGATACCGGTCGCAAATTCGAACCAGGACGCGCCGCCGTCGATGGACTTGGCGATGCCGCCGGCGTTGCCGACGTAAACGCTATCCTGGCTGTCTGTGGCCAGGGCGCTCACGGAATAAGCGCCGGACCCCAACCCGCTGTTGACGCCGGTGCACGCAGACCAGTTCGTTCCGTCAGATGTAACGTAAACGCCGTAGCCGCTCAGGCCTTCGCCGCAGGCGTATATGCGCCCCGTCCCGTCGGAGGCAAACCGGCGCACCTTGATCCTGTCGTTCACAAGCTGCCACGAAGACCCGCCTGCCGGGAGCCTGTAAATGCCCGCAGTTAAATAAGAACCGACGTAAACCGTGCCGTCCGGCATTACCAGCTTCGCGTACGGGGCCAACGGCAGCGACGGCCCGAAGGTCGCCCAGGCAGCACCGTTGTCAGTGCTCTTGCTAAGGTAGGAGCCGCTATCGCTGTAGAGGGTGCCGTAGATGTCCCTGGTCACGCTCCGGATCCCGCCGTTGTAGGTCTTGGTCAGGCCGGAGCCGTCCAGGTTGACCTTGTAGATGCCGTCGCCCGCGCCGAAGACCAGGCAACCGTCGTTGCTCACTGCCATGCTCTGATACGGCAGAGGATTGCTGTTCGCCAGGAACGGAACCCACGTCCGCCCGCCGTCGGTGGACTTGTAGAACCCGTACTGGTTGCGCGCGAACAAAGTGCTCGCGTCGGCGGCCACCATCGGAAGTTTACTAAAGTTAGAACCCTTGAAGAGGTAAAGTATGGCGCAACCAAATGACTCGGCAGACCGCATTCTCGAAACAATTGTTCGCCAACGTATGGAAGGCGGCGACCCTCCCGGTACTGACGAGTTGTGGGAAAGGTTTAGAGCTAAGCATCTGAAGGAAGGTCGGCGTACCCGCCTTTTTGACAGGCCGCTGGTCAGGTTAATTGCGATGGTCGTCATCGCAGTGCTGGCCTTGGCTGTTCTTGGTCCCTTTGCTTTTCCGGAACAACTCCGTGCCATCGGGAACAAGCTTATAAGCGTGAAAACCATTCTGACAGGTAACAGGCAGGGAAACATAAGGATCGTCCACGATCATCCGGGTCAAGGGAATATCCTGCCGCCACAGGATGAGGAATCTATTCCCCTTGAACAGCTTCGCAAAAGGGTTCCTTTCCCCATTCGCTTACCGACTTACCTTCCCGACGGTTATGAATTGGTGGGTCATAATCTTGAAGGAGTTGGCTCTGTCGTAGGAGTAGTGAGCAGTTATGAAGCTGACGGCAAGTTCATTACACTTCAGCAGTGCAGTTCTGACAACCTGGGTTACGGAGAGATGTTCGATGTGGATGATTGCGTGGTAACAAAGGTGGTGGTCTGCGGGGCAGAAGGAACGCTGGTCGAACGTAAAAAAGACCTGTGGACCAGCCTGTCTTGGATACAGGAGGTTGAAAATTATGCTTTTTAGGAAATGCGGTGCGCAGTCACGGGTCAAGTCCGAATTCTGGTGTAAATTCCCTCTGGCAGATAAGATCACTCCGTTTTAAGCTGCATTTACCCGGGTATCGGCACTATTCACCTCCTTCTGCCGTTTTTCCGTGTTAGCCTTCCACT
>JBFLVI010000053.1:0-12338 GCA_040758635.1 Bacillota bacterium | reverse complement strand
CCACGAACCGGCCGGACATCCTTGACCCGGCGCTTTTGCGGCCGGGGCGGTTCGACCGGCAGATCGTGGTGGATATGCCGGACATCAACGGCCGGCGGGAGATCCTCAAGGTGCACGTGCGCGGGAAGCCCCTGGCGGAGGATGTGGACCTCGATGTCTTAGCGCGGCGCACCCCCGGTTTCAGCGGGGCGGACCTCTCGAACGTGGTCAACGAGGCGGCGCTTTTGGCGGCCCGGCGGAACAAGAAGCGGATCGAGATGTGCGACATGGAAAGCGCCATCGAGCGCGTGCTCGCCGGACCGGAGAAGAAATCGCGGGTCATCAGCGAGCGCGAGAAGTGGCTGGTTTCGTACCACGAGGCCGGTCACGCTATCGTGAGCTACCTTTTGCCGCATACCGACCCGGTGCACAAGGTGTCCATCATCCCGCGGGGGCGCGCGGGCGGCTACACTCTCCTGCTCCCGAAGGAGGACCGCTACTACATGACCCGGTCGCAGTTGATCGACCAGGTCACGATGCTCCTGGGCGGCCGGGTGGCCGAGGACCTGATGCTCAAAGAGGTTAGCACCGGGGCGCAGAACGACCTGGAGCGGGCCACCGAGATCGCCCGGCGGATGATCATGGAGTACGGAATGAGCGAGGAGTTGGGTCCGCTCACCTTCGGGTCCAGGCACGACACCCCCTTCCTGGGACGGGACCTGGCGCGGGACCGAAACTACAGCGAAGAGGTGGCCTACGCCATCGACCGGGAGGTGCGGCGGATCATTGACGAGTGTTACAACCGGGCCCGGGAGATCCTGACCCAGCACAAGGACACGCTCGAACGGATCGCGCGGCGGCTTTTCGAGCAGGAAACGATCGAGGGTTCGGAGTTCGCCGAGTTGATGGCCACGCCGCAGGAGCAGGCGGAGGAAGAGGAAGCCACGCCGAAGGTGGCGTTTGACAACAAGGAGGAAACAAAGCGCCCGCTTCCGGTGGTGCGGCCGGAGCCGGTCGTGACTTTCAGGAAGATCGGCGAACTGGATACTTTCATTGAACGCCCGGAAGGGAAATCCGTTGACGTAACGGCTTCCGTACCAAGGTATTCCGACGAGGGGAAATAGGGGGGCAATTGTTGGAGCGTACGTTCGTGATGGTGAAGCCCGATGCGGTCCAGCGGGGCCTGGTCGGCGAGATTATCGCCCGGTTTGAAAAACGCGGCTACAAGCTCGCAGCCCTGAAGATGTTCGTGATGCCGCGGGAGATGGCGGAAACCCATTACGGTGAGCACAAAGGCAAGCCTTTTTTTGAGGGGCTGGTTGATTTCATCACCTCCGGTCCCGTGGTGGCGATGGTCTGGGAAGGAAAAAACGTAATCGCCGCCGCCCGGGAAATGATGGGTGCCACCGACCCGCAGAAAGCTCTTCCGGGCACCATCCGCGGGACCTTCGGGATTGACGTGGGCCGCAACGTGGTGCACGGTTCTGATTCTCCCGCCAGCGCAGCGCGGGAGATCGCCCTCTTCTTCAATGAAGCCGAGCTTGTGGATTACGACCGGCTGCTTGATCACTGGCTTTACGAATAATAAAGTGGATGCCGGCTTCTGCATTCTGAATTCCGGCCTGGAATTCTCCCGGCTCACTTCGCTCCGACCTCTGGCTTTGATAACCGACCGCTTGGCGTTGATTTCTGCTTTTTCAAACCGCCCCGCTTGATACCGTTCGCCAAAAGGTGGTACATTAAATAATTAAAATCATTGGGCCAGATAATACTATTTTGGGAGAAAGGATGGGAAAGCCGATGCGGGTTGTACCCAGCGACCTGGAGATCGCCCAGGCCCATAAAATGATCCCGATCCGGGACATCGCGGCCTCGATCGGCCTGGACGAGGACGACATTGACTATTACGGGAAGTACAAGGCGAAGATCAAGCTGGAGGTGTTGGAAAAATTCCGTGATCGCCCCAACGGCAAGTATATTGACGTCACGGCGATTACGCCCACCCCTCTCGGCGAGGGCAAAACGGTTACCACCATCGGTCTGACGCAGGGGTTGGGGAAGATCGGGAAAAAGGTGGTCTGCACCCTCCGCCAGCCCTCGATGGGGCCCGTTTTCGGGATTAAGGGAGGTGCGGCCGGAGGCGGTTACTCCCAGGTGGTGCCGATGGAGGACCTGAACATCCACTTCACCGGTGACATTCACGCCGTGGGACAGGCCCACAACCTCCTGGCGGCGATGATTGACGCCTCCATCCTCCACAAGAACCCGCTGAGCATTGATCCCCTGACGATCATGTGGCCCCGGGTGGTGGACGTCAACGACCGGGTGTTGCGGAACATCGTCGTCGGGCTCGGCGGCCGCGAGAACGGCTACCCGCGCGAAGCGGGGTTCGACATCACCGTGGCGTCGGAGGTGATGGCCATTCTGGCACTCACCACCGGGCTCAAGGATATGCGGCAGCGCTTCGGGCGGGTCGTGATCGGTTACAGCTACGACGGCAAACCGGTGACCGCGGAAGACCTCAAGGCGGCAGGCGCGATGACCGTCATCATGAAAGAGGCGATCAAGCCCAACCTGATGCAGACGCTCGAGGGGCAGGCCTGCATCCTGCACGCCGGGCCGTTCGCGAACATCGCTCACGGGCAGTGCTCCGTCCTGGCGGACATGATCGGGCTGAAGGTGGCCGATTACGTCGTTACCGAAAGCGGCTTCGGCGCCGACCTGGGAATGGAGAAGTTCATGAATATCAAGTGCCGGTACTCCGGCCTCAAGCCCGACTGCGTGGTCATCACCTGCACCATCCGGGCGCTCAAGATGCACGGCGGTGTCGGTAACGTGGTCGCCGGGAAACCGCTCCCGGAGGAGATCCTGAAAGAGAACGTACCGGCAGTTGAGCGCGGCTGCGAAAATCTGGCCCACATGATCAAGATTGCAAAGTATTTCGGAGTTCCGGTGGTAGTGTCTGTCAACCGGTTTGTGGCCGATACCGACGCCGAGGTCGAGGCGGTGCGGCAGAAGGCACTCGAAGCTGGGGCGGAGGGTGCGTACCCGATCACGGTCTGGGCCGACGGCGGCGCCGGGGCGATTGACCTGGCGAAGGCCGTGGTGGAGGCCTGTGAAAAACCGAGCAACTTCCAGTTCCTTTACCCGGACGAGCTCAGCATCAAGGAAAAGATTGAAATCATGGCCACCAAAATCTACAACGCGGCGGGCGTGCGGTACGAACCGCTGGCGGAACGGAAGATCCAGCAGTTCGAGGCCCAGGGGTGGGGCAAGCTGCCCATCTGCATGGCGAAGACCCACCTTTCCATCTCTCACGACCCGGCGCTCAAGAACGTACCCCGGGATTATATCTTCCCGATTCGTGACATCCGGGCTTCGGTCGGCGCGGGGTTCCTCTACCCGCTGGCCGGGGCGATGCGGACGATGCCCGGGTTGCCGTCACAGCCGGCGGCCTTCAAGGTGGATATTGACGAGACGGGGCGGACGGTTGGACTCTTTTAAAAATGCGCCAGCCTAGGCAGGCCTTTAGCCCGCGCCAACAGAAGGATGAAAATACGACCTGTGAGCTAAGCAACTTAGATGCAGAAGGTGGAACATAAACGGAACGCGGCGGGAAGTAATGCAGTACTGTGTCCACCGAAAGAAAAAGAAGTAATATCTTTCGGAGGAGTAGCCCATGCGGGCCGAAGGCCCGCACCAGCGGAAAGATGAAAATGCAGTGACCCGTAAGCTGGTTACGAAGGAAAAGTAACTTGACGCAGACGAAGCGCTGTGAGAAGCGAGCAGAGCGCGGAAGGCGAAGCCGGACAGGCCGGAGCGTACACGGAGGTACGTGAGGCCCTGGCCGGCGAGCCTGACAAAGCTATGCGAAGCTTATCGCGGCACCCGGCGAAAGAACGCTTATTTTCGGGGGAGGGGCGGCGGCTCCTCCCCTTTGGTTTTTTGCTTCGGCGTGAAGGGTTTTTCCCCGTGCTTTAAAACCTCACCGTCGGCGACTCTTCGATTGCCTTGTTCGGGCTGCCTTTGGGTTTGCTTCGGCGCCGCCGGAAAAAACCGGTTTTGGGCAAACGTTTCAAGGCCCCCGGAGGCATAGAAACGTTCCGTACCGGTGTGCGGAAGAATTGGTTTTATTGACCTGTGCTCCGTTAACCGTTATAATTGGGAATGGTGCTCGTTTTTTCTTTCGTTTATCCGGAGCAAGCGGGGAGGTTTTCCGTTGGGTAGGCCGCCGAAATGTCGCCGGGTTGAATTCATGCCTCACTGCACCTATTTCAAGCCTGCGGGGATTCCCCTGCGTGATCTGGAAGAGGTGGGCTTAAGTGTTGAGGAGGTTGAGGCGCTCCGGTTGAAGGACATCGAGGGGCTGGAGCAGGAGGAGTGCGCCGACAGGATGGGCATTTCCCGCCCCACCTTCCAGCGTATCCTCGTCGGGGCGCGGGCCAAGGTGGCCGAGGCGCTGGTCAGGGGAAAGGCCATCCGGGTCGAGGGCGGGAATTTCCAGTTGATAACGCAGTGGTTCAGGTGCGCGCGGTGCAACAACGAGTGGGGCAGGCCGCGGGGCAACCCGGACGAGGACGAGCAATGTCCGGCTTGCGGCGGCAAAGAAATCAAAGATGTTTCCGCGGCGAGGATCCAGGATCTTTTCAAAAGGGGACGGTGGCGCCGGCGCTGCGAGCCGAAGTAAGGAAGCAAGTCAACTTCAATACAGCGGGGTGAGCGACTTTGGACGAAAAGGAAAAAAAGGAGTGTGCTGCAGCCGAAGACGGCTGTTCAACCTGTGTGGCCGGTGAGACCAGGGAGAAGCCGGAGGTTCTTTTGCCGAATGAGCTTTCCAATGTGAAGCGGGTCGTGGCCGTGATGAGCGGCAAGGGAGGAGTGGGAAAGTCGTCCGTTACCGCCCTCCTGGCGGCTACCTTCACGAGGGACGGCTACCAGGTGGGGATTCTCGACGCCGACCTCACCGGGCCGAGCATTCCCAAAATGTTCGGGTTAAGGGGGCGTCCGGAGGGGACGGAGTACGCCATTTTCCCGCTGCGGACTTCCTACCTGGGCATTCGGGTGATGTCCATGAACCTGCTGCTCGAAAGGGAGGACGAGCCGGTGATCTGGCGGGGTCCCATCGTCAGCAGCGCCATCCAGCAGTTTTGGACGGACGTTGCCTGGGGGGAACTCGACTACCTCTTTGTCGACCTGCCGCCGGGAACGGGGGATGCGCCGCTGACGGTGCTGCAGTCGCTGCCGCTCAGCGGGCTGGTGGTTGTTTCTTCGCCCCAGGAGCTGGCGATAATGGTCGTGCGCAAGGCGATCCGGATGGCGGAACTTATGAAGGTGCCGGTCCTCGGCCTGATCGAGAACATGGCCTACGTGGTCTGCCCGAAATGCGCCGAGAAAATCCATGTTTTCGGCGAGCCGCAGGGTGAAAAGGTGGCTGCGGAAACCGGCCTGGAGCTGCTGGCGACCCTGCCGCTGGACCCGAAGCTGGCCAAGCTGGTGGATATGGGGAAGATCGAGGACTACGACCACACCGGGCTGGAGCATCTGCCGAAGCTTTTCGACGGAAAGCTCGGGCAGAAGGGATTGCTGGAGCAATAGCGGCGGGCGCCTGTCCGCCTGGAGGCTGGAGGTTTGAATTTGAGGGGGTTCGCCCGGCGAATCCCCTTTAAACATCCACCTTTAACTTCTTATTGCGCCGCTTTTGTTTATAAGCGCACTCCTGGAGGTTGTCGGCATGCGCGTGATCAGTATCCCCAACCGGACGGCGGCGGCGGCGGAAATCAGGGCTGTAGGCGCGGATGAGCCGGGGTGCCGGATCATGGCGCCGAAGGCGGTCTTCCGCGCGGTGAAGGTATCCGGGCTGACGCCGGTCCAGGCGAACATCCTGAAGCAGGAGATGCTGGCCAAGGGCGGGGAGGCGGCGGTTTCCCGGGGGGTCGTGGACCACTCGGTCGAAAAGACCGACGTGCTGCTGATGGGCACCCTCCGCCAGTACGACGAGCTGCTGGCCAGACTCCGGATGCAGCCGTTCGGGCTCTCCCGCCTGGGGGAGGAGCTCCGGCGGGTGCTGGAGAACGCGGAGGGGCGCCGGCCGTACTGCCTGGATTGCCGCGGCCGGAGGCTGACCATCGGCGAACGGACGCTGGTGATGGGCATCCTGAACGTCACGCCCGATTCCTTTTCCGACGGCGGGCGTTACAGCACGCTCGAGGCGGCGACGGCCCGGGCGCTGGCGATGGTTGAAGAAGGCGCGGACATCATTGACGTCGGGGGGGAGTCCACCCGTCCCGGCCACACCCCGGTGGACGCCGCGGAAGAACTCCGGCGCATCCTCCCGGTCCTGGAGGCCGTGATCCCGCAGGTTCCCGTGCCGGTTTCGGTGGATACCACCAAGGCGGCGGTGGCCCGGGCGGCGCTGGCGGCGGGCGCCCACATCATCAACGACCAGTGGGCGCTCCGGGACCCGGAGATGGCGGCGCTGGCGGCTTCCGCAGGCGCGCCGGTGGTCCTGATGCACAACCGGCAGGACACCGGGTACCGCGATCTGATGGGCGACATCGTCGCTTATTTCAAGGAGCGGACCGCTGCGGCGCTGGCGGCGGGCATCCCCCCGGAGCACATCATCGTTGACCCGGGCATCGGCTTCGGCAAGACCCCGGAGCAGAACCGCGAGGTGATGCGCCGGCTGGAAGAACTGAACTCCCTGGGGTTTCCGGTACTTGTCGGCACTTCCCGGAAGTCGTTCATCGGGTACACCCTTAACCTGCCGGTGGAGGAGCGCCTGGAGGGGACCGCGGCCACGGTCGCCGTCGGCATAATGAAGGGCGCGGACATCGTCCGGGTGCACGACGTGAAGGAGATGGTGCGGGTGGCGCGGATGGTGGACGCTTTAAAGCGATAGGGGCCTGAATGTGGGGTCGTAAGGATGAAGGCGGAAGGATGAAGGATGAACTCGGCAGATCGTAGGCCCAAATAAGCAGCGTTTCCGGCGACTGGGTGCTCACCGCAAGCAACATTTCGGGGGAAGTTCGATGGATAAGGTTTTCATCGAAGGAATGGCTTTCTTCGCCCGGCACGGCGTGCTCGCGGCGGAAAGGGAAGTGGGGCAGCGGTTTTTAGTTGACCTCGTCCTTCACCTGGACCTTTCGGCGGCGGGGGCCGCGGACGACCTGACGCGGACCGTGGACTACTTAGAAGTCTACCGGCGGGTGGAAAAAGTGGTCTGCAGCCAGTCTTTCCAGTTGTTGGAGGCGCTCGCGGAGGCAATCGCGGCGGCGGTTCTGGGGGCTTTTTCCGTTTCCCGGGTGGACGTGCGGGTCCGGAAACCGGGAGCGCCCCTCCCCGGGCACTTCGAGGCGGTGGGGGTGGAGATCTCGCGGGGTAGGGAACCTTGTCCGAAGGAGTAACCGCCTACATCGGCCTGGGGAGCAACCGCGGCGACCGGGAGCAAAACCTCCGCCGGGCGGTACGGATGCTCCGGGAGGCGCCGGGCGTAACGGTGCGCCGGGTGGCGCCTCTTTACCGTACCGCGCCGGTAGGAGTAACGGACCAGCCGGAGTTTCTTAATACGGTAGTGGAAGTCACCACCATCCTTTCACCTCGAGAACTGTTAGCGTGTTTGCTGACGATAGAGAAACTGCTCGGGCGGGTGCGCGGCGAGCGCTGGGGGCCCCGGGAAGTTGACCTGGACCTTTTGCTCTACGGCACGGAAAGTATTAACGCGCCGGACCTGGTGGTGCCCCACCCGCGGCTCGGCGAGCGGGCTTTTGTCGCGGTGCCGCTGGCGGATTTAGCGCCGGGGCTGACCCTTCCGGGCGGCATTTCGGCTGCGGCCCTGGCGGTCGAACTCCGGAAGAAACAGTTTGTGGAAAGGGTGAAGGGCAGTGACTGGGCGGAGTGATACGCGCTTTGAAGACCTGCTGGATAGGGCGGCCCGGCTGCTGCGGGAAGCCTCCCGCGCCTACGCCTTCACCGGCGCGGGTGTCAGCACCGAAAGCGGCATCCCCGATTTCCGCAGCCCGGGGACGGGACTGTGGTCCAACCCGGAGTTGCTGGCCCTGGCCACCGGCGACGCCTTCCGGCGCGACCCGGTGCGCTTTTACCGGACCTTCATCCCCCAGTGGCTGAAGTACCGCGAGGCGGAACCCAACCCGGCGCACCGGGCACTGGCCGAGCTGGAGACCATGGGGAGGCTGGCGGGCGTCATCACCCAGAACATTGACGGCCTCCACCGCAAGGCGGGCTCCCGGTCGGTCTGGGAGGTGCACGGCCACCTCCGGCACCTGGTCTGCAGCGACTGCCGGGCGGACGCTCCCTTCGAGGCGGCTACGGAGGCCCTGGAAAAGAAAACCCTTCCGCCGCGGTGCGCGTGCGGCGGCGTGCTCCGGCCGGACGTGGTGCTTTTCGGCGAGGCGATGGCGCCGGACTACGAGCGGGCTTTCGCCGTCCTGCGCCGGGGCTGCGACCTGATGCTGGTGGTCGGTTCCAGCCTCACCGTTTACCCCGCCGCTTTCCTGGTGGAGCTCGCCCGCGACCTGATCATCGTCAACCGCGACCCCACACCTTACGATGACCGGGCCGCCGTGGTCTTCCGCGGCAAGGCCGGAGAGATCCTCCCCCGCCTGGTCGCGGCAGTCAAGGCGGCGTAACCGGCTTTTCGGCCGCCGGTTTACATAAAACTAATCCGGTCAAGCCCATCCTAAGTCAGGGTGATCGAATGGGCTATAAGAAAAAACCACGACAGGCTGCGCACCAGGAGGCAGCTCGACCGCTTGAAATGGGAAACCGCCAGGGAACTGGGCCTTGAAGAAGGATTTCTTGCAGACGAAATATTTCACTGCTGACGGCGAAGAGAATATTTGACCGCTCCTTGGTTTACGTTTATAATGTAAGCCAAAGAGGGTGTAAAAAAATGACGGTA
The DNA here is from genome assembly GCA_040758635.1 of Bacillota bacterium. Taxonomy (GTDB): domain Bacteria; phylum Bacillota; class Desulfotomaculia; order Desulfotomaculales; family Ammonificaceae; genus Yes71-27. The sequence continues at coordinate 3,442 of JBFLVI010000053.1, read as the reverse complement.
GTAACTGTATCTACTAAGGGCCAGATCATAATACCTGCCGAAATCCGTAAGCGGTACAACATCAAGCGAGGCGACAGGTTGGCCTTACAGGAAGTTGACGGCAGGTTGGTTTTGGTTCCGCTGGAAGAGAAGCCGTTTGTAGGGCTCTACGGGGCGCTAAAGGGTAAAAAGAGCCTGACGCTGGCGTTGCGGGAAGAACATGCCGCGGAAATTGCGCAAGAGGAAAAGTAAAGCTTACATCCTGGACGCCTACGCCTTGCTTGCGTTTCTGGAGGCCGAAGAAGGCGGAGAGATGGTGCGCGACCTGCTTTCCGCGCCAGGGAATCGCTTTTACATCAGCGCTGTCAACCTGGGCGAGGTCTACTACATTGTCTTGCGGGAACGGGGCGGGGAAGCGGCTGCCCGGGTTGAGGGGGAACTGAAGTTGGCGCCTAACATTCGCATTGAAGCTGCCAACTGGGAGCGGGCGAAAATGGCGGCGAAGCTAAAAGCACGGGGTGGCATCTCGTACGCGGATTGCTTTGCGGCGGCCCTGGCGATGGAGAAAAACGCACCGCTTTTAACCGGGGACCCCGAATTTGAACAAGTCAGCGACGCGGTGCAGGTTATCTGGCTGTCTGGCTAAAGAGGATCTGAGAGTATGGCCTGTTTTTGCTGTACTACCGGTCACGTGCAGCGCCGCCACATCTCTTCGAAAAGATGACGCTTCGCCGTGTTAAAGGACCGGGTCTTACTCTTCTTTAGCGATATCTCCAGTTGGTCCGCCACGGGCCGGAGCAGGGCCAGTACCTCTTCCTGGGACACCGCGATCCCGGCCGGCAGCGTCTTCGTGGCGCCAACTGCCGAAAGCAGGCCTTCCACCACCTTCTGCCACTCGCCCCGGCGGAACATTTCGAAGCTAAGAATGACGCCGGAAGTCCGGTCGACCCAGAGCGCGACGACCGGGTAGAAAGGCCGCTCGTCTTTTTTCTTATCGTGGACCAACGCAGGCGAATAGAAGAAGCCGGTCTCCCAGGTGGTTTTCACCCGCCGGCAGGCTTTTAATTCTTTGAGGTAACTCTCCTGAAGGGTAATCGAAGGAAGCCTGATCACGGGCGGGGGCGGCAGCGGTTCCCACTGGGTCTCCCACCCCTTTCCTGTTCTGCTCCTGACCGGCACGTAATCGTCGCCGGGAGGCTCGCGGCGGGAAGGGTCCTGCCGCAACTCCTGCAGGAACGCGAGCGCTTGCTCCAGCACCATGGTGAAGAACCGCACCTCTTCACCGGTGAGGAACCAGGGATGATATCCAGGCATGTGGCTTCTGAAAATGGGCCAGGCGTCCTTTCCCCGGAAGGCGAGGCCGGCTTCCTTGATGACCGCTCGCTCCTGGGGGTGCGTTTCATCGCGGCTGCCAAAGATGAGGGAGAGCGCCCGCTGGTTAACCGACAGGTCAAAATCACCGGGATCGTCGGCCTCCAAAATATTGAAAAAAGAAGCAAGCCCTTCCGCACCGGGATAGATGATCAGCCCCCGCGCTTCCCCCAGGGCGCCGATTACCGAGCAGTAGCCCGTTTCCCCCGTATCCGGGTCCCGGACGCCAAAAAGATCGGTATCGTCCATCCACTCCCAGGGCGCGAGCTCCCGGTACCGCCGGGCCAGATCGTAGAGGGTCTTCCAGTCGGAAAGCGTAAGTTGATGGGGCATTTATTACTCTCCTTGAAATAGACTGATGAACACTGGCACTTCTGGGTAATCCGGTATCACGATTGGGCGGCGAACTCCTGGCTTCGTATACACAAAAAGTGATCTCCTTCGATACGGGCAAGTTTGAAACCGGCTAATTCAAAAACCATTTTACCTGAATCATTTGTCTTCAGTATATCACTAATGACGTATGCTACAGAATAACTCATACAGCAGCCGGTTCGGCACTGCTTACTTTTCAACAGGTGCGACCGGTTCTCCAGGAGGTGCAGGGTTGTTGAGGCGAAAAGGGGTTGCCGGGTGAGGATGTAGCGGATGAAGTTTGAAACCAATAAAACCCGCCCCGCCGGTAACAAGCAGGCGCATCACTCACGCTCCTTGCAGTCTTTCGGTGGGATTTTTGTGGTACTATTGCTGTTTTTGTTCCCACGTCTCTTTGTAGTATACTATAAATGTAATGCCGCTGAAAAAACTAAAACGTACTCGGAGGTTACTCGATATGGAGCTTAACCGGATTACCCGCGACCCAGGGGTCTGTATGGGGCAGCCCACCATTCGGGGGATGCGGATTACGGTGGCGTTTATCCTAAAGCTTTTGGCTTCTGGTATGGATATTCCTGCCATCCTTAAAGCTTACCCGGAGCTGGAAGAGGAAGACATTCGCCAAAGCCTCGCTTACGCCGCCTGGCTTGCTGCGGAACAGGTGCGGCTGGTTCCCCAGGAGGCCCAGAGGCCTTGAAAGGGCTCAAGTACTTGGCAGACATGCATATCTCACCTGTAACCTGTGCCTTGCTTCGTGAGGCAGGCCACCAGGTCGCGCGAGTGAGCGACGTTCTCTCTTACGATGCTTCTGATCAGCAAATTCTCGAATACGCGCGAACCCAACAAATGGTGATCATAACCCAAGACCTGGATTTTTCCGCCCTTTTGGCTGTTGCAAATGCTTCGGGGCCGAGCGTTATTTCTCTTCGCTTGGGAACAGTAGAACCCCGGGCTGTTGCGACGCTGCTCCTGCATATTCTTCCGACTGTGGAAGCAGAATTAGTAAAAGGAGCAATCATTTCCGTAACGGAACAGAAGCTCAGGGTCCGCCTTTTGCCCGTCCACTAAAAAGCATCTTCAGCCGCTCTTTACCTCCCAGCTAAAGGGGTTCGCGGGGTCATTATACGCCAGCCGGTACTCGTCCGGATGGTCGTAATTATATAGTTCCGTCGGGAAATTGACGATGAGCGCGAGCTTGCCGCCTTCCGCCGTGAAGCCGTGGTAAACCAGCGGCGGGATCTTCAGTAGCACCGGGTTTAAAAGCCCGATGTGAAGGACATTCACCATTCCTTTGGTGGGGCTTTCCTCGCGCGGGTCGTAGAGCGCCACCTTCGCCATCCCCCCACACGCGGACGAAGTGGTCCCACTGCAGTTTATGATAGTGCCAGGCCTTCACCACACTAAACAATTATCTCGCATTCGTCGCCGACGACGTAGCGGACGAGGGTGTTGCCCCCCGCCAATTGACGGTTATTCCGTATCTAAAAGGGTATCCAACACTAATACCTGTAGCTCCGAAAGCGGAGCGAGCCGGGCGTCATTCGTCAGGAAAAAGGAAGCTCCGCAACAGATAGCGGTTGACACCTGGACGGCATCCGGAGTCCGCAGGTTATAAGTTGCCCGGAGCTTTGCCGCTTTTTCGGCAATTTCCGGGGAAACTGCCATGGTTTTTAGGTTACGGGCATTAAGAAGGATTTCCCTGTAACGCTGTGCCGTG
>JBFLVI010000052.1:0-12959 GCA_040758635.1 Bacillota bacterium | reverse complement strand
TGTGCAAGTATAAATTTTATCCACATGGCACAACACTTTTTGTTTTCCGATAGAAGATATGCCCATTTTTCAAAGCTTCCCGGTCCCGTGGCAGCCCAAAATGCGGGTTAGCTGTCAAACTTGAGTTAGGGGGTATGTTTAGATGACGGAAAAGATCAAAAAAGTTGCCTTGCCTTTGGTTTTGGCTTTACTTATGGGTATAGGCGGTTTTTTCCTCGGTTTAGTGTACCAAAAATCACAGGCTGCAGGCTTAGCGAGGCCGGGCGCTGGTGATATGCGCGGAAGCGGCGGCTTGCCGCGCAGGGCTTTTGATCCGGAGCTGGGAAGGCTGGTGGCCGGTGAAATCATTGAGAAAGATGAAAAAAGCATCACGATCAAACTCCAGGATGGAAGTTCAAAAATCGTGCTGTTACCGGACAACACGGAATTTAGAAAGACCACGGCCGGCTCACAAGACGATTTAAAGCAGGGCGAGCGAGTGTTCGTCGTAGGCAAAGAAAACGCTGATGGCAGCATTACCGCAACAACCGTTCAAATCGGCGCCTTTGGAGTGCAAGTCAGGTAGCTTGAGGTCATTTCATTCGCTTCGCGCATTCTGGGAAAGCGCGCCGGAGTATGGAAGAAGACTCGGCAACATCTTAATGAATAAAAAAGCGCGTTCGCTGGTTAGAATATTTCTCCGGAAAGGAGGAAAGGATGAAAACGCGAACAGCGCTTTTTCTGCTTTTCTTGCTGTTGATGCTGGGGATCACCGGCGGGGCTGCAGCACAGGAGGGAATAACCTATACCGTGGCCGCCGGCGATACCCTTTGGGGTATCAGCCGGTCCCATGGCACGACGGTTGAGGCGTTGATGGAGGCCAACGGCCTTGAGAGCACGTTGATTTTACCGGGCCAGGTGCTGGGGATTCCTGAGGAGGGCCGTACGCCGGTCAGCCGGGAGGACCTGGTACTGATGGCGCGGATTATCAACGCCGAGGCCCGCGGCGAGAGCTTTTTGGGCAAGGTGGCGGTGGGAGCCGTCGTAATGAACCGGCTGCGGCACCCGGCCTTTCCGAGAAGCATCCGGGAGGTCATTTTTCAGTGTACCAACGGAACCTACGAGTTTACCCCCGTAGCCGATGGTTCCATCAACCTGGAACCGGACGAGGAGGCGTTCCGGGCGGCCCAAGCCGCCGCTCAAGGTATTGACCCCACAGACGGCGCCCTCTTCTTTTATAATCCGGTTACGGCCCAGGACCAGTGGATCCGTACACTGCCGGTGACCGTGAGTATCGGGAACCACGTCTTTGCGACGAGCGACGTGACCAACGTTTAAGCAAGCGCAGGCCGCCTAAGGGCGGCCTTTTTTTATGTGCGCCGGCGAAAACCAATGGAGGAATCTGGCTGATTCTGCCGAAGATAAACCTGGCGGGTGGAAATAATAAACGCGAAGCTATTCGGGGACGAGGTGAGTCTTTTGCAGCCGCTTGATTCCCTCTTTCGTCCGCAGAGCGTGGCCGTGATCGGTGCTTCGAAGAAGCGGGAAAAGCTGGGGAACGTCATCCTGCGTAACGTCCTCCAGAGCGGGTATGGTGGTGCGGTTTATCCGGTAAACCCGCGGGAAACGGAAATTGAAGGTTTGAAAACTTTCCCGTCGGTTTCCGAAATCGGGAAACCGGTTGAGCTTGCGGTGGTTGTGGTTCCTGCCGAGCGGGTCCTGGATGTGGCGCGGGATTGCGGTGGCGCGGGGGTAGAGCACCTGATCGTGATTTCGGCGGGCTTCAAGGAAACCGGTCCCGAGGGCCTGCTCCGGGAAAAGGAACTCGCGGAGCTGTGCCGCGGTTACGGCATGCGGCTTGTAGGGCCAAACTGCGTCGGTCTGATCGACACCCACACCCCGCTGAACGCGTCTTTTGCCGCCGGTTTCCCCCTGAAGGGGGAAATCGCCTTCGTTTCGCAAAGCGGGGCGATGCTGGTGGCGATTCTGGACTGGAGCCTGACGATCGGCCTCGGTTTTTCCCGCTGCATCAGCATGGGAAACAAAGCCGATCTCGACGAGGCCGACTTTTTTACCGCTGCGGTGGCGGACCCGAACACGAAGGTGATTTTGTGCTACATTGAGGATGTCAAAGACGGCGGCCACTTTTTGGCGGCGGCCGAAGAGGCTACCAGACACAAGCCGGTAATCATCTTGAAGTCGGGTACGAGCCGTGCCGGCGCCCAAGCCGCGTCCTCGCACACGGGTGCGCTGGCCGGTTCGGACGTAGCATACGACGCGGCCTTCAAGCAGACCGGAATCATCCGGGTGAAAACGATGAGCGAGCTCTTCGACCTGGCGGTGGTTTTCGCCCGGCAGCCGGTGCCGCGCGGCCCGCGGGTGGCGATTGTAACGAATTCCGGGGGTCCGGGCATCGTGGCTACGGATAACGTCGAAGCCAGGGGGCTCGAAGTGGCCCGTTTCACCCGGGAGACGATTGAAGCCCTCCGTCAGGAACTTCCTCTGGAGGCCAGCGTGTTTAACCCGGTGGATGTAATGGGTGATGCCCGGGTGGAGCGATTCCGGTTCGCCCTGGACAGGGTGCTTGCGGACGAAGGCGTGGACAGCGCCGTGGTGCTGCTCTGTCATACCGCGGTTGCGGAGCCGGTGGAGACGGCGGCGGCGATTGCCGAAGTAAAGGAAAAGTACGCGGAAAAACCGGTCCTGGCGGTCTACATGGGTGGAGAAAGTCTGGCGGCGGGGGTTGAGCTGCTTGCCGAAAAGGGCATTCCCTGTTTTTCCTTTCCGGAGGTGGCCGTGGAGGCCCTGAGCGGGCTGGTCGCCTACGGCTCGATCAAAGAACGGCCGCCAAAAGAGGAACTCCCGGCGTACCGCGACGTTGACCCCGGCGTTGTCCGCCGCATTCTTACGCGGGTGCGGGAAGAGCGCCGGCGCACGCTCCTGGGGAGCGAGGCCGCACAAGTTGCGGCGGCGTACGGGATTCCGGCGGCACCGATCCTCCTGGCGCGGCGGGCTGCGGAGGCGGTTACGTTTGCGGCGGAACTCGGGTACCCGGTGGTCTTGAAGGTGGCTTCGCCGGAAATAGTCCATAAAACCGACATCGGCGGTGTCCAGATCGGGCTAAAAACACCGGAGGAGATCCGGGAGGCGTTCTGGGGCATCATGGAACGGGTCAACCAGCACCTGCCGCGGGCGGTGGTTTACGGGATCGAAGTTCAGCGGATGTACCCGAAGGGCACGGAGTTGATCGTGGGGATGACCCGGGACGTTCAATTCGGACCCCTGATCGCCTTTGGCTTGGGTGGCGTTTACGTGGACCTTTTAAAGGACGTGGCCTTCCGGCTGACATGGGGAATGGGCGAGCGGGAGATTCGGGAGATGATCCACGAAACGAAGGCTTTCACCCTTATTCGCGGGTACCGGGGTGAGAAACCCCTTGACGTTCCCGCGCTGGCGAACATTATCGGGCGTGTCGGGAGGCTGGTAACCGATTTTCCGGAAATCGTGGAGCTGGACATCAACCCGGTCTTCCTTTACCAAGAGGGGGCAGCGGCTTTAGACGTTAAGATTACAATTGAATGAGGTGATCGAAGTGGGGGATCTCTACATTACGGGCACTGCGGGTAGCGGGAAAACGGCCATTGCTCTGGGAATCGCGCTTTTCCTTCAGGAGCAGGGAGTACGGGTGGGGTACTTCAAGCCGGTGGGTACCCCCCCCGGGGCCATCAGGGCGGAGGACAGGGATGCTACCTTGATGCGCGAGGTGCTGAAGCTGGGGGCGGAAGTGCAGGAAATCGCTCCCCTGGCCCTGGGCGGGTATTATATTTCCAGTTATAAGGATCCCCAGCGCTGCCGGCAGTTGGTGCGGGAGGCATATGCGAAGATCAAGGCGACGGCGGAGACGGTGCTGATTGACGGGGCGGCACAGCCGTGGGCAATGGCGACCTTCGGTCTGGACACGTTGAGTCTGTCCAAGGAATTCGGTTCGGTCGTGGTTTACGTGGTACGGCCGGCCAACGACCGGAGTCTGGACGAGGTTTCCTTTTTCACCCGCTGTGCCAGGGAGAGCGGGGTGCAGTTTGCGGGGGTCGTTTTCAATAACGTGCCCCGGGTACTGCTGGCCAAAACGGAGGGCATCTACCGGGAGGTTCTGGCCGGCCTGGGAATAGAAACGCTGGGGATCATCCCAAGTCGCACCGAGCTCAGTGCTCCGACGGTGGCCGAGTTCTACGAAGCGTTGGGTGGGGACATCCTGGCCGGGGAGGACAAGTTCGGAAACATAGTGGAGGACGTGCTTGTAGGGGCGATGACGATTGAAAGCGCGCTCGCCTACTTCCGTCGTTCGGCTAACAAGGCGGTGATTACGGGGGGCGACCGTGCCGAGATCGCCCTGGCCGCTTTGGAAACCGACACCTCCGTGCTGATCCTGACCGGCGGGCTTTACCCTGACGTGAAAGTGATCGCCCGGGCGGCGGAGAAAGGCGTACCGCTGATCCTGGTTTACTACGACACTTATACGGCCATCGAGCGTCTGGCGGAGGTAAGCCGGGTGATCCGCCCCGGAGACATGCGAGCCATCGCGCTGGCGCGGGAAAGCGTGGTGGAGCACTGCAACCTGGAAAAGCTGGCGGCGCTCGCCCGTGCGTAAAAGGCGTGTTCTAATGCGGCGCCCGCGCAAACTTCCCGTAGGAGGCTGCTGCATTAAATAAATAATAAAGCCACGAGTAGAGCCGGAGAGGCCGGTATTGCCACCGGCCTCTCTCGTCTTCTACGGAGGTGTTCCAGATTCTCGCCGTTTCCGTGGCCTTCATTCGGCGAAAAGGGCAGTGCTCAGGTAGCGTTCACCGGTATCGGGCAGGATGGTGAGAACGGTGGTTCCGGGACCGAGTTGCTCACCGACCTTGATGGCACCGGCCACAGCGGCGCCGCTAGAGATGCCGGCCAGGATTCCCTCTTCCCGGGCCAGGCGGCGCGCCATGGCGAAAGCCTCGTCGTCGCTGACCGGGATCGCCCCGTTCAGGAGCGCCCGGTCGAGGTTGCCGGGAATGAAGCCGTCACCGATCCCCTGAATCTTATGGTGGCCGGGAGGTCCGCCGCCGATGACGGCGGAGCTTGCCGGCTCGACCGCGTAGATCTGCACTTCCGGGAAGCGCTTCTTCAGTGCTCGGGCGGCGCCGGTAAGCGTACCCCCGGTGCCCACGCCGGCCACGAAGGCGTCAATCGGCCCTTCAAGCTGCTCCAAAATTTCCTGCCCAGTGGTTCGCTCATGGTATGCTGGATTCGTGGGGTTGCTGAACTGATCCGGCATCCAGGCGCCGGGAATGGAGGCGGCCAGTTCCCGCGCCTTGCGCACGGCGCCGGAGAGGTCTTCGGCCGCGGGGGTTAAGATGACTTCCGCCCCGAAGGCCTCCATCAGTTTTTTCCGCTCGATGCTCATCGTTTCGGGCATGACCAGGATCACCCGGTAGCCGCGCACTGCGCCAACCATCGCCAGGGCGATGCCCTGGTTTCCGCTGGTGGGCTCGACGATCAGTCCGCCCGGCTTCAGAATACCGGCTTTTTCCGCGGCCTGGATCATCCCCCAGGCGCTTCTGGCCTTGGCGCTGCCGGTCGGGTTCAGCATCTCGAGCTTGGCGATAATTTTTGCCGGGCAGTCACCGGCCACCCGGTTGAGACGTACAATCGGCGTGTGCCCGATTACTTCAAGAATGCTGTTGAATATCATCGGTGCCGCTGCCTTTCTCTGGACTGCAAGTAAATAATTCGCGGTGGTTGGACTGAAATCCTTTCGGGCTGAGTTAAATTGTCAGAAATTTTACTCTTTACAAATAACCACGCCGAAGACCCCCGGCCCCGCGTGGGCGCCTACCACCGTCCCGACCCTTCCCACCTCTACCGTGCTTCCGGGCGGAAGACCGGATAGAAGGTTGGTCAGCGCGTCTGCCGCTTCCCGGTTGTCTCCTTCCACTATAAGGCAGGTGACCGGCTGCGGACCCGCCTCCTGGAAAACGATTTCCGCCAGGCGGCGGAGGGCGATTCTGTGCCCGCGGACCTTTTCAAAGGGCTGGATGATTCCGTCGCGCAGGGTCAGGATGGGTTTGATGTTGAGAATGGTGCCGAGCAGCGCCTGGGCGCCGCCGATCCGCCCGCCCCGGCGCAGGTGCTCCAGGGAATCCACGCAAAAGAAAACCCGGATCTCCTGCATAAGCTTTGTAATCAAGCCAAGGATCTCGTCCCTGGATTTTCCCTCCCGGGCGGCTCTGGCGGCAGCCTGAACCAGGAGACCCAGAGCTCTGGCCACCAGTCTGGAATCAATCACCGTAATGTCGGCGTCCGGGAGCAGCGACCGGGCGGCCTCCGCCGCGTTGACCGTGCCGCTCAGGTCGCGTGAAATGTGAATGGAGATGATCGTCTCTGCCTTTGCCAGCAACTCGCGGTAAGCGGCTTCGAATTCCCCCGGTGAGGGCTGGGAGGTGGTCGCCATCTCCCCGGCACGCAGACGCTTGTAGAAGGTGGCGGTATCCATCTCCACTCCGTCCCGGTAGACCTCCTGTCCGAAGATTACCTTCAGAGGAACGATAGTAATCCCCAGTTTACGGGCTGTTTCTGCCGGGAGGTCGGCGGTACTGTCGGTCACAATGGCGATTTCAGGCAAAGCGTTTTCCTCCTGTGCAGCTTATTCGGCGGCGAGCAAAAAGTGATAGTGGGGTTGGCCTCCGTATTGAGTCTCCAGTTCCACCGCGGGCAGAAGTTTTGCGAGGCGGCCGGCCAGATCCTCCGCCAGCACCGGCTCGACCTCCGCTCCGTAGTAGATGGTTAGGAGGTCCTTGTCCGCAGCGATTTCCCGGGCCGCGGCGGTCGCTACTTCCAAAAGGTCCGCGCCGGAAGCGGCAAGCTCTTCCCCGACCAGCGCGATAAAATCCCCCTCTTTGAGGTCCAGTTCGCTGATTTTCGCGTCCCGGACGGCGCGGGTCACCTCTGCGGTGACGATTCTTTCGGCTGCTTCGGTCATCCGGCTGAGGTTCTGGAGGGCGTCCCTTCGGGGGTCAAAGGCAAGCAGGGCCGCAACTCCCTGCGGCATGGTGACGGTGGGCACGACGCGCACCTCCCGGCCGGTCAGGTTTTTCACCTGGCGGGCGGTCAGGATGATATTCGGGTTGTTCGGGAGAATAATGGCCGCGGAAGCCCCCGTTTTTTCGACTGCCGCCGCTATCTCCCCGGCGCTCGGGTTCATGGTCTGGCCGCCGGGAACAACCGCGGCACCAAGGTTGTTGAAAAGCGCCGCGAAACCCTCTCCGGCGGCTACAGCCACAACGGCGGTTACGGTTTGCTGCCGGGCCGCCTGCCGGTGCTGGTCGCGCATGTTGTTAACCCTGATATCGTGCAGTGAACCGTATTTCAGGGCGGCCTCGAGCACAGTACCGGGATGGTCGGTGTGGACGTGCACGCGGAGTACGTCACCCTCCCCAACGACTAAAAGAGAATCGCCGTGGGGCGCCAGTTCTTCCTTCAAAGGGGCGGCATCCAGGTTTAAGCCCTTCAGGAGAAACTCGGTGCAGTAGGTGAAATTGATCTTTTCATCTCCGGTCTCCGGCAGGGCGGGCGCCGGGGGTATGCCGTGGTCCGGCCGCCGCCCTGGGTCATGTAAAAGGGGCTCCGCCTTTAGTTCCCTTTCGACGGCGGCCTGGAGAACGCCTTCGAGAATGGCGGTAAAGCCTCGTCCTCCGGCGTCAACCACGCCGGCCTCTTTGAGAACCGGCAGGAGCTCCGGTGTTTGTGCCAGACTTCGGGTTGCGGTTCTTAAAACCGATACGAGCAGGCGCAGCAGGTTCCGGCTGCGGCCGGCCGCGGCAGAAGCTTCCTGGGCGGTGTCCCTCACCACGGTGAGGATTGTTCCTTCAACCGGTTCGTTAACCGCCCGGTAGGCGTATTCGGCACCGGCGGCTAAAGCGCCGGCGATGTCCTGTACGTCGGCCCTTTCTTTCCCGGCGAGGGCGGTGGCGAAACCCTGAATGATCTGGGAAAGGATCACGCCGGAGTTGCCCCGGGCGCCGATTAAAGCCCCGCGAGCTGCAGCAGCGGCTGCTTCAGAAATTGCTTCCGGCGGGGGATCGCCGACCGCCGCCACGGCGGATTGGAGCGTGGCATACATGTTGGTTCCTGTATCGCCGTCGGGTACCGGGAAGACGTTTAGGGCGTCAATCTCCTGCCGGTGGCGGCTCAGCCAGTCCAGGGCGCCGTGCAGGATTCGCACGAGCAGGGCGCCGTCAATCGTTTTGATCGCCAAAGGAAGTTTCTCCTTCTGGTTGTTTTTGCCTGGCAGGTTGGGGCGGTGACTCGCCGGGGGGTTGCCCGGGCGTTTCCGCGGGAGGTTCGACTCCTTCCCCTCCGGGGAGGGTTACGCCGTCCTGCCCGTTATCTTCCGGAAGCGGTTCGGCGTGGAGGTTGCAGGTCTCCGTCGGCACCCTTTCCGCGTAGTCCTTTACGTAGGAAGGCACTGTATAGGGCAGTTGGATCAGGACCTTGGTCAGGCGTTCCGGACAGTACTCCGTGGGCAAAAGACCGGAGGCGGCGCAGACCTCTACCAGGACGTGGGTGTTATCAACTTCCGTCGGCACGGTTCCCTGGACGAAAAGGTCGGTGACCTGGTGTTCCGGCGGTGTCAGGGGACCGGGAAGAAGGCCCGACTTACTGTCCACGGTAGCGGCCACGATACCGGGCGGCCGCGTGAAATCCTGCGGCGGGATTTCCTTCAGAACGTTGCTCATAATCTCCCGCCAGATCTGTGCCGGGTAGAGGCCCCCGAAGGCCTGGGGCATCTCCTGCGGTTCGTCGTACCCGATCCAGACCACGCCCACCAGGTCGGGGGTGTAACCGCAAAACCAGATGTCCTTGCTGTCGTCGGTAGTTCCGGTTTTTCCGGCCACAGGGTGGGACCCGAGACGCGCCCGGTATCCTGTGCCGTGTTCCACGGCGGAACGGAGCATATCGGTAATCAGGTAAGCGGTGGTCGGCTTCATCACGCGCACCATCTTGGGCTTGAATTCGTCCAGGACGGTGCCGTCGGCCGTTTCCACCCTGGTGATGGCGATGGCGGGGGTGTAGACGCCCTGGTTCGCAAAAGCGGCGTAAGCCTGGGCCATCTGAAGCGGAGTGACCCCTTTGTGCACACCTCCCAGCGCCAGGCTCAAGCCTTCTTTCCCCGGGGTAAACTCAAACCCCAGGCGGCCGGCGAAGCCCGTCGCCCGTTCTATACCTACGTCTTTCAACACCTTCACTGCCGGAATGTTGATGGAACGGCGCAGGGCCGTGCGCAGGGTGACCAGGCCGTGGTACTGTCCGTCATAGTTCTTGGGTGGATAATTACCAAACTTGACGGGGATATCATCAACTACAGTAGCCGGGCCGTAGCCGAGGTATTCGATCGCCGGTCCGTAGGCGATAATCGGCTTGAAAGCCGAACCCGGCTGGCGGTAAATGTCTGTCGCCCGGTTGAGCCCCCGGCGGTGCGTATATTCGCGCCCGCCGACGAGAGCCAGAATATGGCCGTTATGCGGGTTCAGGATCACTGCCGAGCCCTGGGGCTGCAAGTTGCCGTTTTCGTCCCGGGATGAAGGAGGAAAGTTCTTTTCGTTCTGCAACGCCTGTTCGGTAATTTGCTGGATCCTGGGGTCCAGGGTGGTGTAAACCCGCAAGCCGGCGCGAAAAACCCGGTTGACGCCGTACTCGTCGACCAGCCGGTCGGTAACATAATCGACAAAGTACGGGTAGGGATACCCTTTTTCCCTGTTATTGCCGGGGTTTAGCCGGAGAGGTTCCTCCTTGATTGCGGCGGCTTCTTCCGGTTTGATGAAACCGTACCGGACCATGTTGTCTAAAATCAGGTTGCGGCGGTTAAGGGCCGCCTGCGGGTTTCGAAAAGGTGAGTAAAGCGACGGCGCCTTGGGTACGGCGGCCAAAAGGGCGCCTTCCGCCAGCGTCAGTGAGGACACGTCCTTATTAAAATACGTGCGCGCGGCTGCCTGAATTCCGTAAGCCCCTTCCCCAAAGTAGATTTGGTTGAGGTAAAGTTCAAGGATTTCCTGCTTGTGGTAGTGCCGTTCGATCTGCAGCGCCAGCACCGCCTCCTGAATCTTGCGCTTCAGAGTCCGTTCCGGCGTCAAAAAGCAGTTTTTTGCCAGTTGTTGGGTGATGGTGCTGCCGCCTTCGTGGATTCCGCCGCCCCGGAGGTTGTGGTAGAAAGCCCGGATGATTGCCCGGAAGTCGATCCCGATATGTTCGTAAAAGCGGACGTCCTCTGCGGCGAGAAAAGCGTTCTGTACTTCAAGAGGAATCGCGCTCAACTCCACCGGAATCCGATTTTGAATTCCGATTTCGGTGACCAGATCGCCGTTTCGGTCGTAGAGCAGCGTCGAAACCGAGCCCTCCAGCCGTGCCTGGTCAAAGGCCGGTATATCCTTCAGACTGTAAACGACCATCCCGGCCGCGCTGGCGCTTAAGGCGAATAGAAGCAGCAGCGCCAGGAAGATCGCCAGCCGCCAGGGGTTTAAACGCCGCTTCTTTTGTTTGGTCCGGTTGCTTCTGGATTCAGTTTCGCGCTTCACCGAAATAGCCCCACCCGGTTAATTTACCGGCTAAATTATAACACATTTCACGCCCGCTTAAAAACGAATGTCCCGCCTGCTCCTTGCCAGGGCGGCAGCGGCTTTGCTATAATGTCTTAGATTTTTACAACCTAAACCTTGCCATAGAAGGAGAAGTACGGTGGTCAGCGTTGCGGAACAGATGGCGGTCATCCGGCGGGGCGTAGCCGAAATCATCCTGGAAGAGGAACTGGTAAAGAAGTTAGAGCGGGCCCGCAAAACGGGAAGGTCGCTGAAGGTTAAACTCGGGCTTGACCCGACGGCGCCCGACATTCACCTGGGGCATACGGTCGTCCTCCAGAAGATGCGGCAGTTCCAGGAATTGGGCCACCAGGCGATTATTCTCCTTGGGGATTTCACGGCCCGGATCGGCGACCCGACCGGGAAAATGGAAACCCGGAAGCAGTTGACCGAAGAAGAGGTGCTGGCGAATGCCCAGACTTACAAGGAACAGATCTTTAAGGTGCTGGATCCGGCGAGGACCGAGCTGGTTTTCAACAGTTCGTGGCTGGCGCCGATGACCTTTGCAGAAGTCATAAAGCTGGCCGCGCACTATACCGTGGCGCGGATGCTGGAGCGCGAAGACTTCAGTAAACGTTTCAAGGCCGGTTTACCCATTTCCATCCACGAGTTCTTTTACCCGTTGATGCAGGGTTACGACTCGGTGGCGCTGGAAGCGGACGTAGAACTCGGCGGAACCGACCAGAAGTTCAACCTTCTGATGGGGCGCACGCTTCAGGTGGCGTACGGGCAGGAACCGCAGATTGCGGTGACCACACCCCTGTTGGAAGGGCTGGACGGGGTGCAGAAAATGTCCAAGAGTCTGGGGAACTACGTGGGGATTACGGAGGCGCCGGGAGAAATGTACGGCAAGCTGATGTCCCTGCCGGACGAGTTGATCGTCCGGTACCTGGAGCTGGTCACCGCTGTTCCCGCGGACGAGGTGCGGGCCATCGCTTCCGGGCTCAAGCAGGGCAGTGTCCACCCGCGGGATGCGAAAATGCGTTTGGCGCGCGAGGTGGTAGCCCAGTTTCACTCGCAGGAGGCGGCGCAAAAAGCGGAGGCGGAATTCATCCGCATCTTCCGGGAGCGCGAGTTACCGAGCGAGATTCCCGAATTCGTTGTACCGCCCGAGATGGTTAGCGGCGGCCGGGTGCACCTGCCGCGATTGCTGGTGGCGGCCGGCCTGGTGGGGAGTACGAGTGAGGCCCGCCGGCTGCTTGTTCAGGGTGGGGTGCGGGTAAACGAACAGAAGGTAACTGACCCGAACGCCGCGATTTCCCCGGAACCTGGGACGGTGATCGGCATCGGCAGGAGAAGGTTTGTCCGCCTGAAAACGAGTTGAACGACCGCGCCTCCTGCGGTTCCTGTCGAAGGTCCCGGGTGGGGGGTCTTTTTTTGCCAGCCCGGCGGAGAAAAAAGTGAGGCCCGACCGTTACGGTCGGGCCTCCAGCGTGATCGGCACCGGGTTAGGGGTCGATTTCGATAGCCCCAAACTCAATGCTGCAGATTCGCTTGACCGGGATGACGATCTTCGCCAGGACCTGCTTCTCGACGAGTTTCCCGCAGCTGAAGAGCTTGAGGAGCAGGAACTCGCCTTCGGCGGGCAACAGGATGACAAAGAAATCTTTGAAAAAGATCTTCGCCCCGTTCAAGACCTTTTTACAGCAGCCGCCACACTCAAACTCAATGGCGATCCGCGGTTTTTTGTCGCATACCCAGCCGTCAACCGCGGCTTTTAGGGCAGCAACCAAAGGCTCATTTTGGGCGTTATCGGGCGAAGACATAACCACCGAGCCACCGCTGGTCATTTGAAAATCCATGGACACTGCAACCACCCCTTTTAAATTTGCTAATAAATGGTATGAAGGTTTGCGTGAAAGTGTTCCCAAAGGTTTCCGCTTCCGGCGGGGAAGGCTCTTTTTTTTTTGGAGCCACGGTTCGGAGTGGTTTGCCGGTTTTTAGCTTAATATTTGAAATAATTCCACACGTTTCTTGGCGTTTACCTCATACTCGACTTTGAAACCCTCCACCCAAGAAATCCTTGCGGCTCAAGGGCTGCAAGGAATGAGGGGGTCACGTACCACTACAAACCTCCTGGGGGTCGGGTCAGGCACGTGGCATCTCAGTTACGTATAGCGGGGGTCTGACCCCCACGGCACGGAATGCCACCTCAGCGCGACCGGTAAGTTCCGTGCGGGCCAGATAGTGGCTCCCGTCCACGTGGAGGTCCACAGCCTTCAGTTGGCACAGATCAAGCAGGAGGTCGTCGTAGCGGACCTCCTCGCCGAGATCCTTGATCCTGCGCCGCAACGCCATCTCCAGCACCAGCGCCAA
>JBFLVI010000051.1:0-13118 GCA_040758635.1 Bacillota bacterium | reverse complement strand
CGCTACCGCCTCGCGGATGATCTCCGCCATCTTTTTGCCTGAAGAAGCCGCCGCTTTTTTCAGCAGGAGAAACTGCTCTTCTTCCAAATAGACCATTGTCTTTCGCACTTGCCATCACCCTGATACAAGCATAACGCCATATATGTTATATGTCAATATTATTTTTCAGCCCAGCACTCAGATTCTCTAAGTGCTGGGTCGCAAGCGATTACCTGGAAATTCCCGGCTGCTTGATAAACCTGCGGTTTGCAAGTTTTTCCGGATAATGAAAACCGGCACTTCCGGATAGTCAGGGATGACTATCGGCCGTGCCACTCCCGGTTTGGTATAAACGTAATGGTCGCCTTCTACCCGAGCGAGTTTAAACCCTGCTTTCTCAAAACCTTTCGCAGCTTCCATGCTGGCAGGGGGGTTATGCGGGTCATCTTTACGCCCAACCCACTACAAGGGTTTCCGAACTAACGATTTCCGGTGGCTGCCACTGCCCGTCAGGCTTCCAGACGTACCCGGCTTCCGTCAGGATTTCTTCAAGAGTCCCCATCTTTTCCGCTTCCTCGATGAATAACCGTACCGCCGTCTTCAGATTTTCCCGCGCTTCGTTTATCGTTTTTCCGCAGCTTGCCACCTCGAGACGGGGAGAATACGCCACGTAGGTAGCGCCTTCGCGGAACACGATGCTGCTGAAGGTGAACTGCTTCAAAAGGTCTCCCTCCCTTCAACCTCAATTTTACCCCGCTGATGCCGGGTAACGGAATTTCTTACCGTCGGTTGCTTACTAAAACGGTACCCTGCCGGTCTCGGCCCAGGAGTAGCGAAGCCGCCTTCTGCTTTATTCGGCGGCCAGTATCTGGAGGCCATATTGGCGGAAATGCCGGTCGAAGGAAAACACAGGCCTAGTTCCCACAGGAGGGCGTGCGTTTCCGCCCCGCTTTCTTTTTAAGGCCAAGTTTTCGCCTAGTGCTGGCGGGTGGAATAAGTGTCCCCGAGGGGAGCGGTGGAGGCAAACAACCTCATCCCTTTGCTTAGCGCTTCCTGCGCCAGCGGATTGCCGAGCTCATCAACCGTATATGGAAAAACCTCCACCGGAAAGTCGAGGTCGAACTTCGCGAGCCATGCGCCGACCCTTTCAGGAAAGGGCCTATCGTCTTTCCAAAGTACGATGAGAATATCGGCGTCGCTCCCCGGTACCCCTCTCTTTTGCGCGAGGGAACCGAAGAGCACGATCTCTTTTACCACGGGGTTTTCTTTCCCGACCCTTTCCGCAATCTTGCGGATTTCCTCAATCAGTTTTTCCTGTTGAAGCCAAAAGACCCGTACAGAATTCAACGATTCTTCGACCACAAAAGATGGCATATTCCGCGTCCTTCTTCGTAAAGTATTCAAACGGGCTCCCCGATGCAAAGCCGTTCGGGTAGCGCGCGGGAATGTAAAACCTAACCCGGCGCCACCATAATACCACGGCAGGCCGGTTCCCGCAAGAAATTTCCAGAAGATACACAAAACCGCCTGCCCTGGAGCGTACCGCGTCGCCTTCTCCGCCGCCGTGCGGATGGCCTGAATGTGCTTCTGGCCTTCTCTTAACGATCCAAGCGACTGCCGCTTAAAGAAGCTGGTAGCTTGGTTCCTTCCCAAACCAGCACCACCAGCCCGCAGGCCGAGGTGACGCCGACCCATAGCCCCTGGTAGGGGAAAGAGGCCGCCAGCGCCTGGGTTCGGGAACCCCCACCAGCATCCCGCCGGAGACGAAGGTGGCCTGGTAGGTGCCGCGGGAGGCGGGCTTAGCTGTTAAGGAGTGAACGCAGCGGTTTCCCGGTAGTATTCCAAGGTTATCTTTCTTCAACTTAGTGGCTTATCCAGCGGATTGATCACTTTAAGTTCGGGGAAATACCTACCTGGAATCCCCTTATCGGCGGTGAGAAGCAGGTTAGCGCGGTGCAGGGCGTGAGCGCCGATGAGGAAGTCCGGCAAGATATGACGGGGAAAGCCCTGAGGCCTGCCGCACTGCGGACATGTCGGGCTGATTTCCTGACCGCAGGCGCAATAATAAAGCGCGCCGGCCGACCGGCGCCGCTGTAGGTACCGGGCAAAGGCTTCTGCTGCTGCGGCCCACACATCCGGTGGCACTTCCCAGTCAATTACGATGCGGTTATCCTTAAGGAAGGAGGTTAGCTTTTGCTCGCTAATCAATACCCGCAGCTCCGCCCAAACCACCGGGCAGATAACCAGTCGGCCTTGCCGGTCATACTCTAACAGCGTTTCCGCCACCAGTTGCGCTTGCGCTGCGGGTTTTCCCCGAAGCAGGATGATCAGCAGGTTGGTATCAACGGCTGTTTGCATAAGGTCACTCTTCCGGCGTCCCGGCTGGGCGGCCCCGGAGTTCCCGCACGAAGGCTACGGGGTCCTCTACCTCTGCCAGCTCTTCGGCGCAATAACCGATATACTGGTGGACCGGGAGGGGCGGCTTGTGGGGTAAGAGGCGAAACCCGTCTTCCGTCGCCACCAATTTCAACTCCCGGCACTCGCCGCCAACACCGAGCATCCGGCGCACTTCCAAAGGGATAGTCGCCTGCCCTTTAGGGTTGAGCTTCAAGACCCACTGCGTCTTTTTTGCCTCTGAGTGCGCCCGTTCACCCGGTGACTTTTTCCGGACTTTTGCGGCCTTCATTACTTACCTCTTCTCTCTGAATTCGTACAACTTTAAAGGCGTACCTGTCGGTACAATTTTAGCCTTTCTCTTCTCCGGTGTCAACGGTTCAGGGAGCGCCTTTTGGCTTTTACACAGTGTGCACCAGCGCCCTCTACTTGGAGCGCTGCTGAACCCGCTTCCAAACCTTGTTTTAAACCTAACTTCCCCGCGTATCCGCCGCCAGCCCGCAGGCCGAGGTGACGCCGACCCACAGCCCCTGGTAGAGAAAAGAGGCCGCGAGCGCTCCAAACTCCGCTTTTCTTTCTTCCCGCTGCCTCAGCAGAGGTAAATAACAACGGTATCCGCGTTACCAGGTCGTTTCAACCTGATCAGAACCGCTCAGCACTTCGTCCTTAGTGATCACAGCGGCGTTATAATAGAGGCCGGTTGCCGCAATAATCCGATCATGAATTTCCCATTCGGTTGGTAGCCGGAGCATTGTTTGGAAGATCGCGAAATCAAACGGCACGATAATAAATCCGTCGCCGTCGTCGATCCGTTTTAATACTTCTTCGATAGTCACCCTAAAGTTTCTTTTTTGAACAAGGTAGACGATCTCTGCTAAAACAATGGTTGGAATGAGTATCTCTACTTCTGCCGCTTCAGCCCGACTAAGTAAGTATTCCGCGCGATCTGATAACCGGTCATCCTCAGATAAAAACCAGATAAGGCTGTGGGTATCTGCAACATAGCTTTCCATTTGTTGCTTACCTTTCGAAGTCATAAGCGTCCTTAAAGATTGCGCGCTGTGCCTCTTTCACATCTGCCTCACTTATCTTGAGACCTCGCCACAGGCCTTTCAGCCTCGTTTTACGCCTTGAACCGTCAGCTTCGCGCGCCAAGGCTTTCTTTAAAGCTTCTAACTCCCATTGGATTGCCTCGATTCGACCCAGAAGGTATCTACTCATCGCTACCTCCTCCTTGCCGAGATTTTTTGTGCTCGTTGCGAGTCCCTCGCGGCTGTTCCGGAATCTTCCGCTTTCAGTATACCAAGCGGGACGGCTCGGAGCAAACGGTTCCCGCTGCTAAAAATTTCCGCGAAGTTCGAAACATCTTCAAATTCCCGGCCGTTGCGGAAAATGTTTCTTCCCGCCGGTCGCCTCCCACGCCACCTAGCACTCAAAGGGATGCCTTCCCTCCTCCGCAGAGACAATCTATCACTGAGTGCCGGACAGGCCGCAGGCCGAGGTGACGCCGACCCACAGCCCCTGGTAGAGAAAAGAGGCCGCGAGCGCCTCTGGCTGGAGTCCTGTTTTCCTTTCTCCCTGCCGCTTCGGCACCGGGGCTAAGTAGCGGGGAATGAAGGGCGTTCCGCGTCACCGGGTTATTTTACCGCGTTAGAACGCCCAGCAACTGGTCGAAACAAAGCCATTAGTACACGAACGCCCCCAGAGACGCTTGTGGAACCTGGGCTGCGTTTTTCTCAGAGCAAGTTTTTCTCCCGAAGGAGCCCGTAAAACTCGGTCGGAAGGACGATCTTGATCCCTTCGTAACACTCCAGTTTCCGAATATGTTTCTTGTCGCCGGTTACCAAAAAATCTGCCTTTGCCGCTACCGCGCACTCTAAGATCCGGTTGTCATCGCCCTTCGCCGTAATAACGGTCAGCGTCTGCTGTGGTTCCACCACCGTAGCGATGGCTTGGACCACCTCCACTGCTGTGGCTGTTTCTTCTTCGCTGAGCAAAAACTTTTCCCGTAATACACGCCGAAACTCGTCGAGAATGAAAGGGGAAATATAAAGCCGGAAACGCCTTTTGAGGCCGGCTTTGAAGATTTCCGCCGGAGCACCGCCGGGGAAAATCAGCGCGGAGATAAGCACGTTGGTGTCAAAGACGACTCGCATCATTGCCGAAGATCATCTATCATCTGCTCAACCGTATCCTCATCGCTTATCCCCATTTCCCGGGCGCGGCGGGTGGCTGCAGCCTGCAGCGCCTCCCATTCACGTAAGGTGATATACTGGCGCAGCGCTTCCCGGACAAGTTCACTCCTGCTGCGGTGTTCCTTCCGGGCCAGTTGCTCGGCTTTTTCGGCCAGCGCGGGAGGCAGAGAAAGCGCCCACACCTTTGTCTTGCGCATCTAACTCACCCCGATCAGGAAAGTATTACAGATTAATACTATTATGCTTCGGGGAGATTGTCAATCTGCTTCCCTTTTTCTCAGCGGATTGATCACTTTAAGTTCGGGGAAATACCTACCTGGGATTCCCTTATCGGCGGTGAGAAGCAGGTTAGCGCGGTGCAGGGCGTGAGCGCAGCTACTCATACCGCTCCCGGCCCTCCCGGAGTTGCTGGATAAGCGGGGTTAGGCCACCGGTTTTGACCGCTGCAGAATAACAGCCGGTTCCTGTTTTTGGTATTGTCTCCGGCTGTCCGGCAGGATTACTACAGACCACGTTACACGGAAATGCCGGTCGAAGGAAAACACAGGCCTAGTTCCCACAGGAGGGCGTGCGTTTCCGCCCCGCTTCCTTTTTAAGGCCAAGTTTTCGCCTAGTGCTGGCGGGTGGAATAAGTGTCCCCGAGGGGAGCGGTGGAGGCAAACAACCTCATTCCTTTGCTTAGCGCTTCCTGCGCCAGCGGATTGCCGAGCTCATCAACCGTATATGGAAAAACCTCCACCGGAAAGTCGAGGTCGAACTTCGCGAGCCATGCGCCGACCCTTTCGGGAAAGGGCCTATCGTCTTTCCAAAGTACGATGAGAATGTCGGCGTCGCTCCCCGGTACCCCTCTCTTTTGCGCGAGGGAACCGAAGAGCACGATCTCTTTTACCACGGGGTTTTCTTTCCCGACCCTTTCCGCAATCTTGCGGATTTCTTCAATCAGTTTTTCCTGTTGAAGCCAAAAGACCCGTACAGAATTCAACGATTCTTCGACCACAAAAGATGGCATGTTCCGCGTCCTTCTTCGTAAAGTATTCGAACGGGCTCCCCGATTCAAAGCCGTTCGGGTAGCGCGCAGGAATGTAAAACCTGTCCAGGATTCGTGCATAGTCGAAAAGCTCTTCGGTTATAGTAACCTTTCCTGTAAGCAGCTTGAGAAGTTCAAGAAGCGAGTGCCCCCAGGCCGTCGCGCCCATCTTCTGAAACACGGCCTTGACGGCTTTTTCCGCCGCCTGCTGGGAGGCAAAGCACGCCCACTCATAAAAGCCGCTCGCCAGCATGGCTTCGGCCGAAGCCAGGTCTCTCTTGGCCTGGTTTATCCAGTCCCTGCTCCGCTCCGGCAATCTGCAACCCCCGTACTCCTTGTAACTTGCCAACCCGTCGCCACCATAATACCACGGCAGGCCGGTTCCCGCAAGAAATTTCCAGAAGATACACAAAACCGCCTGCCCTGGAGCGTACCGCGTCGCCTTCTCCGCCGCCGTGCGGATGGCCTGAGTATGCTTCTGGCCTTCTCTTAACGATCCAAGCGACTGCCGCTTAAAGAAGCTGGTAGCTTGGTTCCTTCCCACGCCAGCGCCAGCAGCCCGCAGGCCGAGGTGACGCCAACCCACAGCCCCTGGTAGAGAAAAGAGGCCGTGAGCGCCTCGGGGAATCCCACCAGCATCCCGCCTACTCGCGGGGGTGCTTCAGTCAACAAACCGGTATTTGATCAGCGTCCAGCAAGCGGCGAAAGCGTCCCGCCAGCTAATCTTTTTCCCTTCCGCGAAGGAGCGGCGTTTTGAAACGGGGACCTGTTAGTTATTTATGGGTATTACGGCCTGAAGCCGATGGTGGCTAAAAGTCCGGGGTTAAACTTTGATTTTGTCGGGCGGTATCCGGCCTTTTTCGGTCCGGTCGAAATCGCCGTCGAAACTTACGATAGTCAAGCCGTACTTTTCGGCGACTGTATACTGGTAAGCGTCATCGAAATCTAACCGAAATCGCTGCGCGAATGCAGCCATCGCCCGAACATCTTCGGCGCTGAGACGGAGCACACCTATCCCCGAATTAATCACTACGTCTTCAATAAATCGCTCATAAACTTCGTGTAGGTTCCGGCGAAACAGGAGAATACCGATTGAATGAAGGGAAAAATCAGAGACATGTAGGCTTGATGGCGGAATTTCGGTGAAA
This sequence comes from Bacillota bacterium, assembly GCA_040758635.1. Lineage (GTDB taxonomy): Bacteria > Bacillota > Desulfotomaculia > Desulfotomaculales > Ammonificaceae > Yes71-27. The sequence continues at coordinate 6,375 of JBFLVI010000051.1, read as the reverse complement.
AGACGCTTTACCGACTCGGCCTGCTCTTGCCCCAGCAAGATTTCGAGAAAAATGTTTGTATCAAGAAGATACATCAATATTCTTCTCTCCATTCGAGAATCTTGTGCTGGAGTTCCACCGACGTATACCGTTCTTTCAGGTCTTTGAGAGCGCCAGCCCAATCAAATTTGGGTGGCCGGAGAGGCTTTTTTCCCCGCTTTGCTAATAAAAATTCTGCGAAGTCCTTTACCTCCTGCTGCAGATCGGGTGGCAACTGCCGAATGAGTTCTTCGAGAGGCACCATACTATTCTCCCTTCTTCAAGCGCAAGGCTACCGCGCATCGCCACTATTTTAGCCTGCCGCCCTTCTTACCGTCAACCCATAACGTTGGGGCGAGGTTTGGGGATCTTCCCGCCGGCCGCCTCCCACGCCAGTGCCAGCAGCCCGGAGGCGGAAGAAACGCCGACCCACAGCCCCTGGTAGAGAAAAGAGACCGCGAGCGCCTGCTCGAACGGACTTGCGGCCCATGCTACGCCGGTCAAGATGCCGTTGAGGGGCGCGGGTGGTGACTCCTAACTGCAATTGCGGGCTTCAGAAGCATACGGGCGTACCGGTACCTGGATCATCTTTTCACCCGGGATGCAGGCCGCCTTTTTGATTCGATCCATTTCTAAGGCAACATCCGAATCAAAATACTGCTCCCCGCACTGCTCGCAAACGTAGGCCGGCACACCGGTAATGACCACCAGTTTGCCGCGCCAGTTCCGTTGAACATCCACTTTTTTAGAAACAACCCTGCCACCGCAACGTTTACATTCTTTCAACCGTCACACCCTCCTTCGGGTTTTTTCATCAATCCACTTTGGTTCTTCGGGTCTGTATGCGGTTATAAGCACGAGCCAACCATCGTTATCCAGCCCGCAGACCACATGCAAAAAAGACCCGTCGGAAAGCCTGCACAGCATAAGACAACTGGGACCTCTTGGATCGTCGGGGTAATCCTCCAAAATATCCCCTTCCATAACACTTGCTGCCAAATCGGCTGCTTCCAAGCCCCGTTCGTCACACCGCTGTAGAACGTGGTAACTGAGACGCCACTTGCCTTCTCGAATACATTCCCGGATCTGCACTATATCCATTGACAGCCTTGCCCTTTTTGCTACCAGTATATCAATAGGCGTTAAGCCGAGCAAGTACCACCAAACCCGCGGATTGAAACCGGCCTCAGCGATGCCGGTTTCGTAATTCCAACCGCTCTCTACCCACAGCACGTCTTCCTTTGTTGTCGCCGCGCGTTCTTAAATTTTCCGGCCGTTGTGGAAAGCGTTTCTTCCCGCCGACCGCCTCCCACGCCAGCGCCGCCAGCCCGCAGGCCGAGGTCACCCCGACCCACAGCCCCTGGTAGAGAAAAGAGGCCGCGAGCGCCTGCGCTTCGGGAACCCCCACCAGCATCCCGCCGAAGACGAAGGCAGCCTGGTAGGTGCCGAGGGAGGCGGGCAGGGAGGGCACCGCGATCCCCAGACTGGCGACGCAGAGGATCAGGGCGGCCTGGACCGGGCCGATTTGCCGGGTCAGGCCCAGCGAAGCCAGGGTAAAGTACAGCCCCCAGAAAGTCACAAACCAGGTGATGACTGACCACACGAGCCCCCGGCGCATATTGGCGACGCTCATAGAATCACCCAGGTGCGCTACCACCGTCCTGGGGTTCTTTAAGCGGGTGAATCTTGTCACCCATTCTTTTATGCTTATCAGCACGGCGGGAAGGGAGCGCGCGTCGCATAGCGCCAGCCGCCGGAGCGCGGCGGCCAGGATAAAAAATGCGACGATGAGCACCCCTAAAAGGGCCGTGCTTACGACCAGCCAGTCGTAATAAAGGCCGAGCCACGCCAGCGAGATGCCGAGCAGCGTAAGGATTAGCGCCACATCCATCACCCGTTCCAGGGCCAGGCTTCCGAAAATAGAGCCGCTATTCCCGCCCTGCGTGCGGTACAGCCAGGCCCCCCTGGTCACATCCCCCAGCCGGGCCGGCAGGATGTTGTTCACCAGGTAGCCGACCATCGTGGCCCGGAAGAGGGCCCAGTAAGGGTAATCGCGGAATCCCGCCAGCAGCCTTTTCCATACGGCGGTTCTGCAGAAATAGGAAAGCCCGATGAAAGCTACCGCCGCGGCCAGCTTGACCCGGTCGACCCGGGTGACCCGGGCGAGTTCGACCGCTACCGTAAGCGGGCTGACCCTCTCGAACAAAAGGTAGAGGATGAAGCCGCCCAGCAGCGTTCCGGCCAAGCCTTTGACGGCCAGGAAAGCCCTTGAAGGCAGCCGGGCCTTGCCTTTGTTGTTCCGCTTATCGCTTCCCGAATCTTTTGAAGGCATAAAGGTACCACCGCAAGTAATTTGGGATCCACCGCCACATCCGGAACCGCGACCGGCCCGCTGTCCGGTCGGTCCACGTGGCGGGCAGCTCCGCGATCTTTCTTCCCGCGACAAAGGCTTTGACCACTAATTCCATCCCGATTTCGAAACCGCCGCTGCTTTCCACGTTAACGCTTTGCAGAAATTCCCGTCTGTACATCTTAAAGCTGTTGGTTACGTCGTGCGTTGGGAGTCCGGCCAGATAATAAAGTGATACTCCTGCCATCCGGGATAGGAACCGCTTCAGGGGCGGGCCGCCGATCTGCCTCCCGCCCCGCATGTACCGGGAGCCGCACACGATGTCGAAACCCTCTTCCGCTACCAGGCGGTACATCTCGTCCACAACGGAGAGGTCATCCGACAAATCGGCCATAACCACCAGTACGGCTTCGTGTCGGGCTTCGGCAAAGCCAGTCTTTATGGCGTTTAGCGCTCCGGCGCCAAATCGGTTTTTAACCAGCCGGACAGCGAAAGGATACCGCGGGGCGATTTTCGCCACCACCGGGACGGTGTTATCCCCGTCATGGTCGTAAACGACCAGCACCTCCATAGGGACAGAAACCTTTTCTTGCAGCCCGTTCAACAGGCGCTCGATGTTTTCGGCCTCGTTGTACACCGGGCAGACCACCGAAAGCACACAAAACAGCCCCTCTCTCACACCACGCAACCTCTGCCCCACAGGTTCCAGATGTCAACCACCACCTTGTCCGCCGGCGGTTCGAGCGCGGCGTACTCCCGGTGGGGAGTGGCCAGGATGATGATGTCGGCCTGCTCCACAAGCTCCTCCGAGCTTACGAATCCCTCTTCCCTGATGTAAACGTCCGAGCACAAAACCCGGCGGCACTCGAAGGTGAGGATCTTTTTCAGCTTGTAAGAAAGGGATTCCCGCCGGTCGTCAATGTTCGCTTTAAAGGCCATCCCTAAGATGCCCGCGGTCATCTCCCGCAGGTTGTACCGCTGTTTGAGCTTGCTGACTATATAATTAGGCAGCCCCTCATTAACGAGCATCGCGGCGTGTCCCAGGTAAAAGGTGTTGTTGTTAAACGCCGCTAATTGCATCGCGTCCTTGAAAAGGCAGGGTCCGGCCGCGAAACCGGGTTGGGGCAGGTCCTTCGCCCGCTCGTACTTGTACGTCATGGCGTGGTGGATGCGGTAAAAATCCGCCCCGTGGTCGTTGGCGATCATGAAAAACTGGTTGGCGGTGGCGAACTTCACGTAGCGCCAGACGTTGGTAAACAGCTTCGCCAGCTCTGCTTCTATCGGCGTCAGAACCAAAATCTCCTCAGTGAAAAGCCTGAAAAGCTCGCGGCACCGCCGCAGCCCCTCCTCCGAAACGGCGGAGATTATCTGCGGGAGTTCTTCCAATTCCTTCAGCGCGTGCCCTTCGGCGATCCGCTCCGGGCAGAAGGCCAGCTCAAGCCGCTTTCCCCGCTCGCGGAACCAGTGGTGCAGCTTCTCAGTCGTCCCCGGGTAGACGGTGCTGCGGAGGATCACCAACTGATCGTCCCTGAAATACTCCAGGTAGGAATCAATCATCTTCAGCATCAACTCGAACTCCGGGTTCAGGTGCCTGTCCACCGGCGTGCCGATAATAATGATAACCGTATTAGTTTCCGAAATCACGGCCGGGTCGAGCGAGAGCGTTAGTCGCCCTGATTTCAAAACCTGCGGCAGCAGCTCGTCTGCGCCGTCCTCTACGAAGGGCATCCTCCCCCGGGCGATCAGGTCGCCGGTCTCCTTGCTGATGTCGAAGGCGCAAACCCGCAAACCCTTGTTGGCGAGCGCGATGGCCAGGGGAAGTCCTACGTGGCCGAATCCGCCAACAACCACTACATCAAACTTCACCGCTCCACCCCCTTATTTGATCTCCAGGATGACCTTTTGTTTTGATAAATAATAACTCTTTTTGTCGGCCGTTACCACTTTCAGCGACAGGGTGTGCCGCCCCTTTCCCAGGACCGAAGTGGCAAAGGAGGCCGTAAAACCCGAAAATCTGTATCGCTTGTTCTTAAAATGTTCGGCTACGTCCCGGCGATCAAGGCCGTAAAGCGCCGGGATATCTAACCGGCCGTCAACGTTGATAAAGACCCCGCCCGCCTTGTCCTTCGCCCGGCCATCAACCGCCCATCCGGTGATGGTGATTGCGTTGTCCTTATCGGCGCTGACGACGAATGGTGAGCCCTGCACCAGCGGCGGGCGGCCGTTGACGGTATCTATCGCAAAGGGAGTAGCGTGTCCGGCGAAAGCAAGCTTCTGGGGGTCTAACCTTTTATCCGGCGTAAACCTTATTGTATAGGGAGATTCCCACCAACTTATTTTGATTACTTTACTATAGTAAAGAAGTCCTGGTCCAGAAATCCTGAATTTTACCACTCTATCGTCTGCGGCATAGGTAAATAATTTTGCCAACTCTTCGGCGTTTGTGGGGAGATAATTAATTAGCAAACCATTTTTGGCCGTTTCCGGTATGATCCTGTAAGATGCAATCCGTCCGCTATCATAAAGCAAATCAATGTTAACGGGAGGTATCCGGAAAAGCATCTTCGTAATTTCCCCAATAGGTCGGAGGGTCATGTTGATACTTGCAAAAACGATTTTGTCCGAACTGGGGATATCAAGCCACTCGCCTACAGCATCGTTTTGGTAACCAATGGTTTTCAGTACATCATTATGGAGAATTGGCTTCTTCCGTAGCAGCAGAGTGCCTTTTTCCGGTTCTTTAGCTAATAAGTCATAATTTTGTAAGATCTTGTGCCACGAAGCTGGAGCGTCTAACATCAGGTGGCGACCGTCGATGTCTGCAAACTCTATGATGAGAAAATCGGGTGCGTTTTCCTCGGCGTAGTGATCAGCACTCCAGTGATCCAGAAAGGGTGTATAGATAGAATATGTTTGCAGAATAGGATTTGGACTCCAACTAAGGTTGTTCGCTGGGCAGTAAGCAATCTCCCACGGGAGCACGTCTACTGTACCTCTTTTGATTTCGGATAACCACCGTGAAGAGAGTCTGTCGCTTTGTAAATTTAGTTGGCTTTGGTGGTTTAGTTGAGTTTGAGTGTCTCTAAAACAAAGCAATGCCCCGATCTTAGATAAACCTTCCTTCCCACAAATAGTTCTCATAACTGGCCGATCTGGATTAAAGAAAAAACCGAAAACGCTTGACGCCGCGGTACGTATGAGGCCAGGGAAGTTCCGTTCCGCTAACGCTTCTCTAAGCGGAGGATCTGAGCGCACGATTACAACAGGTGCTGTAAGAGATAGTATCAGGAGACAAGCGACACCTGCTACTTTGGCCTCCTTTACTGTGCCAGCAGCCAGTAAGAGGATACTAGTGGTCGCGATCAAGAACGTGAAAAACATAATCACATGCCCATCTTGACGAACAAAACCATGTTTGAACGATAAGAACAATGCTCCAATGGGTATAAGGCTGGCATAAAATAAATTTGACTTCATTCTTTTAAAGAGCAACACCAAAATTAAGTAAACACTTGCGGCTATAAGACCCATTACAAGTTCTGATTTAGGCCCCACAATACTCATTGCGGTACTGTAGCCGTTAGTGATTTCAAGTGAAGCCTGGAGCCACCTGGGAAAGTTATGTGGCATGCAAAGTACTGAAATTAAGAGAACGGTTACAATATATGCACAAAATGCCAACGCTAGTTCTAACCTTAAAAATTCTCGGTTGTTTCTTTTAATCTGTATTCTCATAGCCATTGCGATAATAAGTATGGATAAAGCTGCTATTCCAGAACTAAACTTCATGAAGAGGAGAATGGCGGATAAGATACCAATTATTATATTTGCTGGAAGGATGGCTTTTTTATTGCAGGGTACAAGGAGTAAAAAGCTTAATCTCAAGTTTGACAGCTAACCCGCATTTTGGGCTGCCACGGGACCGGGAAGCTTTGAAAAATGGGCATATCTTCTATCGGAAAACAAAAAGTGTTGTGCCATGTGGATAAAATTTATACTTGCACATT
>JBFLVI010000050.1:0-13179 GCA_040758635.1 Bacillota bacterium | reverse complement strand
GAGTGGAAGGCTAACACGGAAAAACGGCAGAAGGAGGTGAATAGTGCCGATACCCGGGTAAATGCAGCTTAAAACGGAGTGATCTTATCTGCCAGAGGGAATTTACACCAGAATTCGGACTTGACCTATACCCAGGACGGATCTAATCCTACCCCAATTGCTTGGTACCAACCCGGAAATGAAGCGATCAGGAGGTAAAGCAAAATAATTGCATGCCAGATGTTGTTATATGTTAACTTTAACTTTCTTTCGGGGAGTTCCACCATAGCTCATCCTAACCTCTGCCTGATAAACCCTAATGTGTCTTCAATAATGTAATCCAAGTCATACTTCGGCTCCCAGCCTAGAATCCTCTTCGCCTTTTCCGAAACGCCGATCCTGAACCGCACGTCCGACGGCGGGACGGGCAGGTGTTTGAACCCCGGAAAGTCTGTCCCCGGGTTCACCTTCGCCCATATTCTTTGGGCCAGGTCGCCGATCTTATAGGTGTTGTTGCCGCAGATGTTGAAATCATCATTCCTTACGCCCTTTTCCAGCATGATGCAAACCGCTTCCGCGATATCTTTGGCGTGGGTGAACGTTCGCACCTGTTCCCCGTCACCGAAGATCTCAAAGGGTGTCTGCCTAATTAGCGCCTTGTAGACAAAGTCCGGTATAACATGAGCCATCCCGAACTCCACATGACCCTCGGCGGTCACCTCGGGAAGTTCACCGCTACCCACGGCATTAAAGGGCCGCACGATCAGGTAATTGAGCCCGAATTCCTGGTGTGCGCCGCGGACCAGAAACTCCCCGAATAATTTTTGCATCCCGTAATTGGTGATGGGCACCGGCTGGTTCAGCGCATCCTCCTCGGTGACCGGGCGTTGCATCCTTTCGTAAACCATCGAGGAAGAAAAATAAGCAAAAGTAGCCTCCGGAGACGCTGCCAGGGTGCAGTCTATGGCGTGGGCCAGAATCTCCGTGTTGTCCCGCGCGATCTGATAGGGTATTTTGTGGAAGTACCTGATCCCGCCGATGAGCGCTGCCAGGCACAGGATACAGTCATAGCCTTTGAACTCGGCGGGGTAAAGCGCCCGAACATCCTTGGTTTTCAGAGTAAAGTTGGGATGGGAGTAAAAATCGTGGCTCAAGAAGCCGTACTTGGAAAAATTATCAACCACCGTAACCGCGTACCCCTTTTCCAGCAACTCTCTGACGATGTAAGAGCCGATGAACCCCGCTCCTCCCAATGCAAGTACCTTTTTCACTTAAAAAGAAAACCTCCTCCAAATTTTCATCTTCTCGTAATTATCCGATGTTTCGGCAACTGGGGGAGAAATTCCTTCCCTTTTGGAAATTATGGTCGCTAATAGCACTAACATTTGAGTAGCGCGAGTAACTGTGGCCCGATGCTTCTCCAACTGTACTTTTCTTCCGCTATTTTTCGGCCGTTAGCGACCAGGGCGGCCCATCGTAGCGGGTCCTGTAAAAGCCGGATGACCGCTTCGGCGAAGGATGCCGGTGTATCGGCTACCTCCAGGTGGACGCCGGGCTGGACTTCCAGCCCTTCGCAGCCCAGAGAGGTAGAGACTACCGGGCGGCCGGCGGCAAAGGCCTCCAGGATCTTGAGGCGGGTGCCGGCGCCAAAGCGCAGGGGAACCACGACCACGGCGGCTTGGGCCAGGTAAGGGCGGAGGTCGGGAACGTAGCCGGTCAGCGTTACGCCCGGCAACGCCGCCAGCGCCGCCACTTCCGGCGGCGGCTCCTTGCCCGCGATCCAAAGTTCCGCCTCCGGTACGGCTTCCCGCACCAGGGGGAAAATTTCGTGGCAGAACCAGACGATGCCGTCGGCGTTGGGCGGGTAGCGCAGATGGCCGTAAAAAAGGAGGACGGGCGTCTGCGGGTCCGGCAGCGGCCGGAAATGGTCCAAATCTACGCCGTTCGGCAGGACGGCGACGCGTGCCCTGGGAGCCGCTTCTTTCAGTGCCGCCGCGTCCACGGGGGAGACGACCAGGGTCAAGTCCGCTAACTGCGCTACTTGCTTCTCCCAGAAGGCCAGGCGCTGCGCCTCTATCGCGCCGAAAGCCTTTGCCGGCCACGAACGCGCGAAGCAGAGCATCCGGCGGCGGTAGAGGCTGACCGCGTCCGTCAGGTCGGCCACCCGCCTGCGGGCGGCGCAGTGGCTCAAGTACCCCGCCGTTTTCAACTGGCAGGCGTAGGCCACGTCAAACTTTTGCTCCCGGGTAAGCTGTCGGAGCAGGCGCACCATCCGGGCCGAAGCCCGCGCGGCCAGCGTGACCGGTAAGTGGGGCAGCCGCAGGACGTTCACCAGCATCTGGCGCCGGTTGAGCGGCACCGGATAGACCGCGCGGCAAAGGGACGACAGCGCTTCCCGCCAGGGGCCGTTCTCTTCCCCGGGCAGGCAGAAAGTCGCCAGGGTGACCTCATGCTCCGCCGCCAGGGCTTTAAGCAGGTGGTAATTCCGCAGCTTATCCCCCTGGTCGAGCGGCCAGGGCGGCTCGGCGGTGAGGAAGAGGATCTTCATCTCCCGCACTCCAGCACTTCCCGGTAAACTGCGAGCGTTTTCCGCGCGCACCGCTCCCAGGAGAAATCCTTCACGCGCGCGTAACCTTTTGCGGTGAGCGCAGACCGCAATGCGGCGTCATCAAGGAGCATTCGCATCTTCGCGGCCAGGTCGCCGGTGTCCTTGGGGTTGCACTTCAACCCCGCGTCGCCGGCTACCTCGCCGACGGCGGTGGTTGCGGAGCAGAGAACCGGCGTTCCGCGCTCCATAGCTTCCAGGACCGGCAGACCAAAGCCTTCGTAAAGCGATGGGTAAACAAAAAACAGAGCATGCTCATACAGGGCGCTGATCGCTTCGTCCGGCAAGAAGCCAAAAAGGCGGACCCCCTTCCCGGCCAGGGGGGCAAAGACCTCCGGCTTCTCGATTCCCGCAACCACAAGCAGGGTATTTGTTCCCGTTTCGGCGCGCAGCCGCCGGTAGGCTTCGAGCAGCCGGGCGGTGTTTTTCCGCCGGTCTGCCGCTCCGAGGGCGAAGATGTACTCTTCGTCTATGCCCAACTTTTGCAATAACTTCTGCTGCTCCAGGTTCCGCCTGTCTTTTTCCCGGTTGGTGGCGTTATAAACCGTCTTTATTTTTTCCGGCCGCACGTTCAGCACCGCCGCGATGTCCTGACGGGAAAATTCGGAGACGGTGATAATGCGGTCGCTCAAGCGCGCCATCCGGGGCAGCGCCCCCATCCGGTAAGCACGGCTCAAGCGGTGCCGGAAAGTGAGCTTCGTGTCCCCGAACTCCCGGCGCCGGAATTCAATCACGTCGTGGATGGTGGTGACCAAACGACAGGGCTTAAATATCACCGGCGCGATGTTGGCGGTGCAGTGGAGGAGATCCACCCTGTCGCGGCGCGCGGCCAGCGGCAGCGCCACCTGCTCCCACCAGGCGAAATTGGGCGCGGGCAGCACGCGCACCGTGAACGGATTGCCTTGAAACCGTACCGTAACCGCCGGATCAGCCGTTCGATCCGCGTAGAGAATAAACCGAAAACCCTCCGGCATCAACCGCTGGAATTCGGACAGCAGGTGGTAGATATAGTTTCCTATTCCCCGGCGGCCCTTGCGGAGGCCGTAGCGCGCGTCGATGCCGATGATATAAACCTTTTTCTCATTGCCCACAAAAATGTTCATTTGTGCCGTTTTCAGCTTTCTAAATAAGCTTTAATCACCTCTAAACGAGCTTTTAACAAGGCGGCAACGGCCTCGTTACTATAATGTTTTCTAATCCAGTCCGCCGCTTTTTTCCCCTTTTTAATTGCTGTATCTCTGTCTTCATATATTTCGATCATAAGCTTAGCTGTGTATTCAATGTCTGGATCAGCCCAGATTGAACCTGTCTCATACGGTCCTACCGGTTGTTCAAGAGTAACTAGTTGGTAGGGGATGATGTAGCTATTGTCAACATTCATAAAATCCATATTGCCGGAGTAACCGGTGGCGATTACAGGTTTTTCGAGATACATAGCTTCCGCAATTGTAAGACCAAAACCCTCTGCCCTGTGAGGCGAAACATAGCAATTGCAACAGTTTATCAAGCCAAGGGTTTCTTCCCGACTTAAATAGCCTTCTATTAAACGTACCGGGAGTCCTTTGCATTGTTGCACAAGTTTTTCGTACTCGCTCGGCTGAAACTGAGGATTCGTTACTTTGAGGATGAGTTGGCAATCTGATCCAAGCCGGGGCAATGCGACTTTAAAAGCTTCAACCAGACCCACTGGATTTTTGCGTTGGAAGTACGAGGCACCGTCAAAGACGTAGAGGAACGTGAACTTATCTTCGTCCAAACCGTAGTATTGTCGAGTATACTTCTGAAGGGGGGCAAGGGGAAAATCTACTGCAAAAGGAACTCGTACTGCCGGTATAGGTGCTTGGCGGCTTATTATGTCGAGCACGTAGGTACTTCCCACCCAAATCTCGTTGTAGTATAAAAAAGCTTTTTTAAACTTTTCAGGGAACGGGAACACTTCCCAGAACCAATAGCCGATCGAATACTTGTTGTTGAAGTAGCCAGCACCTACTTGATTGGCAAAAGCCTCAACCTGATCTGCGTTAACGACAATAATATTTACCGGATACGGGTTTTTTGCGGAAACCTCTGGTAAAAAGGTTTTGTCCTTACGCCGTAGCCATTTCTGCTCTATATTATTGAGAGCATAAGGAATCGCGGATATTTTCAGGGCCTTAATCAGATTGCGTCCTCCTTGACCGACACCACTTTCTGTATCAATGTACGCGGCAACGTTAACTCCCCACTCTTTTGATAACTTGAACGGCTTTGTTGGTTTCGTGCCACCGGTGGTGTGAACCGTTCTGTACTTTCTGACAGGAATGTTCCCCTTCTGAAGTAACCCATAGAGCTTATATCTATGCTCCCAAATCCTCCGGATTGTCTGGGCTAAACAAGGAGGGAGGAAGCTTATGAGCAAGCGGAACCAATTTTTAGGGTTGTAGGGTTTTGCTATCAAGCTCCGCCAGTAGTAGTACCGTGCCCGACGGATATTACCTTCTTTGAGGTAGTTGTAAGCCACTATATGAGGCGGAAGCTGGCTTTCTACTTCTTCTATTGATGAAGATATGGCCTTTCGATGAACCTTTTCCCAGTATATGGCTCGTTCTTGGTCTTGTATCGGTCGTCCATCTTTACCTTTTTTAAAAGCATACGGCCAATCCTTAGTTTCGTAGTATCCGTTAGCGATTACTTGGTCTATGTATTCCTGGAACAGTTTTCGATATGCTGGCCCCAGTTCCTCTAAGGTAAAGCGGTTTTGGTGTTTTGAGACACGTTCTGGATTTTCAATTTCGATCCCACTGAAGTGAAAAAAGCGGAGCGGCTGACCATTAAGATAGTAATTCCCATCGCTGAAATCCAAGTTCTGTCTTTCGTGTAGATTCCAGTAGGCAACGTTATAAGTTGGGTCATGAAGTATTTTCACGTCTTGAACAAGTCCAGGCACCATATCTATCCACCTTTGGTCCACGAAAACGCCCCAGTCAGGTCTTGCCCGGCACCAGCGGTACAGTTTTTCTTGCCACCATTTTAAAAACTTCTTGACGTTTGGCGTATTACGAATAGCGATAAACCCAAGGTTATATGTTCCCGCACGCAGTATCTCTACGTCTCCCGGAAGCTTATTATCATCTGGAAGAGGCGAGAGAATGTGCGGGGTTAAAACAATCGAAACCGACCGAAGGAGATCCAGTAAGGGCTCTAGGCTGTTTGTTACGAGTATATCGGGATCGAAGTATATGACTCCGTCGAACTGGTACTTCTCTAATAAGTATTCCAATAAGTATGGCTTGACCGCTGTATTAAGCTCTAACACGTTATACTGAAATAAAAAGGATTTAAGATCAGGAATGTTAGGCAAGGACTCGATTTCAATTACTGTGAAGTTTTCGTGAGAAGACTCAAAGAAGCCGTCTATCCGGTCGACGAGTAACAAGAACCGCGGGATGTTCGGATGGTAGGTCTCTAAACTTTGCATTAAAGTTCTTACAAAACTTAGATAATTCTTGGACGCAATGGTGCATACGGCTATCTGCACCGCTACTATACTCTCCTTTCTCTGGGGCAGTTGTGCGTTCATTTTTTTCCAAGAACCGCGTAGACCGTCGGACCGAAAAGAAGTTCATTTAGCTTTTTCGTGTTCTCATCTTCGCGTCGCCGGATGAGAGGCCCCGCACCATGATCATTATCGGTTCCGTGCCAAGCATAAAAATGTGCCCCCGCTTTAGCAGGACGTTTGCTTCCCGCTGATGCAGCAGTAAACGTGGTATTTCTCATCCTCGGGGTAATAAGAAATTTCGGCAATCTTAAAACCTTGAGCCTCAAGAATTCTTCGCCATTCTTCCACAGTCATCCGCCGCTCGTTGCCGAAGTCTCTTTGGGGCCAATAAGTTGAGGGGACAGAAAAAATAACATGCTTTGCCACCGACAACTGAGACTTGAGAATCAGCACAAGCGTTTTGTTATCGAAATGCTCCAATGTGCCTTGGGAAAAGGCGATGTCGAAAATGCCAGGCTTAAAATACTCCGCAAGAAGAGTCGCGTCCATACAGATGAAGGTCGCGTAGCCGCCAAGGCTTTTGTTGGTTCGGATAGCCTTCGCTATTATAAGCGGATCGTTGTCGATGCCCACTACGTTAAAAAGCTTGCGGGAGAAGTAAATAGACATGGTTGCCGTGCCGATGCCGACTTCCAACAGCGAAGGCGCGCCCTCGCTTTCTTTGAGAGCCGTTTCTTCGATCTTTTGAATAAAGAAAGCGTGGTGGTCAATGTTGGCCTGAAGGTCACCCTCTGTTACGTTTTTTTTGTAGAAACCGGCCCAGCCGGTTTCCGCTCCTTGGATCGCTCCTTTGCGAGAAACCGCCTCGGTCAAGAGAGCAAGCAATGCCGAATTAAACCCGGAAACCTGTTCAAACAGGGGCTGGTACAGCCAGTAGGTGCTCTTCCGCACGGCCCGCTTGAAAAGGGTGATGAGCGGTCCCCAGACGGGACGGGTGGAGCGCACCGGGACGCTGTTCACGTCCACGCGGGCCTGCGCGGCTAACTCCTCCAGCAGCCACTCCAAGCCGCCCGCCGACGTTCCCGCAATGCCGGGGGAGATGTCTTTGGCAAGCCCGACCTCGGTGGAAGATCGTTTAGCAGACAGGAGATCTTCTATCTCTTTCTTTATCGCTTCGATCACTTTGTCTTCAGGCAACTCCTATACCACCCCAAACATCGCTTTTGTTTTTAAAAATACCCCAGTTCCCGCAGCCTGTCCATTATCTGCTCCTTGTCCTGCGCCCGCCCGGCGCGCTCGGCACCGCTTGTGACCGCAGGTTTTGTGCAGGGCTGACACCCCAGGCTGCGGTAGCCCTGATCGTAGAGGGAGCAATACGGCACGTTATATTTCCGTATGTAGGCCCAAATCTCCTGCTCCGTGAAATGAAGTAGCGGGTGAACCCGGGTGTGGGGCGGGTCCTGCCGCTCCGAAAAGTATTCTTCTTTCGCCCTTGCGGCCTGCTCGTTCCGGCGGACCCCGGTGAAGAGGGCCTTTAATCCCAGGGTGCGAATGGCGTCCTTCAGCGGCTCTGTCTTCAGTTGGTGGCAGCACTCCTCCCGGTTTTGGGCGATTGCGATCGATTTGAGCGCTTCCTCGTTCCGGAAAACCTCCAGGTCGAGGTGCCACTCGCGCCGGAGCCGGTCCCGGAAGGCGTAAACCTCCGGAAACTTCACCGTGGTGTCTATATGGATCACTTTGAAGGGCACCCGGCCGCCGAAGGCGCGCCGCACCAGGTGCAGGAGGACGGTGGAATCTTTGCCGCCGGTGAAGGCTACGCCACAGGCGGGGCCGAAACGCCGGTAGGCCTCCCGGATGACTTCTATACTCCGCTCCTCCTTTGGGGCCAGGTCTTTTCCCGCGTGGGTCTTTTGCGGCTCTCCTTCCTTAAATACTTTTTCCGTGGTGATGGATTGCACTTCCAACGAAAGCATCTCCTGTAACAGACCGGACGCCTCGATCAGGGTTAAAGGGCTTTCGCCGGCGGCTATGGGGCATTCCTCCCCGGGGTCGCTTTCTAGGTCGTATAAATAGGCTCGCGGGCGGGAGCGGTACTCGAGGCTCCCCAGGAATTCGGAAAGCACGTCTTCTCTTGTCTTGGTTCCCGTTTTGAGCGCCCGCAGATAGTGCCTCACCCCGGCCTCATCCTCGAACCTGGCGAGGAGCTTGCGGTAGAGTTCGCGGATGAAATCTTCATCAGATAACGCAGGGCTGGCGCCGCCCCGCAAATCCTCCGGCTTGCCCGTCAATAGGAATTTCCTCCTTTTTGTCCGCACGCACCGCTGCCATAGGAGCCACGCGTTGTCTTCTGTCACGGGCACGCGGGGGTTGCCTTCAGAATCGTCGGTTAAACTAATCCCTTTTAAAGGAACCCAGACCTCGGCGTAAGCTCCTGCTCGACCCCCGTCCTGGTAATTTATGCCATCAAGGGGGTAGGGGAAGTCTGCTTGGATGCCGGCCCAAGCCGTTATGGTGGGAAAGATGTCAACCAGCGACGAAAGCGAGTGGTCCACTTTATACGTGAGCCCCGGGGCTTGAAACAAAAGAGGGACCCGTAAAACGTTATCGTACAATTCACCGGCATGGCCGAAAAACTTGGGCTGTGCATACACGCAGCGCCCCTCGCCGTGGTCGGCGAAGATGACGGTCAGCGCCTGGTCCCAATAGCCGGCGGTTTTCAGCGCCTCAATGAAGAGGCGGAAGCGCCCCCGGTCGAATTTGCTCACCCCGGCGACGTAAACTCGTAACAGGTAGTTGATGTTCCGCTTGGTGGCCTGGCCGAAGTTCTGCCAGAGGGCGTGCGGGCGTTTGTCCGTTATAGTGAGGTTAAACGTCCGGTAAAGATCTGCCATTAAATCGAAGTAGTCCGCGTTGTAATCCTTGCTCGGTGGGCACTCGGAGAAGAGGTAGGGCTCATGCACGTCGAAGAAGTGAACGAAGAGGAAGACCTTTTCGTTCCGGTACGCTTCTAACAGGCAGAATACTTCGCTATCGTCGCGGACCACAAGGTGGTCGAAACCGCGCGTCAAGCCGAGCGGTTCAAAGAGTTCCGGGACGTCGGTGGCGCAGATGGTGCGGTAGCCGTTGGTGCTGAAAACTTCCGCCAGAGTAACGGCGTCCGGGCGGAGCCTGGTGTCGAAGAACGCCCGGACCCCGTGGCGCGGCGGGTAAAGCCCGGTGAAGACCGAGGCGTGGGCCGAAGTCGTGTAGGTGTTGGTGCTGACGCAGTTGGTGAAGCAGAGGCTTTTTTCGGCGATGGCGTCGAGGGTGGGGGTCTCCAAATATTTCAGAGCGCCGTATTCGCGCAGCTCCCGCTTGTCCGGCTGGTAGCCCACGCAGTCGTAGCGGAGGTTGTCTATGGAAATTAAAATGACTTTTTTGAATTCGGGCATCGCCTTGGTGGTTGCTCCTTTTGTAATTTTCTTGGTCTTTCAACAAAATTCGCCGGGCGGGTGGATTTTTCCTGCCGGGGTGGGGAGGGATTCTCGTTCTTTTCGCGAGGGTTGTCCCTTGGTTCTTTTTTAAGGGAACAGGTACCGCAGGAAGGTTCCCGATGAGGCCAGGCGGCGGGGTACTTCTTTTTCCAGGTCGGAGCGTGAGAGGTGCTTATCGTTTATGCAAGCGGCAGCGTTTGCCTAAGGCTTCGACACGGATGGCAATGAGGGTCATCTGTTTTGCTCACCGACTTCGCGTAGTGCCCGTTCATAAAGTGCGCGACTAATTCAAAACCTGGCCTGATTTTGAAGCGCGTCCAAGGCCTCACGCAAACTCGGCAGCTTCCCAACTCGTTTCGCCCATATGAGGATGCCGAGGGTTCCTAAAACACGCAGCCCCAGTTTCTTTGCAGCCCGCCGCGCATCTCGCTCATCCAGGAGAACGACTTCCGCTCCTATCTCGTGCGCGAGGACGACCGCCTCCGCCTCACCTTCATCGAGTTCCATTTCTAAGAGCTGAACAATCTCTCGTGATTTGACGTTACATACGGTGATCCAATTGACTCCAGCTACTTCGTGCGCTCCTGGCCGCCCTTCACCGTGTTCTACCACTTCCTTCCAAACGGCAGGCGGAACCAGCACTCCATCCGGAAACCGGTCGGGCAGCAAAGATAGCTGCCCGATGGTGCTGAGGCTAATGAGTACGGAGGTATTGCTTACAGCTTTCAACTCAGTTCCTCCAACGTCCGGAGGTCTTCCTCTAACTCTTCAACGTCGTAGCGACGGAGAATGCCTTCTTCCCCCAATAACTCGTGAAACTGCCAGGCTGTCATCCCGGCGAGTTGGCGAGCCTTGCCAAAGCCCAGTAAGCCTTTGGCGTAAAGGCGGATGGACAGTTCTCTTTTTAGCCGGACTGGGACTTCTTCAGCCGGTAACCTGATCGCATGCAGCAGTTCCTCGGGAAGTTCTATGGATAATTGCATAACGGGCACTCCTCCTCTATGCTGTCGAGCAGCCGCTCCGGAAAATAATTCTGCTCCTGCTTTACTCTTTTTGGTTCCATTATACCCATACGGATGCCCTGCACGCAACCCAGCCCTGTTACCCCCTTTCGGGCTATCTTGCGGGGATGAGGGGTGCAGGTCTTGCCTGTCCCTTGAAGCCTTGGCGCTTTTTCAACGGAACAGGTAACGCAGGAAGGCTCCCGGTGAGACGATGCGGCGGGGTATTTCTTTTTCCAGGTCGGGGCTTAAGAAGTGTTTATCGTTTATACTCAACTTGGCGGGCCAGTTCGATCACCTGCGGGGTCTCGGGGACGGCCAAGATCGCCTTTCCCACCTGAAAGACGCTGAGGATGGTGCCGTCGCCAATGTTAAGCTTTTCCCGGATCTCCGCCGGGATGGTAAACTGCCCCCGACCCCAGACACGGACTCGTTTGGGTGCCGGGTCTATGGCATACTGATTTTTCATAATTAGTCCTCCGCATATCTGATTTACGGAAAGTATAGCATACTTCGCGGCGGCGGGCAAGAAGTTGCCCGGACTTCACCGGATAAAATGCTTAAAAGTGGCCGGAGCGCCCGGGCGCGAGGTCTCAACGCGGTCATCTGGTCGGAGGACCTGAGCCCCGGTCAGGCTTACGACGGGGTGCGGGTGGTGAGTCCTTTTGAGGCGGCGGGTTAGGTAACAAGGGTTCCGGATAGCCGAAAGGTTATCCGGGGCCCGCGATGGACGCAGGGTAGCTCTTTCCTGGGGTGATCTTATCAATTGACGCTCTATCGCCGAAACGGTAAAATGTAACCTAAGCCAGCCTGCTTGAGCTCGCAGAAAAGGAGGGGCGGATTCTTATCACCAATGACAAAGACTTCGGAGAACTGGTCTTCCGGCAGAAATTGCTGTCAGCAGGGGTCGTCCTGTTGCGGATGAAGGGAGCTACCGGAGCCCAGAAGGCTGAGGCTGTCAAAAAGCTGCTGGAGGCATACGGTAGTAAATTGAGCGGTTATTTCACCGTTGTTACGGCGAAGAAATGCCGGTTCGCACCTATTGAGGGGTGGTTTTAGGTGGAAAAATTTTTGGAAAGGATCGAAATTAATCCTAAGATAATGTTGGGAAAACCGGTGATAAAAGGAACACGCCTCCCGGTGAAAATTCTTTTGGAAAAGTTGGCTCAAGGTTATACCAACAAGGAACTTATGGCAGAATATCCCTTTTTAACGGAGGAAGATATCAGGGCGGCCCTGCATTACGCGGCTGCTGCCATCGCTCACGAAGAGATTTCCCTCTTGGACAGCGCTTCTTCTTAAGTTTATTCTCCCTATCGGCGCGTTTTCCGGAGCCGAGCTTGCTCTCCACGTGTTTATATGTATTTTGCACGGTCTTTCTCGCGTGTCCACGTGCCCGGTGTTGCCGATCTGTTGGCGGCGATAGAGATTCAGCAGCGGCATAGGATTTCATTTTAGGACGCGATGGTCATCCGGAGCGCCCAGGCGCCAGACTTCCCAGCACTCAGCGATAGATTGTCTCTGCGGGGGAGGAATGTACCAGATGGATCCACTCGATACTATATCTGCGAAGGGAAGG
This sequence comes from Bacillota bacterium, assembly GCA_040758635.1. Taxonomy (GTDB): domain Bacteria; phylum Bacillota; class Desulfotomaculia; order Desulfotomaculales; family Ammonificaceae; genus Yes71-27. The sequence continues at coordinate 1,064 of JBFLVI010000050.1, read as the reverse complement.
CATTTCTCTGAGTGCTGGGTCGGAGGACCTGAGCCCCGGTCAGGCTTACGACGGGGTGCGGGTGGTGGATCCTTTCGGGGCGGCAGGTTAGGCGTGTTTGTTCGGGGCAAGCTCTCCTACTGATTAACGCTCTTTTGCCGTGCGGGGCCTCCTTGCTCTTATTATACCAACTCCAATACCCGCAGCCCGTTGACACGCCCGAAATGTTCCAGGTTTGTGGTTAACAAAGGGAGGTTATTCGCGACGCAGGTTCCCGCGATGAAGGTATCCCGGATACCTATTTCCCGGTTGTGGGCTTTCAGTTCCTTGTATATTTTCGCTGCAGCACGGGCTTCGGCAAGGCCAAACGGCAGAACTTCGACGAGTTCCAGAAGGTCTGTAAGATCTGAGGGTCGGCCGGCCCGGAGAGCACCGTACTCGATTTCCCACGCGGTGATCGCTGAAATGTAGATCTGGTCATACTCCTCGACGGCCTGTTCAAAAAGGGTTTTCTTCTTACTCTTTGCTCGCAGGTGGGCGATAAGGATCGAGGTGTCAACTAAAATTTCTCTGCCCATTTGTTCCAGCCCCGGTCTATCTCGGCGAGCGCCTGATCAATTACGGGGTTGTCGGCCCAGGCCCCCTTTGTTCTTTTCAGGATCGCTTTCTTGGCGGTTTTGTCGCCGTGCCTCTTTTCGTAAAGCGGTCTGGCCTGCGCTAATAGTTTTTTCAGGTCTTCGATGCGGATCCGGGCTACTCTTTCGCCCAGTTTGTATATGGGAAGACGGCCTTGTTTTGCCCACTTATAGAGGGTGGCCCGCGCCACCCCGAGAGAGTCTGCCGCTTCCTGAACCGTCAGCCATTCCTTTTCCATAAGCTTATCACCCTCAGGAGGTTTGTCGTTATTGTATAACAGTGTTATTGATGTCGTCAATGACTAAATTTGCCCGCGGATAATCCGGAGTTCGACAGTACCGAGGCATTTATTAGCGCTGTTTCGAGGCACGATCTTTGATTTGCAAGGGTTTGAGGTTCTGATACATAGACAAAATCCAAAAATCCATAGGCACACGGATTTGTAGATT
>JBFLVI010000049.1:0-13321 GCA_040758635.1 Bacillota bacterium | reverse complement strand
GGTAATTTATCTGGCCCAGTTTGTGATCCCGGGGCTCTTGAGTGTCAGCATCATCGGGGCTTTGATCGCGGCTTTTGTGATCGGTCTTATTGACGCTTTTGTCCCCACGATGTTGCGGTAAGCAAAGGTTGACGGTACTGTTTATCTATTCCAGGAGGCGGCCAGACGGCCGCCTCCCGCTTTGTGTTTGCCGCTCTATGGTCTTGTCTCCCTTCGGGAGACATAGTTATTTACTCGGAGGGGAGTTTCTTGCAGCGGTGGCTTTGGATAATTGTCGCCCTGGCGCTGGCGGGGCTGTGCTGTTACGGTGGCAGAGTGGGAGCGGCGCTGGTCCTCGGGGTTCTGGAACCCGGAACGCTGCTCGTCTCTTGCCTGCCTGAAACGGCCGACGGGGCAAGGCCGTCTTTTCGTTCCCTGCTTTTTGCGGCCAGTAAAGTCATGGCGCAGGTTGACCCGACGACTCCCGGGCTTTTCTGTACGGTCCTGCCCGCGCTGGCGACAGGCGCAACACTACCGGCGCCCGGACCTCCCCAGGCTGCGCCGGCACTCGTTTCCGCCCCGTCCGAGCCCCCGGAGGCGGATGCGCCCGATCCAGGGCTGGTGGCGCTTTACAACACGCACACCGGCGAGACGTACGCGCTCACGGACGGTGTGGAAAGGGTGCAGGGGCGCGGGGGAGTGGTGCAGGTGGCCGCGGTGCTGGAGGAGGAGTTGCGGCGCCGGGGCATCCGGGTCTTGCGGACGGACAAGATCCACGATGGCTGCTACGCCAGCTCGTACCTGGAGTCGGAGAAGACGGTCCGGGAACTGGTTTACGCCCACCCGGATCTGGCCGCCCTGTTCGACATCCACCGGGACGTCAAGCAGCCGCGCGCAGAGGCCACGGTGAAGATTGACGGGCGGGACGTGGCCCGGGTGCTGATCGTCGTGGGCTCCGACGCCCGCCTGCCGTTTCCCGCCTGGCGGCAGAACCTTTCCTTTGCCCGCAGGATTGCCGACCGGGCGGAAGCGCTTTACCCGGGTCTCTGTCTAGGCGTTCGCGTCAAGGAGGGGCGGTACAACCAGTTTCTGCACCCCCGCACGCTGCTGCTCGAAGTAGGCGGGGTGAACAACACCCTTGAGGAGGCCGAAGCGGCGGCAAAGCTCTTTGCCGTGGTCTTGGCCGACGTGCTGCTGGATGACGGTGCGGAAGCCGCCGCCCGGCAGGTGGAAGAGTAGGCTCAAGAAAGTCTCTTGGCTTTCCACCCGCGGCGGCGGTTTTGTGCTCGGGCTTCGGCGGACCCGGCCGGCGGCCGTGGTGGAGGGCGCACGGGCGGTTCATAAGGAAGCGCCTTCCAGGGGATGATAAACCTTGGAGGGTGGTTGCATGGGCAGAAAGTGGTTTGTCGCGCTGGCGCTCTGGCTTTTCTGTGTCGGCTGGGGTGTGGGCCACTGCCTGGCCGCGTTGAACCACACGCTCGGCCCCGAAAAAGAGGTTCAGGCGCTGGCCCTCCACAGACTTTCGCCACAGTCGTACCGGGTGGAACTGCTGGACCTTGCCTTTACCTTCGACCTGCCCGAAGAGCCGCAGGTGCTGGCGGCCCGCCTCAGGGAGGAGGCGCGTGCGCGCCTGGAGCGCTTGGGGGACTTCCTCCGTGTTGAGCCTTAGAAGGTTCCGGCGTCAGAATCCGGAAATCAGAAGTGGGAACCCATCAGTTCAAAAATTCGCCGTGCATATTCATGGAACAAGGGCGCGCCTTTTGACATCCTGCCGCAGTCTCAAGCAGTCTCAAGAGCTTGAGAATTAAAAGACTGCAGCCGGGGACGGAGTCGGCCGCCGGTCACCGGTCACCGGGATCGCCTTCTTGTGGTATAATAGAACCTCAGGATGGCGGCGAGTCTTCTTGAGATTTGTACGGTGAAGGATGGTTGAATGAGCCAGGAGAGGATCAGGAACTTCTGCATCATTGCACACATCGACCACGGCAAGTCCACCCTGGCCGACCGGCTGCTGGAGTGCACCGGCGCCATTACCCCGCGGCAAATGGTGGCGCAGGTGCTGGACCAGATGGAGATCGAGCGGGAGCGGGGGATTACGATCAAGGCGCAGGCGGTGCGACTCACTTACCGGGCGCCGGATGGTCTGGAATACCAGCTCAACCTGATTGACACCCCGGGGCACGTGGACTTTTCCTATGAAGTCTCCCGCAGCCTGGCCGCCTGCGAAGGGGCGCTTTTAGTCATTGACGCCAGCCAGGGCATCGAGGCGCAGACCCTGGCCAATACTTACCTGGCGCTGGAGCACGACCTGGTGCTGATCCCCGTGATCAACAAGATCGACCTGCCGGGGGCTGACCCGGACCGGGTGCGCCGGGAACTCGAAACGGCCCTCGGCCTTGACGGCGGCGAGGCGCTGCTGGTATCGGCCAAGCACGGGACCGGCGTTGAGGCGGTGCTTCAGCGGATTGTCCGGGACATCCCGCCGCCCCGAGGCGAACCGGCAGGACCGTTGCGGGCCCTGATTTTTGATTCCCACTACGATTCTTACAAGGGCGTGATCGCCTACGTCCGGGTGGTTGACGGCGAAGTGCGCCCCGGCATGCTCATCCGGATGATGGCGACCGGAAGAGAATACGAGGTAGCGGGAGTCGGTATTTTCCGGCCGCAGCTCACGCCGGTGCCCGGCCTCGCTACGGGCGAGGTCGGCTTCTTGGTGGCCCACGTGAAGAACGTACGCGACTGCAGGGTGGGAGATACGATCACGGAAGCGAAACGCCCGGCGGTTGAACCCCTGCCGGGGTACCGGCCGGTCAAACCCATGGTGTTCTGCGGCCTCTATCCGGTGGAAAGCGCGGACTTCGGGCGGTTGCGGGACGCGCTCGACAAGCTTCGCCTAAACGACGCGGCCCTTTATTATGAGCCGGAAACCTCTGCGGCGCTGGGGTTCGGTTTTCGCTGCGGTTTTCTCGGACTGCTGCACATGGAGGTAGTGCAGGAGCGGCTCGAACGGGAGTACGACCTGAACCTGATCACCACGGCCCCGAACGTGGTCTACCGGGTGCTGCGGCGGGACGGCACCGTAAAGGAAGTGGAAAACCCGGCAAACCTGCCTCCGGCGGGCGAGATCGAGCACATTGAGGAGCCGGTGGTCAAGGCCACCATCATGCTGCCCAAGGAGTACATCGGCGCGGTGATGGAGCTTTGCAACGAGCGCCGGGGGACTTTCAAGAACATGGAATACATCAGTGAAAACCGGATTATCCTTACTTATGAACTGCCCCTGGCGGAGATCATTTACGACTTCTTCGACCGGCTGAAATCGGTCAGCCGGGGATACGCCTCCTTCGACTACGAGTTCACGGGTTACCGCCGGGCGGACGTAGTGCGGCTCGACATCCTGGTGGGCGGGGAACCGGTGGACGCCCTCTCGTCTATTGTGCACCGGGACCGGGCTTACCAGCGGGGGCGCCAACTGGTGGAGCGGCTGCGGGAGCTCATTCCCCGCCACCTCTTCGAGATCCCGGTCCAGGCGGCCATCGGGAGCCGGGTGGTCGCCCGGGAGACCATCCGTGCCCTGCGAAAGGATGTGCTGTCGAAATGCTACGGCGGCGACGTCACCCGGAAGAAAAAACTCCTGGAAAAACAGAAGGAAGGCAAAAAGCGGATGAAGCAGGTGGGCAACGTGGAAATCCCGCAGGAGGCTTTCCTGGCTGTGCTCCGGGTGGATAAATAATAAAGGATGAAGGATGAAGGCGGAAGGATGAAGATGGAAGTCAGAAGGATAAAGGAGGCAGTACGGGGAACGCGGGTGAAAGAGATCGGTCTTTATATCCACGTTCCGTTTTGCCTGGCGAAATGTGCCTACTGCGACTTCGTTTCCTACCCCTACGCTCCGGAGGCGGCAGAGCGTTATTTGAAGGCGCTGGAGGGAGAAATCCGCCTCTGGAGTGAATGGTTTGGCCCGGAACTTGCTTTGAAGACCGTTTACGTCGGCGGGGGAACGCCCACATGCCTTCCGCCGGAAGCGCTGGTTCGTCTTCTGAGCGTCCTGCGGGGCAGTTTTACCGTACTGCCGGATGCCGAAGTCACGGTGGAGGCGAACCCGGGCACGCTGGGCGACGAAAAGCTGGCGGTGCTTGCGGCTGCAGGCGTCAACCGCCTCAGCATCGGGATGCAGGGGACGGCGGACAGGCTGTTGCGGGTTCTGGGAAGGGCGCATACCGCCGGCGAGGCGCGGCGGGCGTTCAAGGCGGCGCGGGCGGCTGGTTTTACAAACATCAACCTGGACCTTATTTACGGGATCCCCGGACAGAGCGCAGGCGACTGGGCGGAAACGCTGGCAGAAGCGGTGGCCCTGGGGCCGGAGCACATCTCCGCCTACAGCCTGGAAATCCATCCGGAAACGCCTCTTGGGCGGGCGGCTACTACAGGCGCGGTTACGGTTTGCCCCGAAGAAACGGTGCGGGAGATGTACCTGAAGGCGATCGACTTCCTGACCGCGTCCGGCTACGTCCATTACGAAATCGCGAACTTTGCCCGTTCAGGCAGAGAATCCCGGCACAACCGCCTGTACTGGGAGGGCGGGGAGTACCTGGGCCTCGGGCCGGGAGCACACTCCTGTCTGGACGGCCGTCGCTGGTCCAACACGACCGACCCTGACGAATACTACGCAGATGTGGCCCGGGGCGCATTGCCGGTCGCCGAAGCGGTCCACCTGACTCCGGCCGACGCGATGGCCGAAGCGATGTTTCTGGGCCTGCGGCTGACTGCGGGTGTTTCTGCTGCATGCTTTCAGGCGCGGTTCGGTTGTTCTCCAGAGGCGGTATATGGGCCGGCAATCGCCCGGCTGGCGGCACAGGGGCTGCTGGTTGAAGAAGACGGGTATATTCGGCTGACGCGGGAGGCCCTGCCTGTGGCCAACGTCGTTTTTGCCGCCTTTGTCTAAGGCCCATTTACATATTCTGGGGGAAATTCACTTGACAATACCCCTGGCCGGTGATATTTTTAATAAAGGAATATTAGCACTCTTTGGCTTCGAGTGCTAACAGGGTGATACCCGTGCTTGACGAAAGAAAGGAAAAGATTCTGGCTGCAGTGGTGGAGGACTTTATCAGTACTGCGGAACCGATCGGTTCCAGGACGATCGCCCGGAAGTACGGGCTGGGAGTGAGCCCCGCCACCATCCGCAACGAGATGGCGGACTTGGAGGAAATGGGGTACCTGAGACAGCCCCATACTTCTGCCGGGCGGATCCCTTCGGAACGCGGTTATCGCTACTACGTAGACCACCTGATGCAGCCGGAAGAACCGGATAAACAAGAAAAGGAGTTGCTGCAGAAGTGCGTCAGGACTAAGGCTCGGGAGATCGCCACAGTGATCCAGCAAACCGGGCTGATCCTGGCCCAGCTTACCAATTATGCGGCCCTTGTGACGTCGCCGTCCGGCAAGGGTGTCTACCGGCATATCCAGCTGGTGCCCTTCGGGCCGGGCCAGGCGATGGTGCTGGTGGTTCTGGCGTCGGGGGAGGTCTTCCACCGGTTGACCCCGGTGCCGGAGGGGATCACCGCTTACGACCTGGAAAGCATTTCGGCGGTGCTGAACGCTAAGCTCCGGGGCCTCACGGTAACGGACATTAAGTCCACGATTATTAAGGAGATTTACGCGGAGCTTTCTTATTACCGGCAGGTCCTGGACCTGGCGTTCGAACTCATTCAAGAAGCCCTTACCGCCAGGGAAGAGCGAATTTTCCGGGGCGGCATTCACAGCATTTTGAACGAACCGGAGTTCAAGAACGTGGAGCGGCTCCGGACCCTGCTGGGACTGCTGGAGCAAGAGGATTTTCTGTGCGACCTGCTGGCGTCGCACACCGGGCAGGGAATTGATATCCGCATTGGCCGGGAGTTCAACCGCGAGGACGTTCGCGAGCTGAGCATGGTTACAGCCGGCTACCAGATCAACAGCGTCAGCGGGGTGCTGGCGGTTCTGGGTCCCACCCGGATGCGCTACGCCCGGGTGGCCGGAATCCTGCGGTACGTTACGGAAAGCCTGTCGGAGGAACTGCGCAAGGCTTTCGGCGGGGAAATCTAATTCTATTTTGAGGTATGGCGGGGAACAGGAGGTCGGCGGTCGGAAAATGAGGCGGGAATTCGCGGAGCGAATTTCCTGCAAAGGTTCCTGTATCCGGCATCCTGCATCTATTTGAATTCGAGCGGTTTGCGCGGGAGGAAATTTGGGTGAGTTTAAAGCAGCAGGCTACAACCGGTTCTGAAGTCAACGAGCGCTTGGCGGCGCTCGTTTCTAACGCCAACGCGGTCCGGGCGATCGCGGCCGCCATCGAGGGAACGCTCGGGCCCAAGGGCCTGGACACCATGCTGGTGGACCGCTTCGGGGAAGTCGTGATCACCAACGACGGGGTGACCATCCTGACAACAATGGAGGCCACCCACCCGGCGGCCAAGATGGTGATCAACGTGGCTAAAGCCCAGGAAGAAGAAGTCGGCGACGGCACCACCACCACCACGGTGATGGCGGGGGCGATGGTCGGTGTGGGCCTGGAGCAGGTCCTCAAAGGCGTTCCGGTAGCCCGGGTGATCGAAGGACTCCGGCAGGGAGTCCGGCACGCGGTCGAAGCGATGCGGGAGCAAGCCCTCCCGCTGGGAGACCTGGAAGACCCGCGCTTCCGGGCGGTGGCGCTGGTCGCCGGTCGCGGGCACGAGGATATCGCCGAGTTGGTGATCACGGCGGCGCGCCTGGTGGGCCGGGAGGAACTTTTGAAACCGGCCTTCAAGCTTGCCGACATCGTGGTGGCGGAAGAAGGCGCGGAGAACCAGGTCTTCGAAGGGGTAATCATCAGCAAGGAGCGGATGAACCGCCAGATGCCGGAACGCCTGACGGACGTGAAGGTGCTGGTGGTGGACGATGCCCTGGAACCCGAAGAGGTGGAAGAAGAGGCGCTGGGCACCGAGGCGGGCTTCAAACGCTACCTTGCTTTGCAGGAGGAGTTTAAAGAAAACGTCCGCCGGCTTGTAGAGATGGGCGTGGGGCTGGTCCTGGTGGACCGGGGCGTGGCGGACGTGGCCGAAGAGATCTTTACTGACGCCGGGGTGATGGTAGTTCAGCGGGTGCTGCGGAAGGAGCTCCGCCGGGCGGCCGAGCACACCGGCGCCAGGATGATCAAGCGCACCGGGCTGAAGAAAGGGCCTGCGGAGCTCGCCCGCTATCTCGGGCGGGCCGGCGAGGTTTACAGCGACGAGCGGCTGGAGCAGGTCTGGATTCGCGCCGGCCGCGGCAAGCCCATGGCGACGATCGTCGTGGGAGCCGCGACCGCCGAAGTGGTCGGGGAGCGGGAACGGATCGCCAAGGACGCCGCGGCGGCGGTGCAGGCGGCGGTTAGGGGCGGCGTGGTACCGGGAGGTGGCGCGTGCGAGCTCGCCGTGGCGCGGGAAGTGGAAAAGATGCGGGGGCGGGTCCGGGGGATGGCCGCCTACGGTGTGGATTGCGTTATTGAGGCCCTGAAGCGGCCGCTGGCGCAGATCGTGGCCAACGCCGGTTTCAACCCGCTGGAGAAGATCGGTGACGTGATCGCCGCCCAGGTGGCCCGCCGCAAGAACTGCCTGGGCGTGGACTGCGATACCGGTGAGATCAAGGATATGTTCCAGACCGGGGTGCTTGACCCGGCACCGGTCAAAATTCACGCCCTGAAAGCGGCCGGGGAGATTGCCGAGGCGATCCTCCGGATTGACACGATCATTCGCAAGCGCGAGGAAAAACAGGAGGGGGGGGATTCCGGTAAAGATGGTGGAACAGGATAAGAACAAGCGCGGAAAACCGAACGGGGAGGCCGAGGCTGTCCCGCTTCCGGATGAGCATATCGCGGCCGTGGAAGACGCTTTGCCGGGCGGCGAGGGTCAGGAGGTCAGGGTTGTTTCTCCTGAAGAGCGGATTCGCCAACTGGAAGAAGCCCTGTCCGCCGCGGAGAAAAAAGCGGAAGAGTGCTACCAGCAGTTCCTGCGGTCGCGGGCCGATTTTGAAAACCTGCGGCGGCGGGTGAACAAAGAACGGGAGGAGTTTCTCCATTTCGCGGGGGAGACCCTGGTCGCTTCGCTCCTGCCTGTCCTCGACAACTTTGAGCGGGCGCTGGACTCCCCCGGAGAAGAATTGAACGTCTTCCTGACCGGGGTACAGATGATTTACCGGCAGCTCAAAGACGTTCTTGCTCAGGAGGGTCTGGAGGCGATTTCCGCCGTCGGGCAGGAGTTTGACCCGACGCGCCACGAGGCGGTGGCCTACGAGCCTGGCGGGGAGCAACCGGCGAACACCGTCGTCGCGGAGTTGCGGCGGGGTTACACCTTCCGCGGGAAGGTGCTCCGGCCGGCGTTGGTTAAAGTGGCGAAAGAAAGCGAGACGTAGTATAGAGATGTAAAGGATGAGGTTGTTACAGGTTGAAAGAAACCGGACTTTCTGTACTCAGATAAGGATCCGTGACTGTTATAGGAGGAGTAGCTCGTGCGGGCCTTTGGCCCGCACCAACGGAGGAAAAATGGCGCGAATAAACCTGTAAGCTGGGTTAATCAGATGCAGTAGCGTAACATAAACGGAACGCGGCAAGGAGCAAGCAGTACAAGGAAGGCGCAGCCCAGCACTCAGACTGGTACCAAAAACATAGTTACGCGAAGCGTTTAAATGGCGTTTTAAAGGGAGTGGCGTCTTTGAAAGGTGCAACTGAGTGCTGGGCGAGCCTGACGCAGTAATGCGCAGCTCATTGCCGCGTTCCGGCGAAAGAAGTATTATTTTGCGGAGGAGGATGGTGTATGGAAAAAATTCTCGGCATTGACCTGGGAACGACGAACTCTTGCATGGCCATAATGGAAGGCGGCGAACCCACCGTCATTCCGAACGCCGAAGGCGGGCGGACGACACCCTCCGTCGTCGCTTTTTCTAAGACCGGGGAACTTCTGGTGGGCCAGGTGGCGAAGCGTCAGGCAGTGGTTAACCCGGAGCGCACCGTTATGTCAATAAAGCGGCAGATGGGCTCGAACTACCGGGTTAAAATAGATGATAAAGAATATACACCCCAACAGATTTCTGCCTTTATTCTTCAGAAAATGAAGGCCGATGCCGAGGCCTACCTCGGTGAGAAGATTACCAAGGCGGTAATCACGGTGCCGGCCTATTTTGACGATGCGCAGCGCCAGGCCACCAAGGACGCCGGGCGGATTGCGGGGCTGGAGGTTTTGCGGATCATTAACGAGCCCACCGCGGCGGCGCTCGCTTACGGCCTCGATAAAGAAGAGACGCAGACCATTCTGGTCTTCGACCTCGGGGGCGGGACGTTCGACGTGTCGATCCTCGAGATCGGCGACGGCGTCTTCGAGGTGAAAGCCACCAGCGGTAACAACCGGCTTGGTGGAGACGATTTCGACCAGCGAATCATCAACCACCTGGTCGCCGAGTTCAAGAAAGATACGGGAATTGATCTGTCCGCCGACCGGATGGCAATGCAACGGCTGAAGGAGGCGGCGGAAAAAGCGAAGATCGAGCTTTCCGGTGTCACCTCGACCAGCATTAACCTGCCGTTCATTACGGCGGACGCCTCTGGGCCGAAGCACCTCGACATGACGCTGACCAGGGCGAAGTTCGAGGAGCTTACGGCCGACCTGGTGGAAAAGACGATGGGTCCGACGCGTCAGGCGCTCCAGGACGCCGGGCTTAAACCGGAGGAGATCAAGAAGATCCTCCTGGTCGGCGGCGCCACCCGGATGCCCTGCATCCAGGAAGCTGTGCGGCGCTTCTTCGGGAAGGAACCGCATAAGGGGATCAACCCCGACGAGTGCGTGGCCATCGGCGCGGCCATCCAGGCGGGCGTACTGGCCGGGGAGGTCCGGGATATCGTCCTGCTGGACGTGACGCCGCTTTCGCTGGGTATTGAGACCCTGGGCGGGGTCTTTACCAGGATCATCGAGCGCAATACCACGATCCCGACCCGGAAAAGCCAGATCTTTACGACGGCGGCCGACAACCAGACCTCCGTGGAGGTGCACGTCCTCCAGGGCGAACGGCCGATGGCGGCCGACAACAAGAGTCTCGGGCGCTTCCACCTGATGGGGATCCCGCCGGCGCCGCGGGGTGTGCCGCAGATCGAGGTCACCTTCGACATTGACGTCAACGGGATCGTGAACGTTTCGGCGAAGGACCTGGGTACCGGCAAGGCCCAGAGTATCACGATCACCGGGTCGACCAGGCTTTCGGAGGAAGAAGTACAGCGGATGATCAAGGACGCCGAGCGGCACGCGGAGGAGGACCGCAGGCGCAAGGAGGAAGCGGAGATCAGAAACCAGGCCGAGACCATGGTCTACCAGGCCGAGAAGACGCTGAAGGACTTCCGTGACCGGGCGGATAAGGATCAGGTGGAACGGTTAGAGAACGCGGTCAGGGACCTGAAGGAAGCGCTGGAGGGCAAGGATATTGCTGTTATTAAGCAGAAGCTGGAAGCCCTGACCGAGCCGCTGCATAGACTGACGGCGGAGATGTACCGGCAGGCCGGAAGCTCTGCGCAGCAGGCTCCGCCAGAAGGGCAGACGGGTGAAAAGACGGTAGACGCCGACTACGACGTTAAGTAAGGAGTAGGTTATGGCCAAGCGCGATTATTACGAAGTGCTGGGAGTGTCGCGGGACGCCTCCCAGGAAGAAATAAAGAAGGCCTACCGGCGGTTGGCCCGGCAGTACCATCCGGACGCCAACCCGGATAAGAAAGAAGAGGCGGCGGAGAAGTTCCGGGAGATCACCGAGGCCTACGCCGTGCTGTCCGACCCGGAGAAGCGGGCGCAGTACGACCGCTTCGGCCACGCCGGGCCGGAAGGACAGGGTTTCGGCTTTGACTTTACCAACTTCGATTTCCGGGACCTGGGCTTCGATTTTGGCTTCGGCGATCTCTTCGAGGCCTTCTTCGGCGGTGGTTTCGGGGGTCTCGGCGGCACCCAGCGCCGGCGGCGGCCGCAGCGGGGTGCCGACCTCGAAGCGGAAGTCGAGCTCTCGTTCCGGGAGGCGGCCTTTGGGACAGAAAAGGAGGTACGCGTCCCGCGCGTCGAGCAGTGCCAGAATTGCGGCGGCTCGGGTGCCGCTCCGGGAACCAGTCCCGAGCGGTGCAAGGTCTGTAACGGCTCCGGGCAGGTGAGCTTCTCCCGGTCCACGCCCTTCGGCCAGTTCATTCAGACCAGGACCTGCGAGCACTGCGGCGGAACAGGCCAGTTCATCCCGAGCCCCTGCCCCGCTTGCCGTGGCACCGGCAACGTGCAGCGGGTCCGGAGGGTGACCGTGAAGATACCTCCGGGCGTGGACAGCGGATTTCGCCTGCGGCTGCGCGGCGAAGGCGAGGCCGGCATCCGCGGCGGCCCGCCGGGCGACCTTTACGTCCGCATCCGGGTGCATCCCGACCCGGTTTTCCAGCGGGATGGGGACAACGTTGTTTGCGAGATACCGATTTCTTTCCCGCAGGCGGCGCTCGGGACGGAGATCGAGGTTCCCACCCTGGAGGGAACCACCCGGATCAGGGTGCCGGAGGGAACCCAGTCCGGTACGATCCTCCGGCTGCGGGGGAAGGGCATCCCGAATCCATACGGCCACGGACGGGGCGATCTGCACGTCCGGATCAGGGTGGTAACGCCGACGAAGCTTACCGAGCGGCAGAAAGAGCTCTTGCGCGAATTCGCCCGCCTTTCGGGCGAAGAGCTGAGACAGGAGCGGGAAAAGGGTTTTTTTGAGAAGGTGCGGGACGCCTTCATGTAGCCGCTAAGGAATCCAAGGAGGGCTGGGACCTTTGAAATGGCTCGAAATAGAGGTGGCCATGAAAGCAGCGGACGCGGACGTTGCCGGCTTGTTGCTGTACGAGTTGACCGGGCGCGGGGTGGCGATTGAGTGCGAAAAGGTGGAAGAAAGCCACCCCGCTTCGTTTTCTACCGGAACGGTGCGGGTTAAGGGCTACCTCCCGGCTGCGGCCGCGGGAAAGCTGAAAAAGGTGCAGGCGGCGCTCGCCCAACTGGCGGTGGAACCGCTTGTGGTGCGGGAACTGCCGGAGACGGACTGGCTGCAGCTCTGGCGCAGCCACTACACTGCTTTCAGGGTAGGCGAGCGCCTGGTGATCCGGCCGCCGTGGGAGGATTATGAACCGGCTCCGGAGGACCTGGTCATCACCCTCGACCCGGGTATGGCCTTCGGGTGCGGCACCCACCCCACCACGCAGCTCTGCCTGGAACTCCTCGAACGGGCGGTGAAACTGGGAGCGGTTGTTTACGATGTGGGCACGGGCTCCGGCATCTTGGCGATCGCCGCCGCCCGCCTGGGCGCAGCGCGGGTGGTCGCGGTGGACGACGACGAGATCGCGGTCCGGGTGGCCCGGGAAAATGTCGCCCGCAACGGCGTGGAAGCGGTGGTCGGCGTTGTCCAGGGCGACCTGCTGCGGGGGCTGCCCGAGCCGGCGGACATCATCGTCGCCAACATCGTCGCCGGCGTCATCGTTGACTTCGCGCCGGCGGCTGCTCGGTACCTGCGCCCCGGCGGCTCCTTCATCGCCGGCGGCATCGCTGCCCCCCAGGAAGCCGAGGTTAATGCGGCGCTGGAGAAGTTCTTCGAGATTCGCGAGACTGCCCGCCGGGAGGACTGGGTGGCAGTGTGGGGAGTAAAGTAATTTGGGGTAGTAATCAACTTTGTTAACTCTTGGGAAGAGAGGAGAATAAAAGGGTTTATCGAAATAACCATAGAGAACTATTCTGGGTAAGCCGCAGCATATCAATGATTGTTCTGGAGGATTTATGGCTGATTGGAAAGAAAGACTTGATGAATTTGACAGGGATTCGACTGCGTCAAGGGAAATCAGCAGAACAGCGATTTACCGCATAATAATACTATCAGCTAGTATAGTTGGTTTTTCGGTTTCCCTGTTTTCGATCTCCTCTTTACAATCATCACTAGAAGTTGGAACAATACGGTATTCCTGGTATTGTTTCCTTGGTGCTATCATGATCGGTTTTTTTATTTTGATGTTAGAAGGACGAGTAAAGTACGCAAAAACCTGGAAAGGATTTCAGGCAAGTGATTTCCCGAAAACTTGAGAAAACCCGATTATACATATAAGGAAAGGTTTTTCGCTTTTTTAATCACAATTTTTTCCTTGGTTTATCCTGCAAATCTGGTATTTAATCGGATTTACGAAAAAGAAGAAGAAAAGGAATTTAAGGAACGAGTAAATGGTATCGTTGTGAATAAATTGGCAGCGATTGAACATGGATTGCTCTTCATGGAAAATGTATTATTTATCACCTTTACAGCAGGTTTAGTACTTCTGGTT
>JBFLVI010000048.1:0-14600 GCA_040758635.1 Bacillota bacterium | reverse complement strand
GGCCGTCCGTGGCCGCAGACCCGCCTCCGCCGCTCGTCGTCGCTTAGTTTGGTTGCCGCGCGTCTCAAGTGTTCGCTAAGGAGCCGAAACAGGCGACGCCGCCTCCTTCCCCTACATACATTTTCATTCCCGGTGGCGATGATTAATCGTCGTGAACGACTCCCCCGATAAAGGTGGCGAGGCTCCCCAGAGCCTCACGCTGCTTCTGGATCAGGGTGCTGATCCCGGAGGCCGCAAGCTCGAGCATGAGGTCGAGCTCTTCCCGGGAAAAGGTCTCTTCCTCGCCGGTTCCCTGGATCTCCACCAGCCGCCCTTTCTCGGTCATCACTACGTTCATGTCCACTGCCGCCAGCAAATCTTCCGTAAACGAAAGGTCGAGCAGGTATTCCCATCCTACCCGTCCAACGCTGATTGCGGCCACGAAATCGGTAACCGGCAGAAAAGAGATGACTCCCTCATTGCGGAGCCAGTCGAGGGCGTAAACCAGTGCCACAAAGCCGCCGGTGATCGAGGCGGTGCGGGTTCCCCCGTCGGCCTGGAGCACGTCGCAGTCAACGATGATCATGCGTTCCCCGAGCGCCTCCAGGTCAACCACCGCCCGCAGGGAGCGCCCGATGAGCCGCTGGATTTCCAGCGACCGGCCGCTCGGCCGCCCTTTCGCTGCTTCACGTATATTCCGGGTTTCGGTGGCGCGGGGGAGCATCCCGTACTCCGCTGTTACCCATCCTTTTTCTTTTCCCTTCAAAAAGGGCGGCAGCTTGTCGTCAACCGAGGCCGTACAGAGCACCCGCGTGTCTCCGATTTCGATCAGGGCCGACCCTTCGGCATACTTGCTGTACCCCGGTATAATCGTGACCGGACGTATTTCCGCGTGGCCGCGTTCCCTTATTTGCAAAGATTAACCACCCCGAGTCTTTAAAAGCCTAAGCTCATCCTATCATTCTGCCCTGAAAAAGACAAGCAGCCTCAGGTAGATTTTGTCTTTCGCTCCGGGCAAAATTTTTTAGCCGCCGAAACAAGGAATACCGGAAAGGAAAGAGAATTTGAAAAAGAGGGTCTATGTGTCAATTGTCTCGGTTCGAGAATTACGGAAAAGAGGGAAGATGATGCGTTTCTTAGTGGTGCTTGTGCTCGGTGTGTTGCTGGTAGCCACCGCGGGTTGCGGTAAAAAGACGGAATCGCAGGCGCCGGCAGGAACAGGGATGGCGCGGCCGATTCAGCCGGTAACGCTTGATTTCGAAAAGGTGGAAGAGGTTGCCCCGACGGGGGATTTCTCGGTGGCGGTTCACAAGGACGTCCAGCCGGTGCTCGCGGCAGTTTTCGGCGGGGCGAAGCTGTCGGCGTTTTTTGAAATGCCGATGGGCCCAGGCGGCAACGGCAGCCACTTCACTTACGCCCTGAAGCGGCAGGCCAAGGCCAACGACCTGTCAGCCGTGAAGCAGAAGCTGGAGGCCGAGGACTACAAGTTTATCGCCGAGACACCCCGTAACGGCATCGAGACCTTCTGCTTTGAGAAGAAGCTGGGTGAGAAAACCTACGCGGTGACCCTCGGCCTCACTCCGGGCGACCAGCGTGTGAGCGTGGTGGTTTTCGAGTAACAGGGGCGCTTACGGGCGGGCAGTCTCGCGGGGACTGCCCGCTTTTAGCATGCGCGCCTTGTTTTTTGGTCTGTTCATGGGCTCCGCCGCTCTTTTTCCCGGGCGTGCGGAAAGCTGCCCGCGCCGCTTCCATTTTCCCGCGCCGCGTTTTTTGCGGGGCTCCGTTTCGCAGTGCGAGCAGGTGCTTCATCTTCTGCAAGTTCCCCGGCTGCATGCAGATTATGGTATAATCTCACTGACGCACTTCTCAAAAAGCAGGAGTGGCCCGGGTGACTAAGAAAGAGGACAGGTTTTACGCAGTCCACTCGGTGGAGCGCGCGCTTTCCATTCTGGAGGCGCTGGGCGCCAATCCCGAGGGAACAGGCGTAACCAGGTTGGGCAAGGAACTCGGCCTGCACAAGAGTACGGTGCACCGGTTGCTCAACACGCTGATGAAATACGGTTTCGTAGAACAGGACGAGGCGACGGAACGATACCGGTTGGGGATGCGGTTCATCTCGCTGGGCTTGAGCTTCCTCCACCAGCTTGATTTCCGGCGGGAGGTCTTGCCCTACCTCAAAGAGCTGGCGGAGATCACCGGGGAGACGACGCAGTTGGGGGTGCTGGAGGGTAGCGAGGTCCTGTACCTGGAACGATGCCAGTCGCAGGAAACCATCACCGTGAACCTGGGCCTGAAGGCACCGGCACATTGTGCGGCGGAGGGGAAGGTGTTGCTGGCCTATCTCCCGGAGGACCGCCTGCGCGAGTATTTCCAAACGCAAACGCTGCGGCAGTTCACCATCAACACCATCGTTAATCCTGAACAATTGCTGCTACATATTGAGCGCGTCCGGGCCCAGGGATATGCGGTAAGCGCCGAAGAACTGGCGGACAGCCTGCGCGGCCTGGCGGCGCCGATCATGGACGTTCACGGCCGGGTGGTTGCGGCCGTGGGAATAGTGGGGCCGGCCAGCCGGCTGACCCTTGAGCGAATCAACCGGCTGATCATTGTTTTGCAGGAGTCGTGCCATTCCGTTTCCCTGCATCTGGGTTACCGGGCGGGAAGCGGAGGCGGGCGGCTTCGGGAAGAGCCGAGGCCTGAATTTCTTAAAGGCGGGCGGTATTGATGCGCGAGCCAAATCTTACCGATTATGAAGCCGTATACCAGGATTTTAACTGGGAGCAGGCGGAACAGGAGCTGGGCTTCGGACTGCGGCTGAACATCGCCCAGGCGGCTGTTGACGCGCAGTGCAGCAGGGGATTAAAGGATAAGGTGGCGCTGCGGTTTTGGGAGGGTATGCAGGAGCGGCAGTATACCTTCGGTGAATTGAAGGAGCTTTCCGACCGGTTTGCGCTGGTCCTGAGACGCCACGGTGTCCGGCCGGGAGACCACGTGGTGCTTTTCGGTCCGGCGTCGCCGGAGTTTTACGTGAGCTTCCTGGGTATCGTCAAGAGCGGCGCCGTAGCCGTGCCGGTTTTCGAAGGGTACATGACCGAAGCGTTGATGGAAATCCTTGAGGATTCGGATGCGGTTGCACTCGTAACCACCCCCGCTTTGGAACAACGGGTCGACCGTTTGCGGCTGCCGCGGTTGAAGTTGATCCTTTTGGTCGGCAGGGCCGAAACCGGGGTGGGGAGCGAGGAGAAAAGCTGGTACCGGGCTCTCGATCAGGCAACGGGCGACTTCGAGGCGGCGCTGCTTGACCGCGACGCTCCCTTCGCCCTCCTGTACACCTCGGGCTCGACGGGGAAACCGAAGGGTGTCGTTCTTTCCCACGGCGGCCTTGTGCAGTACTATTGGACGGGGCTGTGGGTTCTGGACCTCAAGCCGGACGACGTTTACTGGTGCACCGCCGATTTAGGGTGGGTGACCGGAGTCGGCTACGGAATCCTCGCCCCCTGGTTGAACGGGATCACCACGGTGGTTTGCGGCGGCTCTTTCAGCTCCCAGCGGTGGTTCCAGTTTATCGAGCGTTTCAAAGTGACGGTCTGGTACACCACCCCGACCGCCCTCCGCCTGTTGCTGGTTTCCGGGAACGCGGTGGTTGGAAATTTCGCCCATCACCTCCGGCACATTGTCAGTGTGGGTGAACCCCTGAACCCGGCGATCATCCGCTGGGCGCGGGCGGTTTTCGGCCTGGATGTCTATGATACCTGGTTTATGACCGAAACCGGAGCGCATATTATCGCCAACTTCCGGTGTCTTCCGGTGAAGCCCGGTTCGATGGGGAAACCCGTGCCCGGAATCCAGGTGGCGGTGATCGACGCGGGCGGCCGGGAGGTAGGTCCACTGCAGATGGGACAACTGGCCATCCGGGTTCCCTGGCCGGCGATGATGCGGGGCATCTGGCGCGACCCGGAGAAGTATGCCGAGTATTTCCGGTTGCCTCCCTGGTACCTGAGCGGGGACCTGGTTTACCGGGACCGCGACGGCTATTACTGGTACCAGGGAAGGATAGACGACATCATCAAGGTAGGGGAGCGCCGCGTCGGGCCCTTCGAGGTGGAAAGCAAGCTGATGGAGCACCCGGCGGTGCTTGAGGCCGGGGTGATCGGCAAGCCCAACCTTTTGCTGGGGGAAACGGTCAAGGCTTTTCTGGTACTCCGGCCGGGCCACCAGTGGTCGCCGAAGCTGCGGGCAGAGCTGCAGCGTTTCGTGAAGAACAGCCTTGCGGAGCACATGGTGCCCCAGGAGTTTGAGGTCCGTACGAGCCTCCCCCGCACCCGGACCGGAAAACTGTTGCGCCGGGTGCTGAAGGCCTGGGAGGTAGGATTGCCCGAAACCGAAGTGGCGGAATAGTTCCGGGTTATGTTACCCGATTATGGACGAGGGCCGGAAGCGGCCCTCTTGTTTTATACAATGAAACACCTGTACCGCCTTCCAATAGAGGAACGTTTTTAACCTTTCGTGTCTTTTCCCCTGCATTTGGTGTTGGTTTGCTTCTAAAGTACTCCCCAGTGTTTTATAATAGCGCCACGCGGTTCCATAATATGATACATATTCTAAGGAGGGGAGGATGAGCGTGGCTAAACAACCTACCATTGACACCTTGCTGGAGGAGGAAAGGATTTTTTACCCGCCCGAGGATTTCGCCAAGCAGGCCAACGTCAAAACCAAGGAGATTTACGCGGAAGCGCGGGCCAATCCCAGGCTGTACTGGGCGATGCAGGCGGAGCGTCTAGACTGGTTCCGGAAGTGGGACAGGGTGCTGGACTGGGAATTCCCCTTTGCCAAGTGGTTCGTCAACGGGACACTGAACGCCTGTTACAACTGCGTGGACCGGCACCTGAAAACCTGGCGCCGGAACAAGGCGGCAATCATTTTTGAAGGCGAACCGGGCGACAGCCGGGTCCTGACTTACTGGGACCTTTACCGGGAAGTGACAAAGTTTGCCAACGTCTTAAAAGGGCTGGGGGTAGAAAAAGGCGACCGGGTGGCAATTTACCTTCCGATGATCCCGGAGCTGCCCATCGCCATGCTCGCCTGCGCGCGGATCGGGGCGCCGCACAGCGTAGTTTTCGGCGGCTTCAGCGCCGAGGCGCTGCGGGACCGGATTAACGACGCGAAGGCGAAGGTGCTTGTCACCGCCGACGGCGGGTGGCGGCGGGGCAGACACGTACCGCTGAAAAAGCATGCCGATGAGGCGCTCCAGGAAACGCCCAGCATCGAAAAGGTGATCGTGGTCCAGCGGTTGGGCCGGGAGGTCGAAATGAACCCCGAACGGGACCTCTGGTACCACGAGGCCATGGCCAAAGCGCCGACCGGTTGTCCGGCGGAGGAACTGGACAGCGAGCACATGCTCTTTATCCTTTACACCAGCGGTACTACGGGGAAGCCGAAGGGCGTTGTACATACAACGGGCGGATATATGGTAGGCGTGACAACAACGCACCATATGGTTTTCGACATCAAGGACAGCGACGTTTACTGGTGTACGGCCGATATCGGCTGGATCACCGGCCACAGTTACGTGCTTTACGGTCCGCTTGCCAACGGGGCCACCACCCTGATCTACGAGGGGGCACCCGATTGGCCCCAGCAGGACCGGTTCTGGGAGATCGTGGAGAAATACGGTGTCACCATCTTCTACACCGCACCCACGGCCATCCGGGCCTTTATGAAATGGGGGCGCAAGTGGCCGGCCGACCATAATCTTTCGAGCCTCAGGCTTCTCGGGACGGTGGGCGAACCGATCAACCCCGAGGCCTGGATCTGGTACTACGAAAACATCGGCGGCGGCCGTTGCCCCATTGTTGACACCTGGTGGCAGACGGAGACGGGGATGATCATGATCAGCCCGCTGCCGGGCATCACCCCCCTGAAACCCGGCTCGGCGACCGTTCCGCTCCCGGGCATTGAGGCCGACGTGGTTGACACGGACGGCAACTCGGTGCTCCTCGGCCAGGGGGGCCTGCTTGTGATCAAGGAGCCCTGGCCGGCGATGCTGCGGACCATCTACGGAGACGACCAGCGGTACATTGACACTTACTGGTCGCGGTTTCCCGGCAAGCAGTACTACTTCGCCGGTGACGGCGCCAAGCGCGACTACCACAACTACTACTGGATGCTGGGCCGGGTGGACGACGTGATCAACGTCGCCGGACACCGCCTCAGCACCATGGAACTGGAGAGCGCCCTGGTCGCCCACCCGATGGTGGCCGAAGCAGCGGTGATCGGCAAGGACCACGAAATCAAGGGCCAGGCGGTGTCGGCCTTTGTAACTCTGAAAGCCCGCGCCTTCCAGGAACTCAAGTCCGCTAAGAGGAGCTTCAAGGAGATCGAGAGCGAGCTCAAAGCGCACGTGGCCAAGAAGATCGGGGCGATCGCGCGGCCGGACGACGTCTTTTTAACGGCGGAGCTGCCGAAGACCCGGAGCGGCAAGATCATGCGGCGGCTGCTGCGGGACATCGCGGAAGGACGCGTGCTCGGGGACACCACCACGCTGGCGGACCCTGCTGTAATCACAGAGTTGAAACAGAAGTACGAGTCACGGGAAGCCTGAAACCGGCCAAGTCCCGAGGCCCGGAGGCGTCCGTGCGCGCACGCCCTCTTGCTTTGAACCGGGCCGGTGATACCGTTTACTGGTCTTCCGCCTTGTAAACACGCCGGTTAACTCGGGTCCATGCAAAATAGTCTTACTTTCAAGTGAATTAGAAGGGAGGGAAGCCCTATGGTGGAACTTGGGGAGCAGCATCTTGAAGAGTCCCGGGAGTTCAAGGAACTGATCACCTCGAGGTGGGTCGTTGCCGCTATTCTGACGGCACTGGTCTTTCTTACTTATTACGGCTTCATTCTAATGATCGGTCTCTCCAGGGAAACCCTGGCCAGGAAAATCGGGGAAGCTACGACGCTCGGGATACCGCTGGCGGTGACGGTAATCGTGGTTTCCTTTGTGCTGACGCTGGTCTACGTCGGGTGGGCGAACACGATCTACGATAAAAAAGTGGCGTCACTCGCCAGAATCCTGGGCAAGAAATAGAAGGGAGTCCCTCATGCCGCTATCAAGCGGCGCCACGGAGGATGAAAATGGGGCGAATAGACCTGTAAGCTGGTTACTTAGATGCAGAAGAGTAACATAAGCGGAACGCGGCGAGGAGCGAGCAGTACAAGGAAGGCGCAGCCGGACAAATGAGAAGTGAGAAGTGAGAGGTGTGAAGTGAGACTTTTATGAAGAAATTCGCACAGCGAATTTCTCCGCCAGAAATCTCACCTCTAACCTCCCACATCCCACCTCTCAAAGGCGGGCGAGCCTGACGCAGTAATGTGAAGCTCATCGCCGCGCCCCACGGAAGAACAACGCACATTTTTCAAAGGAGGTTCGCGGATGCACACGTCCTTAGGGCAACCCACGAGTTCCGGGATCGTATTTTTTCTTGTCTTTGTAGCCGTATCGCTCTTGATTACTTACTGGGCGGCAAGAAGAACCAAGACCACCACGGAATATTACGCTGCCGCGCGGAGCATCACGGCTTTTCAAAACGGTCTTGCCCTTGCGGGAGATTACATGAGCGCCGCGTCCTTTCTCGGCATCGCCGGGCTGGTGGCGCTGAGCGGTTTCGACGGGATGATTTACGCTACCGGTTGGCTCGTCGGATGGCCGGTGCTGCTTTTCCTGGTTGCCGAGCCGCTGCGGAACCTGGGCAAATTTACCTTCGCGGACGTGGTGGCTTACCGGTTGAGGCAGCGGCCGATCCGGGTTGCGGCGGCTGTGGGCAGTATTCTGACCGTTTTGTTCTACACGATCGCGCAGATGGTAGGGGCGGGGAACCTCATCAAGCTGATGTTCGGCCTTTCCTACGAAAGCGCGGTAATCATCGTCGGCGTGGTAATGCTCATCTACGTGCTTTTCGGCGGAATGATTGCCACCACGTGGGTGCAGATCATCAAGGCCTGCCTGCTGCTGGGCGGGGTGACGCTGCTGATGCTGTTGACCATGGCGCAGTTCGGTTTCAGCCCCGGGGAGCTTTACGCTGCCGTCGCGGCCAAGTACAGCCAGGCGTCGCTCGAGCCGGGGAAGCTGATCTCCAACCCGCTCGACGCGGTTTCGCTCGGGCTGGCGCTGATGTTCGGGCTTTTGGGACTGCCGCACATCCTGATGCGGTTTTATACCGTTCCCGACGCCAAAGAGGCGCGCAAGTCGGTGGGGTGGGCCACCGGTTTTATCGGGTATTTCTACTGCATCATCCCCCTGGTGGGCTTTGGCGCCTCGGTCCTGGTGGGCCGGGAACTGATCCAGGGTATCGACAAGGGCGGTAACATGGCGGCGCTCCTGCTTGCAGAGTTGCTGGGCGGAACGCCGTTTCTCGGGTTCATCGCTGCTGTGGCTTTCGCCACTATCCTGGCGGTTGTTGCAGGGCTCACCCTCGCCGGTGCTTCCGCTCTCTCCCACGACATTTATGTCAACGTAGTCAAAGGGGGCCGGGCCACCGAGTGGGAGCAAGTCAAAGTGGCCAGGATCGCCACGGTCGCCGTCGGCCTGCTGGCCATCGTGCTCGGCATCGTTTTTAAAGGGCAAAACGTGGCCTTCATGGTGGGGCTTGCCTTTGCCGTTGCCTGCAGCGCAAACTTCCCGGCACTGCTGCTGTCGATCACCTGGCGGAGGCTCAGCACTGCGGGCGCAACGGCTTCAATCATCGTCGGTTCCGTTCTGGCCACCGTACTGATTATTCTGAGCCCCACGGTTTGGGTCGAGGTGCTGAACAACCCGACGGCGGTTTTCCCCTTGAAAAACCCGGCCATTGTCTCCATGACGGCCAGCTTCATAACAGCATTTGCCGTGTCGCTGCTTTTTGCGGATAAAGAGGCGGAGGAAAAATTTGACGCCCAGAAGGTAAGGACGTACCTGGCGCTCGGAGCGGAGTAGAGGGGTTGGCATAGTTGGTCTGCGGAATGCCGCCGGGTCCTGCCCTGACGGGACCCGGCGGTTTAAATTGTGCCTGCGGTACAGGAGGATTCACCCATGAGCGTGGACTTGGGACTTCTAAAGACAACCCCGCCGTTCTCCGAACTGGATGAAAAGGATCTCCGGAAGCACGCCGGGGCCTTTTCCATCCGCGTCTACCCGAAAGGGAGTTACATCTTCCGGCAGGGCGAGCCTTCGCAGGAAGTCCTCTTTATCGTTGTGGAAGGGCTGGTGGAGGTCATCCTGCCGGCCGATACGGGCGATGAGCGGGTGGTCAGCCTGCGGCATCCCTCCGAGTTCTTTGGGGAAACGGTCTTCTTTACCAACGAGACCTACCCCGCCTCGACGCGTGCGGCCGAGACAACTCGGTGCCTGCTGGTACCGCGTGCGTGCTTTGAGGAGCTGATGGCCACCAGTCCCGGTTTTGCGGGCTACTTCAGCCGGATGCTCGCCGAGCGCATGCGTTACCTTTGGGAGGGAGTAATCCGCGAACATTGCCTGTTCATGGGCCAGGCAGCCGAGCGCCCCTTCCGTAAGCGGCTCTATGAGATTATGAGCACCCCGGTGGTGACCTGTCTGGAGGAGAACACCGTAACGGAAGCAGCCCAGCTTCTAAGTACCCGCCAGGTCAGTTCCGTCGTGGTGGTCAGCCACGACGGGGATCCGGTTGGCATCGTCACGGAGAAGGACCTGGTAAAGAAGGTGCTTGCCGAGCGTCGCGCCGATTTTCAGCGGGTAACCGTCTGGGAGGTCATGGAGACAAATCCGATCGTTCTGCCGCCGGCGGCGCTTTTTCAGGAAGCGTTGCTGGCGATGGTACAGCGCCAGCTCAAGCACGTGATTGTGGTCGAACACGGGCTGGTGCGGGGGATGGTTACCCTCGCCGACCTGGTACGGACCCAGAACGTGGATGCCCTAAGCGCGCTCAATACAATCGAGCGGTCCCGGGACCTGAAGGGGCTTGAATCCGCGATTCAGCAAATTGACCGCCTGGTTTTCGCACTGGTGGGCGGCCAGGCTACGGCCGCCGAAATCGGCGTTCTGGTCTCGGAGCTTTACGACCGCTTGACGGCGCGGCTGATCTTCCTGGCGGAAGAAGAGTTATACGCGGAAGGCAGAGGGCGGGCCCCCTGCGGGTATTGCTGGCTGACGATGGGGAGTGCCGGGCGGCGGGAACAGATCCTCCGGACGGATTTGGACAATGCCGTTGTTTACGAAGACCCACCCGCCGGGCAGGAAGATTTGTACCGGGAGTATTTTCTGGCCCTGGGTGAAAAGGTGGTTGCGGGCCTGGTGCACCTGGGTTTTGCACCCTGCCGGGGAAAGGTGATGGCCAACAACCCGGAGTGGTGCCGGTCACTCGACGAGTGGCTGCGTGCAGTGCGCGGGTGGATCATGGAGCCGGAGGGGGACTTGCTCCGGAAAATGACCATCTTTTTCGATTTTCGCCCGGTTTACGGCCGCTTCGCCCTCGCCGAAACGTTGCGGGAACGGATTTCGCGGTGGCTGAGCAGCCAGCAGGTGGTGCTGCATTTCCTGGCACGGGACGCGCTGGCCAACAGGATTCCCCTGAACCCCTTGCGGCAGGTGGTTACCGAAAAAACAGGCCTACACAAGGACGAACTGGATATCAAACGCTCGGTGCTGATTCATTTCGTGGACTGCATCCGGCTCTTCGCCTTGCGCGAGGGAATCCAGGCCACCTCAACTTTTGAGCGGCTGAAGCAGTTAGTGGAGCGGAACGTTTTTCGCGAGGAGGATGCAGAGGTATTCGGCCTGGCTTACGACAGCATGCTGATGCTGCGGCTGCGGGAGAACCTCCAGTGCCTGAATCAGGGAGGCAAACCGGACAACTACATCAATCCCCGCCGCCTCAGCCGCAGGGAACTGAACGCGCTGCGCGATTCGCTCGCGGTTGCTTCACGGCTGCAGTACCTCACGGGAATGAGTTTCCGGGTGGGGTGAGCAGTTCAAAAATACGGCGGGACGCTTCACCGGGGTGAGCAAAATGTCTTCGTACCTTTTGCGGGTATTTCGCGGCTTCAAGGTTAAAGTTGGGAGCAGGACGGAGGACCGGCTCTTATCCTTTCTGGTGCGCGAACTGAACAGGCGCTGGGATTCGGACGTGCCGCTTGAGGAACAGGTTTATGTAGCCTTTGATCTTGAAACCACGGGTCTGCACCCGTTCGGAGGTGACCGGATCATTGCCCTGGGTGCAGCGCGGCTTGAGAACGGGATGATTACAAGCGACTTCGAGCAACTGGTAAATCCGGGGCGGGGGATTCCTCCTGTAACGGCGGCCTTAACCGGGATCACGGATGCGGAGGTGGCGGACGCTCCGGCTGTCGAGGAGGTGCTCCCCGCGTTTCTCGGCTTTCTTTTGCAGGGGGTTCCGCTGGGATTTAACGCCGATTTCGACCTTTCTTTTTTGAACCTGGTGCTGCGCCTGTTTGCCGGGTCCAAGATCGCCCGGACGGCGGTTGTTGATGTCCTCACGGTTGTTCAGGCGCTGCATCCCCAATGGGAGCATTGCCTGCTTGACGATGCGGCAAGATACTACGGCGTGCCGTTAGAAGGCAGACATTCCGCGCGCGGGGACGCGGTGATCCACGCCCGGCTTTACTGGTCCCTGCTCCCGGTTTTGGCGCAGCGCGGCGTGTATACGCTGAAAGACCTCCGGGGTTATCTTTACTTCCGGTCTTTGTTGTAGGAGGGGGAAAAGGTGGCTTTAGTGAAAGGTTTGCAGGGTACGGCGCAGATGGTCGTAGGCGAAGCGGATACGGCAGTGATGCAGGGCAGCGGGACGGTACCGGTGCTCGCGACGCCGCGCCTCCTGGCGTTGATGGAGGCAGCGGCGGTGGCGGCGCTAAACGGTGTCCTCCCGGAAGGAGAGACTACGGTGGGAACGAAAGTGGAACTTGAGCACGTGGCGGCCACGCCCGTAGGGATGGAGGTCCGCGCAAGGGCGGAACTGGTTGAGGTCGAGGGGCGGCGGCTGGTTTTTACCGTGGAGGCGCATGATTCCGCCGGGATTGTGGGGCGGGGGCGCCACGAACGCCTGGCGGTGGACGAAGCCCGGTTTCTGAACCGGGTCGTGGAGAGAAAGAAAGGGTAGCAGAGGGCCGGCGCGGGGAAAAAGATTGACAGAAAGCCCCCCGAAGGTTAGATTTTAGATATGGCGTTCTGAAAAACCCCTTCCGGAAACCTTTCCTTGCACACGCGTAGTTTGGTCCGGTGGGGTTTTGTTGAAGAAGCAGTCTGTCTGGGAGAGTGTTGCAAAACTACTTAACTGCCAAAAATGAGTTCGCCAGCTTTTGGGTGGTTAAATTTGGAAATGGCCTGGAGACCGCGAAAACGAGCATGGCATTTTGGAAGTGGGAGACCGGAGGTTGGATGTTGGAGTTTATTGTAGGAATTCGCAAAGCGAATTCCTACAAAAGATCTGACCTCTAACTTCTGGCCTCTAACCTCTAAAATGGTACGTGAGCACCCGGACCCGACCGGCTGACAAAGCCAGGCGAAGTTTTGCAGCGGTCTCCTAGCGAAAAAGAGCGGCCGCGGCGGACAAAGAGACGGCGGCTCAGGAATTATCAGGCTTTGTCGGATGCGAGCCCTTAACAAAGATCTCCGGGAATTCGGTGCGCCGGATTCCTATATTTTTTAGAGTTTGACTCTTGGCCTAATGCTGATTACGGGGAGGCTTTCATTTGGGTCTGATCGAGGCGGTGGTTTTGGGGATCGTCCAGGGGTTGGGGGAGTTTCTGCCGATCTCGAGCTCGGCGCACCTGGTGCTGGTGCCGTGGCTTTTCGGCTGGCGCGATCCGGGTCTGGCCTTCGACGTGGCGCTGCACCTGGGGACGCTGGTGGCGGTGGTGGCCTACTTCTGGCGCGACTGGCTCAACCTTGCGCAAAACGGCCTCAAAGGAACCAAAACACGTGAGGGACGGCTTTTCTGGTACCTGGTGGCGGCTACGATACCCGGGGCGCTGGCCGGGATGGCGCTGGAACAGTACGCGGCGACGGTTTTTCGCGCGCCGCTGCTCGTGGGAACAATGCTCATCCTGATGGGGGTGGTGCTTTATGTGGCGGACCACCGGGGGGCGCGGGCCCGGGACATCTGGCAGGTGGGGTGGCGCGACGCGCTCGTCATTGGTTTTTCGCAGGCTTTGGCGATCATCCCCGGCGTTTCACGCTCCGGGGCGACGATTTCGGCAGCCCGTTTTTTGGGGCTGGAACGGGAGGCGGCTACCCGGTTTTCTTTTTTGCTTTCAACGCCGATCATCCTGGGGGCCGGCGTTTTCAGCCTGAGAGACATCGGCGTGGGCGATCTTACCTTTCCTTTCTGGGTCGGGGTCACTGTCTCGGCGGTGACGGGATTCGCGGCGATCGCTTTCCTCCTGCGTTTCGTGATTACGCAGAACTTCAATATCTTCGTATGGTACCGGGGCCTTTTAGGCCTGGTGGTGATCATCCTTGCGCTTTTACGGTGAAAAAAGCGGGGCGATTCGCCCCGCTTTTTCAGTGTAGCTTCTTTTCTTCCGGTAGGCGTACGATTTTTGTCTCTTCGGACTCCTGGTTGTAAAGCTCCTCGGGTGTCAGCGCGTAATCCGCGACTTTTTCGCTGATGTAGATTGGCGTTACCGTCCTGAGCGCCAGCGCGATGGCGTCGCTCGGTCGCGCGTCGATGATCACTTCCTTGTCGTTGATCTTCAGGTGGAGCTCTGCGTAGTAAGTACCGTCGCGGACGTCGCTGATGATCACGCTCGCCACCCTGGTACCGGCTTGGTCGCAAATCGACTTCAACAGGTCGTGGGTTAGCGGTCGGCCGAGGCTCGCGCCTTCGAGGGCCAGGGCGATCGAGTGCGCTTCAAAAGGCCCGATCCATATCGGCAGCATCTTGTGCTCGGTTTCGTCTGCCAACAGTAACACGGGATTCATCGCGTAGTCGAAGGCGATCTCTTTTACCTTGACAGGTATCATGGCCTCACCTCCCGGACGTGGTATAATAATTCTATTCGACCAGACCCGGTGGGGTTTCCTGCTCGAATCAATCAAAAACTTCAAAAATTTCACCCAGGAGAGATTTGCGCTTCTTATGATGTTTTTCGCCGACAGAACGGGTTTCTTTATACTCCGGTTTCTTTTCCCTGTAAGCGGCTTCTTCTTCCGCCCGGTCGAGTGAAAGCAGCCGGTCAAGTTCGCCTTTGTCGAGCCATACACCCTTACACTCCGGGCAGATGTCAATTGTCACCCCCCGTCGCTCCACTTCCTTCATTTTCACGTCGCAAAGCGGGCAACGCAATTTGATCACCCTTTCCAAAAAGTTGTTTTTCCTGTACCTTCAGCGCTGAGGAAATTTTTTACTATTATAGCTCCAAAGGCCGTTTTTATGCAAAAGGTTTTGTCGGATTTTGTGACGGTTTTAGCAGGGTTCCAGCCCGAGATCCCGGATCAGTTTCAAGTCCCGCGGCGTTCCCTGGCCCGCGGTGGTGAGGTAGTCGCCGGTGATGAGCCCGTCCACCCCGCCGGCAAGCCCCAGGGCCTGCGTGTCGCGGAGGTTGTGCTCCCGGCCGCCGGCGTACCGGATGGTGGCGTGCGGGAGCACCAGGCGGAAGACGGC
>JBFLVI010000047.1:0-16227 GCA_040758635.1 Bacillota bacterium | reverse complement strand
AGAGACCGCGAAAAACAAGCATGGCATTTTGGAAGTTGGAGACCGGAGGTTGGATGTTGGAGTTTATTGAGGGAATTCGCTTTGCGAATTCCTACAAAAGATCTGACCTCTAACTTCTGGCCTCTAATCTCTAAAATGGTACGTGAACACCCGGACCCGACCGGCCAGGCATTGTCCAGGCGAAGTTTTGCAGCGGTCTCCTGGGGTCCGACTTCTGATCGGGAGGTAATAAGTTTGTTCACGGTTTATGACCCCGTGGTCTGGGGAATGGCGGGGGTGCGTTTTCTTTCTTCCACGGTCGAGTTCACCGCCGCCGTCCTGATGCTTTATTACGGGAGGGCCGAAACCGCCCTGAAAATCAACGCGGTCCTCAGCGTTATCGGTCCGGTAATCCTTTGCACGGTTACCCTGCTGGGGCTCTGCGGTCTGGCTGAGCGGCTTTCGCCTGCGGGTTTCCTTGCCGTCCTCGGGGGAGTAGCCTTGATCTTTTACGGTTTGAAACAGCTGCGGTGACGGTCTTGCCCGTCTCTGTTACAACCCTGTTTCAAACGGCTTATCCCGGTGATTCCTGCCGAAACGCAGTTTTCCAAGCCCCTCCGGAAACAGGTGTTTTTTCAGGACCACCTCCAGTTCCGATGCGTCCGCAAGGCGCGTGAGGCGGCCGCCTTTGGCCAGGCTTATCCGGCCCGTTTCCTCGGAAACCACCACCACCAGCGCGTCAGTCTGCTCGCTCAAACCCACCGCCGCCCGGTGCCGGGCACCCAGATCCGGCGGCACGGCATGCTGCGCGGCCAGCGGGAGGAAGCATGCAGCCGCCACGATCCGGTCACCGGCGATGAGCACCGCCCCGTCGTGAAGAGCGGTATGGGGTTCGAAAATCGAAAGCAGAAGCTCGCGGGAAACCAGCGCGTCCAGCACCACGCCGATTTCCGTGTACTCCCTGAGTCCCGTCCGCCGCTCGAACGCGATCAGCGCCCCGGTACGCGTGCGCGAAAGCTCCGCCACGGCAGCCGTGACTTCCTGCACCAACCGCCGCCTGGTATCCGCAGAAACCATCCGCAAAAAAGGCGCTCCCTGTCCAAGTTTTTCGAGCACCCGCCTGATTTCGGGCTGAAAGATAATCGGAACCGCCACGAAGGCCATCGTCCAGACCTTCTCCAGCGTCCACTTCAAAAGGTGAAGCTGCAGCTTGTACGCGACCACCGTCAGTACCGCCAGGACGAGCAAGCCTTTCAAAAGCTGCACCGCCCGGGTGCCGCGAATCAACCGCCAGACCGCATAGGCCACGATCCCCACCAGAACCACGTCAATGAAGTCCAGGATCAGGCGGGGTGAAAGCTCAATGGAAGGCACGATTTTTCCACTTTCTTTCCCGGTCAGAATAAAACGGCCCCCTTTATGGTTCGCGGCCGCACGCCGGTTTCCTTCCGGGAAATAAAGTGAAACGGAGCCCCAAAAAAGACCTGCCGGGAGCAGTTTCAATCCGGCAGTTTTCAGATCACGTCCTATACTTGGCAGGCCGAGAGTTTTGAAAAACCTCCCCCCGCGGCCGTACTCCTTCTTGCTACCGGTTTGTTGCCGCACTCCGGCTTTTACCGGAGCGGCCGGTATTTCCGCCGCCGCCGCTCGAAAACGGCCACCTCCCGGTACCCCACCTGTCGCAGAAGGGTCACAGCCTGTTCAAAATCACGTCCCACGTCATCCGGCCGGTGGGCGTCCGAACCCAGGGTTATCGGAACGCCATACCGGTGGCACAGCTCCAGGAAGGAGGGTGCAGGGTAGATCTCCCCCACCGGCTGCCTCAAACCGGCCGTATTTACCTCCACCGCCATGCCGCTGGCGGCAATCACCCGGACCGTCTCCTCGTACAGGGGCAGGATGTCCCCCCGGGGCCGGTAGCCGAACTTCTTCAGCAGATCGGGGTGAGCCACCACGTCGAAAAGGCCGCTGGCCGCCAACTGTTGAACCAGCCGGAAATACTCCCGGTAGAGAGCGTCAACGTCCCGCCCGGCGTACCCGGCGATTTCGGCCGGATTGTCAAAGCCCCAACCGTCAAGGTGGTGCACGGAACCCAGGACGTAGTCGAAAGGGTAGCGGCCAAGGATCGCTTCAAGCGCCCGTTCCCGGCCAGGAACGTAATCGGCCTCGATGCCGAGCTTGATTTCGAGATCCTTGAAACCCGCTGCCGCGTCTAAAACCTCGGCCACGTAAGCCGACAGCTCTTCTTCCGGCATCGCCAGCCCGCAGTCGCGCCGGTCCACCGGCAGAAAATACTGCGGAATATGGTCCGCAAAGCCGATTTCCAGCAGGCCTTTCTCTTCGGCGGTACGGGCGAAGTCGACCACGGCACCCGTTGCGTGGCCGCAGCGGCGGGTATGGAGGTGGTAATCCACGAGCCCTTTTCCACCCACGGCCCTACGGACCACCTTTTTCCCTCTTGCGGAGCAACTCGGCCACCGCCGCCGTAAGCTCGTAGATGCGCCCGGCCAGCGGTTCCGCCAGCAGTCCCGCCCCGCAGCTCGGCGTGATCAACCACTGTCGCCGCAAAAGCTTCTCCGGCACGCCCCGCTCCGCCAGCTCCCGCCAGTACGTTTCCAGACGGGCCACCAGACCGGCCGGGCTTTCCTCCCAGGCCGCTTCCGTGGTCGGTACCAGCCCCCAGGCAAGCACGCTGCCCCGCTCAAGAAAGGCTGCCAGCTCGCGGCGGTAGGGCAAGAGCGACTGGAAGTAACCGTAAGCGTCGAAACTGAGGATGTCAATGTCAAGGGTCAGCAGAATGCTCCAGTCCACCGCGGCGCAGGAATGCACCCCTACAAGGGCGCCCGCAGCCTTGATACCGGCGACCATCTCCCCTATGTCGGCCGCAATCTGCTCCCGGGTCACCGTGATGTAGCTCGACTGCCCGTAAACGCTCACCGCCGGCTCGTCAATGAAAATGATAACGGGTGCACCGAACCGGCCCAGCCTTCCGGCCTGCCAGCGCGCGGCCAGCGTCAGGTTGCGGACGATCAATTCACGGAGTTCCGGGTCGTAATAAGCAGGGCGCCCCCCGGCACCCGTGAGTTGAAACCCCACCGTCAGCGGTCCCACAACCTGTCCCTTGAAGGCCCTGGCCCCGGGAAACTCCCCGGCCTCCACGGCGCTGCAGAAAGCGTAAAACCCGGAAGCTGCCTCCTCGCCCGGCGCAAAGGTGGCAAGCGCCGCTTCGCCCCCTTCTTCTGCGTCGAAGCAAACGGTATAGAAGGCCGTCAACCTTTCCGGCCAGTCCGCACCGTCGTTCAGGAAGCGGGGTTTACCCTCCGTTTCCAGCACCCCGTGCGCCGCAAGCGCGCCCAGGAACTGCTCCACAAACCCCTCGGCCGATCCCCGCCGGGGCAGTTGCGGCCAGTGCGGCAGGCTCCCGAGATGCTTTTTCACCAATTCCAGGGCCGGCGCTGCCTCAATTTGCGGCAGGCTGCCGATCCCCGTCGCCAAACCTGAAACTTTCAAACCTGCAACTCACCACCTCAAACGCCGAAGGTCCGGCTTGAAAACCCATTAGAACCGGGCCGCCGGCACGGTAATCCGCACTTCAGTTCAGAACCTATAACCCTGCCGGAACCGAGAAGACCATCCGCTTCTGGGCTGCTTCGAGTTCCTGGTGGCGGGCGATATACTCGGTAACCGCGATAACGAAAGCGGCGTGCGACCAGCTCAGGGGCGCCACGGAAAGCGGCTTCCCGGTGAAGGGATGCAGCTGCTCCGGCATCACCCCGGTAGGCAGGGAATGTTTCACGCACCATTCTATCAACCGCCGGCCACGCGCCAATTCCTCGATGCTCCGGGCCGCCCTGATGTAGTACCGCGCCAGCCAGAGCGTGCAGATGAACCAGGGGTTGCCGGGCACCTTCTCCAGGTCGTCTGTTTGCCGGAAGTAGTAGTCGCCGTAATACCGGGCTACGCCCCCTACCCCGGTTTTTACCCAGAGCACCTTCTCTACCTGGCTCATCGTTTCCGCCACCCGCGCGTCGTGGACCGGCAGCACGTCGTACAAAAAGACGCCGGCCACGCTGCTGTCAATGGTCGCGTCTGGTTCGAAGGCCCCCTTTCGCCGGTTAAAACGCAAACCGCGCAAGAAGCGCCCGCGCTTCTCATCGTAAAGGTGCCTGAGCATTCCCTCCTTGATCTCGCTTGCGCGCTGGAAATAGCTTTCCGCCAGCTTCGGCTGTCCAAAAAGCCGGGCCATGTTGCCGGCCGCCGTGAGGCCGGCGTGAACCGTCGCCGCGGTGAAGGTGAAAATTCCGCGTCTTTCCTCCCACAGGTCGTAGGACTCCGCCGGAAGGTTGAGGTTTTCGTCCATGTAGTCGCTCAAAAACTGCGCGGCCGGCCGGACTAAATCACGATAACACTCCAAAACAAACTCGAGGTCCCGCTCTCGCCGGTAGTATTCCCACAGCGCCCATAGCACCAGAGCCGTCTCGTCTTCCTGAATGGGGAGGTGCACCACGCCTTCCTCCAGCCAGGGGTGCCAGCTCGAACCGGCCGTACCGTCCGGATTGTATTTGTGCAAAAGGTATCCCCTGTCCGTCAGCGCGTTGGTACAAAACTTGAAAAAAGGGCGCGCCAGTCGGCCGTAACCCGCCTGTACCAGGGCGTAAATGCCGAAGGCACCGTCCCGCGGCCAGAGATAGCAATAGTGGTCCCGGTTGGTGCTCATAATATCGGAATCGGGAGAAGCAATCACCGCTCCACCTGCATCGAAGTGCGCCCGCAGGATAAGGAGGCTGCGCGTGTAAGCCGCAACCATCTCCGGCGGGAAGTTCCTCATATCTACGCCGCAAATGCTGGCACAGGACTCAAAGCAAGCCTCGAGGAAAGCGCGGCCAAACGTTTTGGTCCGGAAGAGTAACTCCTCTGCTTCCTGTTCCAGAACGAAGTTATTAAGTTCCCTGACCTCCTGGATATTCCGCCCCACGCAAATCCAGTAATAAATCGTTTCCTCCCCCCAGGGCTCTAAAACCAAGTTAAAACCAATAACGCTGTCTACCGAGCCCTGGGCGATGGCATTTCCGCTTAAAATCCCTTCCTCGGCATCCCGCCAGGTTCCCTCCGCCGTGCCGAACTTCTTGATCCCGGTGGCAAACTGATCGAAGCGCCCCCGGTGGCTGAGACCGTTAACGAGAAAGTACCGGTTGCGCTTGTAATGGCAAATCACCCGGTAAAAGGGTTCATAAAAGGCCGTATCTCCCACGTTGTTTTCGTCAATGGAAAAGTCCTGGCCAAAGAAGACCCGGATTTCCCGCTCCTTGTCGGTAAGGTTCTGCACCACGACTTTTTTGAGGTAGATGTTAAGCCGGCGGTGGACGGCGTCGTTTATCAGGAGCTTGACGTTCAAGCCCGGATGGGTGGCCTCCACCTCAGTCACCAGAGCGTCTTCCTGGTAGCCCAGGCACCGTTCCCACCCCTCGTCCGCGGTCCAGCTGAACCTGCCTTCCACCCAGACCCCCAGGCGGTTCCGGTTCCCCTGCAGGTGGTTCCACTGGCCCACGTGGGGGTAAAAGAAATCCCGCATCTCGAGCTTTTCATCAAACGTCACCATGATTCTGCCGTTACCGATAACCAAAGGGCGCGGCATACTTCCCCTCCCGACTTTACTCCTGCCAAGCACCGCCCACCCGGGCATAAACCTCACGCGTCACCGCTGCGATATGACGCCAGCTGTAAGCCGAACAAACCTTCCGCCAGGCGTGGCGGCAGATCTCTTCAGCCAGCGACCGGTTCGTCAAAACCTCGCTGATGTACCTTGCCAGAACCTCCGGCCGGCCAGGAGGAACCTTGAAACCGTCAATCCCCTGTTCCACCACCTCGCTCAAACCCCCGGTGTCGCCGACAACCACCGGCACCTGCGCAGCCATCGCCTCAAGAGCTACAATGCCAAAAGGCTCGTAGTGACTGGGGAAAACCGCCACCGCCGCCTCCTGGAGGAGCCGGTTGCGGGCAGCGCCGTCCACGAACCCGGCGAAACGGATCCGCGTGAACATGCCCACTTCAGCCGCCAACCGCCTTAGTTCCCCTTCGTAAGGCCCCTGACCGCAAATTACCGCCGTCACGCCGGGAACCTGTTCCGCCACCAGCGGCAGCGCCCGAATCAGGTCCTGCACCCCTTTCTCCGGCACCAGGCGCCCCAGAAAAAGGACCACCGGCGCCTCTGATGGCGGCGCCAACCCCCGCCAGCCCTCAATTCCCAGTGAACCGGGATCCACCCCGTTGGGGATTACCGTAATCTTCGTCAGCGGCACGTCAAACAACCGGGAGACTTCCTGCGCCATGTAGTTGCTGCAGCAGATGACCCGGTCGGCGCTCCGGGTCAGGCTTCTTTCCGCGCTGTGGATCCTGTATTGGAGGTCGTTGTAAATCCCCTGGTACCTCCCGTACTCGGTCGCGTGGATCGTGACCACCAGCGGAAGCGCAAAACGGCCGGCGAGTTCCTGCGCCGCCGCGCCGACCAGCCAATCGTGCCCGTGAACCACCTCAAACCGCATTTCCTGGTCCCAGAGCCGGCAGGCCACGGCCGCCATTCCCTCGTTCAACCGGGTGACCCAGCCCAGGAAATCGCTCTCGTATCCTTCGACCGGAACCCGGTGAACCACGACACCGTCCACTTCCTCCGCCACCTGGCTTCCCGAAACCAGGGCCGTGACGACGGTTACCTCGTTGCCGAACGATACGAGCGCTCTTGATAAGTCGTAAACGTGCCGGCCCAGCCCGCCGACGATGTGCGGCGGGTATTCCCAGGAAAGGAGGAGCACCCGCCGCGGCACGCGCACCTGCAGGCTCTCGCCGGAAAAGAAGCGGCTGTAAATCCGGTAATCAAGCGCCGGAAAGATGTTGTCTGCCGCCTCCATCTCTTCCAGCGCCGTCTCGTCAATCCTTCGGGCGAGAATTTCATCCGTTAACCGGTTGAAGCGCGTAATATGGTCCTTTACCCTGCGGGCGGCGTACTCCGCCGTGGAGCCTACGTGCAGGATAAAGGCCCAGTCGCTGGCCTGAGCCAATAAAAGCTCCCGCGCCGCCTGGTTCAACGCCCGGCGGAGCACCCCCTCCGCTTCCGGGTGGAGGTCGCAAAGCTCTGTCATTCGGGCTTCTGCATAATGCGTATGCCGGTAAATCCAGTCGTTCGCAGGATTCAGCCAGACCTTGCTGTACCCCTCCTCGCCCCAACTCGAATGGCTCAAGGTCACCGCAGCCTCCGGCGGGTTAGCCGCAAGGTACTCCGAAGGCGTGGTCAAAACCACCGTATCCTGGTCGCAGTGAATCTTCCGAAACAAAAACTCCAGCCACTGCGGCCCTTCGTACCACCAGTGTCCGAAAAGCTCGGCGTCATAAGGGCAAACGATGACCGGTTTGTGTTCCAGGTACTGAGACCAGTAAGCCGCCTGGCGCTGGCGGTGGTACAAGAAATGCGCCGCGTGCGCAGCCGCCCTCTCCCGGGCCATTTGAGGTTCATACAACTGTTTCGGCTCGTTCCCCGTAATCCGGTGGTACTTAAAGCCGGTGTCGGTCCGCACCTCACCGGAGGGAAGAAAAGACTCGATGTATTCCCACGGGAGCTCATAACCGATGTCGCGGTAGTATTCCCGGTACCAGTAATCGCCGGGGTACCCTACCTGCCGGTCCCAGACCTGCCGCGAGGAATCGGGGTCGCGGCCGAAAGCAGCCACTCCCGCCGGCGTGAGCACCGGCGCGTAGACCCCGCACGGAGGGGGAGGGGAAGCGTTCAAAATCCCGTGGGTTTCCACGAAAAAGTAGCGGATGCCGCAGGTTGCCAGGAGCTCGTCTACTCCGGGAGCATAACCGCACTCGGGCAGCCAGAACCCCTGCGGGCGCCGGCCGAAATGTCGGGCGTAAAGGTCAAGACCCGCCAGGATCTGTGCCCGCCGCGCTTCCAGGCTTCGCACGAGCGGGAGGTAGCTGTGCGTGGCGCAGGTAGTGATTACTTCCAAAAATCCCTGTTCTTGAAGCGCCGCAAAACCGGAAAGCAGGTTTTTGCCGCAGGTGTTCACGAACAGGTCGTAGTTCCGGTACAGCCGCTCCTCGTATAAAAGGGCAAGGGCGTGAACCTCCGTGCCCGCGGTCCGCTTCTTTTCCGCCGCTGCAAGCCGCAGCAGCCGTTCCAGGTACGCGACATACCGCCCGGTTAAAAGCTCGTCGGTGAGCATCGTAATCAGGGTCGGGGAAAAAGAAAGGGTCAGCTTGAAGCCAACACCCTCCCGGGCCAGGCGGTTGAAAAGCTCCAGGAGGGGAAGGTAACACTCGGTCAGCGCCTGGTAAAACCAGTTTTCTTCGAGCTGCCGTTCCTTTTCCGGATGACGAACGAAAGGCAGGTGCGCGTGTAAAACAACAGCCAGGTAACCCTCGGGCACCACCCTACCCCCTGTAAGCTGTGTGACCCCTACCTGTCAGCATAACACTTTCCGGCCCCAAATAAAAGAGGCGCGTTGCCGCACCGGAACTTTCGTTGGCTGATTTTCTGCCACCTTCTATTTCTTCCAGAGGACCCCCGAACTGATCCCTACTTCCCTTGCTGCTTCCACAAAAGGTGCCGGATCCCCGGCTTTCCTTTCCACCCGCCGGTCGGGCACGGGAAACGCCCATGCTGCTTTGTCCGGCGGCGTTTCCACCACTTCGGAGTAAAGCAAGGGGTAGAACCCCCCGTTTTCCGCCCAACCAAGTTCGCAGCGGTAACGTCCTCCGGGAGTCACGCTTCGAAAATACCAGTCTCCGGCGTAAAAGGACGGCGTCACCACTTCGCGCGGTGAAAACCGGCCGTTTTCCGCCGTGCACAGGCGAAGCACCATCTCCTTTTCCTTAAGGGACTCCCGTGCGGCCGCCGAAACCTCCCAGTAAGTGAAGAGGACCCGTGGCGACTGCACCAGCAGCACCAAGGTATTCTCCCCTTTTTCTACGGGTAACTGATCCGTTGCGTTAACCATGGCACCCGCCCCCTCATTACAGGATGAGCAACGGATTGATGGCAAAAGATGTTTGTCTAACTAAATTATACCGCAAGAGGCCCCTCTTTGGGTTAATTTTCTTCAACATTTTTCGGAGATTTTTGCGAAATCTTTACAGCAGGTTGTAAAAGTTTTCAAGGTTTTTTATTCCACGGCATAAAACAGAAAAGCCCTCATAAACGTAGTGAGAGGGGCTTAAAGACGAAAACGCTGCTTTGTCTTTACCTGCTTGCAGGCCTGGGTTTACTCCTTCTCGGCCTGCGACTCTTACAGTCCGGCCTGGCTCTCTTTGCCGGCCAGCGCCTCAAACTTATTTTCCACTCGCTGTCCGCAAACCCGGCACGTGCAGCCCTCACCGGCCTTGCCGCCAGCGCACTGACCCAGAGCAGCACGGCCGTTTCCGTCATCACCACCGGCCTTACCCACAGCCGCATCCTGAACCTGGAGCAGGCCATCGCCGTCATTCTCGGGGCCAATGTCGGCACCACCCTGACCGTTCAGTTTCTGGCCCTCAATCCCGGCTCGCTCGCCGTGCCGCTTTGTCTTACCGGGGTCTTTCTTGCCGCCGTCCGCCCGGCATTCCGGGCTTTGGGATCAATTCTGACCGGAGCGGGCCTGATCTTCTGGGGGCTCGACCTCCTGAACCTCAAGGTCGGCTCGCTGCAGGAGCTCCCCTGGTTTGCGGCGGCGCTTACGGCGGCCAACGAAAACCCTCTCCTGGCCATTTTAACCGCCGCCGTCCTAACCGCCCTAATCCATTCATCGGGAGTCACCACCGGGATCACGATGACGCTGTACAACCAGAACGTGGTTGACCTGCAAACTGCGGTCGCGCTGGTTCTCGGGAACAACATCGGTACCTGCTGCACCGCGCTCATTGTCTCCCTGACCAGTTCCGTTGCCGGCCGGCGCGTCGCCATCGCCCACCTGCTGATAAACGTCCTCGGCGCCCTGGTGTTTCTCCCTTTTTTGAACCCCTTCAGCAACCTATTGGCAGCCTTAACCGCCAGGCCGGC
The DNA here is from genome assembly GCA_040758635.1 of Bacillota bacterium. Taxonomy (GTDB): domain Bacteria; phylum Bacillota; class Desulfotomaculia; order Desulfotomaculales; family Ammonificaceae; genus Yes71-27. Next base: position 6,218 of record JBFLVI010000047.1, on the reverse strand, counting down.
GCAGCAGGTGGCCAACGCCCACATCCTTTACAACGTCATCAGCAGCCTGGCCCTCTTCCCTTTCTGCAGCCACCTGGCCCGCCTCTTGCAGCGCCTGATACCCGACCGAATCGCTTAAGAAAAAAAGCCGGTTCCGGCCGTTCCCGGAACCGACTCCGCTTAAAGCTTATACGGGCTGCTTCGGCGCGAAAAAATCGCGCGGCGCCGCCGGCTCCTTCGCCCCGCTACCACCAGCAAAATAAACAGGGTGAACAGCGCACCCCCGGCGTAAAGGATGCCGCGCAGGACCACCGGCCACCAGGGCGTCCGTGCCACATCATTCCCGGCAATCACGCTAAACCGGCCGATTTCCCCGCGCCCGTCCTGAAAAACGATTTCGCCTACGGACTGGCCCTTTTGTACCGGTGCTTCCACCGGCCGGAGCAAAAGCTTCCAAAAGGGTAATTTTAGTGCGTCATCCGTGACGGGAAGGTTGTACCAGACGGATTGTGCTGCTTCGAGCGTCAGCGGTTTTACCCCGCGGAACACTTCCAACTCCCCGATGACTTCCCCGGCGCTGATCAGCGGCACCAGCCGGTAGGCGGAAAACCCGTAATCCAGCAAGCTTGCGGCATCGGTCCAGACGTTTCGCCCCTCGCTGCCAAGGACCACCGCGACTAACTCGCGCTCTCCCCGCCGGGCCGCCGCCACCAGGCACTGCCCCGCCTGCGTAGTGTATCCCGTCTTTACCCCGATGGCGCCTTCGTAGTTCCAGAGAAGCTTGTTGTGGTTGATCAGCAGGTTCAGGTCTTCCGGGGAGGCCCGGGTGATGTTCTTCGTTTTGGTTGCCACGATCTCCCGGAAAACCCGGTTTCCCATCGCCACCCTGGTTATCCGCGCCAGGTCGAGGGCGGTGGTATAATGATTCTCGTCCGGCAAACCGTGGGCGTTGGCGAAATGCGAATCCGTCGCCCCGCAGGCCCGCGCGGTGCTGTTCATCAGCGCCACAAATTCCTTTTCCGAACCGCTCACCTTTTCGGCCAGCGCAAGAGCCACGTCGTTCGCCGAGTTCAGCAGCAAGGCGTAGAGCGCGTCGCTGACGGCCAGCTTCTCCCCTTCCCGGACCCAGATCGCCGAACCCTCGGTATTCACCGCCTCTTTTGAGGCCGTCACGTAGTCGTCCAGCCTGGCGCGCTGCAGCACCACCAGCGCGGTCAGGATCTTGGTGGTACTCGCCGGGTACATCCTTTTCTCGGGTTCCTTGGCGTAAAGCACCTGACCGGTTTTCAGGTCCATCAGCACGGCCGTACGCGCCACGACCACCGGTTCCGCCACTTTCGCGCCTGCTTTTCCCGCGAACCCCGCTACTGTGAAAAGGAAAATGCCCAGCGCCAAAACCAGAAAACGCAAATCTCCTACCCCCTCTAAGCGGCGAAAACACTCAGGCTGAGCGAGGGATAAACACCCCGAAGATTAATATACCAGAAGCGCGCCGGACAGGGAAGGCCGCCGCTGCGGAAAAATTCGGTTGCCGCACCGTTTCAAGGATGCAAGCTTCTATACCTCGTTGCATAAGAAATCCCTGGATCCCGGACTCATCCCGGGGCCGCAGCCCGGAAGGCCGCCCGATTCCGGCGGGAAAGAAAAGCGGCGGCTGCCGGAGCCGCTTGTTCGCCCCCGCGGACGCCCGCAGCACGCCACAACCTTAAACGGGTGAAATCAGGGGCCGGTAACCTCCAACCGCCGTCCTCCAGCCTCCGCCGACTCGGGGAAAGCCGGCCCGGTGCTTCTTTCTTCCCGGAACCTTTTTGAACCGGCCCCTGCTTCTTTACAGTGAACTGCGAACAGTTTCCCAGAAAACTGCGTCTTCAAACCCCAGACGCCAGATGCCGATTCCGGCCAGATTATAGCTTTTTATCAGCCCCAGTTTGATCTTCAGGCTGTACTTGTTTTCGAACCAGACCTCGTGGTACACTCCTCCCGCATCCCAGTACCGCAGGTACGGTGCACAGGCGGTGTTATCCCAACAGACCTTGTCCCAGCCATACTTATTAATCAGTTGGTTCATTTTATTCCAGCCGATCATCTGGGTCCCGCGCGCCGACCAGTCGTAGCCGTACGCCGCCACGCCCATCAGGATTTTATGTCTCGGGATCTGCGTTATTGCGTAATCTAAAACCTTTATCACCCAGGGCAGAGAGGCTATCGGTCCGGGCTTTCCGCTGAACCAGTGCTCGTCGTAGGTCATCAGCACCACATAGTCCGAAATCTTGCCGATCAACTGGTAGTCGAAAGCCCCGCTCCAGGAACTCTTCCGGTCGTCCCAGGTTTTTGCCGGCATCGTAACGCTGAAAGAATAGCCCGCCGGTTTCAGGATGCTGGCCAGCTTGATCAGGAAGCTGTTGAACCGTTCCCGGTCGGTCGGCGGGATGTTTTCAAAGTCGACGTTTACGCCGTGCAGCCCGTTGGTGCGGAGGAGCTTCAGGAGGTTTTCAAAGAATGTATCCTGAACGGACTGGTTGGTTAGTAAGTTATGAATCAACCAGCGGTCAAAATAGCCGTCGTGGCAATTGTGCAATACCAGGATGCTTTTATCCCCGAATTTGTTTGCCAGGGCTACCCCTTCACCGGGGAAAGTGCCGCGGAGATTCCCCCGGCTGTCCACACAAAGGCTGAAAATCCCTATCGCGCTGATGTACTGGCCGAAAGACGCCAGCGACCTGTAAGCAGCTTTATCCCCCGGATAATCAACCGGGTAATAACCGAAAATAACCCTTTTGCCTGTCCTGAGAGGCAGCTGGCGGGAGGTTTGGGGGAAGAGGAGGCGCCATTCTTTTTTGGTCACCACTCCGTCCGGGGTGAGACCCCAGTCCTGCTCGAAGCGGATTACCGCATCATACGTGATCGGGCCGAAATAGCCGGTGGAGTTTACGGTAAAATAACCCAGCTTTGCCAGTTGGTTTTGGAGGAGCGTTACGTCCCACCCCCGGCAACCCATGCTTAGGTTGCGTTGCAGTTCAACTGCTTTGGCCGATAATGGATAAATTAAGACTAAAAAAGCAGCAACGAGAATGGTTAGGGCGACCTTTCTTGCGCTAACTTGCATAATTTCCCTCCTGCTTGAGCTATTTAACTGCTTGTCCCTATAATAGCAAGAGAGAGGAAAGCAATCCATAGATTACTTTATGGAAATAGAGCCATTAAATGGATTTCGCGTTGCAAAAAAGAAAAAACGGGCCCGAACGCCCGTTATGCATCTCATTAAGCACAGTCAGCCGCAGTTAGTATCTGGCCGGTTTTTCGTTGATTACCACTTCTACCTGCACCAGCTTCCCCTCGCGCCAGAGCAGGAGCTTCACCCGTGAACCGATCCGCTGCTCCTTAATTGCCGCCACCAGTCCGTCAGGGGTCTTGACCTTCTTCCCGGCAAGCTCAAGAATAACGTCGCCCCGCTGGATACCGGCGCGCTCGGCCGGACTTCCCGGTACGACCCCAACCACCAGGGCACCCTCGGTTTTGGGCAGACCGAGGTACTCAGCCCATTTCTCGTCCACCGCCTGCACCTGAACACCCAGCCAGGGTCGGATTACCTTCCCCTTCTCGATCAGGTCGTCGAGGACGGTCTTTACCGTGCTGGACGGGATCGCAAACCCGATTCCCTGCGCCTGTGCATTCACCGCCGTGTTGATTCCGATGACCTCGCCGGAAAGGTTCAAAAGCGGGCCACCGCTGTTCCCGGGGTTAATCGAGGCGTCGGTCTGCAGCAGGTTCTTGTAGTGCCGGTCCTCGATGTCGATCGGCCGTCCCTTGGCGCTGATGACTCCCACCGTGACCGTGTGGTCAAGCCCGTAGGGATTGCCAATGGCGATCACCCAGTCCCCTACCTGCATCTTCTCGGCGTCGCCGAGCTTCAAGTAAGGCAGGTTGCGCGGTGCGTCAATTTTCAGTACCGCCAGGTCCAGGTCGTAGTCCGCGCCGACCACGCGGGCTTTAAACGGTTGGGAAAATCCGCTGACCGTGACCTTGATTTCCGTTGCTTCGCCCACCACGTGCTCGTTGGTTAGAATGTAGCCGTCGCTGCGTACGAGAAATCCCGACCCCAGACCCGGCCGGTACTCCTGGCCACGCGGCATCACCCGGCCGAAAAACTCGCGGAAGAACGGGTCGTTGAAAAACGGGTCCAGGTGAGGGTTGCGGACGGGATTGAGCGTATCGATCTTCACCACCGCCGGCCCTGTCTGTTTTACGATGTTCGCGATGGTATTCGGACTGCCCGGGGGAAGCTGCACCTGGGCGGCTGCGGTGTTCTTTCCCGTCTCTCCGTTCGAACCCTGGGTGAGGTCCTGAACGAGGTAACAACCGCCCGCAAAGCAGGCCCCCGCGATAAACGCCAGGAGCATCACGGGCACAATCCACCGCCGGAACTGCATCTTTTCCACCTCCTCTTCAAAGACCATTATAAACCCTTTTGACCCAATATCAACCCCGGAACCGCCATCCCGGCATCAATAACCATTGACAAAAAACTGCCAGTGGAAGTAGGCTTAAGGGGAACCTGAATTTTAGAACCGGGAGGAATAAAGTTTGAGTTATACCAGCGGCATTCCGGACAACAAGCCTTTCAAAGAAATGCAGCCCGACGAGTGTTTCAATTTCGAATGCAGCGACAGGTGCATGGGCAAATGCTGCCGTTTCATCACCATTTTGCTCGACCCCTGGGACGTGGAGGTTATCGCCCGGCACCTCAACCTCCCCGGGCCCGAGTTCCTGGAACTTTTCTGTACCTATGACTTCGGCTCCTCTTCAAGCTGGCCCTTCGTACAGTTGAAACACGCCGAAAAGGGCCCCTGCGCTTTTTTGCTCGAAGACGGACGCTGCAGCATCTATCCCGTCCGGCCGCGGAACTGCCGCACCTACCCCATCGGCCGGGCGGTACAGGTCGAATACGCCGGTGATACCCCCCTGATCCGCGAACGGCTCTTCATGGTCGAGCGGATGGAGTTCTGCCTCGGCCACGAAGGCAGGCGGACCTGGACGGTCAAGGAGTGGCTGGAGGACTCCGGGGCGTACAAGTACTATGAGCTGTCGGACCTGTACCTTTGCCTCGTTCAGTACGCCACCGACGTTTTGCATTCCCGGGCCTGGCTGAGCCCGAAAACGGCCCGCCTGCTGATGCCGCTCCTTTACTTCCCGGACATCCTCCGGGCGAAACTCGGGATCAGCGAAGCGGTGATGGATCACGAACTCTTTTACCGGAGGCGCTTGAAGGCCGCCGAGACCGTGCTGACAGAAATGGCCGCTTCTTTCGGCTACGGCCCCCTGGCCGGCAGCATCGTCGCCGATGAAAACACCCCCCTGACCGAACACATCCGCCAGGTGATCATCGGCGAACATTGATTAAACCCGAAAACCAGCCCGCTACAGCAATCGAGTAGGAGGGGGAGGCTAACCCCCGTCCTTTCACACCACCGTACGTACCGTTCGGTATACGGCGGTTCATATGGTTGAACGAAGCTCACGGTAACCTTCGACTAAGCTGAGAAGCCCCTGGTCGCGCCAATAGGCAAGGCCAAGGGCTTTACTCACTTGGGGAGAGATAGCCAGCCGCCACCAACCCTTACGGGAACCGACAATCAGCCCGGCCCACTTCTCGGGGATGCCAAGGGCAACAAGGTTGCGCCGCTTGGTGCGCGGTTTCTTCCACTGCTTTAATAGACACACCCGCAAGCGCCGCCGTATCCATTCATCAAGGGACTGGAGCACAACTCGGGGTGTCTATCAGCCGGAAGTAACCTATCCATCCCCTGAGGTAAGCGGTGGAGTTGCCCCGGTTTTGTGGACACCGTGGAGCTTTGATTTCACGCTATTGCAACCTGTTTCTCCATATACCACCTCCTTTCGAACTCAGCCGGGCTGAGATACCCCAGCGCGGAATGCCGCCGCCGGCGGTTGTAAAAGGTCTTGATGTATTCGAAGATTGCTGATTGGAGCATTCGGCGGGTTGCGACATGGTGTTCCTGTCCAGCAACTCGGTCTGCAGCGTGGCGAAGAAGCCCTCAAACGACCGCGTTATCCAGCGCGTCACCGACCGAGCCCATCGAACCAAATATGCCAGCCTCCTGGAGCCGACGGGTAAAGGCAAGCGAGGTGTACTGACTACCATGGTCAGAGTGGTGAATCAGCCCATTCTCTGGACGACGGTTCCAAACGGCCATGTTTACCGCACCCACAACCAGATC
>JBFLVI010000046.1:0-16296 GCA_040758635.1 Bacillota bacterium | reverse complement strand
CGGGGTCCGGTGACTCCACTGACCAAGGCTCTCAAAGCGCTAAGCCGAAATGTTTCGCCGGTTTGGTAGCTCGTTCCGCTCCAAGGTCGGTGAGGTTTCGAGATTCCTACAGTGGGTTGACACGATCGGCGGCGGGGGGGAGAAATTGACGCTGGCGCCGGGTTCCGTTTATAATGAATCCGGTGGGCAGGCGCGGGTGTGGCGGAACGGCAGACGCGCCAGACTTAGGATCTGGTGGGGATGACCCGTGGAGGTTCAAATCCTCTCACCCGCACCACGAAAATCTCAAGGGCTTCCAGTTTCGGGGAGCCTGTTCATCCTCCTTTCAGACAGTTGTATCTGCAATCTTGCTTCAGTTTCTATTCTTGGTTTCCGAAGCGGCATGCTTTACTGGTTTTATGGTATCGAACTACGAATATACGGTTGTCTCTACACTACCCGGTGGGGAAGGTAAATAACAAGGGATTCCACCTCTTCGAGCCGCTGCCCGGTATGAAGAGCGATTCCCCGGGCCGCCAGTGCCTCGGCGACGGCTCGCGGCAGTCTTGCACCAACCGCGGCAACCGGCTTCTTCTCGGGGCTGTGAACGGTTATGCGCACGCTGCGCTCCCGCCAGCAGTTTTAGCAACCGTGGTGCTCAAGGAGCGCCTGAAAAGTTCACTATTTTTTCTTCGTGCTCGCGGACCCGCTGGTCAATGCCTTCGGGGTCGCTCCCTACCTGGTACTCGTGGGCAATCCCTTCGGACGCTTCCCGGTCCTGCCGGAGCTGCTGGACGGCCCTGCGGTGCGATGCAATTTGTCTCCTGATCCTGGCGCAGGTATCGGTGGCCACGGTAATTTTGCCCCTAAGCCGGGGTCTTTTTTCCTGAACCCTACAATCGATTTTAAAGTAAAAGTTTGCGAAAATCATCTCCCCGAAAGATTTTTTATTATCTTGAGTGAAAGTTTGCCTGAGTGAAAGTTTGCCTGCGGGCGAAAGAGACCCAAAATGTAGTAATTTCGGTTTATTGTTAGCCTTCAAAGGGTAAAAACGGTTGTGAAAGGGGTTGCTTTTTCATTCAAAGTGATTTAAGGTTAAAGTCAGTCAAGGTCAAAATTAAGGGATGAAAGCTATGGGACGCCTGGTGGACGAAATCGAAAGGTACCTGAAGGGTTTGCTGGCCGAGAGCCCGACCGGGCGGGTCGAGGTCCAGCGCAACGCTCTGGCGTTGCGTTTTCGCTGCGTGCCTTCCCAGATAAATTACGTGTTGATGACCCGCTTTACCCTGCACCACGGTTTTTACGTGGAAAGCCGCCGGGGGGGCGGCGGTTTTCTGCGGATTTCCCGGGTGCCGCTAACAAGCCGGCGGGACCTGGCCCGCGAGATTTTTGAATTTATCGGGGACGCCCTCTCGGAGGCGGAGGCCTTGGCGCTTGTCGAGCGGCTTGAGGCGGAAGGACTGCTTACGCGCCGGGAGGCGGTGCTGGTCCGCGGGGCGCTCTCCAAGGGTATAATGAAAGTGGTACCGTCCGCGCGTGATCGGCTCCGGGCGTCGCTGCTGAAGGCGATGCTGGCGGCGCTTTTCGGGCGGGAGGGCCTTGGGTAGAAAAGCGATGGAGGGAGAAACGGTGCTTTGTGAGCGATGCAATAAGCGGCCGGCGACGGTTCACTATACCGAGATTACGAACAACAAGAAGCAGGAATTGCATCTGTGCGAAGAATGCGCGCGGGAAACCGGGGTCGGCAGTTTCATGATGCCGCAGCTCGTATTGCACGACTTTTTAGGGGGGCTGTTCCAGCAGGAGCCCCAGGCGCTGGTCGAACCGGTTTCGCGGGAGTGCCCCCGGTGCGGGCTCCGCGAACGGGAATTCGCCCGGCGCGGGCTTTTAGGTTGCAGTGACTGTTACGCGGTTTTCCGCCCGGCGGTGGACCAGGTCTTGCGGCGGATTCACGGCACGGTGAAGCATACCGGGAAGCTGCCGCGGCGCACCGGGAAGAAAACAGGCGTGCAGCGGGAACTCAAGCGCCTCCGTCAGGAACTGGAGGCTGCGGTCCGCAGGGAAGAATACGAAAAGGCGGCGGAGCTGCGGGACCGCATCCGGGAGCTTGAGCAGGGCCTGGAAGGGGGAAAATAGATGGCGCTGAAAGACACCCTCAAGAATCCGTACAGCAACTGGATGAAAGACGGTGGCGCCGAGGCGGACGTGGTAGTTTCCAGCCGGGTGCGGCTGGCGCGCGACCTTGCGGCTTACCCTTTTCCGCACCGCCTGAGTCCGGAGCAGGCGGAGGAGGTCGTGCACGCGGTGGGCCTGGCCGTCCAGCAGTCAAAAACGGCGGCGGCCGTCGGCCCGCTGGAACTCACCCGAATGGCGGAGTTGACGCCGGTGGAAAGGCAGGTCCTGGTGGAAAAGCACCTGGTCAGCCCTGACTTTATAAAGGGCGACGTAACGGGAAAGGCGGTGGTCCTGCGCGCGGACGAGGTGGTCAGCATCATGGTCAACGAGGAGGACCACCTCCGGATCCAGTGCCTCATGCCCGGCCTTGCGCTTGAGGAGTGCTGGAACCTGGCGAGCAAGGTGGACGACCTGCTGGAAGAGACGCTTGAATATGCCTGCAGCGAGGAGTTCGGCTACCTGGTCACCTGCCCCACCAACGTGGGCACCGGGCTCCGCGCCTCCGTGATGCTGCACCTGCCCGGCCTGGTAGCCACCCGGATGCTGGGCGAGGTGGTCTCCGGTTTGGGCAAGCTGGGACTGACGGTGCGCGGCCTTTACGGTGAGGGTACGAAGGCGACCGGGGATCTGTTCCAGGTTTCCAACCAGATCACCCTGGGCCGGCAGGAGGAGGAGATCATCAACGATCTGACGGCCCTGGTGCGCCGCCTGGTGAGCCAGGAGCGTGAGGCGCGCAAGCGGCTGTACCAGAAGCAGCCGGAGGCCCTGGAAGACCGGATTTTCCGGTCTTACGGCATCCTGCAGTACGCGCGGGTGATCGAATCCGAGGAGGCGCTCCGGCGCCTTTCGGACCTGCGCCTCGGTCTGGCGCTGCAGATAATCAAGGGCATACCTTTCAGCCTGGTTGCGGAGTTGATGGTGCTGAGCCAGCCGGCCTTTCTCATCAAGGCGGCCGGTCGAAGTCTGGCTCCTGCCGAGCGGGACGTTTTGCGGGCGCAGCTTATCCGGGAACGCCTGGGCCGGGGAGCGGAATAGAAAGAGTTTCGATTTGAAATAGAAAAAACAGACCGTGGTAAAAATGTTTCTGAAAGGGGGAAGTGCAGAAGCATGTTCGGGAGGTTTACCAGACGGGCACAGAAAGTGCTGCTGCTGGCGCAAGAGGAAGCGCGGCGAATGAATTATCCCTTTGTCGGGACGGAACATATTCTCCTCGGGCTGTTGCGCGAGGGTGAAGGAGTGGCGGCCAGGGTCCTCACGGAAATGGGGATCAGCGCCGACACGGTCCGGGGGCAGATTGAGCAGATGGTTGAGCAGGGCCAGGGACCGGTAGTACAGGAAGTGACCCTGACGCCACGGGCAAAGCGGGTTCTCGAACTCGCGGTGGACGAGGCCCGGCGTTTCGGGCACAACTACGTGGGCACGGAGCACCTTCTCCTGGGTCTGGTCCGGGAAGGCGAAGGGATCGCGGCCCGCGTGCTGGTGGGTTCCGGCGCGGACCTGGACCGCCTGCGGGCGGCAGTTATCGAGGCGCTCGGTACCGGTCCGGTGGGCGGCGTCGGAGCGGGTGCCGAAAAGGCGGCAACCAATACCCCCGCACTGGACCAGTACGGTCGCGACCTCACCCGTTTGGCGCGGGAGGATCAGCTCGACCCGGTCATCGGCCGGGACAAGGAGATCGAGCGGGTCATTCAAATCCTGAGCCGGCGTACGAAAAACAATCCGGCGTTGATCGGTAATCCGGGTGTCGGGAAAACGGCGATCGCGGAAGGTCTGGCGCAGCGGATTGCGGCCGGCAAAGTGCCGGACGTTCTGCTGCACAAACGGGTGGTCGCGCTGGACCTGGCGTCGATTGTTGCCGGCACGAAGTACCGGGGCGAGTTCGAGGAGCGCCTGAAAAAGATCCTGGAGGAGATCCGGTCGGCGGGCAACATCATCATTTTCATTGACGAGTTGCACACCCTCATCGGTGCCGGTGCGGCCGAGGGGGCGATCGACGCGGCCAACATTCTGAAGCCGGCCCTGGCGCGGGGCGAGTTGCAGTGCATTGGTGCCACGACGCTGGACGAGTACCGGAAGCACATCGAGCGCGATCCGGCACTGGAACGGCGTTTCCAGCCGGTGATGGTGGATGAACCCACGATCGAAGATACGATCGCCATTTTGAAAGGATTGCGCGACCGGTACGAGGCGCACCACCGGGTGCGGATTACGGACGAGGCGATCGAAGCGGCGGCGAAGCTTTCCGCCCGTTACGTGACCGACCGCTTCCTGCCGGACAAGGCGATCGACCTGATCGACGAGGGCGCTTCCAGGGTCAGGTTGCGTGCTTTCACGCCGCCGCCGGACCTCAAGGAGATGGAGCAAAAACTTGAGGACATCCGCAAGGAAAAGGAAGCGGCGATCGCGGCGCAGGAGTTCGAAAAAGCGGCGCAGTTGCGCGACCAGGAAGCCCGGCTGCGCGGTGAAATTGACGCCGCGCGCGAGGCCTGGCGGCAGAAGCAGGGCGAAGAGGAGCTCCAGGTCACGGCGGAGGACATTGCGGAGATCGTGTCGAGCTGGACCGGCATCCCGGTGCGGCGGCTGCAGGAAGAAGAGACGGAACGCCTGCTAAAGATGGAGGAGATCCTCCACCGGCGCGTGGTCGGCCAGGACGACGCCGTTGCGGCTGTGGCCCGGGCGATCCGCCGGGCGCGGGCCGGACTGAAGGACCCGCGGCGGCCGATCGGAAGCTTTATCTTCCTCGGCCCCACCGGGGTCGGGAAGACGGAGCTGGCCAGAGCGCTCGCCGAGGCCCTCTTCGGCGACGAAGACGCGATGGTGCGCATTGACATGTCGGAGTATATGGAGCGGCACACAGTGTCACGGCTCGTCGGTGCGCCGCCCGGTTACGTGGGCTACGAGGAAGGCGGCCAGCTTACCGAAGCGGTGCGGCGGCGGCCTTATACGGTGGTGCTGCTCGACGAAATCGAGAAGGCGCACCCGGACGTTTTCAACATCCTGCTCCAGGTGATGGAGGACGGACGTTTAACGGACGCGAAGGGGCGCACCGTGGACTTCAAAAACACCGTCATCATCATGACCTCCAACGTCGGCGTCAGTCTTTTGAGGAAGGAGGGTGTGCTCGGTTTCCGGGCCGCCGACGACCAGAAAGCGGCCTACGAAGTCATGAAGGAGAAAGTAATGGGCGAACTGCAGCGCACCTTCCGGCCGGAGTTCTTGAACCGGGTTGACGAAATCATCGTGTTCCATTCGCTGACGGACGAGCACATCCGGGCCATCGTGGACCTGATGCTCAAGGACGTGAGCAAGCGGCTCCAGGAGCAGGATGTGCTGGTTGAATTCGGCGACGGGCTCAAGGAACTGCTGGCGAAGCAGGGAATTGACGACCGGTTCGGCGCCCGGCCCCTGCGGCGGACCATCCAGCGCCTGGTCGAGGACCGTTTGTCCGAAGAGCTCCTGAAGGGTACCTTCGCCAAAGGAGACAAGGTCTTGGTTGATGCACAGGACGAAGCGGTGGTTGTACGTAAGGCAGCCTGAGCGGTTGCTGCAAGCCCCGTCTTTGACGAATCGCCGGGTGCAGCATGCCGGATGGCGGGATCAGAAGGGGGTTCGCCCTCCGTTCCGGCCGCCGGCTTCCTGCACCCGGCTTCCTGTAAATGCGGGGCTTTTTTATTGTAGAAATTTAGTTTAGAATGGAATAAAGGTTTTTTTCAGAAGAATTTGCTGGTTCAAGACGAGTTAATGCAAAGAACTGATTTTCAGTGCAACAACTGCGGCTACCATTCCCCCCGCTGGCTCGGGCGGTGTCCGGCTTGCGGGGGGTGGGATTGCTTTACCGCGACGAAGCCGGCGTCTGCCCGCAAAAAGGGAAGGGTGGCGCCTGTGCTGCACTCTTTGCAGGAAGCGGCGGTTGAAGAAGTACGTCTGCCGGTAGGAATTCCCGAGTTTGACCGTGTACTCGGCGGCGGAATTGTGCCCGGTTCGCTGATTCTTGTGGGCGGTGATCCGGGAATCGGCAAGTCGACGCTGTTATTGCAGGTCGCCCGCTTGCTGAGCGAAAAGGGGCCGGTGCTTTACGTCACCGGCGAGGAGTCGGTCCGGCAGATCTCGATGCGCGCGAAGCGGCTGAACGCCGGTGCGGCAAACGTCCTGATTGCGGCGGAAACCGATCTGGAAGCGATAAAAGATTGCGTGCGGGAAGTTCGTCCGCGCGCGGTTGTTATTGACTCCATCCAGGCGATGACGCACGCCCGTATTCAGGCGGTACCGGGGAGTGTCGCCCAGGTCCGGGAATGTGCGGCGGAGTTTCAGCAGTTGTCCAAGGAGACGGAGGTGCCGTTTTTCCTTATCGGCCACGTCACCAAGGAAGGGATCCTGGCCGGTCCGCGGCTCCTGGAGCACGCGGTTGACGTGGTGCTCTACCTGGAGGGTGACCGGAACTACACCTACCGGATTCTGCGCGGGGTGAAAAACCGCTTCGGGGCCACGAACGAGATCGGGGTCTTCGAGATGCGGGAAGAAGGGCTGGTGGAGGTACCAAACCCTTCGGTTTTTTTCCTCGGGTCGAAGCAGGGCGAGGCGGTGGTTGGGTCGGTGGCGGTGCCGACGCTCCAGGGCACGCGGCCGCTGCTGGTGGAGGTGCAGGCGCTGGTCTGCGGGAATCCCTTCGGCGTGCCCCGGCGGATGACTGCGGGCTGCGATGCCAACCGGGCGGCGCTCTTAATCGCGGTCCTCGATAAAAAGGTGGGGCTCCGGTTGGGAAACAGCGACACCTACATCAACGCGGTGGGCGGCGTGAAGCTGGTGGAACCGGCGGTTGACCTGGCGATAGCTGTGGCCGTGGCTTCAAGTTACCGGGAAGTGCCGGTTTTCCCCGGTACGGTGGTTATCGGCGAGGTTGGTTTAACCGGGGAAATCCGCCCGGTAAGCGCCCTTGATGTCCGCCTCAAGGAGGCCGCGAAATTGGGCTTTAAACGGGCGATCGTCTGTGCCGGACAGCAGGTCAGAGACTACTTGGAAACAATCAGGGTAACCAATGTTGCCGAGGCGATCGAGGCAGCGCTGCAGAAGTAGAGGGAGGAACACCAGATGGACGACCGGTTGCTGAACATTCTGCGCCAGGTTGCGCCCGGGACGCCGCTCCGGGAAGGTCTCGAACACATCCTGCGTTCTGAGAACGGCGCGCTGATCGTAGTTGGCGACAGCGAACGCGTACGCGAGATCGCAGAAGGCGGGTTTGTCGTCAACGCCGATTTTTCACCGGCTCGTCTGTACGAACTGGCGAAAATGGACGGCGCCATCATCCTCACTGAGGACGCCAGGCGGATTGTGGCTGCGAACACCCAGCTCGTTCCCGACCTGAACATCCCTTCCTCCGAAACCGGTATCCGGCACCGGACGGCCGAGCGGGTGGCAAAGCAGACCGGCACCCTGGTGATCTCGATTTCGCAACGGCGGGGCGTTATCACCGTCTACAAGGGGTCCACCAAGTACGTGCTGCGCGATCTCGAGGTGGTTCTGGCCAAGGCAAACCAGGCGGTCCAAACCCTGGAAAAATACCGCGCGGTCTTAAGTCAGGCGATGGTCAACCTCACCGTGCTGGAGTTTGAGGATGCGGCGACCCTGTTAGAAGTCACCAAGGCGATCCAGCGCACCGAAACAACCCTCCGGGTGGTCAGGGAGATCGAGTTTTACATCTGCGAACTTGGCAGCGAGAGCCGTTTGATCGTGATGCAGGTGGAGGAGTTGGTCTCCAACGTACGGGAAGAGGGGCTCCTGGTGATCAAGGATTATTCGGTGGTCAAGGAAAAAACGCCCGAAGATATCCTGGAAGTAATCGGGAGCTGGCCGGCTGAGGACATCCTGGACCTTTCCCTGATTGCCCGGGCGCTGGGCTATTCGGGGGGTACGGGAATCCTGGACCAGAGCGTGTCGCCCCGCGGCTACCGGATTTTGAGCCGCATTCCCCGGCTACCCCTGCCGGTCATCGAAAACATCGTAAAGACTTTCGGCAACTTTAACCGGATCCTGCAGGCTTCCGTTGAGGAACTGGATAACGTCGAGGGAATCGGCGAGGCGAGGGCGCGCCTGATCAAGGAAGGCCTGAAGCGGTACTGGAACGAATTGTTACAGGAGCGGTACCGCTAAAGAATCGGTTTTTTTTCGGTCCGCAAACAGTTGACACTCCCAGCCGGATGTGTTAAAATGCTCTTTTCTTGACAAAGCTGCCGGATTGTGTTATCCTTTTATTATTAATGATTCGGGAGGTGGCGGATTGTTTAAGATTGGTGACAAAGTTGTTTACCCAATGCACGGAGCAGGTGTCATCGAGGCCATCGAGGAGAAAGAGATTTTAGGCGAGAAAAGAGAGTACTACGTGCTCCGCCTCCCTGTTGGCAACATGAAGGTGATGATCCCGATTGCGAACGGTGAGGAAATAGGGTTGCGACAGGTGATTGACAAGCGTGAAGTTCAGAAAATCCTCAAACTCCTGAAGTCTTCCAGCGGTACGATGCCGAGTAACTGGAACCACCGCTACCGGATCAACTTAGAGAAGATTAAGAGCGGCAACATTTACGCGGTGGCGGAAGTGGTGCGGAATCTGGCCAGGAGAGAGCGCGAGAAGGGCTTATCCTCGGGCGAAAAGCGGATGCTGGAAACGGCAAAACAAATTCTGATCAGCGAACTGGTGCTGGCGACCGAACTGGAGGAGGAGAAAGCAAAGCGACTTTTGGACAAAGCGTTTGCCTGAACACGCAGCGTACGCCGGAGAACTGGCGTAAATTTTTAAACCAGAAATATTTCATAGCCGCCCTTGCAAGGTTGCAAAAGACTTCGCAGAGTTACGAAAGGGCTCTTCCCGTTTCTTGGCTGGTAGGACCTGGCTTGACCCAGGGTTCCCTGGATTGCGGGTTGGAAGCCGGAGGGTTGCAGCCGGATTCTTTACGAGAATGCGGCGGAAGTTTTTGGTTTCTGACCTGCCCCGGTTATAAGCCGGGCAGTTTTCAGACCGGTTTCCTTGAAGATACCGGTGCCGGGCTGTATAATTGGGTCAGGAGTAAATAAACTACCTACAAGAAGGGAGGTGGCGTAAATTTTGGCACGCAGGGCGGTATTTTTTGTTTTGGTACTCGGTTGCGGAGCCGGGGGAGTTTTTGTAGGACTGAAGTGCCTGCGTTTTTTTACTTTTACCGGCTTAACGGCTGCCGGTATCGTGGCCGCTTTCGGACTTTTAGGACTGTTAACAGGTATTTTACTTGCCCCCCGCTTGATTAACGCCGTCCTCTGGCTGCTGAAAAAGGGAGAGCAGTACCTCCAGCGGATGCCGGTCACCGATCTTTTGGCCGGCGTGCTGGGTTTGATCATCGGTCTGATCGTAGCGAATTTGTTCGGCACCATCCTGAGTACCCTGGGCTGGATTGGGAAGGGCGTTTGGCTCGGGCTAACCGCTTTTTTAGGGTATCTCGGTTTTATCAGCGGTGTGAAGAAGCGGGAAGAATTCTGGAACCTGATCACCTCATTCCCGCTGCTGGGCAAGGAAAAGGGGTCAAAGGATAACCGCAGCGCGGGAGCGGTTAAGATTCTTGACACCAGCGCCATTATTGACGGGCGGATTGCTGATCTTTGTGCCAGTGGTTTTATCGAGGGAACACTCCTCATACCGGTGTTCGTACTTGAGGAACTCCAGCACATCGCCGACTCCAACGACATTCTCAAGCGGAACCGGGGGCGGCGGGGTTTGGACATTTTGAACCAGATTCGAAAGGAAGCGAAGGTCAAGGTTCAGGTGTACGAAAACATCGCGGACCTTGCGGATATTCCGGAAGTGGATGCTAAACTGATTCAGTTGGCAAAGAAAACGGGGGCCAAGATCATCACCACCGACTTCAACCTGAACAAGGTGGCGGAGTTGCAGGGCGCCAGGGTACTGAACGTGAATGAACTGGCCAACGCCTTACGGCCGATCGTCCTGCCCGGCGAAGAGATGGTGGTTCAGATAATCCGGGACGGGAAAGAGGCCGGCCAGGGCGTGGCCTACCTGGACGACGGCACGATGATCGTGGTGGATAACGGAAAGAGATATATCGGTCGTACGGTGCGGGTCGCGGTGACCAGCGTGCTCCAGACCCCCGCCGGAAGAATGATTTTTGCCAGGCCGAAAGCCGTCCCGGAGGAATCCGGCGAGAGCAAGCTCAACGGGGTGAACGCGGTTGGCTGAGGCCGGAGCGGTACTGGTTGCTGCGGGACAGAGCGTCCGGATGGGGGATGGCCCCAGGAAGCAATTCCGCCTGTTGGGGGGCCTTCCGGTCATCAGCCGGGCGCTCAACGTTTTTGAAGGGGTTGCGGCGATCGGCAGCGTGGTGCTGGTGGTTCCGCCGGGCGAAGAGGACTACTGCCGGCGGGAAATAGTGGAGCCGGGGGGGTACCGGAAGGTGGCGGCGGTTGTTGCCGGGGGGCGCCACCGGCAGGACTCAGTATGGAAGGGCCTGGGTTCTTTTCCGCGGCCGCCGGAGATCGTGGTCGTTCACGACGGTGTGCGCCCCCTGGTTCGGCCCGAGTACATCGAGGCAGCCGTTGCGGCGGCGGTTTCCTGGGGGGCGGCGGTGGTTGCTGTGCCGGTGAAGGACACCTTGAAGCAGGCCGATGCTGCAGGTTTTGTTACCAGGACCCTGCCCCGGGAGGATATCTACCTGGCGCAGACGCCCCAGGCCTTCCGCTTCGAGGTGCTGCACGCCGCGCACCTCAAAGCGCAGCAGGATGGTTTTTACGGCACGGACGACGCGGTGCTGGTGGAACGTCAGGGGCTTCCGGTAAAGCTGGTTTTCGGGGGGTACGAGAACATCAAGCTGACGACGCCGGAGGATTTCACGGTGGCGCGGGCGCTGCTCGGCGAAGGGATGCCGCTGCGGGTCGGTTTCGGGTACGACGTCCACCGCCTTGCACCGGGAAGACCCCTGATCCTGGGCGGGGTCGCCGTGCCTTGGGAGAAGGGCCTGGCAGGTCATTCCGATGCTGACGTCCTCTCTCACGCGGTGATGGATGCCCTGCTCGGGGCGGCGGGAGCAAGGGATATCGGGCACCACTTCCCGCCGGCCGACGAGCGTTACCGGGGGATTTCGAGCCTGGAACTCCTCTCCCGGGTTTCCGAAATGATTACCGCGCAGGGCTTCGGGGTGGCGAACGTGGACGCGACGGTGGTGGCGCAGCAACCGCGCCTCGCACCCTTCATCCCCCAGATGGCGGCGAATCTCGCGCAGGTCCTCGGGATCCCGGTTTCGCTTGTCAACGTCAAGGCAACGACCACCGAGAGACTGGGTTTCACCGGGCGGGAAGAGGGCATTGCCGCTTACGCTGTAGCGCTTTTGGGGCGACTTTAGCCTCGAGCACAGGGCGGAAGATTAGCCGTTGTTCAGGTTGCCGCCGGGTGCTATAATTAGTTCTGTACGGGAGGGAGACGGTGTTCGAGCGGTTGAAGGAGGATGTCAGGGTGGTTTTCGAGCGCGATCCGGCGGCGAAGAACGTGCTGGAGGTGCTCCTTTGCTACCCGGGATTGCACGCCGTCTGGTTCCACCGCCTTGCCCACCGTCTTTATCGGCGACAGTTCTTTTTGCTGGCCCGGCTCGTTTCCCACCTGGCGCGGTTCCTCACCGGGATCGAAATTCACCCCGGCGCGAAAATCGGCAGGGGTTTCTTTATTGACCACGGTGCGGGGGTCGTCATCGGTGAAACGGCCGAGATCGGGGATAACGTCACCCTTTACCAGGGCGTAACCCTCGGTGGAACCGGGAAGGAGAAGGGGAAACGCCACCCGACGATCGGCAACAACGTGGTGATCAGCGCCGGCGCCAAGATCCTGGGCTCCTTTACGGTGGGAGACAACTCGAAGATCGGGGCCGGTTCCGTGGTTTTGAAGCCGGTGCCGCCCGACTGCACGGTGGTTGGGGTGCCCGGTAAGGTTGTTGTCCGGGAGGGACAGCGGGTGCGTCCGGCGGTTGACCTCCGGCACGACCTTTTGCCCGACCCGGTGGCGGACGTCCTGAACAGATTCGAAGAGGAAATTGTGGGCTTGAAAAACCGGTTGCACGAACTGGAAGCAAAGCTGAACGGGGATGCGGCCGGTGTTCAAAGCCGCCCGCAGTAAAGTGTACACGTGCCCGTATGCCGTTGACGCTGCAGGCTGTCAAGGAGGCCTGCCGGCCGTGGCCGCCGGGAGATGGCACTCGGCGCTTTCGAAAGATTCGAGTTTTCCGGAGCCTTTGCTTTGCCGCCAGGCGGGTTGGCGGATAGGCGTCAGAATTCTGTGGGGCGTATTGTTTATTTGGTGAGAAAGGTAAGGGCCTTGCTAACGGTTTACAACACCCTGACCAGGAAAAAGGAAGCGTTTCACACCCGGGAGCCAGGGCGAGTGCAGATGTACGTCTGCGGCCCGACCACCTACAACTACATCCACCTGGGGAACGCCAGGGCGCTCGTGGTTTTCGATACCATCCGGCGGTACCTGGAGTACCGCGGGTTTGAGGTGTTTTTCGTCCAGAACTTCACAGACGTTGACGACAAGATCATCAACCGGGCTCAAGAGGAGGGAATGTCTCCGCAGGACCTGGCGGCAAAGTACACCGCCGCCTATTTCGAGGACGCCGACCGGCTGAACGTGCGGCGGGCCGACGTTCACCCCAAGGTTTCGGAACACATCCCGGAAATCATCGCGTTGATCGAAACGCTGGTCACTAAAGGATACGCCTATGCGGCCGGCGGAGACGTTTACTTCGCCGTGCGGCGCTTTCCGGAGTACGGCAAGCTCTCCGGGCGCCAGCTCGACGAGATGCTGGCCGGAGCCCGGGTCGAACCCGGGGCGCACAAACGGGACCCGCTGGATTTTGCGCTCTGGAAGGCCGCGAAACCGGGCGAGCCTTCCTGGCCGAGCCCCTGGGGCGAAGGGCGGCCCGGGTGGCACATCGAGTGTTCGGCCATGGCTTTGAAGTACCTCGGCGTGAGTTTCGACGTTCACGGGGGCGGGGCAGACCTGATTTTCCCGCACCACGAGAACGAGATCGCCCAGTCGGAGGCGGCCACCGGCAAGCCGTTCGCCCGCTACTGGCTCCACAACGGTTTCATCACCGTGCGGCAGGAGAAAATGTCGAAGTCCATCGGCAACGTCTTCCTGGTCCGGGAGGTGCTGGAGCGCTATCCGGCGCCTGCGGTGCGGCTGTTTTTGATCGGAACGCACTACCGGAGCCCGCTCGATTACGCGCCGGAGTACCTTGAGGCCGCCGCCCGGAGCGCGGAGCGGCTCGAGACCTGTTACCGGCTGTTGGAGGAAGCGCTGGAGAAGGCCCCTTCGGGCCCGGGCGGCGCCGGTGCGCTGTCCGAGCGTTTGATCGTTCTGGAGGCGGAGTTCCGGGCGGCAATGGACGACGATTTCAACACCGCCCGCGGCTTGGCCTGCTACTTTGACCTGGTCCGGGAGATCAATGCCGCGGTCCACCTGACGCCGCTGCCGCCGAAAAAGGCGCTCGAGCAGGCGGCGGAGATCTTCTGCGGCTTCAACCGGGTGCTGGGGATTTTTCCGGAAGCGGCAGGAAAACCGGTATTCGGTGCGGGTGCCAGGGAGGACGGCCTGGCAACCCGGCTGCTGGACCTCTTGATCGCGGTGCGCCAGGAGGCGCGGCGGAAGAAAGACTGGGCTACGGCGGACCGCATCCGCGAAGGGCTGAAGGAGATGGGCATCCTGTTAGAGGATACGCCGGAAGGGGTACGGTGGAAACGAGGCTGAGGAGTCAGGATTGTGCATCCGGCATTCGGGGGTCAGAAGCCTGAAGTGGGGAGACAGGAGACGGGATTCAGTTTTTTCATGAACGCGCCCGCTTTGTCTGCGGTAACGTGACGATGTGCGCGGGTGCCGCGGCCGGGCGGAAAAGGTGCGGAGGAAGTAAGGCCGGAGGGAAGAAGGATTGGCGGAGGTGCTTTACGGGCGTCATCCGGTGCGGGAGGCTCTGAGGGCTGGACGCCCCCTCAATAAGATTTTGATTGCGCGCGGCCTTGGCGGACCGGTGCTGCAGGAGATCAAGAGCCTGGCGGCGGCCCGCGGCGTGCCGGTGCAGTTGGTGGAAAGGCGCGTCCTGGACCGGTTTGCCGTCGGGGGGGCCCACCAGGGGTACCTGGCTTTTCCGGCTGCTAAAGAATACGTGGACGTGGACGATATCTTGAGTAAGGCCAAGGATCCGCCGCTGATGGTGGTGCTGGCGCACGTCACCGACCCGCGGAACCTGGGCGCCATCCTGCGCACGGCGGCCGCGACGGGTGCGGACGGGGTGCTTATCCCGGCGCGGCGGGCTGCCGGGCTCACCGCGGAGGCGCTGAAGGCGGCTGCGGGGGCAGCGGAGTATGTACCGGTAGCCCGCGTGAACAACATCAGCCGGGCGCTCCGGTACTTGAAGGAGCGGGGCTTTTGGGTCGTGGGCGCAGAGGCCGGAGCACCCGAGGTGCTGTGGAACGTCGAGCTTAAGGGGCCGGTGGCGGTAGTTCTGGGCGGTGAGGATTCCGGACTGGGGCGGGCGGTGCAGAAGGAGTGTGACTTCCTAATCCGGATACCGATGGCGGGGAAGATGACGTCGCTCAATGTTTCCGTCGCGGCGGCGCTCGTCCTCTACGAGGTTTTCCGTCAACGGCAGGAAGCCAATGCGTGAACTGGTAATCGTTGACGGTTACAACCTGATCTTCCACCAGGAACTGATCAAAGAAGCGGCGGACCTGGCCCACGCCCGGGAGCGCCTGTTGAACCGTCTGGCCCAGTATGCGGCACTCACGGGTATAAAAGTGGTAGTGGTATTCGACGCCTACCGGGTTCGGGGCGGGAGAGAGCATGCGGAGCAGCGGGACGGGCTTACGGTGATTTTTACCGCGGAGGGGGAAGCGGCGGATACCGTAATCGAACGGCTTTCTTCCCGGCTTGCAGACTACTGGGAGGTTTCTGTGGTGACGGCTGACGCGGCGGAGCAGCGCCTGGTGTTGGGCCACGGGGCGCTCCGCGTACCGCCGAAGGAATTCTCCGCCAAGGTTGACGAGACCCTGCAGCAATCCCAGCAAACGGTTGCGCACGGTTCTCGTCCCGGGGACGACTACCTGGAGAACCGGCTGGCCGACGACGTCCGTGCCGTTCTGACGCGCTGGCGTCAGGGAAAACAAGAGACGTGAATTGCCGGCCGGGGCGGCGAAATCTTCTTGACGGTAGTTGATCTGTTAGTTATAATGTGAAAAGTAGCAGCAGCAGGACAACCCATTTAAGAAGTGGAGGCGATAGGTTGAGCCTCAGCAGCTTGAACCGGCAGGTTGGCCCAGCGTATGACGTAATGCAGGACGAAGAGGTCGTAGAATGTGCCAGGGAGGGCGATATTGAGGCCCAGGAGTATCTGATTAATAAATATCGAAACTTCGTGCGGGCGAAAGCCCGGTCCTATTTCCTCATCGGTGCCGACCGGGAAGACATCATCCAAGAAGGAATGATTGGTCTTTACAAGGCCATCCGTGATTTTCGTTTGGACAAACTCTCGTCTTTCCGGGCTTTTGCCGAACTGTGCATCACGCGGCAGATCATCACCGCGATTAAGACGGCCACCCGGCAGAAGCACATCCCGCTGAATTCCTACGTTTCTCTGAACAAGCCGATTTACGACGAGGACTCCGACCGAACGCTGTTGGACGTTGTTTCCGGTGCCCGGCTTGCCGACCCGGAAGAGTTGATCATCAGCCGGGAGGAGTTTGATCATATCGAGGGCAAGATTGGTGAACTGCTCAGTGCTTTGGAGTGGAAGGTTTTGATCTCTTACCTTGACGGGAAATCTTATCAGGAGATTGCCGAGGACCTGAAGCGGCACGTTAAATCGATCGACAACGCCCTCCAGCGGGTGAAGCGGAAGCTGGAACGCTACCTTGAAAAACGCGACAACTGAACGCAGTTTCAGGGGTTCGAAAATCAAGGGGCTGCAGCCCCTTAAATTTTTTTGCCGCTGGTTTGGGCCGGGCTTTCTCCGCCTTGACGGAGAAAACCGGGTGTTCTATAATGTAAAAGCGGCGCTGGGGTAGCTCAACCGGCAGAGCGGCTGACTTGTAATCAGCAGGTTGTGGGTTCAAGTCCCATCCCCA
>JBFLVI010000045.1:0-16891 GCA_040758635.1 Bacillota bacterium | reverse complement strand
GAGTGGAAGGCTAACACGGAAAAACGGCAGAAGGAGGTGAATAGTGCCGATACCCGGGTAAATGCAGCTTAAAACGGAGTGATCTTATCTGCCAGAGGGAATTTACACCAGAATTCGGACTTGACCGCTTCGGGCGGCAACAGGGAATCCTTTTTTTGTTGCAATAGAGTTAACCAAGATGGGCTATTACACTTATTAAAGAAATAGGTCAAGGAAACTAAATTTTGAGGAATGTGGTTAAAGAACGTCTTAAAATCTTCCTTTGTTGGTGCATCTCTTATTAACAGTTCATCCAGGATTTCAAAAACAACTAAATACTTTTCGCGAAATCTCTGTAAAACAGCATCATAAACGTATAACGTATTTCGCCAGGTACGATGGAACTTATCCTCATCTACAGGACGCGGACCTCTAAGAGCAGACCGATGAGCCAAGTGGTGCAGTTCTCTGGATAAGTCACGCCACGCAACCAATATTTTCTCTCTGTCCCCTTTCGGAAAGTCCAGCGCCTCCAGTATGTCCTGTATTTTACGTTCATGGGTACCAGAATCGTCAACAGAAGCTTCATCTTTGAGAATCCGTTTGGCTACCGGAATAAGTACATTGCGGATGGAGCTTTCAACCTCGCGGAGTAAATGAGAAATAAGATGTGTTGTGCTCTCCAAGGCTTGAGGTTGTTCCATTAATTGAGAAGCATCCTTAAAAAATGCGGCTGGACCTGGTCCCACTAAAAGTAAATTTTCGTAGATTCTACGCTGTACAGGTTCCCTGAAGGAAAACGTTCCTTTCAGCAACTCATCCTTCATTATTGCAACTCTCCCCGAAAAGCTCTATCTAAAATCGCCTGTTCTAAACGCTTAAGTTCGGCCTCGGTTCCGGCCTGAACGTGCTTGAGCGCCGTTACCTGCTGCTGGATCTGATCCAGATAGGCCACGATGCGCCGCTGCTCCTCAAGGGGCGGGAGGGGAGCAATGAATTGTTGCAGACGTCGACTCGAAAGATTAGGGATAGCAGTTCTACTTTCTTCGCCGCCATATACATAAAGAACCTGATATGCTGTTTGCATCCAGTACATATAGAATTTCGGTTCGACCTGTATTATTGCTCGTAGTCGGTGAATATGATTCTGATACAGACAAAGCGGTAATTCTTCTTGCCAGATTGCTGTTCGGCCTACATCGCCGCCTTCGCAAACAAGGAGATCTCCCCTTTTTAAGACGAGCTTACTTATCTCTTCATCGGTAAAATCCATTTCATCCACATCCGACATCTCAACATAGCCCCAACACACATTCTTTGTTCGCAGAAATGGTTTTGGGTTAACTCCTTTGCGCCGTTTTGGCGACATCGAAGCACCTTGCTGAATATGAAAGATATCCCCCAGCCTCACCCACCGCCAGCCGGTGGGCAGGTCCTGCCCTGGGCAGGGGAAAACTTCGGCTAAAGCTGCCTGCATCAGGCGCTCGGTGTCTTTTTGGGCTTCGGCTCGCAAGCGGCGCGCCTCCCGCACTCGCTCCATCAGGGCTTCCACCTTCGCCACGATGCGCCGCTGCTCCTCAAGAGGTGGGAGGGGGATGAGGGTGTTATAAACATCACTATCGGTTACTGCCGGGTAGCTAGCACCGCGCATTTTACTAGCAGTAAGCTGGTCGGTTATGAAATCGGAACGGCACAAGTGAAACAAAAACTCTGGTTCAGCAAATTCCCGATTTGCCCGGATCACGCAGAAGCCTGTTGAACAAATTTGTCCATCCAAATCAGGAGACACCAAGGCTATGTTTTTGAGATAGGGGCGGGTGGTAGCAAAAATTACATCACCGGCTCTGATTACCTTACGTGCTCGGCTGGGCGCATCTTGTCCTAAAACCTTCCTTGGTGATACTATCTTGCCTACGGTACTATCTATAGCAGAAATGTCAACATACATAAAGTGAACCAAAGGGTTCTTGGTAGGGTCCCGCTTTTCAGTAGGAAGGCATACCTCCCCCAGCCTCATCCACCGCCAGCCCTCGGGCAGCTTGCAAGGGCCGTCAACCACGGTGTTCCCCTCCATTCCGGTCGTTGCTCAATAACCCGTTCAGTTCCTCTATAATTCTTAAAATCTCGCGCTCTTTTTCCAAAAGCCCGGCCACGATCTCCACTGGTGACGGCAGCTCTTCGCCTTCCGGGCGGTTCGGGTTACGGGCGGTGAGGTCGTAGCCCCGCTGCTTGATCTCTTCGACGGACACGATCCAGGAACGGGGTGAGAGGCAAGCCTCGCGGGGACATAGGCCCTTGCGGTAGGCGTCCCAGACCCGCCATAATTGCCGTGACTCGTTGAAATGCTCATCCTGGATGGGGCTGCCTTTGCTAAACTTTTTCAGACCCTCCGGCAAGGGTAGTTCATAATACCAGATCTCTTTCGTCGGACCCGGCCGCTCAAAAAAGATGAGCGCCGTTTTCACATCAGAATAGGGGGCGAAGGTGCCCGGCGGGAGGCTTACGATGGTATGCAGGTTGAACTGCTCCAGAAGATCTCGTTTCACTTCCGCAAAGGCACCCCCACGGAAAAGAGTACCCTCAGGCACGACCATGCCGCAGCGGGCACCGTCACGGGGCTTAAGCTTTTTCATGATGTGCTGGAGAAAGAGTAGTTCGGTTGCATTCGACTGTATGGGAAAGTTCTGCTGGATGTGCCGCCCCTCTGTCCCTCCAAACGGGGGATTGGTCATCACCACATCGAAGCGTTCAGAAACGTTTCGGATATTCTCTTCCAGGGTGTTCTTCCGCATCACTCGTGGCGCAGTTACCCAGTGCAGGACCATATTCATCAAGCCCAGGAGTGCCGGGACAGGCTTTTTCTCCTGCCCGAAAAAGGTGCGCTCCTGCAGAGTGCGGTGGTCCTCTATGGTTTGTTCCTTCTGTTTCATCCAAAGATAGGCCTGGGCAAGGAAACCGCAAGTACCGCAGGCCGGGTCGTAGACCGTCTCCCCTATCTGAGGGTCTACCAGCTCTACAATGAAGCGCACCACAGGGCGGGGCGTATAAAACTCGCCGGCCAGGCGGTTCTCGTTACCGAGGCGGCGCAGAAGTTCCTCGTAAACCTGAGAAACAGTGAAGATGTCGTCCTGGCTGTGGAAGTTAATGCCGTTCACAATTTGGAGCACATCTTTGAGGTTGTAGCCCGAAGCGCAGACGATGACGTTGCGTTCGGCAAAGACGCTCCGGATAGTCTCGCGCAAAGGGTCGCCGCCCAAAGTTTGCAGGTAGGGGATAAGGCGACCGTGGACGAAAGCCAGGAGATCGTCGGCAGGCACGTCCCTGGTGGCCCAGCTACGCCAGCGGTACTCGGGATCCAGAATAGGGTTGTGGGCGCGACCGGCTAATTGCGCCTGGATTTCCCGTTCCTCCTCCTGGGCATCTAAGAAACGCAAGAAAAGCAACCACGACAGATGCTCGATGTATTCCATAATCCCACCGCAGTTGTTATCGCGGCGCAGGATATCGCAGGCCCGCCAGATTTCATTGGCGAGAGCTTCGCGGGTCTGAGGACCGTTCATGTTACCACCTCTGATTCAGGGTATATTCGCTGCTGCATCTCATTCAAAGCGCCACGCAGGTCTTGCGGTGTGCCGAACCAGCGGCTGATGGTAAAGGCACCGCCCCATTCTCGGAAAGGCGATACGCTGAAGACTTCGGGTTGCAATTCACCGACGCCGGCGGCACGGTATTTCTCCAAAAGCTCCAAGATGACCCGGCGAGCATCCTCTCCAAAGCTATGAATAAAAGTCTGCTCACGGTTGCGAAAAGCACTGGCCCGCTCGCCGCGCGTGCGGATGGGGGCACCAAACGCCAGGTGGGCCAGGAGGTCGAAGGTATCTGCTTCGGATTGGTCCATTACCTCGGCTAGCGCCTCAAGGTAAATGCTTTGGCGGCGCAAATCATCAAGGAAGGCATTGCGCCTGAGCGGATCCACCCAAATCGCCCGCAGGGTTTGAAGCGTAGGCGCCATACGAACGACGTGCCGGCGTGTGAAGTCCCTGTATTCAGCCAGTGTTAATTGTTGCCCCGTTTCTTCAATAAGGAAGACTGCCTCATCGGCAATGGTAACCGATAGCCCTTCAACGCTGATCTTGCGAGCGCCCTTACGGGCCGGTTTAAGCGGCACTTCTACGGCAACTGCCTCGTCAGCCAGGGTCTCCACCCGCAGTTCTCTTGACGTGAAGCCCGGCGCGCTGCAGATTACAGTGACGTAGCCGGCGGGTAGATGGGTGAAATTGAATGCACCGTTTTCATCGGTAAGGATAGGCCCTTGTTGGGTGTTGGGACCGGTACGCACCGCAACCCGGGCGCCTACAATGCGGTCCCCCGTCCGAGAGTGAAAAACATATCCGTTCAAAGTGGCGGTTAATGGCCCAGTAGGCGGCTGCGGTGGTGGACCAATGGGGCGGTCCCACTGGTCGAAGAGGCGCGTGGCACCGGAGAAATCAATGATGCGGAACCAGTATTTCTCCGTGGCCTGGTCAATACGGCTGCCGCGCCCGATGATCTGCTTAAAGAGAAGGGGCGAAGAGAGAGTTTTCATAAAGACAATATTTTTACAGGCGGGGACATCCACTCCGGTAGAAAGAAGCTCCGCTGTGGTAGCAACCACCGGCGTCTTTTTATCGGAATCAGCAAAATCCTCCAGCCAACGCTGCGCCTGCTCCCCTTCCTCAGAGACGATGGGCACCGCGTAGTTATCCAGCCCGGTTTCTGGCCCGAATTCATCCTGCAAGAGGCGCGCCACCAGCCGGGCATGTTCGGTGTCCACACAGAAAACCATCGTCTTGTCCATGGGACCGAAACGGCGCATGAGTTTGGCCAAGTGCTGCACCATGGCGCGGGTGCGGTCGGGAAGGGTGATCTCGCGCTCAAACTGGGGCGTGGTATAGACTTCGCGCGGCTCGACCTCCTCCGGAATAAAGACCTCAGCCCCCTGCTCAATGGCGTCTTGCAGGTGTAAGCCCGTCTTGTCCACTGTGGTGCGGACGCGGTGCACCTTATAAGTGGCTAAAAAACCGTCCTCAATGCCTTGCCCGAGGCTGTACTGGAAGGCAGGCCGGCGCCAGGAACCCCGCTCGGGATGCTCAGGATCAATAGCCACTTCGGGTTCTTCGGCGCAGAAGTAGGCATAGGTGTCCACGTTTTCATCCTGCTTGGGCGTAGCGGTCATACCAAGGTGGATGGCGCTGCCGAAGTGATCGAGGATCTCGCGCCAGGTGCCCCAGCCGGAACGATGGCACTCGTCAATGATGACCAGGTCGAAAAAGTCGGCCGGGAACCGCTCGAAGAGACGCACGCCGCGCTCGTCAGGGCTCCACAGCGTCTGGTAGATACCGAAATAGAGGTCGCGGTTAAGGTTGGGCGGGTGGCTTTCGATCAAGTGGCGCGGGTCGCTGGTGCCGTCGGCAAAAGGCGAAAACACATTGTGAGCCTGGTTACGCAAAATAACTCGGTCAGCCAGAAAAAGAACCCGGGCGGGGCGTCCGGGATGGCGCAGTTTCAGCCAGCCGGACTTTATGAGCTTCCACACGATCTGGAAGGCGACAAACGTCTTTCCTGTCCCAGTCGCCATAGCTAAAAGCACGCGACGTTGCCCGCGCATCAGCCGTTTGATTACTTCCCGGATGGCCACTTCCTGAAAATAGAAAGGGTTGCGGCCGCAAACGGACTCGGGACAGTAGGGATAGAGAAGCGGGTTGCCCTCCCACCGTGCGCCCGGAACATAGTAAGGCACCCGGGCTTCCGCGACCCGTTTCTCCGTTATAACGAAACCGGTGTTCAACTCCCACCTTAGCCAAAGCTCTTCCGGTCGAGGGAAACCATCCAACGTCCTGCTCGACTTGGTAAAAAAATCATACTCGATAATACGGTGGCCATTGGTGGCATAAGCAAAAGCCAGACCCAAGTCTCGCGCGTAATCCTTGGCCTGCCCCAGCCCGGCTTCAGCCGGTTCATTTTCGGGCTTCGCCTCAACTACGGCAATAGGAAAACTTTCGGAAGTACGGAGGAGATAATCCACCTTACGCGGTTTACCACGGCGAACCCGGTCACCGACGAGAATAATGCGGCCGCGTGTATACCGGTAGTCCCGGTTGTAGTAAAACTCGCGGGTGACCTGCTGATCTGTCCAACCGGCAGCTTTAAGTTTGGGTTCGATAAGCCTTACGCGGGTGTCTGCTTCGTTCATCATCCCAGCCTAACCACCGTTTGAGAGAATTATCCAAGTCTACTTACCCCGGCACGAAACATTCTCCTTAACCCTCAACAATTTCGTCGGTTTCTAACTCGCACCATACCAGTGAGGAATTCCGGCTTAGTGCCTTGAGAGCCCTGCTTAGCTGCGTTTTCGGACCGCGCAACGCGGGAAGATTGTCAAAAACCTCCTTGCCCTCCTCCTTCTTTGACCTCCACCGCTTCTGGGCAGCGGTTCGGTGGATATTGAAAGGCTTTAACTCCTGGTGGTTGATGCCGAAGGCGTCAAGCATCGCGTAGCGTAGCGCCTGGATTTGGGCGTTGACACTCTGGATAACTTGTGCTTGCGCTTCGTTTAGCGCGCGGGCCTTCTCGGCCCGTAGCGCCTGCAGATTCGCAATCACACGATCGAGGCGCGCAATCTCGTCACGCAGCGTCTTAATAGTCTTAATGCGCTCGCGGATCTCTTCGCTCACTTCGATCGCCAACGGCTCACTCGTCGGCGTCGCAACACAAGCGTTTTCAGACACACTCTTAACCTCCTAACGCGATATTGCGCCCTTTCGGCGCGCTTCCCAAATACTTGGTAAGGGCTTCGTCCCGGTTTCTGGCGGCCGCTATTTCTTCCGCCGGCATCATGACAGTTTTCTTTCTTTTTTCTCAAGACCACTTTTGGGGGTAGAGGGTAACAGTGATTCGCATCTCTATTCGTGCCCCTCTGTCTGAAGGCCTTCATTCAAAAAAGCCTGCAGGTTTACTTGTCTGCTTTCCCTTTGTTCCGCTGTTCCGCTCTTCCCTCTACCTCGGTCTTAATACAGCCCTCTCCATACTCCCCGATAGCACGTTCGGCCAGGATATCAAAAGGGCACAACTACCTCCCATACATAATTACTAAAGAAGCTAAGGAAAAACTCCCGACCCATAACACCACGCTCCACCTATTAGCTCTTGATTATTTCGGCAAACTCCGCCAGTTTTCCTCCTATTACCCGGTCTCCCGGAGCACCCGGATGAGGATCTGGAGGAAGGCGGCTACTTGAGCCCGGTAATGCGGCTCGCTCCAGTCGATGAGCGCCATCAGCTTATCCTTGAGGGACGAGAAACCGCCCTGCGCCAGCGGGTTGTAGCGCGCGCTCTCCTCGACCATCGAGAAGACCCGCAGCCGCCGCCCGTACTTTTTAGCCCAGTACTCCATCACTGTCTGGAAGGAGGGTTGGGCGGGGTCATACTTGCCGTTGACCACGATGACTGCCCACCCGTGCCGGGCAGCAAATTCGATGAAGTTCAGGATGGTGGTGCTCTTGCCGCCGCCCGTGGTGCCGCAGACAAAGACGTGGTGGAAGCGCAAGGGAAAGGCGCGGCGGGGGCCTGGCCGGCTCTTGTTCAACCGCTGTGTCCACCCAAGGGGTGAGCAGCCTTTTGAACAACCTTTTTAAGAACGCATCTTCTCTTCTGTGGTAAAATAGAAGCGAAAACCTGGAGCTTGAAAATCACGATTTAACGGGGCACGGTTAATGAAAGTCCGTGAAGTGATAAAGCTTATAGAAAAAGACGGGTGGTACCTGGTAGCGACGAAGGGAAGTCACCGCCAGTACAAACACCCGGCGAAGCCGGGACGGGTGACTATCGCCGGTCACCCGGGCGACGATCTTGCACCCGGCACGCTGAACAGTATTTTGAAACAAGCGCAACTTAAAAAGGGGGACTAAGGATGTACCGCTTCCTGGTGGTAATCGAGAAAGCCGACGGCAACTACTCCGCTTATTCGCCGGATCTTCCGGGCTGTGTGGCTACCGGAGCAACACCGGAAGAGACCAAACAGCGGATGGCGGAGGCGATCGCGCTCCACATCCAGGGGCTGCGCGAGGACGGCCTGACGGTTCCCGAACCCTCGGCTTCCGCGGACTACGTTTCGGTCAACTTTTAGCGCCGGTTTTTAAGTCGATTCCATAGGCACCAGTCCCGCAATCAAACTGACCATCCTGGTCAACGCGGCAGATTTCTGCTTATAACAACAAAGGTGCGTTCAAAAGCGCGCCATTACCGGGCTTCAGGACCCGCCCTTTGTCTGCATCCCTGTCTGCATCTTTATCTGCATAAGTCCAGAAACTACCGAAAATTAAGGGTTCCTTGCGGAATCTAACCCGGCCTTCTCCGTTAAATTTAAAAACCCGCAAGGCCTACAGCCGCGCGGGTTTCGGGTTATCAGTATGGTGGGCGGAGTAGGAATTGAACCTACGACCTTCTGCGCGTCAATTATAAGAACGGCTTCTTCGGCTTTCCCTGAATATCCCCAAAAGTCCCTAAAATCAAGGGTTTCCGGGTTTCCGGCAAGAAGTGGAATCCCTGATTTTCCCCCAATTTTCCCGGCTGGTAGCTGTAAAATAGCTGTAAAGTAGCTGTACTCAAAACACCTACGGACAAGCGGAAGGCAGGGTGAAAAGCCCTGCCTTTCAGCGGTCAAATTGCAGTAATAAACCGGCTCGTTTTTAGCCTTCGCCCTTCGCCCGCTTCGCACTCTCCTCGGCCTCGCTCAGCGCCTCGTCCAACTTGCTGGCCGCCCGCTGCATAATCTCGCCATCAACGTGCGAGTAAACGTCCAAGGTAATCCCTACCCTTGCATGGCCCAACAGTTCCTGGACAATCTTTGGGTGTTCGCCCCTCTCCAGCAGGATTGTTGCCACGGTGTGTCGCAGGTTATGGAAGGCCCGGTGAGGTATGCCAGCTTTCTTCAATAGTCTAACGTACTGCTTTCCGAAGTTGTCCGGGTCAATCGGCCTGTTAAACGGCACCGAGAACAAAAGCCAGTCCTCTTTGAACTTCTGGCCCAGTTTCAGCGCATCCTCTATCACCTGCTTCCTGTATGCCGCCAGTATCGAAACAACCCGCTTCGGAATCGGGATCGTCCTCTTGCCCTTTTCAGTCTTCGGTTCACTAAACCGCAACTCGGTCTTTTTCTCGCCCACCCTCACCCGGAGCAGGCTGCGCCGGACGGTGACGGTGCCTTTCTGGAGGTCCACGTCCTGCCACCTCAAGGCCAGGAGTTCCCCGCGCCTGAGCCCCGTCCCTAACTCCAGTTCAAAAGCCGGGTAAAGCCTGTGCTCCTTCGCGGCCTCAAGGAACCTACCCGCCTGCTCCGCCGTCAGAGGCTGCATTTCTTTGTACTTCAGCGGCGGGAGTTTCACGGCACCGGATATGTCCCGCTGGACCTTACCCTCCTTCAACGCTTGCTTCAAGGCCCCGCTTATGACCCGGTGCATCATATGGATCGCCCTGCTCGAAAGTCCTCCGGTGCCGTCGAGCCTGCCCTTCTCGCGCTTCCTGTTGTAAAACTCCTGAAGTTGAGAAGTTTGCAGCTTCTGGAGGTTTACTTTGCCCAGTTCCGGGATGATGTGCTTCTTCGCCATGTCCTCATATGCCGTGTAAGTCTTAAGCCTGACGTTGGGCTTAACGTAGGTTTCGAGATACCGGGCGATCCACTCCCCGACGGTCAGCTTGTCCGGCGCAACATACAAACCTGCCTGGTACTCGTATTTGAGTTTGCTCAGCTTCTCGTTAACTTCAGCTTGGCTCCTGCCATAAACATACTGCCGCTTTTGCTTGCCATCGTCCCTGTAGCCGACCGTCACGGACCCGACCCACCGGTCAAGTTGCTTGTTGAAGAATATCGAGCCCTCGTTATTCGCCCGCTTCTTCCTGTTACGCTTGTGTCTCTTTGCCATCGGCCTCACCCTTTCTCGGATTTCTTTCCAGCCATTCGTCAACCGCTTTCCGCACCATTTCCGCCAGGGTGATCCCCCGCAAAGCGGCCTCGGCCTTTACCCGCCGGTGCCATTCCGGGTTTACCCGTACTGACAACCATATCGTTTTCACCATAAAATCACCCCCATTACAGGGTAGCACAAGATAACAAATTAGTCAAGAAGGTAAAAGAAAAAACACCTCATAAGATTCAAGGTATCTCACCGAAACAACCCCCGCAGCGCCCTCCCTGCCGCCTTGCCTGCTGCTCTCCTCCCGATTCTACGGCCCACTTTACCTTTACGCATAGCGTTAACGTCGCCCAGGGCCTTGCCCAGGCCGTAAAGCAGACTGCGGGTTTGGCTGATGGTATCCTTCTTGCGGGGCAATGGTATCACCTCCTGCGTTGCATACTCACCTTCACAGACTCTACCCCTGCAACGTGCCCCTCAGAGCCTCTACAAGCCCGCTCTAACTTTCGGGTAATGGTTTTAACCTGCCGCGAAATTAAAGGCACCGTGTAGGCGATTCTGGCGCGTCCTATTCCTTCTCCTCCTCCTGTGGCCTCGTCAGAAACTCCTGGATCGCTTCTTCGGGTATCCGCCACAAGTCACCCACCTTGACGCCTTTAAGACGCCCTTCTCGAAGCCAAAGGTAAACCGTTGACCGTGAAATTTTCAACTTCTTAGCAACCTCTTCTGGAGTGAACATTTCATTCATATACCTAACCTCCCTTAACTATAGGCTATCATAAATATTTCTAAGTTTCAATAAAACTTCATTTAATACCTATTGACAACAGGTATTAAGTGTATTAACCTGTTAATAAACATAATTAGCTATCACAAACAAAGAGGAGGTGAAGCCCATCACCAAACTGCCAACCTGCCCTTATCGCTCTTGCCGGTTCAACGCTCTGAGCAAGGGCCGCCGCCCGGGCCGGGACGCACCGCTCAGGGAGAAACGGGCTGCTTCCGCCCGGTGTCTCCTCGGCCTCGGGACGGCTCGGGGGGTTCCGTGTCACGAATACCGGCCTTCGGTGTCTACCAGCAGGTTCCCGTCCTGGTACAGGAAAGGAGAGTGACCAAGTGAAAGCCTGGATAATCTACTGCAACGGCCAAGGGTACATCAATGACTTCCGCCGGGTTAACGCCAAAAGCATCGCTGCCTTGGCCGAAGAATGGCTTTGCGAGCAACGAGAAAAGCCTGATCCCGAAGATGTTAAGGTGGAAAAGCATTTAGGCTGGCCCTGGCGGTACGCGGTGTCTGTCGAAGGGTGCTACGCCGCAGGGTTCGAGAAGCAAAGCCAGGCTGAGCATTTCGCCAGATTGATAAGCAAACAGCCGGAGGAGTGATTAAAGTGCCGCTCGGCGAGGAGTTTAAGGAAGTAATGCGGAAAGCGGCTTTGTCCGCCGGGATACCAGCAGATTACTTTGAAGCCAACCCTTGCGACGCTTTTATGCGGGCAGTCCTGGGGAAACCGCTGCCTACTCGGAATGATTGCGGCTATCCGGGCCGCTTCGAGTTCGAGGACAACTCCCGGATGGGGGGTTGGGCACCAGAAGGGGCTGGCCTTTGCGATTACCCAGACGGCTGCCCGTGGTTCAAACAGGGGAAATGTCCGCTCAGAAAGGAGGGATAAAGACTTTGCGCTATCTGATTGCCTGCTTTGTTGGCAAAAACAAAGACTTTAAAGTGTATCTGAAGCGGCTGAAACAAAGGTTGCACTGAAGGGGGGTGCAAACGTGCTCGCGGTAGTGGACTTAAATGACAACACCATCAGCCTCTATGAGGAAGGAGACAGCGAACCGATTGCCATCATCAAACTCAAGGAAATAACCGTTAGGGGGAGTGAAACACATGGTGACGATTGACGTTAAGCAACTCTACGGGGAGCAGGCTAAACTGGACAAGCTGCCCGAATACACCGAGGCAGCAATCCAGCTTGCTGGCTTAGGGAATGACGTGATCCTCACCGGTCAGGGTCCGGTATGGCTCTACCTGGCGGTGGCCCACGCGCTCCACGGCAAGGCCAGGAGCCTCAGTTACGATTCGCCAGTCACCGGCAAGGTAGTTATCTTCGACCACAACCCGTATTAAACTTTAACCCGGTCCGCCGGGAAAGGAGAGATTGCGAATGTTTGACGAGTTTATTTCCGCCCTGGAGAAAGTGGCCTCCCTTGGTGAGGAAGTCGTCCGCCAGGAGGCTGGCGTTTTGGAACAAGAGACGCAGGCTCTGGAGAAGATCGTCGCAATGGTGAAGCCGGTCATGCGTTTTATTGACTACCCAATCGAGGACGGCAGGCACCACAGCGGCCATCAGTTCCACTCCTGGAAGGTCTATCACTACAAAGAACGCGGCATAGTGCTGGTAGACCGCTTCAGCCGGGAATTCACCGACAAGGATTACCGGGGTATCTACACCGGTAGCCAGCTTGTCTTAACCCGTTCTGGTGCTCTGGTAGTTCTGTCCCGCCAGGGGGATTGGAGCAACTGGCAGGGTGAACCCTGCTCCTGGGACGCCAAAGCAACGGAGATAACCCCGGAAGAAGCCGTCAAGCGTTACGGTCTTGCGGAAATCATTAAGGGAATGCTGGAGGCTTTCCGCGAAGCAATCAAGAAGGCCGAAACGAAAAGGCAGGTCCTGGGTAAGCGGCTGGAAACGCTCGAACAGGTGAAAAGCATCCTGGGAAGCTAAGGTCCTGGATTCAATCCAGGACCTTGCCAGGGGGCGGGTGCATTGTCCACGGGTGCTGCCCGCCCTCTTTTGTTTTTGACACACGTTAACTGGATTCCTCCTAAAAACGTGGTCCCCAGGGGGCGTACCTGGGGACCAGGGAGGAGATGATCCCCCAGAGAGGGGGATGGGGTTATGCCATTGTAGTTCTCAGGCGCTCAAGCACGGTAATCGCCCGCCGGATCGTGGCGTAGTCCCGCTCTCGCGTTGCCCGGTGGTTTATCTGCCGCCGGTAAAGCGCCGCTTTCAGTTCGTTTAAATCGAGATTGAAACCGCGCCGGCTAAGGGCAGAAGCCGCTTCTACGGTTGTTTGCGGGTAAGCTGGGAATGTCACCACGCTCACATCGAACAGCTTCACTTCCAGCAGTTCGCGGATTTGCGGGTAAGTGCCGCTTAACCAGCGGTCTTTCACTACCTTGAAGCCGAACGACATTTGGTCTATGTCGCCTCGCTTGATGGAAGTATAAACGTCCCTGCCTACGGTCGTATCTGGCAATTCGGCCTCGAACCACAGCCCCTTGCTGTCTTCTTTCAGCTTCAAAGTGCCGTTCTTGGTCCTCGCCAGCACCATGCTCGGATTGTGATCCACCAGCAGGCGGATGTCATCATTCTTCAATGTGTTTGTGAAGGCTCCCGGTAAGATTCGCTCCCTGAAGCCGCCCAGGGGTTCGCTCAGCTCGTTGAAAAGCGCTGCGTAGCCACGTATTTTGCGTCCAGTCGCGTCCGCCCGAACCTCGCCCAAAGACCGCTGCTCAACCGCGCTCGGCACACTTCGCGTCTGACCGAAGACCCGCGCCACCTTCTCAGCATACTGATCTGCGTCGTCCTCGGAAGTCGGCGCTCCGGTTAAAATCTGCCAAACATGTCGGGCTTCATGAGCTACAACAAAGGGAATCTCCTCCAACGAGGTG
The DNA here is from genome assembly GCA_040758635.1 of Bacillota bacterium. Taxonomy (GTDB): domain Bacteria; phylum Bacillota; class Desulfotomaculia; order Desulfotomaculales; family Ammonificaceae; genus Yes71-27. The sequence goes on along the minus strand of JBFLVI010000045.1, from coordinate 3,286 downwards.
TAAATGTTGATGTATGCTTTGCCCCGAACCACTTTTCCCAACAGCCCGTCGGGGTTCGTCCTCGGCGCAGTGGCGATGAAGTTCATATGCCAGCGCAGCCGGGAGGCAAAAGGCTCGTCCGCCCGGATAAAAAACCCGATTTCGCAGTCCGCAGGCAGCCCCAAGTCGTCCCGGCAAAAGGCCCACACCTTTTCGGCCAGGTGTTTCTTCTCAGGATAGAAGAAATTCAGGTCCTCCGGGTGGACCGGCTCTATCTTGTTCACTGTCACGGGGTTATACAGCATACCCATTCGCTTCCAACTCCTTTCGATAGGTCCCGAGTGGACCGTTTTCTTCTGGATCGCCTGGGTCCAGCCGCCCTGGAGGTGGCACCAGCGGGGAGCGCTCAATGGGCGCTGCCACCAGGGAGCGTTCGAGCACCTGTTCCGCTGTTTCGCGCAGCCGCCGTTCTTCCCCGAAAAGTTTCGCCACCTGAACCAGCAGCGGGAACAACTTCCTGGTAATTGTTTGATGGTCCTCCCTTACTCGCTTTAAAACCTCCGCGCGCGCTTGCTGCTTTGCCGTCTCCACGACCTCCCGCTGCCGCGCCAGTGCAGTTTCGATCGTCCTTACGGTGTACTCCGAATCTTCCACAGCCTCCATTGCCCGACGCCGCGCTTCGCTCAGTTTTTTCGCCCCTTTTCCAGGTTCGCCGCCAGCGAGAAGCCGGTCAGCGTCCATTCGGATTTGTTCCTCGTGTTCAAGTTCTACTTTTGCCAGCCGTGCCCGCTCCCGCTCAAGCTCGGCCCGGGCCGCCTCCAGTCGGGCCTCCAGGCCATGCAATTTTTCAAGCTCCACCGCATAAGGCTGATAATCCTCAAGCCGGTATTTCACCATGTTTTCCTCCTTTTCCTTTCTCGTTTCGGTTTAACCCACATCTTGAGCCGTCTTGGTTCCTCTCCGACCTCCTCGATAATACTCTCCTCCTCCCCCAAAAACTCCTTGACCTCCTGCCAGTTTCTGATACGGTTCTCCTCCTTCCTTGGCTTATGCCGCCGCAGGACCTCCTTCAACCCTTCTACCCGCCTAACGGCCACTTCGCCCAGAAGTGCCGCTTGCCGTTGCAATTCCGCCAGCTTGTCCGGCGTTAAGCGCCACATATCCACGTGCGTTATAATCGCTCTTTCGTTTTCATAGCGCAGATCAAAAGTTTTAATCCATTGGGCGAGCACTTTCGCCTTCTCCTCGGCGTCTAAATAGCCGTTGCGCCACAACCACTCCCATTGGTTTTCGCTTTCTGGGTAGCCGTCCAAACCGGATTCGAATTTCCAAAAGCCCCATGGTCGCCTCCCTTCGGTGAAATCTTCCAGCAACCGTTCGCGGTGGTAAAACCACGCAGCCCGGGCTTCAAGCGGTGAAGCAAAATTACTGTTGCCGCTGGTGCCGAAGATAAGCTCGAGCTCCTGGCCGCCTGTGAGTTCTTTGACTGGGTTTCTCCGCGTCCGCCTCCTCAGCCTTGGCATCACCGCACCCCCTTCCCAGGCGGAGGCTCGATATTGAGGCCCAGTAGCCGACAGCCCTGGTAGAAGCCCGAAGTGGCCGCTTTTAACAACGTCAGCGCCGGGTGCGGCCTGGGGACGCCGGTTGAACCTGTTATTGTCGGGCCGTCCCGCGCAAGAAGCTCCCGCGCCGTGTTCATCAGGTCGTAATTCTCCAACGTCGTTTTCAGGATGATTAAGCCATCATCTTCAAGAATGTATTCTGCCAGGATTTTCCGCCACCAGGCTTTCGCTTCTTTTGATAAGTGCCCCGGTGGTTTTGGAATTTTTTGCCCTCTCATCTGGTAATGTTTACCTCCAGAATTCTATTAATTTGGGAAGCACCCGCGTTTTCGGAGCCGCGCCGCCGGTCTCTCTTCCAGGGTTCGACACGATTCGACCCGCCCCTACCCCCTCTCTCCTTCCTTTTTCTTCCATACCCACGCGCTCTTACACTCCACCACTCGCCTCAGCTTTTCTCCGTCCTCGATTATCGTTATTTCCTTCACGCCCCTCATCGGTTCTTGCGGGTGTCCGCACAGCGCCTCCCAGTTCGCTCGCTCGCAATTCCAGCAAACCGACTCCAGCACTTTTCAGCACCTCCTCGAACTTGGCCACCATCGCCGTCCAGGTTATGACCGCCTCCGCTACGTCCAAGCCTGCGCTCTTGGCCACCCAGGCCCAGCCGAATGAGTGCATCCGCCAGACCCCGATTAGCGTTCGCTGCTGCCGTTCGTCCGTTAATCCGCTGACAAATCTCCGCGTTACCTCAATCGCCCGCTTTAATTCGTTTGTCTCCAGCAGCCGCAGCGCCCTGCGTCCGGTCGGGTCGCCAGGTAGGCCAGCTTTTCTGAAAACCGCTTGGAGTTCGCCACTGTAACCCTCCCAGGCCACCGCTTCGGCAGTCTCTTCGCCCAAGCGTTTGCACCAAGCCCACCAGCGGGGGAAGTCCCTTAAAAGCCGTTCCGCCGTCAGTCGCACCTTCGTATTAACCACCGGCTGCCCCCTTTAAGCATAATCTCCGCAAACCCCATTTCCTGCAACCATTTACGGATCGCAGGGTCCGTTACACTCACGTAATCAAGGCCGAAGTGCCGGGTGCGGTACGTCCTCCCGCTAACCCCTGCCGTCTCCGTCGGTGCCACAGGCTCCGGGTCCGGGTCAGGTGAATCATCGTCCCAAGGGTCGAACTTCTGGCGCTTCATATTACCCTCCAATGGCCGGCAGCCTTCCGGCCTCGAACTCCCGGCACCGAACGACTTTGTACGCTCTGCTGTCTCTCGTTTTTATCCAAGCCGCCTCAGCGCCGACAAGCCGTAGCCCCTCGTCAGGGTCTTCCAGGTGAAAGAACAAACACCCGCTACCGGTGGCTCTGCTGCACCTGTCGCATAGCGTTTGAATTCGGCTGAATTCTTTTTTGTCTTTAAGTTCCGTCAGCATTTTCCCTCACCTGCTAATATTCGCCATTCCAATTTGGAATTCCTGCATAACTTTTTGTTATCTCGCGTACCCGGTGCTTGCCGCGCTTGACGGCCTTCTCCCAAAGTTCCGGGTGCATTGCCAGCAAGCGGGACGCCTCCTCCGGCGTCAGGATGGCGATACAGCCCCGGCCCAGCGGGATGATCACCTCTTCGCGGTAGCGGGGCATCGGCAATCCACCTCCTCCGTCACCAGGAGCCATCTACCGGCACCGGGCACCAGCTTTTATGACGAATCACCATCCGCCGCACCCTGCCGGGACGGAATTTCGCTTTCCCTTTGCCGCCACA
>JBFLVI010000044.1:0-16936 GCA_040758635.1 Bacillota bacterium | reverse complement strand
GGGATGGACAGACCGCTGGTGTACCAGTTGTTCCGCCAGGAGCAGCGCTGGGTAGCCATGTCTGGCAGGGATAAGCGCTGAAAGCATCTAAGCGCGAAACCCGCCTCAAGATAAGGTTTCCCACCCGGCACCCAACTTTGCTTACCGGGAGCAAGAGTAAAGTGCGGAACGCGGTTAGAAACGAGCATGACGAGGAAGGCGACGGCGGACGGGGCGGAGCATACTTGAAGCGTATGTGAGCACCCGGACGGCGGCGCCTGACGAAGTCAGGCGAAGTTTATCACCGCGCCCCCGGTAGGTAGAGCTGGGTGTCGGGGTAAGACCCCTGGTAGACTACCAGGTAGATAGGCCGGGAGTGTAAGCCCAGTAATGGGTTGAGCTGACCGGTACTAATCGGTCGAGGTCTTGACCTGAAATTGAATCTGAACACTATGCGGTTTTGAGAGAACAAAAACAGTTCAACAGTTCTAGGTTCGAAGTTTAGGAACTGAGAACGCTGACAATTGAAAACAGCAAGCGGTCAGGAACGAGCAGGGCGCGGAAGACGCGAGGGGACGGAGCGGAGCCCAGCACTCAGAATAGTACTAAAGTATAGTTGCGCAAAGTATTAATATACGTTTTTGACACAAGTAGCATTTGGCAAAAGCGCAACTGAGTGCCGGGTGAGCACCCGGACCCGAGCGGCTGACAAAGCCATGCGAAGTTTATCAGCGCGTGTGTAAGATTTCCGGTGGCCATAGCGGAGGGGCAACACCCGTTCCCATCCCGAACACGGCAGTTAAGCCCTCCAGCGCCGATGGTACTGCTCTGGCGACGGGGCGGGAGAGTAGGTCGCTGCCGGAAAATTTTCATGAGAACACCCGATATGCGTCGGGTGTTCTTATTTTTCAAGAGGGCTTTCAGATTCGATATCGGTTATTTCCGGGGTGAGCAGGCAAACGGAAAAAAGAGGTGCCCGTGGCACACTTCTCTTGAAATTGAGGGTGGTAATCAATCCAGGCTTGTTTACGGATTGCTTCGTTTGATATGATAGGCCTGGGAAAGGTCGGGACACTGCGAGGGTAACCTTGAACCCTTTCCGCTTAGTGTTGCAGTGGGGTGTTAACAGGTGGCAGAGATTAAAGAGGCGGATCTTCCAGGGCTCGGTAAGAAATACGTGGTACGGCTCGATAGCGGAGAGCGGCTCGGGATCGTGATTTACGACGAAGGCAACCGCGAGGTGTTTTTCTTCGGCGCTGACGAGGACGAACCTACCTGCTCGGTAACGCTCACGGATCAGGAGGCCCGGCAGGTCGGGTCAATCATCGGCGGCGCCTTTTACCAGCCCAAGGTACTGGAAAAGCTGGAGGCGGCGGTGGCGGAGCTGCACATCGAATGGCTGAAAATTAGCCCGAACGCCGAGGTGGCCGGCAAATCGATCGGGGATCTTGCCGTCCGGAAAAAATACGGGATCACGGTAGTGGCCGTTATTGAGCAAACGGAGAAGGGGAAGAAACGGACGGCGGTCATTAATCCCGGTCCGGGATACGTATTTACTCCCGGTCAAACGATTATCGTTGCCGGGCGGCGGGACGCCCTGGAAAAATTCGAAAGGATGGTGACGGGCGAAGGAGGTTAAACGTGGCCAACGGTTTGCTGCTTAATTTTGTACTGGTCTTCGCCATCATTAGCGCGGCCATCCTCGTTGCGTACAGGTTTCGCTTTTGCTCCATTCCCCTTTTGCTCTTTCTCGGCGTCCTCTTCGGCCCCCACGCACCGCACGGCGCATTCTTTGATTTCCGCCTTGTAAAAGAAACGGAATCGGTTGCGGTCCTTAGTCAGTTGGGCATTCTTTTGCTGCTGTTTTATCTTGGCCTGGAATTCTCGGCAAGCAAGGTCATTCAGCGTGGGACCACGATTCTGAAGGGCGGGAGCATCTATGTGACCCTGAATTTCCTCCGGGGTCTTGCCTTGGGCTGGTTGTTCTTCCGGTCCTGGCCCGAGACGCTTGTGGTGGCGGGCATTACGACCGTTTCCAGCAGTGCGATCATCACCAAGCTGCTGGTGGAATTGAAACGCACCGCCAATCCCGAGACCGAGTTGATTCTCGGCATCATGGTCTTTGAAGACGCTTTCATCGCCGTCTACCTTTCCATTCTTTCGGGATACTTCATGGCGCAGGGAACATCGGCGGCCGCCGGTCTGGTGGCCGGATTGGCAACCCTGGCCTTTATCATCGGGATTCTTTACCTGGGCCGCTTCATCGGGCCTTTTCTGGACCGGTGTTTGAATTTCCGCAGCGGGGAGCCGCTGATCATGGTGGTGTTTACCCTGCTTCTTGCCATGGCTTGGTTCGCAGAAGAGGTGGGCGTCACCGAAGCCGTGGGCGCTTTGCTTTTGGGACTGGTTCTGGCCGAGACCTCGCACGCGAAGCGCCTGATCCAGTTGGTAACACCGCTGCGCGATCTCTTCGGCGCCGTTTTTTTCTTTTCCTTCGGTATGCATGTTGACTATCGGCAGTTTGCTTCAGTGGCTTCATTGGCGCTTGTAGCGGCGGCGGCTACGGTTGTGGGCAATTTTGTCGCCGGCTGGCTCAGTGCCTGGGTATGCGGTTACCGCGGGCGGGCGCCGGTCAACGTTGCGTGTACCATTATCGCCCGGGGGGAGTTTGCCATCATCGCCGCGGGGCTGGCGGGGGCGTCCGCGGCGGCCAAGATTATGCCGCCGCTGGCTGCACTTTACGTCCTCGTGCTGGCGTTTGTGAACCCGGTACTGGCCAAGAGGACGCGCTGGATTCACAGTGAACTGGAGAAGATAGGACGGTTTTTTCCCCGGAAAAAGGCCGGCTCTCTATCCGGTTGATTGATGGACCGTGGTTCTGCTTGATTTTCGGCGGCCGAAGTATTAAAACAGGGTTTAACCCGGCGGGATGGTCCCGCTGCCCTCTTGTCAATAGGGTGTTGTGGGGCTATAATAAAAGAGACGCGGCAGTGGCGGAATGGCAGACGCGCTAGACTCAGGATCTAGTGGGGATTACCCCGTGGAGGTTCAAATCCTCTCTGCCGCACCAGGAGGAAACTTAGCTGCCCCATTTGCGGCAGTTTTTTTGTTTGACGGTGCGCTTCGCTCAGGCCGGTTGCTTTCAATACAGCCCCAGCCCGTTGCTTCAGGGGCGCGAACAGTACCAGAGTCTCCGGCGGATCCCGGCGGACATGGAAAACCGGCAAAACAAATTGTCTTCTTTGAGCCGGCCGGTTTGCACCTGGCCGTTTTACAGGTTTCGGCTTCTAATTTTGTGACAAAAGATTACAAAAATACACCCTTGACACCCCGTCTCCTTAAAAATTACGATTAATTAACATTCCTTCCCGTGAACCAAGTGGAAAACCCTGTTGCCTCAACGAGATATAGAGATTGGCGGAAGCGAAGAAAAGAAAGGATTTCTTCTAAGTGGGTGTTGCAAAACAACTTAACCGCCCAAAAATGAGTTCGCCTGCTTTTGGGTAGTTAAATTTGGGAATGGCCTGGAGGCCGCGAAAAACGAGCATGGCGCGGAAGCCGGGAGGGGACGGGGCGGAGCCCAGCACTCAGAGCAGTTTTTGAGCTTCGAAGGAGAAACCTTTATTATATTAGCCTAAAGAAAGTAGCTTTTCAAAGCGCAATCATAGCATTGAGTGCTGGGTGAGCACCCGGACCCGACCGGCTGACAAAGCCAGGCGAAGTTTTGCAGCGGGCTCCTAAGTGTTTGCCGGTTGCTCTGAGGGGTAGGTAATTTGTCCTATGGACCGGGGGTGTCTGTTCGCTAAAAGAGCGGGGCCCTCTATCGGAGATGTACGCCCGGCTGCCAAAGCTGTGCCTGCGCGCTGGTGGGTTCATTACGTGGAGCCACTGGCGGAGGAAAAGCTGGCGGGTGTTATATGCGAGTACATCTCCCTCTACCGCTTTAAGACCGGGCCGCGGGTGCTCCTTTGCATCGGCACGGACCGCCTGACCGGCGATGCCCTGGGGCCCCTGGTTGGAACCAAGTTGGCGGCCTCGTGCGGCCATTCCTTTCACGTTTACGGGACCCTTGCCGAGCCCGTCCACGCCCTCAACCTTCGGACAAAACTGGAAGAGATCTACAGCAAACACGACAACGTCCTGGTGATTGCCGTTGATGCCTCCCTTGGCGACTCAAAGAACGTCGGCCTCATCACCGTGGGAACGGGCCCCATCCGCCCGGGAGCGGGTGTCGAAAAGGTCTTGCCCCACGTCGGCCACGTTCACATTACGGGGGTGGTCAGCACCGGGGGTCTGGGGGAATTGCTCAACACCCGTCTCCACCTGGTGATGTCCCAGGCCGAGGTGATTGCCGCTGCGCTGCTCCGAGTAGCAAGGGCAGAAGAGTTAACGAAAGTACTACGTTCCGATGGGTCCTCTGCCGAGGGCGCGTGACGTCTTCCCGGAGTGATGCCTGCCCGGGAACCCTGCTGCCTGTGAACGTTCCGGCACCCTATCCTTTGTTTCCGTCTAAACGGTTTTCCAGCACCCGTTGAAAAACCCTGTACGCCTGGGCGCCGATGATTCTTTCCTTTCCGTTGATTACGAACGTGGGTACGGCCGTGATGCCGTATTCCCGTCCCAGTTCGCGCGCCCGTTGCAAGCGGGGAAGATAAAGGCCCTGTTCGTGGGCGGCATTAAACTCGTTTTCGTCCAGGCCCAGCTCCCGCAGCAGTCTGAGGATAACCGGCTTTTCGCCGATGTTTTGTCCTTCCTGGAAGTAGGCTTGAAACAGGCGGGTATGGATTTCCGCGAACCTTCCCCGGTCCCGCGCAAACTCGCTGGCCTCCAGGGCCAGCCGCGAGTTGACTACGATTTCGATCCGGTTGAAGCCGACTCCGTAGGGGGCGCCGGCCGCGCGCAGGCTCTGGAGAACCCTGTCCGCGTCCGGCCCCGGGCAGATACTGGCCAGCGGTTTGCCCGCGGGCGGCGTTTCGGGATGCAGTTCGTAGCCGATCCAGTTCTCTACGATGTCGTATTCCTGCCTCAGCTTCTCGACAATGCCCTTGCCGATAAAGCAGAACGGTCAGGCGTAGTCGGAGAAAATCGTGAGACTGACGCTCATTGCCCCGAACCTCCTCTAAAAATGCAAGGTTTCTGCAGGGCCTTGGGCAGACCGGCTCGCGCCGGATTCCTGCGCTGACCATATTTAGAAGTGAGAGGCCGGAGGTTGGAGGTCAGAAACTTTGTGAGAAATCAGCATCGCTGATTTCTTCAAAAATCCCACCTCTAACTTCTAACTTCCAACCTCTAATTACTCCGGTCTTGCCGCAGGTCCTACACACATTTTCATTCCCGGTGGCGCGACTTTATCGTCGTGAACGGCTCCTTATAGAACCGGTACCGGAACCTTGCCGGAAAAAGATGCCCCGTGCTTTTCAGGGGCCGATTTTCCTCACCAACATTTTATCACAGGGCTGCCGGGCGCCGGTGTTTTGCTGGCTTAAAAAAGGAAGCGGGCGGGTGTCCGGCGAAAGTTATGAGAACGGCTTTGGAATGTTCTATGACCCTTGGCGGAGGATTTGAATGAGCAGGTATAGGCTGGCCGTCGATACCGGCGGTACCTTCACGGATTTCTGCCTGCTTGGGAGTGACGGCAGGCTGCACGTTACTAAGGTGCCCTCCACCCCGGACGACCCGTCACGGGCGGTGGTTGAGGGGATAAAGGAAGTGCTGCGGGAAAAAGGCGTCCACCCGCGGCAGGTGGACCTGGTCCTCCATGGAACAACGGTGGCGACCAACGCTATCTTAGAGGGGAAAGGCGCCCGCCTGGCCCTCATCACCACCAGGGGTTTCCGGGACGTCATTTTCATCGGCCGCCAGAACCGCCCCCACCTTTACAACTTCTGGGCTGTGAAACCCAGGCCGCCGCTGCCTCGCCGGCTGGTGCTGGAGGTTGACGAGCGCATTCTGGCTGACGGGTCGGTGGCCCGGCCGCTGCGGGAAGAGGAAGTGGACGCGATCGCCGAACGGGTTGTGCAGTCGGGCGTAGAGGCGGTAGCGGTGTGCCTGCTGCACGCCTACGCCAATCCGGCCCACGAACTGCTACTCAAGGACGCTTTGGAGAAGAAGATACCCGGGTTACTGGTCAGCGTTTCGTCGGAGGTGTTGCCCGAATTTCGGGAGTATGAGCGGACCAGCACCACCGTTGTCACCGCGCTGGTGCGGCCTGTGGTTGACCGGTATGTCGGCAAATTGGAAAGGGAACTGGAAGGTGCCGGTGTTGGCGGCAGCCTTTACATCATGCAGTCCAACGGGGGTGTGATCACCCCCGCGCAGGCGCGAAAGCAAAGCGCCCGTACCGTCTTGAGCGGACCGGCGGGCGGTGTGCTGGCCGGGGTCTACCTGGGCCGGCTCACCGGGTATAAAAACCTGATCACCGCTGATATGGGCGGCACCAGCATGGACGTCTGCCTCGTTCATAACGGGGAACCCCGGTTCACCACGGAAGGGTCCGTAGCCGGTCACCCGCTTCGCCTGCCCATGCTGGATATTCACACTATCGGAGCAGGAGGCGGCAGCATCGCCTGGATTGATGCCGGCGGCGCCCTGCGGGTGGGTCCGCAGAGTGCCGGTGCGGTTCCCGGGCCGGCCTGTTACGGCTTCGGGGGACAGGAGCCTACGGTGACGGACGCGAACCTTGTGCTGGGGAGGCTGGGCGCGGCGGATTTCGCCGGCGGCAAAACGCTTCAGCGCGAGCTGGCTGCCCGCTGCATTGCCGAGAGGGTCGCCCGACCTCTCGGACTCACACTGGAAGCAGCCGCCGAAGGGATTATCAGGGTGGTGAACGCCAGCATGGCCGGGGCAATCCGGGTGGTGTCGGTCCAGAAGGGATACGACCCGAGGGATTTTACCCTGGTGGCCTTTGGCGGTGCCGGTCCGCTCCACGCGGTGGAACTGGCGCGGGAACTCGGTATCCCGCGCATCCTAGTCCCGCTTTATCCGGGTGTTACTTCCGCATGGGGGATGCTGGCCGCGGATGTGCGCCACGATTATTCTTTGACCTGCGTCATGGAGCTGAATCCCGGCGCCGGGCCCGCGCTGGACGACCGGTTCGCAGCGCTTTTGCGGCGGGGGCGGGAGGACCTTTTGCGGGAGGGATTCAAGGAAACGCAGGTGACTTTGGCCAGGCTGGTTGACATCCGTTATAAGGGGCAGTCCTACGAATTAACGCTGCCCGTTCCCGGCAGGCCGCTGGGTGAAGGGGAACTCATTTCCCTCGCCGGGCGTTTTCACCGGATGCACCGGAAGCACTACGGCTACTGCCGGGAAAACGCGCCGCTGGAGATCGTGACCCTCCGTCTGGTGGCCACCGGCAGGCTTCCGAAGATGAAGCCCCCGAGCCGAAAAGCAGGCCGGGAAGTGGAGGCTGTAGGCACCAGGCGGGTTTACCTTGCCGGGGCACCGCAAGACGTGCCGGTCTACCACCGCCGGCAAGTCGGCCCGGGCTGGGAGGTGGACGGACCGGCCATTATTTCCCAGGCCGATTCCACGACCCTGATTTGGCCGGGGGACCGGGCCCGGTGCGACCGCTGGGGGAACATCATTATTGAGACGGCGGGAAGATAACCTGATGTCCGGCCGGCGATGATAACCTCTCCCCTTTTTCGAGGTGTGGCAGATGAAGACCGATCCGGTTACCCTGGAGGTATTGCGAAACGCCTTTCAGTCAGTGGCGGAGGAGATGGGGGTCACCCTGACCCGGACCGCCCTTTCGCCGAACATCAAAGACCGGCGGGATTGTTCGACGGCGGTCTACACCCCCCAAGGGGCGCTGGTCGCGCAGGCCGAACACATTCCCCTGCACCTGGGTCTCATGCCCGCGGTGGTGAAAAAGGTCTTGGAGCACTTCCCGGCGGAAGACCTTGCGCCCGGGGACGCCATTATCATCAACGACCCGTATGTCAGCGGCTCGCACCTGCCGGACGTGTGCCTGGTTTCTCCCGTCTTTGCCGGGCGGCGGCTCTTAGCCCTCGTGGCTAACTTGGCCCACCACGTGGACGTCGGCGGCATGGTTCCGGGGAGCATGTCCACGACGGCCACGGAGATCTTCCAGGAGGGCCTGAGGATACCTCCGGTCAGGATCTGCCGCGCCGGGCGGCTGAACCGGGAGTTGCTGCAGGTGCTGGCGCACAACGTGCGGACCACGGAAGAGTTTTTCGGCGACATCCAGGCCCAGCTTTCCGCAAACCGGGTCGGCGGGAAAAGATTACAGGAACTGGCGCAGAAATTCGGACCTGAGACCCTTGCGCATTACATGGAGGAGATCATCCGTTACGCGGAACGGCGCTTCCGGGCGACGCTGAAGGATGTTCCGCCGGGGACGTACCGTTTCACCGATTTCTTGGAAGGAGACGGCCTGAGCGGGGACCTGATCGAAATCACCGCCGCCGTGACCGTCGGCCCGGCAGGAGTCAGGGTGGATTTTACGGGCACCAGCCCGCAGGTAAAGGGGCCCGTTAACGCTACCCGGAGTGTTACCTTGGCCTGTGTCTATTTTGCTGTCAAGGCGGTCTGCGACCCGGACCTGCCGGCCAGCGAGGGGATCGCCCGGGTGGTCGAGGTGGTAACACCGCCCGGCACTCTGGTAAACCCCCGCTTTCCGGCGGCGGTGGCTCACGCCAACATTAATACGGCCCAGCGGATCGCCGACGTAGTGCTGGGCGCGCTGGCGCAGGCGGTGCCCCACAGGGTTGCGGCGGCCGGTACGGGAAGCATGAGCAATTTCACCATCGGCGGGGAAGACGGCCGGGGGCGTTACTATTCTTACGTGGAAACTTACGGGGGCGGCCAGGGAGGCAAAGCCGGCCGGGACGGGATGGACGGGGTGCACGTGAACATGACCAACACCCGGAACACGCCGGTTGAAGTGATTGAAATGAGCTACCCTCTGCTGGTCCGCTGCTACGGACTGGTTACCGACTCGGGCGGGCCCGGGCAGTTCCGGGGCGGGGCCGGGCTTGCCCGGGAGATTACTCTTCTCGAAAACGCTGCTGTTTCCGTGAGCACGGAAAGAAGCCTGATCGGCCCCTGGGGGTTGGCGGAGGGGCTTCCAGGGCGGAATTCCCGCTGCCTGCTCGAAATGCCGGACGGCACCCGCGAGGCGGTACCGGGGAAATTCACGCGGGAGCTCCATAGAGGCACGACCATCATCCTGGAAACGGCGGGGGGAGGCGGGTTCGGACCGCCACACGCCAGGCCGCCCGAAGCCGTGCGGGATGACGTTCGCGACGGCCTGGTTTCCAGGGCGGCGGCACTTGAAAGCTACGGGGTTGTGCTTACCGAGACCCTGGACGTGGATGTAGAGGGCACCAGGAAGAAGCGGCGGAGCGGGGCGGAGCCCGGTACGGATGTGGAATAAGAGAGCTCCCGGACTGCCGGGAGCCTTTAACTTGTGTCGGAACCTATTTTATAAGCGGCCGGCTAACCCGGTATGGCCACGGCTAAAAATCCCAAGCCAATCAGAACCCCCACACCGCCGATCGCCAAGATCAAGAGCGCCGTTTCCCACTGGCCCACAGGTTCACCTCCTTTCAGTCCGCTTTAGGCAGGCTGTGGAAACATTCTACTTGATTGTTATTTTACCAGATAATTTTCTGGTGAAGCTATAAATCTCCAAATTTTTGAGGCGGAAAGCACAAGTCTTGCTGAAAGGTGACTTTTGGCTTAGAATTAGGTTATATAACTTATTTGCGAGAGGAGTTGAGTCATTGGAGACCAAAATCCTGTTGGCCGAAAAGGAGCTGCCCACTTCTTGGTACAACATCCAGGCGGACATGCCTAACCTGCCCAAACCCCCGTTGCACCCGGGCACGAAGCAGCCGGTGGGTCCGGAGGACCTGGCCCCGATTTTCCCGATGGAGCTGATAAAGCAGGAAGTTACCAGGGAACGGTGGGTGCCGATTCCGGAGGAGGTGCTGGAGATTTACCGGCTGTGGCGGCCCAGCCCGCTCTTCCGGGCGCTGCGTTTTGAAAAGGCGCTCCAGACACCGGCACGGATATATTATAAGTACGAAGGGGTAAGCCCGGCCGGCAGTCATAAGCTGAATACAGCGGTAGCCCAGGCGTATTACAACAAACAGGCGGGCGTAAAACGCCTGGCCACCGAGACGGGCGCGGGGCAGTGGGGAAGTGCCCTGGCCATGGCCTGCAACTTCTTCGGTCTCGACTGTACGGTTTACATGGTGAAGGTAAGCTACCACCAGAAGCCGTACCGGCGCATCCTGATGCAGATTTTCGGCGCCGAGGTCTTGCCCAGCCCGAGTGACCGGACGCAGTCGGGCCGGGCAATTACGGCGGCCGACCCCGATTCGCCCGGGAGCCTCGGGATCGCAATCAGCGAGGCGGTGGAGGACGCCGCCACGCACGGGGACACCAATTATTCCCTCGGGAGTGTCCTCAACCACGTGCTGTTGCACCAGACGGTGGTCGGCCTGGAGACCAAGGCCCAGATGGAAAAGGCCGGAGACGCGCCGGACGTAGTGATCGGCTGTGTCGGCGGCGGCTCGAACTACGCGGGTTTCTGCTTCCCGTTCGTTCAGGACCGGCTGACAAAGGGTGCGAAGACGCGTTTTATCGCCGTGGAGCCTACAGCCTGCCCCACGCTTACCAGGGGACTTCAGGCTTACGACTTCGGCGACGTGGCGGGCCTGACCCCACTCATCTATATGTACACGCTTGGAAGGGACTTTATCCCGCCGGCGATTCACGCGGGCGGCCTGCGGTATCACGGGGATGCGCCGCTGCTGTGCCAGTTGGTGGCCGACGGTATCATCGAGGCGCGGGCCTACGGGCAGCGGCAGGTCTTTGAGGCTGCGGTCCAGTTTGCCCGGGCGGAGGGAATTGTTCCGGCGCCGGAATCGGCGCACGCAATCAAATGCGTGGCGGACGAAGCTCTGGCTGCCCGGGAAGCCGGCGAGGCGCGGGTGATCGTTTTCAACCTGAGCGGTCACGGCCACTTCGATCTGGGAGCCTACGACGCGTACCTGGCAGGCCAACTGGAAGACCACGCCCTGTCCGAGGAGGAACTCCGGCAGGCACTGGCGCGATTGCCGAAGGTGGGTTAACGGTGCTTTTGCGCGGGACGATGCAGGTGAATCCGGCGGGAGAGCTGGCAATCGGCGGAATCACCGCCTCAACGCTCGCCGGGAAGTTCGGGACCCCCCTTTACGTAGTTGACGAGGTCCTTTTCCGGGAAAACTGCCGCCGCTACCGGGAAGCTTTCGGTCCGGACAACCGGGTGGTTTACGCGGGGAAGGCGCTTCTGTGCACGGCGGTCTGCCGGCTGGCCGAAGAAGAGGGGCTCTGCCTCGACGTGGCTTCGGGGGGTGAGCTCTATACGGCGCTCAAAGCCGGGTTTCCGCCGGAACGGATCTACTTTCACGGGAACAACAAGTCGCCGGAAGAAATCCGGCAGGGGCTTGAAGCCGGCGTCGGGCGGTTCGTGGTGGACAGTCTTTACGAACTGGATCTGCTTAGCGGCCTGTCCGGCGAGGCCGGGAAGCGCCCGGGCATTCTGTTGCGCCTCACGCCCGGTATCGAGGCGCACACCCACGAGTACGTGCGTACCGGGCAGATTGACTCGAAATTCGGTCTGCCGATAGCCACGGGCCAGGCGCTGGCCGGTGTCCGCCGGGCGCTTGCCTGTCCGAACCTGAAGCTGCTGGGCCTGCACTGCCACATCGGCTCGCAGATTTTCGACCTGGAACCTTTCCGGGAAGCGGCACGGGTGATGCTTTCGTTTGCAGCCGAAGTACAGGCAGCCACCGGCTGGTTCCCGGAGGAGCTGAATTTGGGCGGGGGCCTGGGGATTTACTACGTCAGCGGGGACGACCCGCCGGCGATCGAAGAGTTTGCGGCGGCGGTTCTCGAGACGGTACGGGAGACTTGTGCTGCGCTGGGGGTACCCCACCCGCGGGTGGTAGTTGAACCGGGTCGCTCCATTGCCGGACCGGCGGGAACGACGCTTTACACGGTGGGTGCGGTAAAGGAAATCCCGGGCGTGCGGCTTTACGTAATGGTTGACGGGGGAATGAACGACAATATCCGCCCGGCCCTTTACCAGGCGCGTTACGAGGCCGCGCTGGCAAACCGGATCACGGACGAACCGGCCGCTACCGTTACCGTTGCCGGAAAGTGCTGCGAGTCGGGCGACGTTTTGATTCAGGACGTGCGCCTGCCCTATCCCGCGCCGGGGGATATCCTGGCAGTACCGGCGACTGGCGCTTACAACTATACAATGTCCATGAACTACAACCGCCTGCCGCGTCCGGCAATGGTGCTGGTGAAGGAAGGGCAGGCGGAGGTTATCGTTTCCCGGGAATCCCTCGAGGATTTGGTGCGCAACGACCGGGTACCGGATGGCTTATGGAAGTAATTACGACACACTCGATGACCGACTTCGACGGGCTGGCGGCGATGATCGCCGCAAAGAAGCTTTACCCGGGGGCGCACCTGGTGTTGCCCGGGAAAGCGGGGCGCAATGTCGAGGACTTCCTGTCACTGCACAAGGACGTTTTCCTGTTGGAAGACCCCAAGGGGATTGACCTGAGCGCGGTCCGGCGGCTCATTCTGGTTGATACCCGGAACCCCAGGCGGATTGGGCTCCTCGGCGCCCTTGTCGGACGCGCGGACGTGGAGGTGCACATTTACGACCACCACCCGCCCGACGAAGATGACGCGCGCGGAACGCTTGAAGTGGTTGCGCCGGTCGGGGCGACCACTACCCTGCTGGTGGAAAGGATCAGGGAAGCAGCCGCGGAGCTCTCGTCGTTTGAAGCTACGGTTCTGGCCTTGGGAATATACGAAGATACGGGAAGCCTGCTCTATCCCAGTACCACCACGCGGGACGTGGCGGCGGTAGAGTTCTTGCTGGACAGAGGGGCTAATCTGGTGGTGGTGGCAGACTTTCTCGGTCGCCCGCTGACCGAGGAGCAAAAGGGCTTGTTGAAAGAACTGATCCTCAATGCGGAGCGGCACCTGATTAACGGGGTGAAGATCCTGATTGCCAAAGCACGGATCAGTGACTTCTTTGACGGAATAGCCCTGCTTACGCATAAACTGGCAGAGATAGAGCGGCTGGATGCGGTCTTCAGCGTGGTAGAGATGGAGGACCGGGTGTACGTTGTAGGACGGTCCGCGCTTCCGGACCTGGACATCCGGGGCGTCTTGCAGCATTTTGGGGGCGGGGGACATCCGGCGGCGGCCTCGGCGACCCTTAAAGGCGTGGCGGTCGAGCAGGTGGCAGGCGAGCTTTTGCAGGTGCTCCGTGCCACCGTCCGGGTACCGCTCACGGTGGCCGAAATAATGAGTACCCCGGTCAAAACGGTTTCTGCGGAGATGAGCATCGCAGAGGCCGGACAGGTGATGTTGCGTTACGGGCACAGCGGTTTGCCGGTGGTCCGGGAAGGGCGGCTGGTAGGGATTCTTTCCCGGCGGGACGTGGAGAAGGCCCAGCGCAACAACCTCGCTCATGCTCCGGTCAAGGCGTTTATGAGCAACCAGGTGGTCACGGTTGAACCGTACCTGGCGGTGAGCGAGGCAAGGGCTTTGATGATCGAGCACAACATCGGCCGGCTGCCGGTGGTTGAGGGGGGCCGGCTGATTGGAATTCTGTCCCGCACCGACATCCTGCGGACGCTTCACCGCGATTTCCGGCCCCAGTTTCACCTTTTGTACTCTCCCGCAAAAACCCAGGCGGGGCGGCACAATGTCGCTGCGGTTCTGCGGACCGCCATACTCCCTGCCCGGCTGGCTTTTCTGGAACGTGCCGGGGCTCTGGCGCGGGAATTGGGCGCAAGCGCGTTTCTTGTGGGCGAGGCGGTCCGGGATCTGCTGTTAGGTTTTCCCGGGGAGAAAATCGCGCTGGTGGTTGAGGGCAACGCCTCGAAACTTGCCGCCGCCCTGGCAAGCGAGCTGGGACTTCGTTTCAAGCCTTTCAAGCGGTCCCCGGGGGTTGAGTTTTTCTTTCCCGACGGTGGACGGTGCGGTTTAACCGAGGCCCGGGCGGAGTTTTTTGAATACTCCCTCGGCAGTGAACTGGAGGATACTCCCCTGCGCCAGGAGCTCTACCGCCGCGATTTCACCATTGACGCTCTTGCGGTAGACCTGGGCCCCGAGCGGTTCGGTCAGATCGTGGATTACTTCGGCGGGCGGGATGACCTGCAGTACGGTTTGGTGCGGGTTATGCACAACCGCAGTTTTATCGAGGAGCCGTGCCGGGTGCTGCGGGCGGTGCGCCTGGCCGAACGCTACAACCTCCAAATCGAGCGCCAGACGCTGAAGCTTTTGCGGGAGGCGGTGCGTGATGGGATTTTGGGCCGGGTTTCGCCGGATAGCCTGTGGCGGGAGATGCGGCCGTATCTGGACGACGACGGGGCGGCCCGTTTTCTGGGGCGCTGTGCGGAACTCGGCATCTGGCCTTACCTCTTTCCGGTTACCAGCCACTGGGAGGTCGAGCCGGTGCTTACCTACCTCCCCCAGGCCTTGCGGACGATCGAATCCTGGGGAGTGGTTTTCGGGGAGCGGTGGCTGGCCTATTTCATCGCCGCCGTACACTGGACGAACGTTCCTTCGGCCCAGGCGCTTTGCGAGCGCTACGGGTTCGGGCGGAATACCACCGAAAAGGTTCTTGCGGCGATCGCTAACTGGCAGGAGGTGCTGGGCAGGCTGAGCGTCCGGGGTCCGGTGAGACCGGGCGTGCTGGCCCAGGCGGTGTTGAAGCTGCCCCGGGAAGCTTACCCGCTGCTCTTCATCCTGCTCAGTGAAGAAGGCTACCAGGACCGCTTCCGCGAAGTGCTGACGGCCCTGATGGCTAATAAACCCCGCGTTACGGGTAAGGATATAAGAAAAATGGGTTATCCTCCCGGACCGCTGTACCGGGAGGCACTGGACGCAGTCTGGCAGGCCCGTTTGGAGGGATTGTTAGCCAGCCGCGAAGAGGAACTGGAGTTTATCCGGAACTATTTTGCCCGGCGGGAAAACGAGGAGAGAAAAACCGGTGTTTAATTTGCCTTCACTCAACGATATTGCCATCATCACCCCGGCGGTGGTGGTGGGACTTACGGCACACGAGTTCGCCCACGGATGGGTGGCGGACCAGCTCGGCGACCCTACCCCACGGCGTGCCGGGCGTCTGACACTCAACCCGGTGGCGCACGTCGACCCGATCGGGCTGATCCTGCTGTATCTGGCGGGTTTTGGCTGGGCGAAACCCGTGCCGATAAACCCCTATAACTTCCGGGACGGCCGCCAGGGGTTGCTCCTGGTCTCGCTTGCCGGGCCGCTTGCCAATCTCGTGGTGGCGGTTCTGGCGGCGGTGCTTTTGGGGCTGTGGGGTTTTACGTCGCCGGTCGGCGCCGCGGTGCTGCAGGTGATGATTCAGATCAACATCGTGCTGGCGGTCTTCAACCTGATACCCATACCGCCGCTCGACGGCTCGAAGGTGCTGGCGGGGCTCATTCCCGGGCGGCAGGAATGGCTTTTGTGGCTCGAGCAGTACGGGATCATCCTGCTCCTGCTGCTGGTTTTTACCGGCGCGATCAGTTTTTTGATCCGGTTGATTATTGTGCCGCTGGCCAGCTTTCTGATTAGTTTTGGTTACGGACTGGCAATGTTAATGCGGTAGATTTAAGGAGGATAAGGAGCTTTGAGGATTCTCAGCGGGATGCGCCCCACCGGGCGCCTGCATCTCGGGCACCTCAGCGTTTTGGAGAACTGGATGCGGCTGCAGGAGGAGCACCAGTGCTTTTTCTTCGTCGCGGACTGGCACGCCTTTACCACAGAGTTTGAAAACCCCCGCGGAATCAAGGATTTCACTTACGAAATGGTGGCCGACTGGCTGGCGGTGGGGATTGAGCCGGAAAGAAGCGTTGTTTTCGTCCAATCCGAGGTGCCCCAGCACGCGGAGTTGCACCTGATCTTTTCGATGTTCACCCCGCTTTCGTGGCTGGAGCGGGTCCCGACTTACAAGGACCAGGTGCAAAAACTGGCGGAACTCGGGAAGGACATTACCACTTACGGTTTTCTGGGCTATCCGCTTCTGCAGGCGGCGGACATTTTGATTTACCTGGCGGAGGGTGTGCCGGTGGGCGAGGACCAGTTGCCGCACATCGAGCTCTGCCGGGAGGTGGCGCGGCGGTTCAATTTCCTGTACGCTCCCGTTTTCCCGGAACCCCAGGGAATCCTGGCCGAGATCAAGCTGGTTCCGGGGATAGACGGCCAGAAAATGAGTAAAAGCTACCATAATGAAATTCCGTTAACGGCAACCGCCGAAGAGATCCGGCGGCTGACCAACCGGATGGTAACGGATCCGGCGCGGATTCGTAAGGACGACCCGGGCCACCCGGAGGTCTGCACCGTTTTCAAGTACTACCGGATATACAGCCCGGAAGAGTTGGCTGAGGTGGAGGCCGCCTGCCGGGCGGGAAGAATCGGCTGTGTAGCCTGCAAAAAACGCCTGGCGGGGATCCTGGAAAGGGTTATCGCGCCCATTCGCGAGCGGCGGGCGGCGCTTCTGGCCCGGAAGGGCTACGTCAGGGAGGTGCTGGACGCGGGCCGGGACAAAGCCCGGCAGGTGGCATCGGAGACGCTGGGCAAGGTCCGGGCGGCGCTGAACCTTTAGGGATAGTTTAAAGGGGGCAGAAGTCAGAATCCAGAAGTCAGAATCCAGAATTTTAAGTAGGAGGCCGTTCCCGGCAAAGCGCGATAGGAGAGTGTTGCAAAACAACTTGACCGCCCAAAAATGAGTTTCGCCTGCTTTTGGTGGTTAAATTTGAGAATGGCCTGGAGGCCGCGAAAAACGAGCATGGCATTTTGGAAGTTGGAGACCGGAGGTTGGATGTTGGAGTTTATTAAGGGAATTCGCTTTGCGAATTCCTACAAAAGATCTGACCTCTAACTTCTGGCCTCTAACCTCTAA
>JBFLVI010000043.1:3160-17216 GCA_040758635.1 Bacillota bacterium | reverse complement strand
GCCACCGCCGCCTCCAGGGTGCGGTCGGAGCCGGCGATCTCGTACCGGGAAGATAAATACTGGCAGAGTTTTTCCGTGTAATCGCCGAAGACAATGTAGATGCGCAAGAAAGACACCTCCTGAAAAAGAAAAGGGCCGGACGGATCGCCCGGCCAACCCAGGAAGAATGCCTGTTTCCAATTCAATCAGGGGAGGAATGCGGCCTTGGCAGTGAAAAGGGAAGCCCTACACCTTTAGGTGTAGGGAGGAGGTCACTCAACTCAACCGTACCGACACGATTGCCGTCAGCAGAGACATCGCGTTGAAGAGTGCCGCCAGAAAAACGAACCGGTCAAAGAGGTCCAGGATCGCGGGAGAAACCATATCAACCACCTCCCCAAAAGACGCCGAGGCGCCACAGCAGCCGCCCTATCCAGAGAAGGGCCACCGAAACAGACACAGGGAGCACAATATGTGCCAGACAGTACGCTATGAAGTGGACGCGGAGGGCTAATCTTTCCGCATCGTCCGCAACCAGCCGTTCCAGCTCTCTCCGGGCGTACCGTGTGGCCTTCAGTTCGTCAACCCAGAAATCAACCGTCCGCACCCCGAAGAGAAAGGCTATCAGCGCAAGCGCTGACGGCCAGGCTGTTTTGCTCCAGGCAAACCCTCCCCACAGACACATAAGCAACCAGGCGAAGTAGGCGCCCCAGAAGAGAAGCAATATCCCGGCGAATAAAGCCGGGCCGCGAACCGCGTGACCCACTTCGTGGGCCGCCTGGAAGACGGCCGCCAGGTGCCTTTCTTCTCTGCTGTAACTCAGACGGATAGTTTTCCGCCGCCAGTCGCAGCGACCGGAGGCATTGGAGTCAAAAACAACCCGGTAATCGAGTTTGTGCCTTTTTAGCAGGGTTTCGGCCAGTTCCCCGCACCCCACCGGAAAGACGATGTTCCTCTTCTTCCAAAAAACTGCCAGACGGTGCAGCATCCACATCGGAACCCCCAACGTCAGCATCGAGATAGAAGCAACCAGCAATGTTTCCATTAACGCTTCCACCACGGCAATCACCCCAACAGGCTGATTCGCCGTGAGAGAAGCCCTTCCCTACAGCAAACCTACAGCGAGTAGAATGCTGTTGGAAAAAGCGCAAAGAGTTATAATGCCGCCCATAAGGCACATGCCCGACCTGTCAAAGCCCCTGAAGTAGCAATACAGAGGGAAAGCCGCCAGAAAACACGCGCTGTTGACCGCAAAAAGCAGAGCGTCCGACCAGTGAGCGAAAACCACAACAAAACACCTCTCAGAAAAAGAAAAACCGGGGAAATTTGGAAAAACCTCCAACATATGTCGAAAAATCTAAGGGAAGCCCGAATGCTCCCCTCAGAGTCCCTTTGCGCAGAGGCTACAGACCGTATTGTGCCGGGACACCACGGGGGAGCCGCAGCGTTGGCAGCATCGGCGCTTCTTGCGCTTCCTGCTTTCCGACCGGCCCGGCCGTCCGACATAGTGCCCGGACGCCCCGAGCGGTGGGTCGCCGGCGAAGTATACCTTTTCTCCCCGCCGGGAGCCGAAGCGATAACACAGTCTTAAGTAGGTGCCATTCTTGGTTCGGTAAACGCGGCACACGTTAACACCTCGTTTGCACTGCAGGCTTTTGGTGGAGGCGGGAGGAATCGAACCCCCGTCCGAAGGACCGGCCGCAGGAGACTCTCCGAGCGCAGGCCGCGATTTGCTTTCGCCCTGAAAAAGAAAAGGGCCGGGCTTTGCGCCCGGCAAACCAGGAGGTGTTCTTCGAAAACAGAGAACCGAATGCGCGCGTACCCGGTCAGTTCCCCACACCCAAACCTTTTAAGCCGCCGACGATCTTGTCGTAGTGAAAGACAAGCAAATAGAGCACCACTATTCCGGCCAGGACGCCGAAGCCGGCCTTCAGAAAGCTCTTGGTTATGCCCGCGACTGCCGCGCCGACCACGATCAGAGCGGCTGCAGCGACAAGCAGCACCGGCACCAGGGGGGCGGCCACTCCCTGGCCGAGCTTCACTATGTTGCCGCCGACTTTTTCGGCGGACTTCACGATCTCGTCCGGCGGGATCGGACGGATCTCGCCTATTTTCTTAGCGGGAGCACCGGAGGCTCCGTGAATGCCGTCCTGGGCCCCCTGGCTATTCTGCTCTTGAGCAAGCGCAGGCGCCACCAGCATCATCGCGAACAGCAGCACAAACAGCACCGCCAACAAACGCATCGTCACCATCTCCTTTTTTGAATTTCCAGCCGTCTTCGCACGGGACAATGATGCCGACTCTCCGATAATATTCCGTGAGGCTGCCCGGCTCCGGCTCCGCCACCGACCAGGGCCGCCTGAGAAACTCCTCCGCGCGGCTGACCGTGACGCCGCTGTGGGTTATTAAGACCGGGTTGCAGAAGCGGGGGTCCTTAGATTCCCGAAGAACCCGGTCGGCGCACGGGCCGTAGTGTTTTCTGATGTGCTCGACAACCTCCGGGGGGATGGGGCCGAACGGCCCGGCGAACTCTTCTTCTAATTTGACAAACAGGCTTCTGGTTTCTTCCAAAACTTCAGCCGGCGCAGAATCTCCGCCGCGCCGTTCCTCCTTTCTTTCGCTCTGTTAGGCCAAGCCCATTGTTGAGATGTTAAAGTTTCAAAGCTGTCCCGCGTTGATCTTCTCTGCCGTCTTATAAGCGTTGTAGATGGCGTATATCCAGACGACCGGCAACAGGAGAAAGCCGACAATTACCGTGCAGAGAAGACCCGAAATCAATTCCGCAATTATGAGGCCGATGCCCTTGCCGATCTGGCCGTTATAGATCTGCCCGAGACCGGCGAAGAAGAAAGACAAGACCGCGGCCAAACCTGGGTTTTTGTGCAAAAGAAATCCTTCTTTCTTTGGTTTTTAGAACTGGCTGAAGCAACTGGGTTCGAACCAGCGTTCCCGGGTCTAATTAGTTATGACGCGCACGGGCACACCGGCCCTGCGCGCCTGCCGCACAATGTCCGCCATCCCGCGCGACTTTTTTATTGCGGCGTGAAACGCCAGGACGAGGTCGGGCTTGCCTTCGTCCAGCATCCGCCGGTTGCGGATGGGGCCGGCGGCCCGGGGGCCGTATCGTTGCCAATCGGCGCGAAACTCTTTGACCGTGAAGCCAAGTTCTCGCGCTATCTCCGCGGCAAGCCTGTCCGCGCCGCGGCACCCACCTTGAATAACTACGGTTCCCGGCGGAAATTTTGACAACTCCCGCAGGATCGCAGCACGATTGATCCAGTCGCGGCTGCCGCAGACTAAGACGCGCATTTCGCAAGATACTTTTCCAGTGCCACCGGTTTCTTGCCGTCCCATATGGTTACGGGGATGTTTTTGCCCGTAAGATTAGAAACCATCCGACGAAACGCCGGAAGTGAAGGATCGGGCGGCGACATCTTTTCACTAACGCCGCAGGTCTGGTCATAGTTGTCGCCGTAGCCGTTGTCCCGGGCTGCCCAAGCGCCGATAAAATTAGAATGGCCTTCGACATGGTTTCCGGCGACGGCAAACACAATGTTGTCATATCCCGGAACAGCAAACAGCATCCCAACGGGGTATTCCTGCGGTCTCCCACGCGCTTCGCACCGTTCGGCCTCCTCTTTCTTTCGAAAAATGCAACGACAAATCTCGCACCGGTACAGAACTTCCATATGAGAACACACCTCCACTTTTAGCGGGCGCCGATAAACTCCGCCGGGTCAACGTACTTCCCGTTGACGATCACCTCGAGGTGCAGGTGGGGGCCGGTGCTCCTCCCGGTGGACCCCATCAGCCCAATGACATCGCCTCCCCTCACTTCCCGGCCGGGCCTGACCAGGATCTCCCCAAGGTGGGCGTAGGCCGTCCTGAAGAAGCCGTGGTCGACGACGACCTTCTTCCCGTAGCCGCCCGCCCATCCGGTCCAGATCACCACGCCGGTTGCGGCCGCCCTGACGGGGGTCCCCTCCTGGTTGGCGATGTCCACTCCTGCGTGAAACCTCTTCGCCCCCGTGAAGGGATCTGCCCGGTAGCCGAAGGGGGAACTCACGTTCCCGGGGCACGGCCAGCCGATCTCCCCGGGCTCCCCCGTGAAGCGGACATCGGGTATCGCCAGGTCGTAAGGTGAGTTGAAGCCCTGGATGTCGGCCTGAAAGGTGTCGTCCAGATTCATCGCCAACTGGAGGACGAGCTCCACGTTGGAGTCCTTTATCAGCCCGTAGGAACTGAGCGTCTCCTTGAGCCTGGCGTACAGCGGGCCCTTTTTCTCGACGCCCGCGCTCTGGGGGACGATGACTTTCAGGTAGGAGTGCTCGGACTTCTGTTCGATAACTTTGGGCTTCCAGGCGTAAGCAAAATCGGCTTCGTAAGTGTCAACGCGCTTGAGGAGGCGGATTTTCTTGGTGTACGTCTCCGAGTGGCTCTCCCAGCCCTCTTCCGTTTTCGTCTCCCACCAGTGGTGGTAGTAGAGCTCAAACTCCTCCCACTCGACGTTCCTGGGCTCGAGCTCCTTGAAGCGCCTGTCGGGGTCAGGCTTCCTCCCCTTCGTCCCCTGCTCGTCTTCCATCCCGTGTTGCCCGTGGACGACGGGGTCGCCCAGTACCCTGTCCATAGAGGCCATCAGCGCCCAGTGGACGCGGTGGAGCCTGAGCATGTCCTTCTCGGACACGACCTCGGGGTAGGAGCCCCAGACGGAGCCGACGGTCGCCTCTTCGTCGGCGGCGTCCCCGGAGGCGGAGTCGACCTTCTCCCGGAGGAGTTCGGACCGGCCCTGGAACCGGTTGAACCAATCGGAGTCGAGCTTGAGGTATTTCAAGAAGAGCCTTTCGTCTTTCTCGAAGGGCCAGCCGGTGTCGCCCTCCCCCCAGGCGAAGATCGCCGGGTTGTTGCTCTTCTTGCCCCTGCCGAAGAGCCTGACGGTGACGGTCTTCCTGCCCCACTGACGGGCCTCGTCAACGTCGTCGAAGAAGAGGTCTATCCGGTTGCCCTTAATGTCGCCCCCGGTGTCCTCGGCGATGCCGTAGCCGTAGCCCGGGATGTACATCTTCGTCCCCAGGGGAATAACCTCGGGGTCGACGGCCACCGTGCCGCGCCTCGCTCTGGTCCCGGTCGCGGTGATCCCATAGCCGGGGTCGCCCGGGCTCTTGCCGGTCGACTCGTAGCCGGCGGTGTAGCCCGTGGCCTCGACGACCACCGTTCCCGGGGCGCCGGAGCCGCCCAGGGTTATGTATTTGGGCAGCATGAAGACGGAGAAGTAGAGAAAGCCGAAGACCAAGAGCGCGATCAGGACGGGGACGATCAATGGGGCCAGAACCGCGGCCAGCCAGGCAAAGACCTTGACCAGGAGCTTCTTGAGAAGCTGCTTCCCGAGATGCCTGGCGAGGCGGAACGCCTGGGACAGGCCGCGCGACAGTAGTTGCTGGACAGTGTTCTCTTCGTCCGTAGGACATCACCTCCCTCCTGTTCGGAGGGTACGCGCGTGCGCTTAGTAGCCGTTGGCTGCGGCGAAGGCCCTCCGGACTCGTATGTTCTGCCTGCCGCCCCTGCTCCCCACCTTTCCGGTGCGGCTGCGGCCGCCCGAAGGGACGCGGAACCGGAAGAGAGGCTTCTTTTCTTCCTGAATGGGAGCCCAGGCCAGGGCTTTTTCTTTGACTTCCTGCCAGCCCCTGCGGGACCTGTCAAACAGGTCCTGCAGGTTGAGCTTGAGCTTTTCCGCCCAGGAGCAGACGGCGTCCACGGTCTGGTGAACGCCGACGAAGAAGGCCTCCGCGACCGCCTTCAGCGCGAGGCGGCGCACGACGTTCTTGGAGGCGGTCTTGATCACCCGCGCGAGCTGGAAGACCGCCGGGCCGGGGACGCCGGCGACTGCCGCCTGCCGGGCGCGCTCTTCGGCTTTGAGGATGTACTTGACCGCGGTGATGTTTGTTTTCTCCGGGTCGGAGGCGTAAGGACCAGGAACAAAAACCGGGACGGGCGCGGGGTCGAGCCCGGTGGCGATGAAGCTCTTGGCCTCGTCCCCGCCGTTTTTTCTGAAATCGCGGGCGGCGTCGCCGAGCGCCCGCGCGACGTCGGGGTTGGCCAGAACTCTTTTGGCTTCGCCGTAGTACGTCTTCTGCGCCCGCGCCTTTCCGGGGCCGCGCTCTCCCCTCCTCCTGTTTGGAGAGATGCTGTGCTCCCGGCGAAGCCTCACGACGGTGGGGCGGGAGACATTCAGGGCTTCGGCGACAGCTTCGTCCGGAAGCCCGGCCCGGCACAGCGCCTTGAAGGCTTTCAGGTTAACCTTGAGCCGGGGACGGCCCTTTTGAACATTTTTTTCGCTGTTCTCGGACATACCAACCCTCCTGCGCCAGATCCTGTGCCAGATATGGTATCCGCTTATAATTCTATCATATCATAACTTGTTTCCGGCGGTCAAGGCGTAGTGTGCAAACTTGTAGATGTTATTAACCCTTCTGTCTATGGGTTGGGAATAATACAAGAGGTTTAGGGCTTTTGCTTCCTTCTGCTATCCGGCAGATGTAGATTCTGCCCCTGCGAGTTCTGAAGCCCGAAAACAGTTAGCGGCAGGTGAACCCTGCCGCTAACGCCACCTGGTCTCCAGCCCGCCCGGAGCCCTCGGCTGCTGCAGCTTTGCAAGCTGCACGAAGGCGGGGTCGGACTGGAGCCTCTTTTCCAGATTCGCCACTTCGAGCCTCTGCCGCGCGTACTCCGCCTCCGCGGCCTGGAGGTTTTTTGTTGAGTCCCGGTAGCGCTGCTCGCCCGCCGCTATCTCCGACTGGAGCGCGTTGTAGTTGTGGTCCGCTTCCTGGTACGCCTGGTAGCTCTCCGCCATTTGCCCGGCGGCTTCGCGGCGCCGCCAGACGGGGGCCTCTTCCGCGGCCTGGGCGGCCTCCGCCAGGTTCTGCTCGGCCACGGCCCTCTGGACATCAAGCTCGGAGAGCCGCTGGTTCATCTCCTGGAGGTTTGCGGAGCGGGGGCCGAACATGTTCTTGGCGTAGTCGTGCTCCGCCCTGGCCGCCTCCAGGTCGGGGCGCATCTCCGCCAGCCTTGCGCGGCCCGCTTCGAGGCTCCCCTGGAGCGAGGCAAAGTCCACCCTGACCGCCCTTGCTTGAGCAGCTCTTTCGGGGTGAATCCTCCCCGCGACCCAGGAGCCCCCGGCCATCGCCGTCCCGGCGGTCCTGCCTATGATGTTGTCGCCGAAGATCCGCGTCCCGGCAGCCGAAGCAACCTGGGGGTCGTAAAGGTTCCCGAGGGTTCCGGAAAATCCCTCTCTTTTCGCGTCCTTCGCAAAAGAGAGCGCGCTTCCGCCGGCGTCGGCCACCGTTCTGCCAGCCGCGTAACCCAGACCGCCGCCGGCCACCAGTCCCTCTTCAGGGCCCAGGCCGGCTGCGCCCGAAACCATGCTCCCGGCGGCCAGGCCGACCGCGCCGAGGCCGAGGCCTGCCGCCGTCCTGAGCGCGCCCCGGGAAGCGGAGCTGCTCTTCCCGGCGCCTCCCGGCGCCCCTTTCCCGCCCCGGCCGCCGAGCATCCCGGACATCGCGAAGAAGGTGCCGAGGCCAAATGCGGCGCCGATTCCGGTGGCCATTCCGCTTCCGAAGCTGTCCGCCCCGATCACCCTTCTGACCAGGGAGGCCACGCTCATCAGGCCGACCAGCGCCGCCAGCTTCGTCCAGAACGCCGCCGCGCCCGAGGGCAGCGCGTGGACGAGGAGGATCAGGAACGCAAGGGCCGCCGCGTGCGCCGACTGGAGGAAGATGTTGCTGACGAGCTCCTTGAGCCACACGCCGAGCGCGCCCCTGTTGCACGGGGGGATCGAGACGACGGCCACCAGCGGCAGGAGCCCCAGGAGGAGCGCGATGGAGATCTTCCGCATTATGTACTGCCAGTTGATGACGCCCACGCTGAGCACGGCGACGCAGGCGACGATAGCGTTGCCGAGAGACCTGGCCTCTTCGTTGTAAAAGCTGGCCAGGAACGACTGGCCGAGCTTGTCATCGACTATAGACTGGAAGCTCTTGACCAGAGCCCAGTTTGCGTCAAACACAAAGCTCAAGAGCTGCGCGCCAAACTTTAAAAGAAGAGCGCCCAGGAGGAAGCCGATCAAATAGTCCCTGAAAGTGAGCCGGCTGTTGGGGTTTGCGGCAGACCAGAACATACCCAAAGCGACCACCACCAGGGCCACGACCAGCCAGATCGGCACGTATTCCTTAAGCGCGTCGTGGAAAGCCGCCACCGCGCCGAACTCTTTCTCGGTGAAAACGTGAAGGACTTTCGCGTCGGCGGGGCTGGGCGGCGGCTCTTCTCCCGGCGGGGGCTCCTGGAGCCTAACCTGGAAGATCAGCTCGGCCGGGTCGTGGAGGCCGATCGCCTTCATTATCCAGTTGGGGATCGCCATCACGATGCTCCCCGCCAATCTCTCGGGCCAGTCGGCCTGCTCCTCGTAATTTTTCAGCTTCTGCTCAAAGATGCTGTTGTCGGCAGGAGCGTTAACTTCCCCTGTTGCCTCTGGAGACGTCACCCGCGAGTCCTCTTCTTTGGTGGTGTCCACCGTCACCGAAACCGAGGGCGTTCCGGCGGCGCCGAAGCCCTCGACCGTGTACTTCACGCTCTTTTCGCGGGGCGGGCTCCCGTCTGTGTACTTCATCACGACGGACGACTCTCCCGGTTTGGGGTCCGGCACGTCGAGCTTCGCTATGCACTCTTTCTTGCCTCCCGCCTCGCGCCACACGAGGACCTGGCCCCGCTGTCCCAGAACATAATCGATCCGCGCCGCCCAGGTCAGGTGCGTCTTGCCCTCGGTGTAATCCGCTTTCAGCCCGTGCAATTGTGTCACCTGGGGGTTGTTCAGTTCGGCCCAGGCGGAGGTCACGTACAAAACAAACAGCGCAACAGTTGCTATAGACAGAGCCACGGCGAAGGGCTTTCGAAGCCTACACCGCATCTCCAACACCCCCCAGCAATCGCAGGTCGTTCGGATCGCTGGTGAACCAGCGGTACTCCTTGTCCGTCGTCTTCCCGTAAAAGATCGTGGCGTCGTTGTCCGCCTTGACTATGCCCCATCCCCTCTGGGCGCTTAGAAGGAAGTTCGCTTCCCCTTCTGAAAGGTTGAATTTTTCCCGCACCGCCTGTATGTCGATGGGCTCCTGCCGCATCAGGAACTTGGTGCTGGAGTTCTTCAGGATACCCAGGCCCTGAGGAACCCTGAGAAAGACTTCGAACCCCTGGGTGCCGGCGCACATCGAGATGTTGCGCTTTCTGGCCCTCCTGAAGCAGTCCTCCAGCCACCTGGCGGTCTCCGGGGTGTCCATCATGGTCTGGGCTTCGTCTACAACGATGCGCTTCTTTGCCTTCCTGTCGCGACCGAACTTCTCCCAGGCCCACTTGGTCGCCACGAACAGCCCCAGGGGCTTCATTATTTCTTCGTCCAGGCCCGCAACGGAGAAGGCAAAGGCCGGCAGGTCCCTTGCGTCGAAGGTGGACTCGCAGTCGAAGATCGCCTGGGCCGCGACGCCGCCCTTTTTCGTGAAGGGCTTGAGGAGCTGCGCCGCTTTTTCGAGCTCGGGCTCTTGCTCCATCAAGTCGTGCAGCTCGGAAAGCGTGGGCATCTTTTTCGGCTTTCCGGCCACGCGGATCGCGGAGCCGTCCCAGGAAGCCTCGTAGAGGCTCTGCGGGTCTTCGGTTATCCCCCTCCTGGTGTAGAGTTGCTTGATCTTCTCCTGGATCAGCACCTTGACCTGGCCGGTGAGAACACCGGGGTCGTAGACCCGGATCATCCTGAAGACCACGGCCTGAACGGCCTGGACGGCGTTGTCGAGGTCCACCCTGACCGTCCCGTCGTCCTCCTCCACCAGGTCCACGTCGAAGATGTTGACCCGGTCTTTCGACGAAGGGTGCAGCTTTATGTAAGGGCAGCCGAGCCCGACCATCAGGTTTTCGTACTCGCGCTCCGGGTCGATGATTGCCGTCCTCACCCCCAGAGGGGCAGACCGGGCGGTCATCAGCTTGATCAAGAAGCTCTTCCCGAACCCGGAGCGCCCGAAGACGACGACGTTGTAGTTGCCCATCGCGGGGTGCCACGAGTCGTAGAGCACCAGCCCTCCCGAGGGGTCCACGCCCAAAACTATCCCGGCGCGGTGCCTCAATCCTCCCACCCCGAAGGGCAGGAGGTCGGCCACGTTGGAGCTCTCCATGTCCCGGAAGGCGTCCTTCACGGTCTTCGCGTCCAGGGGCGTCATCTCGAACAGGGCCTGGAGCTGCCTGGTGTCCGCCGCGCGGAGGTGGATCCCCTTCCCGGCGAACCTCTTCACCAGAAGGTTGCAGCACCTCCTGAAGGCGTCGAAGCTGGTGGAGGAGACCGCCGCCTGCACCGAGACGAAGAAGAGCTTCTGATCGCCTATCCTGATCGCCGCGTGCCTCCTCCTCAACTCGTCGATCTGGTGGAGGATGACCTGCCTCCTGGCGGAGTTCTTCTCTTCGGCGTAGTCGGCCTCGAGTTGGGCGATCTTGTGCTCCAGCTCCCAGACCGTCCGCGCCGGGTCCGCCGGGACCACGTGCAGGGCCGTGTCGCAGTCGGCCTCCCCGAAGTCGCCCGAATAGAGGGAGTTCAGCATCCCCGCGTAGGTCGTCCCCGAAGTTATCGCCGCGTAGAAGCACCGGAAGTAGCGGGCCGCCTCCTGCGTGCCGCCGATCTCCACCCAGTAGTCGGCGGCCTTCCCCTTGGGAGAGGGCATGCCGGGACCGACCTCCCTGACGACCGATGGGGCCAACACGTCCTTCCAGTCGGCGGCGCCCTTGAAGACGGAAGGCTGCTCTCTGCCGGGCGGACTTTTCTGTTTCGCTTTTTTACGCTTGAGCAATGTCCGCCACCCCGCTTTCTTTAAGGATGATGCCGGGCGTGGCCGAGACCGGGAAGAGAGAGAACGCCCCGTCCCGGTCCGCGTCGGCGAAAGAAGCGAAGGGGGCCAGGTCCCGGTTGAACGTGGCGTAGAGCATTTCCAGCGCCTCCCGCCGGTCGAGGACCCGCGCCCCTATCTCGAGGCCGCCGAGAGAGCCGACTATCACGGCTGCAGCCTCGAAGAGCGAGTCCCTGGCCAGGCGGCGCAGTTCGTCCGGGGGGAGCTTGGACTTCCCGACACTTGAGAGCAGCCTCGCGGCCTCGTTGACAGCCGGGTTGTCGGTCTGGACGCCGCCTTCCACCCCTGCGGAGGCAGCGTCCATCTTCAGCACCGCGTAAAAGCGGCGGTCGCGCAGGTGCTTGCCCTCGGCCTCTTTCGCGAGCCAGTCCGCCAAGGAGAGGGCGTAGTCCCTGATGTGCGGCGGGCAGTCTTCCGCGCGCCGCCGGTAGTCGTCCAGGTAGTCCCTCAGGTCCAGGTGGCGCGCCTGCACCAGGAAGGTGCAGGGCACGCTCAGAGAGTTGACCATGCTCCTCAGGCCCAGCCACACGGCGGCCTGCTCCTGGAAGGAGCGGAGGGCCAGGTTCACCGGTTCGATCTCGACGACCAGCCGAAACTTCCCGCCGGGGAGCTCGATCAGGCCGTCGGGATAGACCTCTTTCAGCTCCAGCAAGTCCTGGGCCGTCTCCTTCTTCCTGGAGGGCCGCAGGAGGAGAAAGACCGCCGCCGCGGCTAAAAGGTAAAGAAGCCAGTCCAAGTTCATCGCCTCCAAACGTAAACTTTCCGGCGGGCCTTGTAGGCGGCCAGGTAGGCCAGGTAGACCGCCAGGTTGAGGCCCGTCTTCCCCTCGCGGGCGAAGAGCAGGAGGGCCGCCGCGCCCAGGGGGACGAAGTGGTGGACGTGCGCCAGAACGAAGTTCTCGAAGGGCAGAGGAGGGACGATTTGGGCGAGCCTGTAGCTCAGGCCCGCCCCGATCCCGAGAGCCAAAAGGTGCGTGAGCGAAAGCCCCCAGGCGACCTTAGCGGGGCCCGCCTTGGGGGTCAGGGGGTGGTGCTCGCCAAACATTGCACCACCTCCTTACTGGATCTGGTAGCCCAGAACGCCCAGGATGCCGCCGACGATCTTCTCCGCCGCGAAGACGCAGACCAGGCAGATGATGAAGCCCGCCGCCATCCTCTTGGCCTGCGCGATCCTGTTGGAGTCGCCGCCCGCGCCCCACGCCGCGAAGCCTGCCCAGATGACGAAGATGACGGCAAGGACGCCGAACACGCCGCGGACGAAGCCCACGATGTTGGCGCCTACCGCGTCCACTTCCTGCTTAAGCGCAGCGCTGTTTTGCGACTGCTTCACCGCGTCAATGAGGGAGTCCGCGAAAGCCGGGCCGGACGCCGCAAGGGATAGAACGAAGACCGCCAGCAGCGCCAGCGCAAGGAATTTCCTGCTCTTAAGCATTAAAAACACTCTCCTCTCTGTTTGTTTGTTGGAAATTCAACGAATCACGGCAACTTCGACCGCCCGCCTGCCCCATACCAGGGCTTGCTGTTTGTCCTGGAAGAACAGGTCGATGCGGTTTCCCTTGATGTCGTCCCCGGTGTCAAGGGCAACAGCGTACCCGTATCCGGGAACGTACAGGACAGACCCGAGGGGGATGACGTCCGGATCCGTCGCGCAGGCCCCCGGCGCGGCAGGCAGGCCCGACTTTGTGATCCCGTAGCCGGGGTCTCCGGGGTTCTTGCCGGTGCTCTCGCAGCCGGCGGTGTAGCCCGTGGCGACAACGCGCAAGGTTCGCAGCGCGCCCCGGCTCGGGAGCATCGACTTGCCTTCGGTTCCCGGTGCAGCGGTGAGTTGTTCGGGTTTAGGCTCTTGAGGCAGAGTCGTCTGGCCGGCTGACTGTTCCTGTTGTCGCCAAAGTAAATCTCTCACCCCAGGGGAAATTAGCCGGTCAGAGAAAGCACCTGGAGTTTCACCGGGCCGAAAGCAAAAGTTAAAAAAGAAGCCTGCCGCCAGCAAGAACAACAACATACAGCGTGCAAAAATCAGGAAATCACCCCCTTTAATAAAGCCCACACCGCGCCCGCCACCAGCGGATAGAAGGTTATCCTCTCAAACCAACTGCCTGTCTGGCAAAGCGGAACGCCGAGCCTCTTTTTGCAGGGCCACAGCAGCGGCACCCCCTGCGGGTTCAGCGCGTCGAGGAGCAGGTGCGAAACGTACCCGGCCGCGACCGCGCAGAGGAGCAGAGGGTTAAGGTGCAGCGCCTTCAGCGCGAAAAACGACCCTGCGCAGGCCAGGGCTGCTCCCAAGAGAGAGTGGAGGGGCCCCCGGTGGCCCAAGGTCAGGCTGAGGGCTGCGGATACCGGGAATAATTTGCTCCCCAGCTTCGACTTCGGGCTGTCCAGGTCCGGGAGGAGGGAAGCGAACCCGGCGACGCCCGCGAAGAGGAGCGGGTCGGAGTGAAGGAGAAGGGCGGCGCCCGTCCCCGCAAGAACGCCGCCGACAAAGTGTGTGCGCCAGAGCATAGCATCAACTCCCCGTAGAAAAGTTTCTTGATTGAACAAATTGCAGGACGGCGGCCAGCCTCTCGCCCGGGCCAACTCCTTTCAGGCTGAGCACTTTCTCCCCGGCGCACTCCTGCAGGAGGCCGACCTCCCTCTGTATGCAGGCGTCCACCTCGGCGTGGAACCTGTCCAGCCGGAACCCGTCGCCGCCGGACAAAACAAGCGGCGGGACGTAGACGATCAGGTCGAGCCTCCGGAAGGCGTGTAACCGCGCCTTGAAAAAGTAGCGCCCCGCGTCGGAGCCATCCCCAAGATAGAGGTTCCAGTACGCGATGCAGTCCAGGGTGCAGCGGTCGCTGACGAAGCCCTGCGGGTGCGCCAGCTGCGCCCTGATCTGCTCCTCCAGGACGCGCTCCTGGAACTCCCGCGCCAGTTCTGGGTTCCGCAGGAGGTCTTCGCAGGAGTTAATCTCCATTTCTTTTGCCACCAGCCGGGCCTGCTCAGAGATCAGCGGCAGGCCGAGCTCCTTCGAAAGCGCCCGTGCCAGGGTGGTTTTCCCTGTGCCGTGCGCTCCAGTAATCGCGATGCGCAAGTTAAGCCCTCCTTTGTCGTCAGTACAAGGATTTCAAAAACTCTTTCCTTCTGCGCCGGTGCTCCTCGTCGTGGCCGCAA
>JBFLVI010000043.1:0-3060 GCA_040758635.1 Bacillota bacterium | reverse complement strand
AGGGTGGTTTTCCCTGTGCCGTGCGCTCCAGTAATCGCGATGCGCAAGTTAAGCCCTCCTTTGTCGTCAGTACAAGGATTTCAAAAACTCTTTCCTTCTGCGCCGGTGCTCCTCGTCGTGGCCGCAAAACTTGTAAGGATACCTCCCGGGGTTCGGACGGTCTGCGTCCGGCGAGGTTCCGGCTGCGCTTTTTTCATAACCGGAGCCAGGCGGACCGCAGAGGACACAGACCCCCGAACCTTTGCCTCTCCCAATCCAGCCCTCGCTTTCCAGTTCCGACAGGGCGCGCATGACTGCTCCTTCATTGATCCCGCAGCCCTCCGCTATCTCGGAGACGGACGGCTGTTCTCCATCGGCGCGCGAAGCCAGGTAAAGCCGGACGAGCTTGGCCGAAGCAGAGAGGTTTGAGCTGAAGACCGCTCTGTAGTCCCAGAACCAGGCTTTTTCCAAAAACCTTCCTCCTTTCGAGTTGCATAGCCCAAAAAAACAAGAAACCCCGCCGGTATCCCGGCAGGGCGCGAAACTTGCGCTGCTGGTTGAGCTACGGCCTGGCGGCAAGGCGGACCCGGCCCAGGTCGACCACCTTGCTGTCAGGAAGTCTGAAAGCGCCTAAAGCGGCAAGGGCCTGATCGGTGAGCCGGAGGTCGTAGCCATACCGGGCGGGAACCTGCACAAGATAACCCTTCTCGGTAAGGTTTTTAATCAGCCGCGCCACCTTCTTCCGGCGCGAATTCCCTCCAAGGAGGGTCGCCGCGCCGTTGACCGTAAGGGGAACGGAGAAGCCCTGCTGGAGAGATTCGTAGTGCGTTACCGTGCCGTTGCCGTCGGTGATAAGTGTCAGGGCTATCAGGACGGCCTTTTCTTCTAAGGACAACTCTTTGTTATTCCATAACATTTCCCGTAAACCGCTACTCAGAACTTTCGGCTTCCCCATTGGAAACCACCTCCCATTTTTCCACGCAGGTTGCAATGCGGTTCTGTCCGCCCTTAAAGACGACCCAAGGGTTCAAGACGATAGCCTTACAGCGCCCGTCGCGACCTGGCAAGGTCACTCTTTTGATCAAGCCCTTTTTCTCGAGTGACGCCAACACTTTGAGTGTTGTCGGCTTGGTGCGCCCGCCGATCTCCACAATGTCCTTTATTGACGCAGGGAAAGCAGCGCCTTTCAGCCTCTCTCCCGACTTACTGAAGCATTGCCTGGGAGACAGCACGATGTTAGTCTCGTAGTCCAAATAGACCATTAAATGAAAAAACAGCGCGGCCTCGTCCCAATTTAGAGGCTTTGTCGCTCCCGGCCAGCACATCTTCCGAATTTCCGCAGTATACACCTTGACAAAGTCACGTTCTTTCTGCTGGCGAACCAGGACCACCTTTCGGTTAGCCGCCTTGAGAACCGCTTCTGCGTGCGGAAACAACACAATGTCCGGCGCCTCTTTTTGTGTCTTCTGTGCCAATTCCCACCACTTCCTTTTCTAAAAATGCGCTTAACCGAGCAACTAACGACCCTGGAGGTAACTTAATGAATAATAGAAAGATCTAATATATACAAAATAAGAAGGCGATTTTCAAGAACCCGCTTCTTTCGCGGGTTTAAGCGCACAATTAGGTTAAAATTTTTGACCTCATCTGTAAAAAATTTTTACCTTAATTGGGCTGCTTCAGGACAATTGAGGTCAAAATTTTTTACCTTAATTGGCGAGCATTGCCCTGATGCGTTCAGGTTGCAGATGTTCGAGGTTAATGCGCACTCCCAAGCTTCTTCCGTCCAGACGAATGCGCTCGATGATATTTTTCTGTTCCAGGCTTCGCAGGAGCTTAAGCACAGTAAGTTTTGAGCGCCCGGCAATCCTTATGACCTCCTTCGACGTGGCGGGAATAAAAACAGGTTGTTTTGTGAAGGGATCAAGGAATGAAGTCAAGACAATGCCGCTGTCCCAGTCAACGTGCATTAACAAGCGCACGAGCAGTGCGCCCTCGTCCCAGGAAATGCCTTTCTTCTGCACTCACAGCCCTCCTTTAATAAATCCTGAAGGGAAGGCGTCCCCGGGACGCCTTCCCCGCTCGTTGATAGGCTTCCTT
Source organism: Bacillota bacterium (assembly GCA_040758635.1). Taxonomy (GTDB): domain Bacteria; phylum Bacillota; class Desulfotomaculia; order Desulfotomaculales; family Ammonificaceae; genus Yes71-27. Next base: position 981 of record JBFLVI010000043.1, on the reverse strand, counting down.
CCTTCCGGCAGGCTTTCTCTGCCCGGCGCCTTTCCCCTTCGAAGGGACAGGTGCTCCGGACCCACGGAACACCGCGTCTCAGTATTAACTCCCCTGAGCCAGGCACTGCAACCAGCAGCAAAACCAGATTGGAAGCCGTTTTCGAGCAAGCCTTCCGCCGAGACGAAGGCCCCGAAAAGGGGCCTTTGTCCTCAGGAAAAAAAAGAAACAAGGCTTTCGCTTATCCCAACGGGCGGCGTCAGACAATCGCCCGGACTTTTGCCTGGTATTTGGCCTTCAGGTGCTGCTTCCTGTACCAGTTCCGCCAGGCGCGGTCGCCGTTGAAGGTGATCACCGCGAGACCGTCCCTTTTCTTCTTGACCACCAGGTAGAGGCCCCTGTGCTCGACTTCGAGCGCCCCGCCGGGGAGATAGCTGACGACCCTTCCCCGACGGGCGGCGCGGGCCAGGACCTGCTCCGCCTTTTCCGGGGCGACGTTAAGCGTCGTCGTCCGCTGCCAGTCCAGGAACCTCTCGACGGCGTGCTTGCTAACTACAACGTTCAATAAAACCACCTTCCCCTTGTTGTTCTGTACTCTTAAGGCGCTTCAGGATTGCTTTCAGGACGACCTCCGGGTCAGTTTCTGCCAGGTGAAACCAGTATGCTTCTTCTTCTCCGTCAGCGGCGCTGCGGAGAAAGCACAGGGCTCTTTCCTGCAGGGTTTTTCTGGTGAAGCCATTTCTTTGGTCTTCGCGTGTGAGACAGCCAGCCCCAATAGCCTCCCTGCCAGCCTGGACAATTACGGCGTGGGCCAGTCTGCGGACGCCTTCGGGATGAAAGTTTGGTTTGGGCATCATCAAATCACCTCCGTTTCCGGCCCGAGTTCGACAGTCCATAGGTAAACAGTAGCCCAAAAGCCTTGGCGCCGAAGGTGTTTGGGGCTTGCAATTTTAGCCGCGTGTTACTATAGTCTCCTTCTTTCCAGACGGGTTAATAGAGAAG
>JBFLVI010000042.1:0-17583 GCA_040758635.1 Bacillota bacterium | reverse complement strand
TGCAAGACCAAAATGGCAATTACGTGGCAGCACATTTTCAAGCTTCCGGTAAGGGCTACCCCGATTTTTCAAGCATCTGACGCCCGCGTGGCATACAAAACCCCGGGTTGGCTTTCAAACCCGAGTCCGGGTTCAGGCAGCGGTAAACCGGAGCAGGTCTCCGACCCGGGTCCCAGTCTCCATAACCGTTCCCGCAGGTAACTCGAGCGCCCCCCGGGCCAACTTGATGAAAGGGGTAAAACGGAAAGGAGTTAAAGCAGGGAAAACGGCAACTACCGCTCCCTCATTATTGTAAAATACCACATCAATGGGAAAACGCATAAAACAAGTATGTACGCTTCTACAAGGCTCAAGCAACAGCCCTCCTCCTGAAGAGAGTTCCCGCCGGAATAAAAGCCCCTTGAGGCGCTGCCCAAAAGACCGGGCCACCTCAAGACGCCTAGCCAAAACTTTATCCCGCGTTATATTCACCACCGCTAAAGACGCCATTCCCCTACATACCCGCCCGGAAAATGCCGAAAAGCTTTAATGCCGCCGGGCCGAGTAGCACCACAAAGATCGCCGGAAAGATGAAAAAAACCAGGGGGACGAGCATCTTGACCGGAGCCTTCATCGCCTGCTCTTCGGCCTGCTGCCGCCGCTTAGAGCGGATCTCCTGTGACTGCAGCCGCATCACATTCGCCAACTGCACCCCCATCTGCTCCGCCATCAGCACCGCCCCAACGAAAGTCGAAAGCTCGTCCACATCGAGCCGGAAAGCCATATCCTTGAGCGCCTCCCGCCGCGGCTTCCCCACCTTTATCTCCTGGAGCACCCGCCTGAATTCCTGCGGCAGCACCCCCTTCATCTTCTCCACCACCTTGAGAATGGCGCCGTCAAGCCCGAGTCCAGCCTCGATACTGACCGTAAGCAGATCTAAAACGTCCGGGAGCGCCCGGCGTACCGCCTCCTGCCGCACCTGTATCCGCTGTTTGATGTAAAAGTCGGGGAGAAGAAAACCCAAAGCCATTATCCCGGCTAACAAAAAGAGAAACTGGAGCAGCGGGATGCTGATCAACCGCCCGCAGAGTACCCATCCTGCTCCTGCCAAGAGACTAATGAGGTACTTCAGCACCAAAAACTCCGCTGCCGTCAAGCCCCCCGGATTCCCGGCGACTAACAGCCTTTTTTCCAACACCTGGGCCCGGCTTGCCGGCAGGTAGTGCTTTCCGGCTGCACCGAGGCGGCTGAGCAGCGGTTTTACCAGACGGTAGTAGAGCGGCTGGCGCAGTTCCTGCTCCCGCAGGGAAGCGTGTACCTCCCCTCCTATAAAAGTGGCCACACGCGCGGCCACCGTTTCCTCCGTTTGCCGCAGTTGCTGGTAAACAAAAGAGAAGAGGGAAGCAAGGGCCAAAAAAACCAGAAGCGCTGCCAACGTTGCCACCAGGAACCCTCCTAAATTTTAATATCCACGATCCGGCGAATAATTAACAACCCAACGATTTCCGCCGCCACAGCCACCACCACCATCGTCCTGCCGGCAGCGGTTTCAAAAAGGGCAGTTAAGTATGCAGGATTGATGAAATAGAGGAGCAGCGCAAGCCCGACCGGTAACAACCCGATGATCATCCCCGAAATGCGCCCCTGGGCGGTAAGGGTTTTTATCTCCCCCTTAATCCGGACCCGTTCCCTGATCGTTTCGGAAATCGTATCGAGGATGGTGGCCAAATTTCCGCCAACGGTGCGCTGGATCACCACCGCCGTTACCACCAGGTCGAGATCCTCACTCTTTACCCGCTTCACTAAGTTCAAAAGCGCTTCTTCGGCTCCGATGCCGAAGCTCATCTCGGTCAGTGCCCGGCCGAATTCCTTGCTGATCGGCGGCGGCATCTCCCGCCGGACCACCTCCATCGCCTGCAAGAAGCCGAAACCGGCCCGGAGCGTATTGGCCATAACCACCAGGGCGTCGGCGATTTGCGCGTTAAAAGCCCGGAGTCGCCGTGCCTGCGCCACCCGCAGACCGCTGATTGGCAGAACAAAACCACAGGCAGCACCAAGAATTCCTCCAAATACCTGGTGCGTCACAAGATAACCGGCGGTACCGACAAAGAAAGTGGTGCAAAAAGCTAATACCAAGAACTCCTCCACCCGGAGCGGTATATCGGCACGGCACAATTCCTCCTCCAGCCGCTCCATCGGCCCTCGTGCCGGTCGAAAGCGGGTAAGCACACTTCGCAGCCAGGCAAAAGCCTCGCGCCTGGGAGCGGTTGCCGTGACCGTAACCGGGTTCTCGCTGCTCGCTACCTGCTGCAATCGTTTTTCAAGCGTGCGCCGGCCCGCGGAAAGCCCCTCGTAAAGGGCAAGCAGAAGGAAGAAAACAGTCAAGAAGGTGAAAACGCCAACCAATTTCCCCGCCTCCTTTTCACCAGGTAGTTGGAGCAAAAAGCCGCGGATCGAGCTTAATACCGGCCGCCTCCAGGCGCTCCGTGAACTTGGGCCTGATTCCGGTGCTGATGAACCGTCCCAGGACCTTTCCGCTCTCGTCCACGCCGGTCTGCTGGAAGAGAAAGAGGTCCTGCAAGACAATAACCTCCCCCTCCATCCCCTGAACTTCGGTAATGTGGGTTACTTTCCGGGAGCCGTCCTTAAACCGGCCGGTATGGACAATCAGGTCCATCGCCGAAGCGATCTGTTCCCGGATCGCCTTCACCGGCAGCTCCATACCCGCCATCAACACCATTGTTTCCAGGCGGGAAAGCATATCCCGGGGGCTGTTGGCGTGGCCGGTGGTGAGGCTCCCGTCATGCCCTGTATTCATCGCCTGGAGCATATCAAGTGCTTCACCGCCCCGCACCTCGCCCACCACGATCCGGTCGGGCCGCATCCGCAAAGCGTTCCGCACCAGATCGCGAATGGTAATCGCCCCTTTCCCCTCAATATTCGGCGGGCGCGACTCGAGCCGCACCACGTGCTCCTGGCGGAGCTGCAGCTCCGCCGCATCCTCAATGGTGATAATCCGCTCGTCGGAGGGAATAAAGGAGGAAAGGATATTTAAGAGCGTCGTCTTACCGCTGCCTGTCCCACCGGAAACGACAATGTTCAGCCGGGCCCTAACGCAAGCCTTGAGGAACTCGGCAATCTCCGGAGTCAAACTCCCGAACCGGATTAGGTCATCAATGGTCAGCGGGTCGCGGAAGAATTTCCGGACCGTAATCGTCGGCCCATTAAGCGCCAGCGGCGGAATGATGGCGTTCACCCGGGAACCGTCCGGCAACCGGGCATCCACCATCGGCATACTCTCGTCAATCCGCCTGCCTAAGGGCGCCACGATCTTTTCGATAACGTGCATCACGTGTTCGTTATCCCGGAAGGTTACTTCCGTGAGTTCTAATTTTCCGTGCCGCTCCACATAAACCTGCCGGGGGCCGTTGACCATCACCTCCGTAACCTCTGGATCTTCAAGAAAAGGAGTGATGGGACCGAAACCAAGCGCCTCCTGCACAAGCTCGGCCACAATCCGCTGCTTCTCAAGCCGGGGAAGATTGACCCCCTGTTTCTCTAAAAGGTCCCACGCCACGCTTTCCACCTTGGAGGCGTCAATCTCGGCGTTCCCGCTGGCGCGCAGGATATCCCCGAGTTCTTCCACCAGTAACTTGTGGAGATGGGTCTTCAGCTCCTGATGGGGATCGCGCCGCACCTGCCGCTCCGGCCCGACCCTCGGTTTCTCTCCCCTCTCAAACCGTGAAAAAACCGTCACCAAACCACCCCTCGACGACTAATTTAAAAGCTCAGAATCTTCCCGAGCAGCGAACGCTTTTCCTCTTTTACCGCTTCCTTCCGGAAAAGCTTCTCCGCGAGACGATAAACGTCTTGCGTTATCCGGCTTCCCTTTTGAAGCCAGACGAACGGGGTTCCTTTGTTCGCCGCCATCTGTACCGTTCTGCCATCGGCAGCGATGATGCCGGTAAAACTTAAGCCGAGGGTTCTTTCCATATCCGCCGGTTTAAGTCCCCCTTCAGCGAAAGCGTTCAAGACCACCCGGATCTTTTCCCCGAGCTGGTGCGCAGCTAAAAACTCGATATCGGCCTTAAGTCGCTTCAGGGCCGGCAAATCCTGGCCGCCGACCACTAAGATCTCGTCCGCCATATCGAGCGCCTGCGCTACGGCGGCGCTCAGCACCGGTGGCGTATCCACCAGCAAGAAATCGCATCCTTCCTTCAGGATTTCGAAAATCTCGGGCAGCCGCGCCGCCAGATCCGTGTAATCCTCTTCCCGGGAGGAAATGGCACCGAGAACCTTGACCCCGGTGAGGTGCGTGGCCGTGTAAGCTTCAACGATCTCCTCATTCAACTCCGGCTCCCGGGCAAGTTCCGCAATGCTCCCGGGTAGGTTCAGGTTGAAAAGAAGCGCCACGTCCCCCCCGGCAAGATCCAAATCAACCACCGTCACCCGCTTATGAAACTCCTGGGCCAGGGCCACCGCTAAATTGCAGGTTAAGGTGGTCCGCCCGACACCTCCCTTGGTGCCGAAGACAACCACCACTTTCCCGGGGGGCGCCGCCTCGGGTTTCTCTTGCAGGCGCAAAAGAGTGCCCTGCCGCCGCTTCACCTTCTCGTTCACCCGCCGAATGGTATCCGCAAGCTCCTGAGAAGTAAAGGGTTTCAGCAGGTAATCGCTGGCGCCGGCGGCCATTGCCTTGCGGAGATACTCTTGCTCCCCCTGAATCGAGATGATCACCACCGCCGTCTGGGGCACCCGTTCCGTAATGATCTCGGTAGCGCTTATCCCGTCGAGACCCGGCATATTAATATCCATCAGGACGATGTCGGGCTGCAGTTCCTCCGCCACCCGCACCGCCTCTTCACCGTCACCGGCTTCACCCACCACTTTGATATCTTCCTCGAAAAAGAGCAGGCGTTTGATATCCTCCCTGGTGTTAACAATGTCGTCGGCAATGATAATCGTAATCGGGTCCATAAAGTAGGCCTCCCTTATCGGTCGTCGGTGTGTTGAAGAAAATCCCCGGAGGCGATTTCCCTTCTTATCGGTCGTCGGTCGGCAGTCGTCGGTCGTCAGGCACGCACAGCAAATCGCTAAAGGGATTCCCTCTTTAATCTAGAACCTGTTTTCAACTCCCAGCCAGTTGAGTGCCGGGTTATTTATTCGCCGGCGTCTTCGCCGCTGGTCTCTGCGCAACAGGTGTCTTTACAGCAGGCGCCACATTAACTAAATCAGACAGCTTGGTTGGAGGCAGTTTGATCATCCCCTCGTCCACCGGCGAACGCAGTACCAGCCGGATGCTTCCCCGCTCGGAGGCCAAAACCAGTACCTGTGCCTGGGCGGGGGTCACCGCCAGGGTTACCGTCTCGAAGCCGGAACCCTTGTTATCCTTCGCCTCTCTGGCGGCCGCAAGGGTCTGCCCCGTAGCTAAAACCCGAATGTTATGGATGATGGTGGAAGTATAAGTCGTCTTCGGCTGCTGGGGATCCGGGGGCGCAACGTCAAAGGTGGCGATGACGTCCACCCGGTCGCCCGGTCGCACCATCCTTCCCACACCGGAAACCTCGTTCACCGCCACCGTCACGGCGCGCTCGCCGGCAGCCAGGCTGAAAGCCAGCCCGTAGCGGACATCCTTTTCGGCGACGAGTTTGTTCTTGAGAACCGCCTCTCCCGCGGTGATCTCCGTCAAGGCAATCTTTCCTAAAACCTCCCGCGCCGAGCGCGCCGCCGCCGGGTGGACATACTCCTCAGGAACGTCCGCGTACCTGATCATCGCCGCCGTAATCGCCGTCCGCGCCGGGATATCCGTCCCGGCAACCACCACGGTCACGTACTTTCCGGCTTCCCGGTAGGACTGCTTGACCGATTCCAGGTAAAAGTAGGCGCTCAATGCCGCACCCACGGCAAAGAATAGAGCAAAAAGTAAAAAAAGCTTCTGGCGCACCCGTAACTCTCCCCTTATTCAATCAACTTGGCGGTTCGTAACCCCCAGTCATTCTCGCTCATACCCCGTGCCGCGCTGGTCAATTTCTCCACAAAATAGCCCTTTACCTCGCTCTCGTTACCCTGTCCCGTGACCCCTTCTAAGAAAAAGGCGGCGAAGCCGACGACCTCCACCTCGTGCCTTCCACCCTTCTCACCGAGATCCCGATAAACCGGAACGTAAATCAGGCGCGGGCAATTTGGGCAGCAGTTATCGAAGGTACAGCTCTCGTGTCCGCTGATCCGGTCTTCGACCGCGCGCTGCGTAGGGCCGGACATATTACCTGGCTCGGTTTCGATGACGTCGCCGATCTTCAGCCACGCCTGACAACCGTTCCGCAGGTTATCCTCGTAGTTGCTGGCTCCCTGCCCGCCCAAGGCCAGTGCCCCGAAGTTCCCCCGTTCCCCGGCACCGCCGCCAACCTTGAGCGTGTAGAGCTCGCCGAACTCGATGGTCTGTTCCGGGATCCCGAGCGGAGCGGCGCCCCAAACCGCTTCCACGCCCCCCACCCGCGCCTTCGCCTGCGCCGACACTCCTGTATTGGCAAAACCAAGCACAGGAGCCAAAAAGAAACTGACCTGCCGCGTGGCGGTTACCGTAATCGTCTTCCCGTCGGGACCCACCTCAATATTTGCTTCGCTCTCCGGGACCCCATTCGCATAGACGTAGTGCCGGGCGGTCGCTACCGCAGTATCCGGGTAATCGGGCAAAAACTGCACCCCGGCAAGCGCCGCCGCGTCGGCCGCGTTTGCCAGGCGCTCGCGGTTGAGGAATAAAAGCCCCACATCAATGGTCAGCGCCCCGAAGCCGAGCAGGGCCACCAGTGCCGCCGCCACCAAAACCAGAACCGCACCCCGTTCCTCCCGGAAAAAACGCATCTTCCCTCACCTCACTCCACGCGCATCGCACTTTGCGCCGTCAGCGGAAAAGGGTTCGGGGCGATTCCGCTCAGCACCGGGGTTACAAGGTCAACGCTGTAATCCACCCTTACCGTAGCTTCTGCGCCGCTGACCCGGCCAGCCGCCGGGGGAGTGATGGTCACCGTCAGTTTGGTTTCGTCCAGCCCGGCGGCCGCATCCTCCACCCGCTGCTCAATAGCCGTGTCACTGGCTCCTACCGCCGCCAGCCGTGCTCCTTCCCGGGCGGCGTTGGTAATAACGAGATAGGCCGAAAAAATCCGCCCGAACTCCATAATCCCGAAGAGGATCAGGATTAAAATCGGTAGCACAAGAGCGAGTTCAACCGTAGCCTGGCCGCGTTCATTTTTTAGACGCATAAGGCCTCACCCCAGCCACAGCGCGACAAAAACCCCCAGACAAAAGACCACCCCGTAAGGAAACTTTATCCCGCTTTCTCCCAGCCACAGCCGCACCCCGCCCGGCAGCAAAAAGCTGAAGCACGCCCCCTTCAACGCCAGCCAGAGCCTTCCCTGCTTTTTAAAAAAGTAGCAGGAAACCAGGCCCCCCATCACCGCCCCCGCCAAAAAGGTATGCAGCGCAAATAAGGGGCCGCCGCAGGCCCCCACCGTTCCAAGCAGCTTCACGTCCCCCGCGCCTACCCCGCCGGCAAGATACGGGATGAGCAAAAGCCCGACCCCGGCTCCCAAACCGGCCAGGCCCTCTTCCAAACCCGCCCATCCTCCTCCAACAGCCCGGTAGCCCAGGGCGAAGATAACGGCGGGAAAAAGCACCGCGTTGTAAATCCGCCGGCGGTAGAGGTCGGTGGCGATGGAAACGAGCGCCACCGCGATCACCAAAGCGTCCAGGGGCATCACAAAAACCACCGTCTTTTCCAAAATCTTGGCAAGCCCCTCATATCGGTCGTCAGTCGTCGGACGTCGGTGTGTCGAAGGAAATCGCCTGCGGCGATTCCGGTTCAAATCTACGTCAGACGCCTAACAAGTCCTAAAGGTGACCCTACCCGGCCACAAACGACCGGGCAGGGTCTATGTAGGGGTAGGAGGTGCCTCTTGAAAATTCAGCCTGCGGATAACTCCAGCCTGCGTTTTTGCTACGGTGAAGACGGTGAAGTATTCATGTTTTCGGCAACCTGATTGAACTTCTCCCTGATTCTCCCCCCTAAAACAACAAGCGCCCCGATTACCACCACCGCGATCAGCGCTAAAATCAAACCGTACTCCGCCATTCCCTGACCTTCCTCTTCCCTTACCAAACGCCGAACCAGCTCCAACATCGTTTTTTCCCTCCTTTGACATGTGTCTTTGGTTTTATCGTAACAAACCGCAAAGGGCTTGCCATCGAACGTTGGCCTCATTTTATGGGGGTCTACCGGTCCCATTTTTCATGGGACTTTCGACCTAATTTTGGAATATTCGACAAAAGAAAGTGTTAAAAAATTGGGGGTCGTTGCCATCCCCGTCCCGGAACTACAATCTTACCAGCCGGTGCTTCAGCGCGTAAAGCGCAGCCTGTGTACGGTCGGTTACGCCGATCTTCTGGAAGATGTTCGACAGGTGGTTCTTCACCGTCTTCTCGCTGATGTAAAGGGTGCTGGCGATCTCCCGGTTGCTCGCCCCGGCAGCGACCAGACGCAACACTTCCAGCTCCCGCTCGGTGAGCCCGTCCGGGTTGTTCCGCTCCGCCAGCCGGCTGAACTCCTGAAAGATCTTTGTTGCCAGTTGCGGCGGAATGAAAGACTCTCCGCGCGCCACGCCCCGGATCGTCTCCACCAGCTTGTCCGGCGAAACGTCTTTCAGAATGTACCCGGAAACCCCCGCACGGATCATTTCGAAAAGATACTCGTCCTGATCGTGAATGGTGAGCGCGATCACCGCCACGTCGGGCTTGGCTTGCTTGATCTCCCGGCACGCCTCGACCCCGTTCATCATCGGCATGCTCACGTCAAGGAGCACCACGTCCACCGGCTCGCGCCGGACAAAATCCACGGCCGCTTGCCCGTTGTCGACTTCACCGACCACCTTGATCCCCGGCTCCATCGTAAGGATCTTCCGCAACCCTTCCCGAATCAGGGCGTGGTCGTCAGCGATCAAAACCCTTACCACGGCCACTCCTCCATTGGCGCAAGGTTCCGCAAAACACCTCAACTTCTTATTCCTCCGGCAGGCTAATATTCACCATCAGGGTTGTCCCCTTGCCGGGTGCAGAAACGATTTCCATTTCACCCTTCAGCAACTGTACCCGTTCCTTAATTCCCAACAATCCATAACCCTTGCGGTCCCGGTCTTTCAAAACCTTTTGCACGTTGAAGCCCCTGCCGTTATCCCTGATTACCAGATTCACCTTGTCTGGCAAAACCTCTAACTTTACGGACGCGCTCGAAGCGTGGGCGTGCTTGTAGATGTTGTTTAACCCTTCCTGGACGATCCGGAACAGCGCCACTTCCACCGCCGCCGGCAGCCGCCTGCGCGGGCCGAAGTACTGGTATTCTACCGGCAACCCGTACTGTTCTCGATAATTAGCTACAAACTTTTTGAGCGCCGCCGCCAAGCCCAGGTCGTCCAGCGCCATGGGCCGCAGGTCAAAGATGATCTTCCGCGTGTCCTGCAGGCTGTCGCGGGCTATGGTCTGGAGCGCCAGCAACTCCTCCCGGAGCTTTCCCGGGCTTTTCTCTAACAGCTTCAAACAGTACTCCGCCCGCATCACCACGTTTGCCATTGACTGCGCCGGGCCGTCGTGGATTTCGCGGGCCACCCGCTGCCGCTCTTCTTCCTGCGCTTCGAGGATCCGGAGCGCCATCTGCTGCCACTGGTGCATTTCCCCCAAGCGCCCCGCCGCTTCCTGAAGATCCTCCCTGAGGTACTGGAGCACCACCCCTACTCTGGAAGCTAAACGGTCCGCTCGCTGCCTGGTATCGAGGAGACGTTTCAGCCCCCGCTCCAGTTCGTCCCGGCGGAAGCGCAGCATGTTTTCCTGGGCCCGCAGGGTGACGAGTTCAACTTGCAGCCGCTGGGCGTTCTCGTAAGCCTCCTTGATGTCCGCCTCCGAATACTTCGAAAAATCCGCACTTACCTCCATCAAGCAGACGCGGGCTTTTTTTTCCTCTTTTTCCAGCGCGTCGACCCGGGCGATTAGCTCCTGGGTTTCCTGCCGGACCTGCTCGACCTCCTTCCGCATGCGCACCACTTCCGCTTCCGTTGCTTCAGCGATGGCAAAAATCTCTTCTTTATTCTTTTCGATCAAATCCACCGTTTCTTTAATGATGTCGTCAAGACTTTTCATATCGGTCACGAGCGTCACCTCCTATCCCCCTGCCTGAATCCCCTGCTCCCTCACATTACCGGCCAGCGCCCGGTAATGGCCCAGAAGTGCGTCCGCCGTCCGGGACGCGGACAGCTCCTCGGCTTTCATCAGGGCGTTCACCTTCAGCCGGCGGTACAACTCCGCATCCTCCAGCGATCTGCAGACCCGGTCGGCAAAAATTTCTTCGTCCAGAGGGGTTAAAAATCCGTCCACCCCCTCCGCCACCATTTCGCTTACACCCTGCGCCCCCACCGCAACCGCGGGCAGGCCCGCCGCCTTGGCCTCCCCGATCACCAGCCCCTGGGTCTCGGTGAGTGAAGCACTCACAAAAAGATCGCCGGCGGCGTAGCAATCCTTCACCCGGTCCGGCGGTACGGGGCCGGTAAAAATTACCCGCTCCCCCACCCCCAGTTCCTCCGCCAAAGCCGCCAGTACCTCGCGCGCGGGTCCCCCGCCGACCAGCACCAGCCGAACGTCGCGCACCCGCTCCCCGATCTGCCGCAGCGCCCGGAGCAAGAACTCGATGTTTTTCTCCTTCCCCAGGCGCCCGACGTAAACCAGGACCGGTGCGTCCGGGGCGATGCCGTACCGCCGCCGGAAACCCTCCCGGTCACCCCCCCGGAAAGCCGCCAGGTTGATGCCGGTGGGCAAAGCCGCCACCGGAACACGGACGCCGGCCCGCAGCAAGTAGTCCCGGATTATCCCCGTCGGTGCAAGCACCAGGTCGCACCGGTTGCAAAAGCCAACGGTGTACCGCCGGGTCGCCGCACGCGCCTGTTTCTGCAGGAGCGGGAAGTAGTGCACGTATTCCTCGTAAAGGGTGTGGTAGGTGAAAACGAGCGGGATCTTTAGGCGCCGGGCCCAGCACGCCCCGAGACTCCCTAAGAGAAACGGCGAGTGCACGTGGATCAGGTCAAGTTTAAGCCGCTTTAACTCCCGCCCCAACCGGGGGGAAACCGGAACGGCCAGCATAAAATCGCGGTTCGTCGGCGCCGGCACCGCGAAGAACCGGTAGACCCGTTCCTCCGGTTTGCAGCCCGGGTACCACGGCGCAAAAATGAAGAAGGAAACCCCTTTTTTCGCCAGTTCCGCCCGGAAGGTTTCCACCGAACGGACGACGCCGCTCACGTACGGCCGGTAACTGTCCAGGAAAACTCCCACCCGCAAAAACCTGCAACCTCCTACCTTTAAAATCGGCTTACCTTGAATGACCTTTGAGTCAACTTTTACGCTCCCGACGTTACCGTCGTATTCGTCCTATTCCTCCATATTCCCTCTTTATTGCCCAAAAATAAAACCGGGGAGCGTTTTTGCCCCCCGGAAGAGCCCCACCGGCATTACCACGGATGCGTCCCGATGATTACCTCTTTCCCCATTTTGTCCTTGATCTTCTTGGCCAGTTCCTCCGGATTGATCGGGCACTTCGCCGTCATACCGGCCTTGACGATACAGGTTCCCAGGTGAACCACGTCGAAGTCGCGTCCGATCGCCTTGCCGATGTCGCTGATCAGCACTAACTTCGGCATCACCAGCCCGGGACAATCGCCGCAGTCGCCCATCGCCACGATGTCAATCGGCTCGTCTTTGTAGCGCTCAAACTCCCCCACCCGTTCCTGCATCGCCTTGTAGCACTTCATGCACGAGACACAAAGGATATCCCTGATCTTTTTGCAGTTCAGGATCACCACGCGCGCCACGCTATCTCCCCCTGGCAAAAATTTTTAACATATGTATTATAACTGAAAAAATCCGGCGTAGCTACTACCTTCTACCCAAAATTCCGCGGCACTCCGTCCCAACCCCTTGTAGCGCCGCCCGGACTCCTGATACAATATGGTTTGTACTTACCAAAACCCGGCACCGGAGGAAACCATGCGACCTTTCCTGCACGAAATGCGTCTCGCCAGCGTCCACCACCTGGGCGACCGGCTCCTCGCCCGGACGGCCCAGTGCGGTACCGGCAGAGAGACGGCAGCGCAGCTCTGGATCGAACCGAAAACCCTCAAAATCCTCAGGGCAAGCTGGGAGGTGCACCGCTTCGAAGGCGAGGACCTGCCCCCCGCCGTCGAAATCCCGGCCTTGCAGGGCGTCGTGGCCTATTTCGGGTGCGGCAAATCGCTGCAGCAAGCGCTGGCCGCCTACCCGCCTGCGGCCCTCACCCTCTTCCGCGAGACTGTCGGCGCCGTCATCCAGGCCGAGACCTTCCTGCTGGAGGAGCGCGGTTTTTCCTCCCTCGACGAGTATGCCGCCTACTGGGAGAAATTTTACACCGGCACCTGCCGCTACTATAGCAACCTGGACGCGATCGAACAAACTTGGGCCGCTTACGTGGCGGGCCGCCGGCCCGGCACCCACCTGTTCAACCGGTTCAAAACCCTGTCGCTCGACCGAGACCAGGGCGGCATGCTGCTGCGCGCTACCATCAACGACTCGTTTCACGAGATGGCGTTCAGCCTCCGCCTCGACCCGGCCGGCGAAACCGTGCACGAAGCGGCCGGAGCAATCATCCGGGCCCCGGACCGGCTCTGCTTCGGCGCCGCAGCCTTCATCGAGCGTCTCGAAGGGGTTCGCCTCCCCGGCCTGACGCGGGCGGAGACCGCGTCCCTTTTGGGGGAAGAGCAAGGCTGCGTCCACCTGATCGACCTGGCCGCGGAAGCCGTGACCCTCCTGCAGGCTGCGCGGAAGCGCCTGAAGAAAAACTGAATCCACCTCTTGACACCCCGCGCGAAAACTGATAATTTTAGAACAAACCAAATACGACCTGGGCTCTTATCCAGAGTGGCGGAGGGACTGGCCCTATGAAGCCCGGCAACCAGCCGGTGGCCCGGTGAGGCTCACCCGGCCAGGTGCTAATTCCTGCAGGGAGAGCTGTTCAACGTTCTCTTCTGACAGATAAGAGTGCTACGAACCAAATCGCAGCCTCTTCTTGTTGGAAGGGGCTGTAATTTTCTCTGCGAGCGGAGCGCCAGGGGAAAGGGGAGGTAACGTTGGCAGAAAAAACTTTCGCCGAAATCAACGCCAAAATCAGGGCCGGCAAGGCGGTGGTGGTGACCGCAGAAGAACTTGTGCAGATGGTGGCGGAAAAGGGCGTAAACCAAGCAGCCAAAGAAGTAGATGTAGTCACCACCGGCACCTTTGCGCCGATGTGCTCCTCGGGGGCCTACTTCAACTTCGGCCACAGCGTACCCCGGATCAAGTTCTGTCGGGTCTGGCTGAACAACGTTCCGGCTTACGCCGGCCTGGCCGCGGTTGACGCCTTCTTAGGAGCCACGGCCCTGCCGGAAGAAGATCCCTTGAACAAGAACCACCCCGGTGAGTTCCGTTACGGCGGCGGTCACGTCATCGAAGACTTCGTTGCCCGGAAGCCAATCAGCCTCAAGGCACTCGGCTACGGCACAGACTGCTACCCGCGCCGAGAGATCGAGACCGTGGTCACCCTCGACGAGGTGAACGAGGCGGTGCTCTTCAACCCCCGCAACGCTTACCAGAACTATAACTGCGCGGTGAACACCGGAGCCCGCACGCTTTACACCTATATGGGGGTATTGAAAGCGCACTTAGGCAACGCCCACTATTCGACTTCGGGACAGTTGAGCCCGCTCTTAAAGGATCCGTACTTCCGCACCATCGGCGTGGGTACCCGCATCTTCCTCGGCGGCGGCACCGGATACGTGGTCTGGAACGGGACGCAGCACTTCCCGAGCATTCCGGCACTGCCGGAAGGAGCACCGCCCGTCCCGGCAGGGGGCACTCTCGCCGTGCTGGGCGACCTGAAACAGATGAGCCCCCATTGGCTGCGGGGAACGAGCATGCTTGGCTACGGCGCCACCCTCAGCGTGGGCATCGGCATCCCCATCCCGGTCCTGAACGAGGAGGTTTGCTACTGGGCCTCCCGGCCGGACAGCGAGCTTTACGCGCCGGTGGTGGATTATGCCGAGGCCTACCCGAACCGCCGGCCCGGGAACTTAGGCTTCGTCAGCTACGCCGAACTCAAGTCGGGCCGAATACTCATCCAGGGAAAAGAGGTGCCGACCGCGCCGCTGTCGAGTTATGTTAAGGCGCGTGAAATCAGTAACATACTCAAACAGTGGATTTTAGAGGGGAAGTTCCTGCTCGGCGAGCCGGTCCAGCTCCTGCCCGGCCCGGACGCCGGTATCACACCCAAAACCCTCGAAATCCGGGATTCTGGAAGGAGGAACAGATAGATGGCACCGAGCAAGGTGGTTTTGCGCTTCCCCGCAGCCATCGCCGATAAACCGATCATCTTTCACCTGGTCAAGGATTACGACCTGATGATCAACATCCTCAAAGCAAACATCAACCCGCACAAAGAGGGGACGATGGTCCTTGACGTCGTTGGCGAGAAAACCGAAGCGGGCCTTGAGTTCCTGCGCCGGCAGGGCGTGGGCGTGCAACCCTTAACGGAAGATATCGTGCGTAATGAGGAGCGCTGCACCCATTGCGGGGCCTGTACCGCGATTTGCCCCACCGGAGCACTCTACTTGGACCGGCCGGCGATGTTTGTCCGTTTCGACAGTGAAGCCTGCGTCGTCTGCCAGCTCTGCGTGCGGGCCTGTCCGATGCAGGCGATGGAGGTCCGTTTTTAAGTTGGCGCGGCGCACCTACCGGGCGCTCTTCCAGGAAGACGACCTCGCCCATTTCGAGGTAAAAGTCAAAGAAACCGATCTCCACATAGGCGTACGTGCGGAGCGGTTTGACCCGGACCTGGTCTGGCTGGTGGAAAAAACAGTAAAAGAAGAACGGAAGCGGCTCGAGGCTTATATTGAAAAAGACCCGGTCTTCCTGAAAACCCTCGTGCCGCACCACCTTCTACCGAACGCCCCGACGCTCGCCGCAGCGATGGCTGATGCCGCCGCCGCGGCGGGCGTCGGCCCGATGGCCGCGGTCGCCGGTGCGTTTGCGGACCTGGTGGGACGGCTCCTGACCCGCTACTCCCGGGACGTGGTGGTGGAAAACGGCGGTGACATCTACCTTAAATCAACCCGTAAACGCCGGGTGGGCATCTTCGCCGGCGAATCGCCCCTCTCTAACCGGGTGGCGATAGAAATCCCGCCGGAGATGACACCGCTCGGCGTCTGCACCTCTTCGGGCACGGTCGGCCACTCTTTAAGCCTCGGCCGGGCCGACGCCGCCGTAATCCTTGCCGCCTCTGCCACGCTGGCCGACGCGGTAGCCACCGCCACCGGCAACCTGGTGCAAACGGCCGCCGACATTGAAAAAGCGCTCGCCTTCGCCCGGACCATCCCCGGCGTCACCGGTGCCGTGATCGTCGTCGGCGACCACTTGGCCGCCTGGGGGAAACTCAAGCTTGTCCCGGCAGCGTTGCCGGTCACCTGAAAAACCTCTTTACGCCTCAGTTTTACCCTTGACCGGTTCCAGAACCTTGATCGGCTGCGATACCGTGCCGAACCGGGCGAAGTTGAACAGCCGCGTCTTTAAAACCTCGCTTATCTCGTACCGCTTGGGCACCAGGATAACGCCCCGGCCGTCCGTTATCTCTTCGGCCAGCACCATCCCCGGCAGCAACTCGTCGAGACTGACGGTGCGGACAATGAAGCCTTCCTCCGCCTCTAAGCCCTCGGCCTCGAGCGCCCCCAGGACCGCCGGGTCGTACCAGTCTTCGTGGCTGCGCATTACCGCCACGGCCTCGGTGATCGTCTTCCCCGCCTGAACCAGCGCGTCGCAATCGAGAACCACCTTCAGAATCCGTGCGATTAAAGGAATCGCCTTCCCCTTGCGGCCGTCAAGCGGAAAGCCCTCGCCGTTAAAGAGTTTGCACTGGTAGGCGATCGCCTCCGCAATCCCCTCGAGGCGCGGAATATTCTTCAGCAAATCCCGCGCCGCCTGCGGGTGGCTGTAAAAAACCTTTGTTTCTTCGTCGGAAAGCTGTTCCCCTTTATACCTTTTCTCCAGGATCGTCTGGGGAACGGTTACGTGACCGATCTGGGAAAGCATGGCCGCCAACTCCACTTCCCACAGCCGTTCCACCTTCAGGCGAACCCCCAGCCGCCTGGCCAGATAGCGGAGGCGGGAGGCCTGGTTAAACGCAAACGGACTAACCATGGAGAGGATATCCATAAGGACCTTGATGCTGCCCTGAAGCGTCTTTTCTAAGAGCTCCCGCTCTGCGATTATGAGCCGGTACTGTTCCACCGCCGCTTCGAGCACCCGGTAGAAATCCTCGGGTGAGCAGGGCTTGGTGAGAAAGCGGAAGATGCTCCCCTCGTTGATCGCGTCAATCGCCGTCTGGAGCTCCGCGTATCCGGTGAGCATCACCCGGACCGTATCCGGAGCGACCTGGCGGGCAATGGAGAGAAACTGGATCCCGTCCATCTGCGGCATCTTAAGGTCCGAAACCACAACCGCAAACGGTCCCTGGTCCTTAAGGGCGGCCACCCCCGCGGCGCCGTTTTCGGCCGTCACGATCTCGAAGTACGGCCGCAGGTTTCGCCTGAAGGCGGCAAGGATGTTGGGGTCATCGTCCACAAGGAGCACCTTATCCTTCATCGCGGAAACCCCTTTCCCTAACCTCCCGACCGATTTCAACCCACCGGGCCACCCTGTTGCTCACCCCGAGTAACTCCAGGTATTCACGATCCAGCACCGCCTCCTCCCCGTGGGCCAGGCCATTCGCCACGTGGATCGCCGTCAGCAGGGTAAACCGGTTCCCCGCCCCTGCCGCCGGCCGGTGGTGAAAGGCCACCGCTTCCATGATCGAGTCGGCGATGCCCCACAGCCCGAGAAGATAGGCCCCGACCTCGGCGTGTGAGGTTCCCCACAGCCGGTACTCGGTCGCCGCAGCGGTGCCGCCCTCTGGCTTAAAGAGTGCGGCCAACTGCTCCCGGTACGCCGGCACCCGCAACAACAGGAGCTTCCCGACATCGTGCAGGAGCCCCGCCGTTAGGGCCTCATCGGTCGCCTCGCGGGACCCCAGCTCGGTACGGGCGATCTCCCTGGCAAGGCTTCCCACAACCAGGCTGTGCCGCCACAAAGCCTCCAGCGAAAAACTCGTCCCGGCATCCGGTCTAAAAGCCTCGAATAGCTGCAGGTAGAACACCAGCGGTCGCAGGTTGTTTATGCCGAGCAGGGCAACCGCCCAGCGGGGATCGGTAACCCGCTGGCGCAACCCGAAAAAGGCGGAGTTAACCAGTTGCAAAACCTTGGCGGTCATCGCCATATCCTGGGCGACGATCTTCCCCACCCGGTCAAGCGAAACCGCGGGCGACTCTAACTCCGCGATCAGCTTGCTGTACAGCGCCGGCAGGCTGGGCAGGGTCGTGATGCCGGCGGCCGCCTGCAGCAGGTCCTCGTTCTGGAACAGCTTCCGCAGCCGGCAGGCACGCTCAATCGTATACCGCAGCGTCTCGGCATCGCACGGCT
>JBFLVI010000041.1:0-17587 GCA_040758635.1 Bacillota bacterium | reverse complement strand
TCCACCTGCGCCGGCGTCTAACCGAGGCCTTAAGCTTTTCGACAGAGAGTTATGAAGCGGTAGCCAATGGGATAGCGGCACTTGACCGGGAAGCCGTTTCCCTTGCTTTAGCGCGAGCGCTAAAGCGGGCGCCGAGCCGTCCGGCGAAGAAGCGGGTGCACGAGCTTACGACTTACCTTATGAGCAACTGGGAAGGGATTGCTGCTTTGCCGGAGGAGGAGCGGTTAGGGGCGATTGAGGGTGAAGTGCGCCATATTATTGCCCGGCGGATGAAGCGGATAGGGGCGCGGTGGACGATTCCTGGCGGCGACCGTATGGCGCGGCTTAATGAACCACCGGGCAAACGGGGAATTGGCCTGTTATGTTGGTGGTAGAGGTTTTGAGGAGGAGGTGCTAAGGCAGGCGGTAGGGCAGGAGGTGATTGATCCAAGGTTAAAAGTTAGGGGTGAAGATCCTGCGGCCTGGCTCAAAGTCGCAGGGGTGCCGATTTTGGCCGGGCCGTTTGCCAGCCGGCCTTTTGTGAAGTATGTGTTGCGTGAACTTGTCTCGCTACGGCGTTCTTATACAGGTTTTAAAATTCAGCGGGGGTTTACCTACTGAATCTTGACACGGTCAATGAAACTAATTTTGTTGACAAGAGGTACGATTATTTATTATAATTAACTAAGTTAAGCCCTAAAAAGTCAAGCGCAAAAAATCCAGTGAAAATTAACAGGCTTCCCGGTGGCTTGGTAACGGGAACTGCCAGACCAGGACAGCTTTATAACTAAACGGGCAACGAAGCCCTTCATGCCGGTGTTTTTGCCGGAGTGAAGGGTTTTTTTATTTTACTCCCACGCAGAATCTGAGAGACAAAGGGGTGGAAAACGTTAGCAAGAGCGACCGGGCATCTGATATACGGAACCTAAACCTTTTGAAAGGCGGACTGTTACTTGGGACCTGTGAGGAATGAATAAGTAAATCTTTGGGAGGTAAATGGAATGGAACCGAGAGACGTTTTAAATATGGCCACCGAATACAAGGTGGAGTTTGTGGATTTGAAGTTCATGGACCTGCCGGGTCTGTGGCAGCATTTCACGGTGCCGATCAGTGAGTTGACCGAGGAGAGTTTCGCAGAAGGTTTTGGGTTTGACGGGTCGAGTATCCGGGGTTTTAAGCCCATCAACGAGAGCGACATGATCTTGATCCCGGATCCGGCGACGGCGGTCCTGGATCCGTTCTGCGACATTCCCACGTTGAGCGTAATTTGTAACGTTTACGACCCGGTGAGCCGCAAAAATTACGAGCGGGACCCGCGCTACATCGCGCAGAAGGCGGAAGCCTACTTGAAGACGTCCGGTATCGCCGACATCAGCTACTGGGGACCGGAAGCGGAGTTCTTCGTCCTGGACGACGTGCGGTTTGACCAGACTCAGTGCTGCGGTTATTACTTTGTTGACTCGACCGAGGGTTTCTGGAATTCGGGCCGGATGGAAAACCCCAATTTAGGTTACAAGCCCCGGTACAAGGAAGGTTATTTCCCGGTGCCGCCCACGGACACCTTCCAAGATATGCGGAGCGAAATGGTGCAGCTCATGCAGCGGTGCGGCATCGCGGTGGAGTGCCACCACCACGAGGTGGCTACGGCCGGCCAGGGAGAGATCGACATGCGCTTCGCGCCGCTCACCCAGATGGCAGACCAACTGTTGATGTTCAAGTATATAGTCAAAAACGTCGCGCGCCGGCACGGAAAGACGGCTACCTTTATGCCGAAGCCCATTTTCCAGGACAACGGTTCGGGGATGCACGTCCACCAGAGCTTATGGAAAGGCGGGAAGCCGATCTTCTTCGACGCTGACGGATACGCGCAGTTGAGCGAAACGGCGCTTTATTACATCGGCGGGCTCTTGAGGCATGGGCCGGCTCTGGCCGCCTTTTGCAGCCCCACTACAAATTCGTATAAGCGGCTGGTACCGGGTTACGAGGCGCCGGTGTACTTGGCATACTCCCAGCGGAACCGGAGTGCGGCGGTCCGGATTCCCGTGTACTCGGCCAATCCCAAAACTAAGCGGGTTGAGTACCGGCCGCCGGATCCCTCCTGCAACCCGTACCTGGCTTTTGCGGCGATGCTGCTGGCAGGCATTGACGGAGTCAAGAACAAGATTCACCCCGGTGACCCGCTGGATAAGGATATTTACGAGCTTTCGCCGGTGGAAATCGGCAGCATCCCGGCCGTCCCCGCTTCCCTGGGTGAGGCGCTTGATGCACTTGAAAAGGACCACGCCTTCCTGCTCCAGGGAGATGTTTTCACAGACGACCTGATCCACGCCTGGATCAACTACAAGCGGCAGAAGGAAGTGGACGCCATTCGCCTCCGGCCGCACCCGTACGAGTTTGTGCTATACTACGATATTTAGCGTTTGGCAAGTCCCGGCCTAGGGGCGGGGGCGTGCTTCTTGCCCCTGTTCTCCCGGGGAAATTCGACGGTGAGAAAATTTATTTATTGAATTCGGCGGCTGGGACGTGGTATATTTTTTAAGTAACTGCAGCCCGGCGGCTACGGGTGTACAATAAAATTGGGAAGGTGGAACGTAGTGGGAGAGCGCGTGTTAAAAGAGGATATCCTCCTCTTGGCCCAGGAAGAAGGGGTAAAGTTTGTCCGGCTTCAGTTCACCGACATACCGGGGGTTCTCAAAAACATGGCCATCCCGGTGGAGCAGCTGGAAAAGGCGCTCAACGGGGAACTGATGTTTGACGGTTCTTCCATTGAGGGTTTTGTCCGGATCGAGGAGTCGGATATGTACTTCCGGCCGGATCCGAGAACCTTCATCATTTTCCCGTGGCGACCGCGGGACGGAGCGGTGGCCCGGCTGATCTGCGACGTTTATAATCCAGACGGTACGCCTTTTATCGGTGACCCCAGGTACGCTCTGAAGCGGGTGCTGGCCGAAGCAGCGGAAATGGGCTATGTCTGTAACGCCGGACCGGAACTGGAGTTTTTCCTCTTTCACCTTGATGAAAAAGGGCGGCCCACTACAGTCACCCACGACCAGGCGAGCTATTTCGACTTGAGTCCGGTTGACCTGGGGGAAGAGGCCCGGCGGGATATCGTGCTTACCCTGGACAAAATGGGTTTTGAGATTGAGGCTTCGCACCACGAGGTAGCACCAGGGCAACACGAGATCGACTTCAAGTATTCGGACGCCCTGGATGTTGCCGACAAGATTATGACCTTCAAAATGGTCGTCCGTTCGGTTGCTCAGCGCCACGGTTTGCACGCTACCTTTATGGCAAAACCGGTTTTCGGCATCAACGGGTCGGGGATGCATACCAACCTTTCGCTGGCGAAAGACGGGGAAAACGCCTTTTACGATCCCGAAGGTCCGCTGCAGCTGAGCGAAGTCGCTTATTACTTCATCGGCGGCGTAATGAAGCACATCAAGGCAATCACCGCGGTAGCCAATCCGACGGTCAACTCATACAAGCGGCTGGTACCGGGTTACGAAGCACCGGTATACATCGCTTGGTCGTGCCGGAACCGCAGCCCGCTGATCCGGATACCTGCAAAGAGAGGGCCATCTACGCGGATCGAGCTCCGGAGTCCCGACCCCTCGTGCAATCCCTACTTGGCACTGGCGGCGATCGTCAAGGCCGGACTCGACGGGATAAAGAACCAGATTCAACCGCCGCCGGCGGTGGATCGGAACATCTACCGTCTTACGTTGGAAGAGCGGAACGCCCTGGGCATAGATTGCCTACCGGGTTCGCTGGCCGAAGCTCTGGAAGAACTGGCCAAAGATGAAGTGGTCAAAGATGCCCTGGGGCCGCATATTTACGAGAAATTCATGGAAGCCAAGTTAAAAGAGTGGAACGAATACCGGACTCGGGTGCACCCGTGGGAAATCAGTACTTATTTGACCAAATATTAAGGCGTTAGCCAGCAGATTGAAGAACATTTGGAAGAGTAGGACGACCAGGGTTGCCTGGTCGTCCTTTATCCCCGGGCTCCAATTCGTTCTTGAACAATGATTTTGTGTTAAAATATTAACTAATCTTCTGGTTGCCGGGTTATTCAGCCTGTTATATCAAGCGGTCTCTTAGAACACCAACAAGGAGGAGAGGAAGACAAGGTGTGTCGTCTGTTTTGCCTGACCAGCGAACAGCCCCGGTCCCCCATGGTGGCCATTCGAGCGCTGGATATTATGCGGGAAGGTCACGACGGTTCCGGGGTGGGCATGTTCTTGACGGATCTCGGCGGACCCTTCGAGGAGCTTAAGGGTGCGCCCATCCTGTCCGGAATCTTTACCAACGACGGATTGAAACGCCTGGACGAGTTCATGATCACTATCGGTTTTACCACGAAGTACAAGCTTTCCATCCGGGTGCGCAAGAGTCCTCCGCCGGGGACGCCGAAGCGGGACGTTTACCTGATCAGGGCCTATGATTATCCGGAAAGCTGGGAGGGTTTAGACCCGGCCGAGATCCAGTACCGCTTGATGATGATCCGCCTCCGGTTGCGTCAGATGGGCGAGGAAAAGGAGGACATGATCGTATACAGTTTCTGGCCCGACGTGATCATGATCAAGGAGATTGGCGATCCCATGAGTGTTGCGGAGTACCTGCAGCTTGACCGCGAGGAACTCCAGGCCCGGGTCATCATGGCCCAGGGCCGCCAGAACACCAACTACGCCATCAACCTTTACGCGTGCCACCCCTTTTTCATTCAAGGCGTGGCCACAATGACAAATGGGGAAAATACGGCCTTCGTGCCCATTAGGGAATTTCTCATGTCGCGGGGGTTTCCGGGATACACTGGCTACAACTCGGATTCGGAGGTTTTTACGCACATCCTGCATTTTATGCTTTACCGTTTGGGACTGGGAATTGAGATGTACAAACACCTGATCACGCCGTTGCAGGATCAGGAGATCCTTCAGCATCCCAGCGGCCCCTTTTTAAAACAACTCAAGCAGTCGTGCCGACGGCTGATCATTGACGGGCCGAATTGCGTGATCGGGTGTCTTCCCGATAAGACCGTTTTCATGATTCACGACCGGAAAAAACTCCGTCCGGGTGTGGTGGGCGGCAAACCCGGTTTTTACGTTTTCGCGTCGGAAATGTGTGGTCTGGACGCGGCGGTTCCCGACCGTGATAAGAGCAAGGATTTTCAGCCGATGCATCTGGACACCGCGATCGTAGGGCCTGACCGACGGGAGGTAAAGAGATGTTCGCAGATGGAACCATTACCCCTTCTACATTAAACGTGAAGGACTTGCCCTGGCAGGTCCACTGGGACCGGGAAAACTGTAG
Organism: Bacillota bacterium; assembly: GCA_040758635.1. Taxonomy (GTDB): domain Bacteria; phylum Bacillota; class Desulfotomaculia; order Desulfotomaculales; family Ammonificaceae; genus Yes71-27. Next base: position 12,298 of record JBFLVI010000041.1, on the reverse strand, counting down.
TTTCTGCGGCCGTTGCACGGCCGTCTGCCCCGTTCACGCCATTGAACTGGGCGTACACCGGAAAAGGCTGCTGGACGCGCCGCTTCTCGGCGAAACCGGGGGAAACACTCCATCCTCCAACGTTTACCAGGTGTACTACGGCATCCGCCAGAGAACCGACCCGGCGTATGCCTGCGTCGGGTGTGCGATGTGCAACCTGGTCTGCCCCAATGGAAGTATCATGCCCTACCGGAGCGACGAGGTTGATAAGCTGAGGTTTCATATCAACAGGGGGGGCCAGCCGCGCCGGCGCGGCGGGCGGCGGAACGATCCGGCTCCCGGTATTCTGGACCGGATCAAATTCATCCGGATTTCCATGCTTACCGACCCGGCGCTGGATGCAGGGCGGCACGAATTCGAGCTGCGGACGCTTTTGGGGAGGGTGCTTCCCCCCGAGGAAAGCTTGAGGCTGTACCGGGAACAGGGCTGGTTTCCTCCGGTACGGGAAATCTACCCGCTGATCATCGGGGCGATGTCCTTCGGTGCCCTTTCCCCTACCATGTGGGAAGGTCTACAGATGGGGGTCGCCTACCTAAACGAGGAACTGGGGATGCCGGTGCGTATCTGTACCGGTGAGGGGGGTTGCCCGCCGCGGCTTTTGCGCTCCCGGTTTATAAAGTACGTGATTCTACAGATCGCCAGCGGTTACTTCGGCTGGGACGAAATCATCCACGCCATACCGGAGATGAAAGAAGATCCTTGTGCGATTGAAATCAAGTACGGCCAGGGAGCCAAGCCGGGTGACGGCGGCCTGCTGATGTGGTACAAGGTCAACAAGCTGATCGCCGCCATCCGCGGCGTTCCTCCAGGGGTGAGCCTGCCCAGCCCGCCGACCCACCAGACGAAATATTCGATCGAGGAAGCGGTGGCCAAGATGATCCAGTCGATGTACATGGCTTGGGGGTTCAGGGTGCCCGTTTACCCGAAGATTTCGGGGACCTCGACGGCGCTGGCGGTGCTCAACAACCTGACGCGGAACCCCTATGCGGCGGGCCTGGCCATTGACGGCGAGGACGGCGGCACGGGGGCGGCTTACAACGTTTCCCTGAATCATATGGGACATCCGATCGCGAGCAACATTCGCGATTGCTACCTGAACCTGGTAAAGGTAGGAAAACAGAACGAGATTCCTCTTTTTGCGGCCGGGGGTGTCGGCAAGCACGGAAATCTGGCCGCCAACGCGGCGGCGCTCATCATGCTGGGTGCAAGCGGCGTTCAGATCGGGAAGTACATCATGCAGGCGGCCGCCGGCTGCATTGGGTCGGAGTCGGACCGCTGCAACATCTGCAACATCGGCCTTTGCCCCAAGGGCATCACTTCCCAGGACCCGCGCCTTTACCGGCGCCTGGATCCGGAGAAGGTGGCCGAACGGGTGGTGGACGTTTTCCTCAGCTTCGATACGGAACTCAGAAAGATCGTGGCGCCGCTCGGACGCTCTACGTCCCTGCCCATCGGGATGTCCGACGCGCTGGGGATTGACGACTATTACGCGGCTGAGCGGTTGCAGATAAAGTACGTGATTTAGTTGGAATTCCGAACCAAAAGCCGGGATTTAGCAGCCAGGTTTATGCTGGGTTTTATATGCTTACCACTGGGTGATAAGGATTGATACAGCGTAACGGAGAGACGCGGATGAAGAAAGAAAAGTTTTACCGGATTTCCGGGATGGAGGACGGCCGCCGGGTGGAATCGCGGATCCTGGAGGAGCGGATTCAGCAGGCGGTGGAAAAGGGATACCGGTACCTGGAGATAGAGGCATACGGCCAGCACGGTATCGGCGGGCGGTTGTGGCGCGCCGGCGAAGAAAAGGTCTACGTCCGCATCATCGGCTCTCCCGGCCAGCGGGTGGGCTCAATGGGCTTTCCCAATACCCGCATTGAAATTATGGGGCCGGCCTCGGACGATACGGGATGGCTCAACGCAGGTGCAGAAATAATAGTTCATGGCCACGCCACTAACGGCACGGCCAACGCGATGGCGCAGGGGAAAATTTACATTGCGGGAAGTATCGGCGCCCGCGGCATGACCATGACCAAGCACAACCCCCGTTTCGCCCCGCCGGAACTCTGGGTGCTGGGATCAGCAGGGGACTACTTTGCCGAGTTCATGGCAGGCGGTGTCGCCGTCATCTGCGGTTACGATCCTCAGGACCCGGAGAACGTGCTGGGACACCGTCCCTGTGTCGGTATGGTAGGGGGGAAGATTTACTTCCGTGGCCCGCACAAAGGATACAGCCAGGCCGATGCCAAGCTCGTACCATTCTCCGAGCAGGACTGGCAGTGGCTGATTGAGAACCTAAGGCTTTTTCTCGCGGCCATCGGCCGGGCGGACCTTTTCGAGGAACTTGCCGACCCCAAACAGTGGCAGTTGCTCGTGGCGAGAAGTCCACAGGAAAAACGGACGCAAGCGAAGCGTTCCATGCGTGACTTTAACCAGGAAGTATGGGTCAGGGAACTGGGACGCGGCGGTTTGCTCGGCGATTTGACTTACCTCGACCTGAGCCCGATCCCGGTTATTACCACCGGAGACTTGCGCCGCTTCGTCCCGGTCTGGGAAAACCGCAGGTACCTGGCTCCCTGTGAGGCCAGTTGCCCCACCGGAATCCCGGTTCAGGAGCGCTGGCGCCTGATTCGCGAAGGAAGGGTGGATGAGGCGGTAGACCTGGTATTGGCCTATACGCCCTTTCCGGCCACGGTTTGCGGCTACCTGTGCCCAAATCTTTGCATGCAGGGTTGCACCCGGCAGTTGGCGAAGCTGGTGCCGCCGGACATAAGACGGCTGGGGAAAGCGAGCCTCGAAGCGAAGCTTCCCGAGCTTCCGCCGCTCAGCGGCAGGCGGGTGGTGATTGTTGGCGGAGGCCCGGCGGGAATTTCGGCGGCCTGGCAGCTCCGCCAGCGGGGGCACGAAGCGGTTATATACGACATGCAGGAACGGCTGGGGGGGAAGCTCTCTGCCGTCATTCCGAAGACCCGAATCCCGGAGGAAGTTCTCAATGCTGAACTGGAGCGGGTCGAGAAGGTTATTCCCCGCGTTTACCTGCAGCAGCGCCTGAGCCGCGCCGACCTGGAGCAGTTGAAGGCGGACTACGATTATGTAGTGGTGGCGGTAGGAGCTCAGAAGCCCCGCCTCCTGCCGGTTGAGGGAAAGGAGAGGATTATCCCCGCCGCGGATTTTCTGCGGGAGAGCAAGCAGGACCGGGTCCGGGTGGGAAAGCGCGTGGTGGTTATCGGCGCCGGCAACGTCGGCTGTGATGTAGCGGCGGAGGCGCACCGGATGGGGGCGGAAGAGATCACCCTGATCCACTACCGGCGGCCGCCCGCTTTCGGCGAGGAGAAAAAGGCGGCGGAGGCCGCCGGAGCAAAGTTTCTCTGGCCTCGTTCGGTCAAGGCAGTTACGGATAAAGGTGTAGAGCTTACCACAGGAGAGGTGCTGCCTGCCGATATGGTGGTCATGGCTACCGGACACGAGCCCGAGCTGGATTTCCTGCCGGAGTCCGTGGCCACCAGGGGCGGCTTTATCACGGTCAACGAATTTTACCAGACTACGGATCTCCAGATCTTTGCCGTGGGTGACGCGGTCAAATTAGGGTTCTTGACCGATGCCATCGGCGCCGGCAGAAAGGCGGCCCAGGCCATTGACGCTCTCCTGAGGGGTAGGCAGCCTCAAGAAACAATCCGACCGAAGATAGATTATTCGCGTATTAAGCTGGCCTATTTCGACCCCCGGGTGAGCGACTTCAGCGACCTGGAGCGGTGTGCCGCCGAATGCGCTTCGTGCGGCACCTGCCGGGATTGCGGTATTTGCGTGTCTGTTTGTCCGCAGGCGGCGATTTCCAGAAAAGAAAACGGGAGCGGCGGTTTCGAGATGGTGGTCGACCCCGACCGGTGCATCGGGTGCGGCTTCTGCGCGGGGGCCTGTCCGTGCGGCATCTGGAACCTGGTCGAGAACGAACCGCTTGAATGAATTCCTGCCCGGGGCACAGGTTCAGCGGGCGGAGTCAAGCGGGAGAGGGTAACCGGGGCCGTCTACCCGCACCGAAGAAGTAGGGTTGCCGCCCGCCGAGAATTACCCCCGTTTTTTTCTCAGGTGCGGACCGAGTTTGTTAGCTTGGGTGGAATCTTTTCTGAACTAATTTGTTGAAATCGCTTGATTTTTAGGTACAAGCTGTCTATAATCAATTTCTAATAATGGATGGTTGTGCCTCAACACGGAAAACCCGGGACAACGGCGTCCCCTTCGAGGTTATAGCGTAGGTACTATAGCTTGACAGGTTTTTTTCTTTTTACGGGATACAAAGTGCCGTCCCCGGTTTTCTTGGAGAAAGGGGCACGGCGCTTTTATTTGCTGCAGTAGGGAGGGGAGAAAAAAATACGGCAAGCCGGATCTTTAATGAAGGTCCGCACTGGAAAAAGAATCAGCTCTATATGGCCGGGTGTATTTTAGGCTCATTTGCACTTCAACCGCAGGAATAACCTTTCTTGGCGGATGCTGCTGCGAATGGGTTCCGGCGCTTGGAGACGGAATGGACGAGCAGGAGCAAGAAAAGACAGATTTTTAACCCTGATTTAGCTGGTGAAGGAGGTACCGGTAAATGTCTTTGAGTAAACCAAATGCAAGTGCTGCCACGGTCACAACTACGCGCGTCGCGCCCGCTCCTCTGTCCGGTTTATGCGTGACTTGCGTTGATGGTTGTCCGGGGTACTGCGAGGTGGGAAGATCTTCATTGCGGGGTAGAGAAATCATTTACCCGCAGCCGTTCGGCGTTTCTACCAGTGCAGCGGAAAAGGATTACCCGGTGGATTTTTCACATTTCAATATTCAGGGGACCTGTGTGGGAGCGGTGGGAGTCCAAGCAGACCCCGACAAGGCCACCTTCCCCGTGGTGGATATTTCAACGGAAGTGGGGAGCTCGGAAAACAAGGTGAAGATGAGATATCCTTTCTTCACCGGCGCGCTTGGGTCAACCGACATTGCCCGGGTAAACTGGGAAGGCTGTGCCATCGGAGCGGCCATTTGCGGGACCATCTTAGTATGTGGTGAAAACGTATGCGGTATGGACCCGAACGCCGAGTTTCAGAACGGCAAAGTGGTGCGGTCACCCGAGTTGGAAAGAAGAGTGAAGACCTTTAAAGATTGGTATGACGGCTACGGGCTGATGGTCGTCCAATTAAACGTGGAAGACACGCGCCTGGGTGTTGCGGAGTATGCAATCGACAAGCTCGGCGTCGAGGGAATAGAGCTTAAATGGGGCCAGGGCGCCAAGAGCATTGGCGGGGAAGTTAAACTTTCCAGCCTGGAGCGGGCCCTGCAGCTCAAACAAAGAGGATACATCGTCCAGCCCGACCCGGAAGATCCAGGGATTCAGGAATTGTTCAAGGCGGGCGGCCTTCACGAATTCGAGCGGCATTCCCGTTTGGGCATGGTCGACGAGGAGGCCTTTCTGAAAGAAGTAGAAAGGGTTAGGAATCTCGGGGCGAAATACGTCACTTTGAAAACGGGGGCTTACCGGCCGGCGGACCTGGCACGGGCGGTGAAATTCGCTTCCCTGGGAAAGATCGATCTGCTAACCGTGGACGGCGCCGGTGGCGGGACCGGGATGAGCCCCTGGCGGATGATGAATGAATGGGGTATACCTACCATTCACCTGGAAAGCCTGCTCTATAAATTCCTGAAACGACTGGAAGAAAAAGGAGCCTTTGTACCTGACTGTGCCATCGCCGGCGGCATCGTCCTGGAAGACCAGGTCTTTAAAGGCATTGCCTTGGGAGCGCCATACATCAAGGCTGTCTGCATGGGCCGTTCCACCCTTACCGCTGCGATGGTGGGGAAAACACAGGGAAAAAATCTTGAAGAGATATACGGCAAAGGGAAAGAATACCGCGAAGCGGTTCTGCGGACCTTTATCGGCGCAATGGCCCTCAAGGAGAAATACGGCAAGGATTTCGAACGAATCCCTCCGGCGGCGATTGCCATCTACACGTACTACGACCGGCTGGCAGTCGGTCTGAAGCAGCTCATGGCGGGAGCACGCAAGTTCAAGCTTTCCGCGATCGAAAGGAACGACCTGGTGGCCCTGACCAGAGAGGCCGCCGAAGTGACCGGGATCCCTTACGTAATGGAGTCGGATATGGAGGAAGTTGAAAAGATCTTAGGGTAAAAAAGGAGGGCTTGAGATGCTCAACATGATCTGTAATCATTTCTGTCCCGCTCCCTTTTGTGTGACCGTCTGCCCTGTAGACGCGATCAGCGTTTCCCCCAAGGACAACAACATTTACGCGGACACGGACAAGTGCAACCGGTGCGGCATGTGCCGCTTTATGTGCGTGACCTACAGCCGGGACCATTCCCTCCAGGGAAAAAGGCCGTGGGTTCCTACGGACTGGGCGGGAAGATAGTTCCCATATGAAGAGTGCTGCCCCCTGTTTGGGGGCAGCATTTCTTCCAGACTCCAAATCTTCCGGTGATCCACTTAGCGGCAGGTGGCTGGCTCCGTGGACGCGTCTGCGCCGGTATGTTTCGTCTACCGTCCGTCCGGCATTTCGCCGGGTGAAAGCCGGCCGTTCACAGCTTGTTAATAGAAACTCACGGTGCGAAGGCATAGAATTAAGCCCGCGGGAAGGGAGGTAAGGCGTATGGACGAGGAACTGGCAATTTGTAAAAAGGCACTCCCGTTTTACACTACGCGTCACCATTTGATCCCGGTTTTGCAGGAGTTACAGTCGAAAATAGGATACCTTCCGGAAAAGGTAATTGTGGAAGTATCAAGACATCTGCGGGTTCCCGCCAGCGATGTTTACGCTGTCACTTCTTTTTACGACCAGTTCAGGTTGCAGCCTCTGGGAAGAAAGAGGATTGCGGTTTGCCGGGGCACGGCCTGCCATGTCCGCGGCGCACCGCAAGTTTTGAGGGAAATTGAAACCATTACCAACTTGAAGGAAGGCGAAACTTCGCCCGATCTGGAGTACACGCTGGAAACCGTGGGTTGTATAGGTTGCTGTGCCCTCGCTCCCTGCGTGCGCATTAATAAGGAAGTTTTCGGGGAAATGTCGCGGGAAAGGGTGGCGGAGCTTTTTGATATGTTCGGGGAGGAAGACGGGAATGCCTAAGGGCGAGATTACCATTTTGGTTTGCCAGGGTACCGGTTGTGTTTCGGGTGGAAGTACCGAGCTTTATTCCTTGCTGGAAGCAGAGTTGGCGGGTGCAGGTGCAGGCAATGTCCGCCTCAAGCGTACCGGGTGTCACGGGTTTTGCCAGCAGGGTCCGACCGTGGTAATCGGTCCGGAAAGGGTTTTTTACGTAAAGGTCGAACCCGGCGATGCCAAGGAAATTGTTGCCGCGATTCTGGCCGGGGGAAAACCCGTTCAACGGCTTCTCTACCGTGATCCCGTGACCGGGAGCATCATCCCTCATTATCACGACATTCCTTTTTACCGGGAGCAAGAGCGGGTCATCTTAAGAAACTGCGGGAACATTGACCCGGAGGATGTTGACGACTACCTTGCTGCTGGAGGTTACCGGGCGTTGACCAGAGCCCTCAAAGAGATGACCCGTGAGGAAATCATCGAAGAGGTCAAGCGCTCCGGGCTGCGCGGACTCGGCGGCGCCGGTTTTTCTGCGGGCAGGAAGTGGGAGGCTTGTTACCGTGCTTCCGGAGATGAAAAGTTCGTGATCTGCAACGGCGACGAGGGTGACCCAGGGGCTTTTCAGGACCGTTCGGTGATGGAAGGAGACCCGCATTCGATTTTGGAAGGAATGGCGATCGCCGGCTATGCTATCGGGGCGAACAAGGGGTATATTTATGTCCGCGCCGAATACCCGCTGGCGGTGCCCCGCTTGAAAACGGCCGTAAAACAGGCGGGCGAGCGGGGTTTTCTGGGCAGGAACATTCTCGGAAGCGGTTTTGATTTCGACATTGAGATTTTTCAAGGGGCAGGTGCCTTTGTTTGCGGGGAATCCACGGCTCTGGTCCGTTCGATCGAGGGTTACCGGGGATTGCCCCGGCCGCTTCCCCGCCCGCGCACTTCGGAAGCGGGTTTGTGGGGTAAGCCAACGTTGCTCAACAACGTAAAGACCCTCGCGAGTGTTCCCCACATCGTCCTGCAGGGCGCCGACTGGTTCGCCGCAAGAGGTACCGAAAGAAGCAAGGGTACCGCCGTTTTTTCTCTTACCGGTAAGGTGGTAAACTGCGGTTTGATTGAGGTGCCTATGGGAGCATCTTTGCGGAAGATCATCTTTGAAATCGGCGGTGGAATTCAAGGAAATAAGGCTTTTAAGGCCGTCCAGACCGGGGGGCCTTCGGGGGGCTGCCTGCCTGCGGAAATGCTCGATATACCGGTTGATTTCGATTCACTGACTTCTGCGGGTTCCATCATGGGTTCTGGGGGCATGGTCATCCTTGACGAGAATACCTGTATGGTTGATCTGGCGCGGTATTTCCTGGACTTTACGCAGAGGGAATCTTGCGGCCAGTGCATTCCCTGCCGTTTGGGGACCAGGCAAATGTTTACCATCCTTGATGACATCACGAAAGGCCAGGGGAGACCGGGCGATATCGAACTGCTTGTAGAACTCGGGGGAATTATTGCCAGGGGTTCACTCTGCGGCCTGGGAAAGACGGTTCCTAATCCGGTGCTTACTACCATTCGCTATTTCCGCGCCGAGTATGAAGCACACATATACGAACACCGGTGTCCTGCCGGCGTTTGCCAGATGTGAGGGGTTGTTATGGAAAGAATTGACCTTTTGCTTGATGGTAAACAAGTGACCGCCCGGAGCGGGATGACCATTTTAGAGGTGGCGCTGGAAAATAAGGTCTACATACCGCATCTATGCCACCACCCGGAGTTGAAGCCTGCCGGAGTCTGCCGGCTTTGTTACGTGGAGCTGGAGGGCAAGGGCCCCGTTCTTTCGTGCCGGACGCCAGCCAAAGCGGGGATGGTAATAAAAACCAGAAGCCCGCTGGTTGACGAAATTCGCTCCGGCCTGGTTGAATTGCTGATCGCCGACCGGCACGACGATTGCCCCAGTTGCGCCAAAAAAGGGCGCTGTGAGCTTCAAAAGATCATGGGTTACCTCCGGGTAGACAAGAAAAAAGCAAGACGATTGCGGTTTGCCGAAGGCGCGCTCGAGCCGGATACCTCCAACCCTTTCTTTAACCTTGACCCGAACAAATGCGTCCTTTGCGGGAGGTGCGTGCGCACCTGTTCCGAGCTCTTGCGCATAAATGCGATCGCCGTTGTTGGCCGGGGTTACCGGAGCAAGGTGGCTCCCCTGGGGGCAAAACCGATTGCGCAGTCCAGTTGCGAGTCTTGTGGGGAGTGTGTGGAGAGGTGTCCGGTGGGCGGTCTGGTTTACAAGGAATACAAGCGGCCGGAGAAGCACGTTTTGACCGTGTGTCCTTACTGCAGTGGCGGTTGCCGGCTGACGCTGGGACTGCAGAAAACGGAAATTGTCAGCGCTCAAGGGGAGCGGCTTTGTGCGCGGGGACGCTTCGGCTGGCGCTACATTTACGCGCCGGACAGGGTCACGGCGCCTCTGGCAAGAACAGAGGGAAGGCTGGTCGAGGTCTCGTGGGAGGATGCCATTCGGTTGGCAGCCACGCATTTTGCCCGGTACAGGGGCGAGGAAATCGCGGTGGTTGTTTCCGCCAAATGTACGAACGAAGAGGCCTACCTTTTTCAGAAGTTTGCCCGGTCTGTTTTGAAAACGAACAATATAGATAACACAGCCCGTCTCAGCCACGCCGTCAGCCTGGAAGCACTCTGGGAAGCTACGGGTATCGGTGCGGCAACGAACTCCCTTGAGGAACTGGAGGACGCGGCGTGTATTTTAATGGTAGGTGCCAACGCCGCCAGGACCCACCCGGCGGCGGCCAGGAAGGTGAAAGAGGCTGCCGAGAAGGGAAGCAGGCTCATCATCGTTGATCCCGTTGAGAACGATTTCCGGCGCTTCGCCCATCTATGGCTTAAGCCTTACCCAGGTACCGACCTGGCCTTGCTGATGGGTATTGCCGGCGTAATCGTGGAAGAGGGTTTGCTGGACCTGGGTTTCGTTGAAGAGCGGTGCGAAAACTTTGAGGAATTGAGGGAATCGCTGGCAGATTTTCCTCTCGGGAGAGTGGAAAGGCTGACCGGGGTGCCGCGCGAAATGGTTGCGGAGGCGGCACATGTCTTTACCCGGTCAAAACCGGCAGCCGTTTTGTGGTCGACCGGCGTGACCCAGTACCTGCACGGGAAAGATACGGTATGCGCCCTGATCAACTTGGCGCTTCTGACCGCGAACATGGGCGGTCCGTCTGCCGGCCTTCACCCCCTTTTAGAGCAGAGCAACGCTCAGGGTGCCTGCGACATGGGTTGCCTGCCCGGTTTCTACCCCGGTTACCAGCCGGTGTTGGGCCGGGGAGTACGGGAGAAGTTTGAGGCGGCTTGGAAGACGGAGCTCAACCCGGACCCGGGGTTGGCGTTTACGGAGTTGTGGGACGCTATTCTGGACGGCAGAATAAAGGCGTTGTATCTTATAGGCGCTAACCCCCTAACGGAGCTGCCGGGCGGGCAAAGGGTATTGGAGTGTCTTGAAAGACTGGAACTCCTTGTTTTTCAAGATTTGTTTCTCAACGAGACGGCTGGCCATGCCAATCTGGTGCTGCCGGCGGCCGGTTTTGCCGAAAAAGATGGGACGTATACCACTGCCGACAGGCGGGTGCAGCGGTTGCGGAAGGCGATCGAACCGGTCGGCCAGTCCCTGCCCGACGGAGAGATAATTAGGAGAATCGCTGCGGCGATGGGCGCCACCGGTTTTGATTTCGCGGACCCCACCGGGATCATGGAAGAAATCACTTCTCTGGTGCCGGGGTACGGAGGTATTGCCTACGAAAAACTCGCGGGAGGGGCCGTGGTCTGGCCTGCAGGGACGACCGTCCTCCACAAGCAGGCTTTTCACCGGCCAACCGGTAAAGCAAAGCTTTTCCCTTTAGATTATCAAGGTCCGGAAGAACGTCCCGACGTCGAGTTTCCGTTGGTCCTGGTCACCAGGCGAAATGCTCCGTATTACGGTACGTGTGCCCATAAGGTGGATGGGTTCAGGAAACTGGCACCCGGAGAATATCTGGAGGTAAGTCCCAAAGACGCCGGTGATTTTGGGCTCGGAGATGGCGAGGAAGTGAAGGTCATTTCCAGGCAAGGAGAGTTCAGGATCGCCGTAAAAGTTACCGAGGATCCACCTCCCGGTGTGGTCGTCCTGAATTACAATTTGCCACAAAATCCCGGTAAAGCACTGATGCGCAGGGAAATGAGGGCGTGCGCGGTGCGAATAGAAAGACTCCTTTAGAAAACTGCTCTTGGCAAGTCGGCGGGGCGAACAGGAGAACCTGAACAGGGCGGCTTCTTTCTGCAACACTTTCTATCGGGTTAATTTTGTGGTATAGTTAGCTGCAAAGCTTTAACTCCCCTGCTTGAAAAAGTCTGAGAGGCGAGGAGGGTTCGTGATGAAACACACCCTGGCGGTGCTGGCGCTCAATAAGCCGGGGGTGCTGGCGCGGATTGCCGGGCTCTTAAGCCGGCGGGCCTTTAATATCGAGAGCATCACCGCCGGCCACACGGAAGAACCGAACATTTCCCGGCTTACCCTCGTGGTCCAGGGAGACGACCGGGTCATCGACCAGGTAGTAAAGCAGGTTTCCAAGCTCGTGGACGTTCTCAAGGTGGAGCGCCTGGATCAGAACGTAATCGACCGGGAACTGGCGCTGATAAAGGTCAAGGCCGACCCTTCGCGCCGCTCGGACATTGTCGACATCGTCGAGATCTTCCGGGCGCACATTGTGGACGTCGGCAAGGAAACGATGGTGGTCGAAATGACCGGCGACGAGGAGAAAATCGACGCCCTTTGCGCGGTTTTAAGCGACCACGGCATTCTCGAAATGGTACGCACCGGGAAGGTCTCACTTACCAGGGGAAGGCACACGGTAAAGGGCGCCTGATCCCTGGCGGCCCGTTGCACTGCAGCCAACATACTGCGTTGCGCAACCTCTACTTCCGAATTCAGGGCGGCCCGGTGGGCCGCTATTTAGTCGTCGGTCGTCGGTCATTAGACTCGAAACCGCCGCAGACGATTTCCTTAAAAACTGTATTTACTTAAGCTCGGGTTTGACACTTCTGGGCGAAATTTAGTGCCACGAGTTCTTGGAGGGCTTGATACAACCGAGGTCTTGCACTAAAATTTCAAAATCGCGGTGCCACGTCTTCCAATATATTACTTGTGTTTG
>JBFLVI010000040.1:0-18781 GCA_040758635.1 Bacillota bacterium | reverse complement strand
TTCATCTGCTCCGCCATCCAGCGGTAGGCGGGCAGGAATTCGGACAAGACGCACTGCTCGTCCGCGTAGAGGAACCCGGTCTTGCGAAGGACATCCCACGCCTCTTTCCGCTGGATCGTCCAGAGCCTCAGAGGGTTTTTCGCCACGCCTACCTTGCCTCCGTCAGCTTTTTTATCGCCCGCAGGTCGCGGATGTCCACCACCTTGTCCATCTGCCTGAGCACTTTCCGCCGCCCGGCCGGGTCGCGCACGGCCTCAGCCAGATCAGACACGACTTCGAGTGTCTGCGCCACATACCTCTCCCCGTCGAACACCCAGAAGGTGACATGGGAACCGAAAATTTCGTGGACCCGGGCGCACCGCTGGACGAACTCCCACCCTCCCAGCTCTTCAGTTCGCCCGCAGAAGACGCAGGCGCCGTCGAGGATTCCGTCGCCCTTGGGAAGAAACTTCTCCGGCGCTTCCGCGAAGGCTGACAGGTCGTCACCAGCCAAAAACGCCCTGCCGTAGTATCCCTCCGGCTCGGGCCAGACGGCCCAGGACACGGAAGCTTTCCCGCCCGCGGCTCTGCGCTTGACCTTCACCACACGGCCGCCGTTCCTCTCCGCTTCAAGCTTGGCAGCCGCCGCCTTCAGCTCCAACAGGAGGCTGCGCGCGTCCTGCCCGGCGCAGAGCGCCTCCTCGGTTTTCCTTAAAAGACCCGTGAATCTTTTCTGGGCGAACCAAAGCGAAGCCGTCCCTTTAGGCACCAAAGCGCGACATCCTCTCCAGCAAAGTTTCCAGGCACCTGACGTTCCTCGCGAACAGCGTGGGCACGCCCAACTTCTCCCCGTGCTCTTTCGCCTTCTCGTAGAGATCGAAGTTGCAATCCACGATCACCAGGCAATCCGCAGGTCCGGACCACGGCTTGACTGGCACGAATCCCGTGCCGGAAACCGTCGCAGCAGCCTTCCTGAACGTCTCTTCATCTTCGCAGATCAGCATGATCCTGTCTCGCAACGTTCTATCGCCTCCAAGGTCTCGCTCCCAAAAAGAAACGCCCGGCAGCTTTTAAGGTCGCCGGGCGTTTCGCTTAGATTCCCTTGGCCCTTTCTTCCAAGCCGGGCGATTTCAGCCGCGCCGTTCGCAGCGTCAGCACCGCGCTCTCGGCGCGCGTCACCTTCCTGAGCGGCCTGAAGGTCCCGTCCGGGTAGCCGGACACGATGCCTATCGCTGCCGCTTCTTTCACGGCCTCGCGCGCCCACGCGGGCACCTGACCGAAGTCCCTGAACGCCGGAGCCGGCTTCGCCGGCACAACGCCGAATCTCTTAGCGAGCCGCGCCAGCAGCACCGCCGTTTCAACGCGGCTGATGTCCCTCCCGGCGCCCAGCGTGCCGTCCGGGTAGCCGACCATCAGGTCGGCGTCGTAGACCGCGCGCGCTGCGGAAGCCAGTGCTTCGTCCTCAGCCGGAACGTCTCCGAACGGGACTTCACCGCCCGGGTCAGGAAGGTTCAGCGCCGCCTTCAGCAGCTTCGCTATCTCCCCGCGCTTCGCCGGGCTGTCGGGATAAAGGAACGCGACCTCGCCGAACACCGGGTTGTCCTCAAGGAAGCTTCCAGCGGTCTTGTAGGCCCAGTGCTTCTCGTCGAAGTCGCCGTACCGCCAGAAGCTCTTCTGCCAGCACAGGAATTTTTGACCGTTGTGCTCGACGACACACTTCACGCTGTGCTTGCCGGGACCGAGCCGCAGGTCCATGCCGAACGTCCCGTCCTTGGCTTCGAGGGTGTGCCTCCCTCCGTTCAGGACGACCAGCACGGAGGAAACACCCTTCACGCGGCCCACGAGCCTGCTCCCCGCCACGTGCGCCTCGACGGCGGGCACCTTTTCGAACACCATGAATTCGCCGTCCTTCTCGAGAAAGACGGTCGTGCGGCCCGCTTCGCGGTACACCGCGCCGACGACGCCGTACACCGCCTCAGAAACAGGAACCCAGACATCCAGATGCCGGTCGAGCATGCAGAGCGCGCCGCCGCTCACGACAACCTTCAGCCCGGCGGGCTCGCCGGTGACTTTAACCGCGACTCCGCCCTCGATACCCTCGAGCATCGCCTCTCCGCTGCCGCTGTCAGCAGCCTCCAGCGTAACAGAAACGCTGCCCACCGTCAGGGTCGCCGACCCGCCGGCAGCGAGGTCCACCTTCACGCTCCGGTTGGCGCTCCTGCCGCCACCGCCGCCAGAGGAATAACCCGGAGAACTCGGCGGATTCCCGATCTCCTCCACCGGAGCGGACGGAGCGCCCTCCAACTGGCTCAGCGGCGCGTAGCACACGTCGGCCAGGTTTTCGCTGTCCCAGTCACATTCGGTCCAGGCCAGCCATTCAGGCGAAATCGCGCAGTCCCAAGCATCCGCTGTCACCATGTACTGCTGAGCGCTCACAAGGTCCAGCACGTACAGCGCATCGATCCACACGAGCGCGTAGCGCCCGTCCGGGCTCACGCCCCCCAGGTAGTACTGGTAGGGTCCGGCCTCCGTCGAAAGGGTAAGCACTACCTCTGCTGACCCGCCGTCAAGCGGGATCCTCTCCAGCCTGCAGGTGGTGCCGTAGAGGCCGATCCAGTACACGTGGTCCCCTGCTACGCAGGGACCGCTGATCCAGTCCGGAGACGCGAGCACGCTCTTTTCGCCGGTCCCGATGTCCATCGCTACCACCGCACCACCCTCGGTGCAGAACACCTTCCCGCCGCCGAGCGCAGGACGGTCCTGAGCCACGCTGTAGCCATCAGTCGTCAAGTACCTGCCCGAACCTGCGGCCACGTCGTAAAGGTAGATGTCGCCTCCGTACTCGAAAGCCACGTAGACGCCGTCGGTGACCGGAGGCGTACCCCACATCCCGGTGGAAATGGTTTCGCCGGTCCCGATCATCAGGATTTCAATGCCCGAAGACCCCCGGTACGCTGCAATGCCGCTCCGCACCGAAACCGGGTCCCGGATGCCCTTGCCCGTAGTCAACCTGGTCTCCTGCACGTCAAACGCGTAGAGGTCGCCGTCCTTGATGTAGTACATGGCACCGCCTTCGTCGAAGCTCGGAGCGCACTCCCAGGCAGACGTACTGATCTTTTCTGGCGTGAAGGCAGGCTTGAGGTAGGTCACCGTCGCGAACGCTGGCTCCGATTCCCTGCCGGCGTAGTCCCGCACCTTCGCGTAGATCGTTTTAGTGCCCTCAGACGACAGAGACACCGACACCTCCGCGAAGAACGGGTCTTCGGGGTAGGACCGGCTGAAGTCGCAGGCCGCCCAGGATGCCCCCGCGAAGTCCGGATTTTCGCTGAGCATAACCTCCGTCGGCAAAACATCTTCAGCCACGCTAAACCTGAACGTGGCGCTCGGCGAAGTGACCACGCTGTAATCCGGGGAAAAGTAAGTTATGCTGGGTGCCTCCGCGTCGTACCAGAGAGCCTGAGTTATGTCCGCCGTGTTGCCGCTCACGTCCCGCAGCCGGACGGTGACGGTCTTCTTGCCGCCCGGCGAGGACAGCGCGACACTCAGCGTCATCGGGGACCCGGTGAACTCGCGCCACTCGAACCCGGAACCTGTGTTGACGGCAATATCCACCACTCCATCGTTGTCTTCGCCATAGACGAGAAACTGCACCGTCGGCTCGGTCACAAAAGGCAGGCCGTCGGACGGAAGGACTGGCGCAGACACCGATATTGAGCCGGATGGGCACACGTTGTCCACTTCGCCCGGCGGGTCGTAGATGCCCTGGTCGGTCAGCGCGAACAGTATGTCGCCGGGCGTCGCGAATAGATGGTAGACAGTGGCTCCGGAAGGGATGCCCGTGGCGAACTCGAACCACGTCGCGCCGCCGTCGACGGACTTGGCAATGCCGCTGGCGTTGCCCACGTAAACGCTGTTCTGGCTGTCCGTGGCTATTGCGCTCACGGAGTAACCGCTGGATCCCAGCACCTGGATGACGCCGGTGCACGCAGTCCAGTTCGTCCCGTCGGCCGTGACGTAAACGCCGTAGCCGCTCAGGCCCCCGCCGCAGGCGTAGACGCGCCCCGTCCCGTCGGACGCAAACCGGCGCACTTTGATCCTGTCGTTCACAAGCTGCCACGAAGACCCGCCCGCCGGGAGCCTGTAGATGCCCGCGGTCAAATAAGAACCGACGTAAACCGTCCCGTCCGGCATCACCAGCTTCGCGTACGGCCCCAACGGCACCGACGGCCCGAAGGTCGCCCACGTCGCGCCGTTGTCGGTGCTCTTCGTCAGGTAGGAGCCGCTGTCGCTGTAGAGAGTGCCGTAAATGTCCCCGGTTACACTGCAGATACCCTGGCTGAACACCCTGGTCAGGCCGGAGCCGTCGAGCCCGATCTTCCATATGCCGGAAGATGCCGCGTCGCCGCCCGCGCCGAAGACCAGGCAGTTGTCATTGGTTACCACCATGCTCTGGTACGGCAGAGGATTGCTGTTCGCCAGGAACGGCGCCCACGTCTGCCCGCCGTCGGTGGACTTGTAGAACCCGTACTGGTTACGGGCGAACAGCGTGTTTGCGTCAGCGGCGACCATTTCCAGGCTGTTCAGCGAAACCCCCCACTTCAGGCCCTGGCTGGAGAAACCAACTGTGGCTCCTCCGTCCGTGCTCCGGTACAGCCCTAACGGCGTCCCGAGAAAGAGATAACCGGTAACCGGGTCCTTGTGGACGCACGTCACCGAAAAGCCGCCGTACAAGCCGCTGGTGCCTGCCGTCCAGGTGCTGCCGCCGTCCGTGCTGACCCGCAATCCCCCGGAGTTGCTGCCCACGAGGATCTTGTCCGAGTAAACCCGTGCGGCCTGGCCGTTCGGCCAGTTGCCCCAAGGCGGGGTGAGCATCGCCCAGGAGGCGCCGTCGTAGCAGGAAAAGGTGTTCCCGGACGCCATGTAGAGCTTTCCGTCCTCGCCGCACGACATGTCGGTGACGCTCACGCCGCTGCCGATGGCCGTCCAGTCGCTTGTGCCCGCGGCATTTTCGAGCACTTCGCTGCTGTAGGGACACCAGGCGTAAATGTTGCCGCTTGGATCTCCACACATCTTGGAAACCCTGGTCGCCGCGTAAACCGAAACCCAGTTTGCTCCGTCTTCGCAGCACATCACGCCGAGACTGCCCGCGGCGTAGACCGCGCCCCGCACGCAGGCCAGGGCCTCCACGGGCATCCCCACGCTGCCCACGGGCTGCCAGGAGGTGCCGTTAGAGGAAACGAACACGCCGCCCTCGGTCCCGGCGTAGACGGCCCCGCTCACGGGGTCTGCCACCAGAGCCTTGCAGTTTGCGACAAGCACGTCTTCCCAGGTCGCTCCTCCGTCGGTCGACCTGAAGACGCCGTAGGAAGTACCCACGAAGATTGCATCGTTCGCGGACAGCATGCAGTTGACGTTGCCGCCGTAAGGCCCGCTGGGGTACCACTCCGTGGTGAACGGCCAGGCAGGAGAAGCGGCAAACACCATCATCAAAAGAAAGGCCGCCAGAAAACCAAAGAAACGCTTAAACAAGATCTCAATCCTCCTTTTTTCTTAGTTGTTTAATCAACTTTCTGGTTAACCAGCCGTCCAGCGTCCTTCAAGGCACGCCGCTCCATCCGGCAAACGGATTCCTCCGCCACGCCCAGGACGGCGGCCGCCTCTTTCGGGGTCAGCTTCTCCTGGTACCGGAGGGCCAGCGCTAATTGTGCCTTCGGCGGCAGCGAAGCCGTCGCGCTGGCAAGAACCTCCGCACGTTCCCGCTCTGCGCACCGGAGAAGCGCTACCTTCAGACTCTCCAGCTCTTCCGCAAGCAGCTCAAGCTCCCGCCTGAGGTCGTCCGGCACCGCTTCAGCCAGCAGTTCCAGCCCTCTCAACTCCTTTCCCTTTATCTCTGTTGTGCAGTTTCCAGGCCATTTCAAGCACTACACCTCCTCCAGTCGAGTACTTTTGGGCCAGCTTCGCCAGCTTCACCACGTCCTCGGCGGTAAACACTTCAACCCGCTGGCCCCAGTTGACAACAAACTTGGCGTCCACGAGCGCAACGCTCAGGCCGTGTCTGTAGAGTTCCAGGATCGCTTCTGCTACGATTGCCGCGTCTGCATTCAGGTCAACCCCTCCTCTTCCAAAAGTCTTTGCGCCTTCCTTTTCACCCGCTGCCAGGCGTTGTCCAGCGACTTGCAGGAGATGCCGGTCGCCTCCTCGACCTCCCGGTAGCTCCCGCCCAGGAGGTGGACGCGCAGGGCCAGGGATTCTATCGGCGTCAGGTCGAGCTTCCCGACCAGCCAGCGGACGAACTCCGCGGCCTCCGTGTCGTCCGTGCCCGGCAGGGGGCAGGGCACGGTGTCCCCCAGGGTCCTCCCGCTCTTCTCGTCCGCCGGTTCGTCGAGGCTCAGCTGGAGAACCCTCCGCTTCCGGCTCTGCACACGCAGGAAGTTTCCTACGGCGAATTCGACGTGCCGGCGGCACCACGTTTTGAGCGAAGACAGCGCCGGGTCGTGAGTCCGGCACGCCTGCCATAGCGCGATGCGCGCCTCTTGCTCCAAGTCCTCTCTGCCTATCGCTGGGTCGCGGAGCGCATTGGCGCGGGCCGCGGCCCACCGCAGAAACACCCACGCGAACGGCGGCTCGACCCACGCTTCAGTCGTCAAGTTCCCACTCCTCCATGAACTCAGATCTTGCCGCTTTTCTCGCGGCCTCGCGGCAGCGCTTCAGGGCTTCCTCCGCCGCGTCCGCGAGGCGCAGCACCTCGTCCGCGCTGAAGAACGGCAAGCGCACCCTGTCGCACAGGCGGCTGGCCGCCGCCAGGAGAGCGTCAGCCGCATCCGTGAGCGGGATCAAATGTCCCCCGTAGGGCAAAACAAACACCTCCTCCAGGCCTTTTCTCGAAAAAGAAAAAGGCCCGGGCGTTGACCCCAGGCCTCCTCCCTGAAAGCAAACCGCGCCGGTTGATCACTCCCTTCCTGCCCCCGGCGGATCCGGCCGCATCCCCGCCAGAGTCTTCTCAAAAGGCCGGGGGACCCGGCCTGTCAAGCGCCGGTGCCCCGGCCAAAAGCGCCCCTTTCCAAGTAGCGCGCGGAGTTCAGCGCCCGGCGGCACCTGTAGACGGCGTCCTCGACTTCGGCGACCAGCTTCTCTGCCTCCTCAAGCGGGAGGGGTTTCCCCATCGCTTTCTGCAACTGCTCTGTGGCGGCAAAAAGGTCCTCTGCCGCCCGCGCAAGGGAGACCAGGCAAGACCTACACGGCACGGGCAACCATCTCCTTTCTGCTAAAAACGCTCAACAACCACATGCGGATCTGCAGGGTCTTCTGTATTAACTGGAAGTGTTAAGTTTCCTGTGAAACCACGCTTTTTCTTTATCCCCCGGCTCGGGGCATGAGGGTCGATACCCCACCTGGTTAGCTCTCTCTGAGCCAAACAGCCATCGGAAGTCCTCCGCAAAGATTTCTTCGGGATCGTCAAAGTGGCCTTTGCGCTTCATATTTTCCAGCCCCCGCAGTCTCAAGTACTCCCGCAGGTTGGATTCCGAAAGGAAGCCGAACCGCACCAGGTGGCCCACTTCGTGCGCTGCAACGTAGGCGGAGAGGTACGGGGAAGCCAAAGCCGTCCGGGCCGCCTTCACCCGCCGCGTCTCCCACCGGCGGAACCGGTCCTCCCACCGCACAGCGCGGACCGCCTCGGCGGTTGCGGGCTTGCCCAGCCGCCGCAGGATTTCTTTCGCCTCTTCCTCGCTCAGGGGCCACCAGCCCGTCTCATCTCTCTTCTCGACCACCCAGAGCACCCCCGCGTTTGCCTTCGACGCGAAGACGAAGGCCGCGCCCGGCACGGCGCAGCCCGCTATCTCTCCCGACGAGAAAAAACACCGCTTTTGTACAACGTAAACGGGCCAGTTCTTCTGCTTCAGAACCGACAGGATTGACTGCAGGTGGTAGACTTCGTAGGCCACGGCTTCAACCGAGGCAAGCTCCCACTGGCTCCCAGCGTCTTCCGTACGGTAACGACCGCCGTTGATGGTGACTGGAACGCAATCCCTTTCCTCCACCCGGATCTCCGCAGTGGCCGGAAAAGCAAAGACAAGAAACAATACCAGGAAAAGCAGAACGCGACGCAGAAAAACACCCCTGAAAAACAAAAAGCCAGACGCCCCAAGGGACATCCGGCCCAAACAGGCTAAATAAAAAGCCGATAAACAGTTTTACCGCGCTAAAAATGACAGTCTGTGCATTGCCATGTCCCGCGCGATGCGGGAAGGGTAAACGCGCTCCACAGCCGCGCGCCGTCGTTGTACGGGTAATCGTCGCCCGTCGTCACCAGCAGCGACCGCCTGGCGTTCCACCCATGGGGAATGGCGCTGTGGCAGGAGTTGCACCCCAGGTTCGCGTGAACCGGGTGGAAGTTATAGACGGACGCCGTCGCGGTTGTCCCGTTGTAGGTGTAGGTTGCCTCTTCAACCGTCAAGCTCGGATTCGACCACCCGGAGCGCAAACTGTCGCTGCCGTCAGTCGCCGGGTCACCCGTTGGCGTCTGAGCATAGGTAGCGTAGAACGCCTGGTCGTGGCAGCCCGCACACAGGGAGTTGCCAGAGTCCTTTAAAATGAACGCGTTGGAAGACCCGTGCGGCCCCCGCCTGCTTCCCGAATGGCAGTCGGAGCACGTCAGGACACTGTTTCCCTCCCAGGGTGCGACGTAAGAGCCGTAGTAGTGGTAGTTCCCCAACGAATCCTGAAACTGCGGCACCTTGCTCGACCCGATCACCGCGTGGTAGCCCTGGTTGTTCGGGTTGAACTCCACGCTCTGGTCGGTCTCCGCAAAGCCCCCGCTCGGCGATACAGGCGGCGCTGAGCCGTAGCTGAAGTACGAGTGGCACTTCAGGCAGATCTGGTACTCGTAAGTTGCTTCACTGGTGAAACCGTAAGAGTCGGGTGTAGTCCATGCCGTCGTCCCATACTGTGGAACCACGCCGGAAACTCCGCGAAGCGGGTCGCCGGCAGTCGCCTGGTGGACGTCGTGGCAGTCAGCGCACTCCGCGTGCCGCGTAGCTCCCGCGTAATCTTCTGTGTTGGAGTGGACGCCCGAGGTCGTCAGCGTCGGGTGGCGGTACGCGCTCAAAAAATCGCTCTTCACGTCCGGCGCGTTCGGCCAGGTCGCGTTTAAGCCGTTGTGGCAGCGCAGGCACTCACCGTCCGTCAAAGTGTCGTCTTCGGGATACCGCTGCAGATATTTGTAGTTCGACCCGTGGCTTTCGTGGCACTCGCCGCAGGTGATTACTGTCGTCTCGCTTCCATGGGCGCTGCTCTTGTAGTTCGCCTTGTCCGCCCAGCCGCCAGAGTTCGTGGTCACGGCCGGCAGGTTTGCAAAACTGATCGTCGAAGGCACGTAAACCGTGTAGGTGGCCGTAGCTACGGGCGGATTGTTGTCGTGACACCGCATACAGAAGTCGCTCAGGTCGCCCGCGCTGTTGGCGATGCCGCCCAAGCCCGTCCCGTCGAGTTCGGCAAACATCGCCTTGGTGTTGTCCGGGTCAGACAGGACGGAGTAAGTACCCGTGAGTTTATAAGCGTTTTTGTCGGTCACCGACGGGTAGTGGCAATCCCAACAGCTCACGTAGGCAAAGCTGCTCACTGTGTGCGGCCCGTGGCAGGAGGTGCAGAGCAAGCCCGTGTCGTAAGGATCGCTGATCCCGTAGACGTCGTGGACCGAACCCGTCCTGGAGAACGCCGTGACCGCGTGGACGCTGCCGGAGCCTGCCGTCACATGGCACTGCGTGCAGAGCGGCACGCCCCCGCCGTTGACCAGGAACCTGGCCGAGTCCGAAGCGTGCTGTCGATGGCACGAAACGCACGTCACGCGCGTGCCCGAGGCAGGCAGGAGAGGGTCCACCTCCTGGTAATGCGCCGCATGAGGGCCGTTCGAGTGGTCGCCCAGGGTGTAGACCCAGTAGCTCACCGCCGGGTCCTCGACGCTCGGGAAGCCCCTGTCGGCCGAGCCGTGGCAGATGAGGCAGAAGTCCGGTCCGTAAACGCCGCTCGCAGCGGTCGCCCTGTCCCAGAAGTTCCACAGAACCTTGGCGCTGGAACCATGCGGGTTGTGGCAGTAGGCGCACTCGATCACGCTACCCACTACCGGGTTTCCTGTGTTCGCCACGGGATGGAAGTGAGTAGAGCCGGAAAGCGGCCCAAAGCCGTACACGGCGTTGTAGACGTTGTGAATACTGCCCGTTCCGTCGTGGCAGGTAAGACATATCTGCGTCTGCGACGGCTTCTGTACCAGGGGTTCGCAGTAAGCTGCGTGTGCCACGTGGCAGGCCCCGCAGGCGTCCGGGTTACCAAAGTAGGGGCCGTGGGGGCCGACTGCCCAGGCGATCCCGGGGAACAGCAGGAACACCACGGCAATCAAGAAAAGCCTCAGTCTACCAATTGCGAACACCTCCTTCCTGAAAAACAGAATCCCGTTTTTCGACAGCCGCTACCACCCCACGTGGCAAACGGAACAGTGGTAACCGCCGCCCGTATAATGCGTACTGCTCGGGTGGCATTTGGAGCAATCCATTGGTATGTAGCTCACCCCGTCTGACGCAAGCACGAGGCGGGTGTCGTTCCAGCAGTTGTACTGCCCGGCGCCGTGGCAGTTGTAACAAACGCCGCGGTTGTCCATCCGCAGGAGCGCCGAAGTGTCGCCCAATGCCTTGCTTGTCGCGGGATCAGCCGCGTCGCGTGGCCAACTCGACGCCCAACCGGTCATCGTAGCCACTGTGCTGTGCGCCCGGTGACAGGTAAAGCAAGCCACGTGGTAAACGCTGCTCGGCTTTTCCAGAGGCGTGCCGGTTTGGACGCTGCCGTCGAAGCCGGGCGGGGGCAGAACGTGTGCGTCCATCGGGTGGCGCCACATCCCAAAATAGTAGTTTGCGTGTCCCGCGCCGGGGTTAAGGTCGTTGTTGCTCGTCCTGAACTTGTTGTGACAGGCGCCGCACCAGCGCGTGCTGCCGGACTTGTACTCGACCACCCGGTAAACGGCCGAGGTGGTCGCCGAGTAGGTGAATGTGCCGACGGTCGCCACCTTAAACGATACGTAGAGGTCGGTGTAGGCGGCGTCCTGCACGGTGATGCTTTTCCGCAGGAGCCTCGGGTTTGCGTTGCTCGCGTCACCGGCAATGTAACCGCTGGCGTCCGGCGTCCGGCCGCCAGCGTGCGGGTCGTGGCAGGAGCTGCAGACGAAGCCGCTGCCGGTGAACCAGCTGCTGCCGCCGGGAATCCAGTAGTAGATGTTGGTCGTGTCCTGGACCGCGCCGCTCTCGTCGCCATAAACGAACCCCCAGACGTTGTGGCGCGAGGTCACCGGGTGAAGTTCGCCAGGGTCAATCACCCCGTCGCTGTCAGCGTCAACGAACTGCTGCACAAAGCCGCCCGCCGTGGAAGGGTACACCGCCGCCCCTACAGTGTAGCCGTTCTCCACGTCGTAGGGGGCGCTTATGGCGCCGCCGCCGTGGCACATGAAGCAGAACTGCGTCTGGGTCGGCCCCGTCTTCAGCAGCTTCGGCTCTTGGGCGGCGTGGGCGACGTGGCAGCCGGCGCAGGCGTCGGTGGTGGCGGTGAACTGCCCGTGGGTCCAGGCAAAGGCCGCAGACGGAAGCAGCAGGCAGGTCAACAAAGCCGCCAGGAGCACTGCAATTCTTGCTCTCAAGGCACTTCCCTCCTTTCTTTGAAATCTCAATCCTGAAAAAAGAAGGGCCGGGCAATGCCCGGTATCCTCAGCTTCGAACCACTCCCGAAAGCGCGCCCACCACGCACGGGTCAAACCCGCCCGAGGCGCGCATCTCCTCCAGCGCAGCCTCCGGGGCGTAACCCCGCCGCGGGAACTCCGCCCTCGTCATTGCGTCAAAGACCTCGCACGCCGCGATGATCCTGGCGAGAACGGGAATGTCTTCTCCCCTCAGCCCGCCCGGGTAGCCCGTCCCGTCCCACCGCTCGTGGTGGTGCTTCACAGCTACGGCGACTTCCTTCATCGCGGCCACGGCGGAAAGCATGTCCGCTCCCAAGACCGGGTGGCGCTCGATCAGCTTCCGCTCTCCGTCCGTGAGGGGGTCCTTCTTCCGTAATACCGATGGCCCGACGCTCAGCTTCCCGATGTCGTGGAACTTGCCCGCGATCTCCGCGAGGCGGACCTCCTGGGGAGACAGCCGCATTTCCAGCGCCACCGCCCGCGCCAGCCCCGCGACCCTCCTGGAGTGGGACGCCAGGCCCCGGTCCAGGCCGTCTATCAGCCCCAGGAGCGCCTCGAACACCGCCTCGGCCTCGTCGAGCGTGGTCTCTCCGTCGAGCCTCACCAGGACTGAAGACAGCTTCGCCGAAAAGCTCCTGCCGTTCGACTTGTGGGCGTACATCCTCTCGTCGGCCCGCGCCAGGAGCAGCCCCGCGTCGCCGACGTCCCGGGGGTACGCCGCGACGCCCCGGCCTACAGTGAGCTTTCCGCCGGGGCAGTAACTGGCGGCGCCCTCCTCTAATCTGGGATCCCGCGCGACGCTGCGGGCGAACCGCTCCGCCGCCTCGTAGTCGAACCCGGGGAGTAAAACGGCGAACTCGTCTCCCCCCAGCCTGGCGGGAACCGCGCCGGGGACTCTGGAAGCCGCGTCCGACAACACGGACGCGAAGAGCTGGATCACCTCATCGCCCGCCCGGTGCCCGTGCCGGTCGTTGACCTGCTTCAGGTCGTTAAGGTCGAAGCAGGCCACGGCCACCTTTTCCCCCTGGGAGACCACTTCGCCCAAGCGGCGGTGGAACTCCCGGTGGTTGAAAAGCCCGGTCATGCTGTCGGTCGCCGACAGCCGGAGCAGCGATTCCCTCATCTCGGCGGCGCGGGCGACGGCGAGGTTGAAGGCCCCCACGAAGGGCCTGAGCTCGCCAGGGACCTCGCCCGGGTCGGCGGGGGCAAGGTTGTCCCCGCTTGCCTTCAGGCGCGCCTCCAGCCTCTTCGCGGCCCCGGCGATGCTTTCTCTCAGGGCGTTCGCCGCTGCAAACGCGGCCAGCAGGGCGAGGCCGGCCGGGCAGATAAAGGCAATCGGCCCAAGCAAAAGTGAGAAACACGCGCCTGCCGCGCCGAGGAGCGCGCTGCCGGCAGCGACGGCCACAAATGCAGAGCGCAGGCTGACAGGTTTGCGGAAAAACAGCACGCTGATCACCTCAGAAAAAAGAAAAGGCCCGCGGGGTTACCGCGGGTTGCAGACGCAAGTAAAATATTGATTCTGCCCGGCTACTGCTGGAGTTGCCAGGACTTTGAATCCCGGTCCTGATACCATACCGGCCACGGGTCAATGAAAGGCCAGCGCCAGTTCCACCGGCTACTCAGTGGACGTATCGGCCAGACTGTCGCCCGCTCTACCTGGCTCAGGTAGATGTCGCCCGGCAGCGCAACATAGCCGAGGAACCCATCGCCCCTGAAGTAGGAGTAGCGCGTGAAGTCACCCTCCGGGCAGCCGAGCACTGCTTTTTTCGCATAACTATTGTTTCCGCTTCTGAGTACATACGCCCAGTTGACGCTGCCGAAGCCCTTGATCCACTCGGTCGGCACCACGTTGCCCCGGTCGTCCAGAGACCAGCCGCCGGCCAAGCCCGGCCGCAACACAAACTGGGGATTCCCGCAAACAAACGCGGCGTCGCTGTTCACAAAACTTCCCTGCACAGCGCTCAAAAAAGCGCTCAGGGCTACATTCGGGTCCTCCTCGGGAAGCCGGGCAACTGTCACGGAGGCGGTGCAGTCCTGCTGCCACTTCGGTACAGTGGTCCTGGCTTCCACCTGCACAGGCGGAACCGCGACCTCGCTGCCAGGAACATTCAGGTCGGCCACCGCAGGGGTATTGTTGGAGTCATAAGGCCCTGCGCCGTACCACACCGTGTAGGTGTTGTAAAGCGAACCCTGGACCCCATTCGCAGACACATCATACAGGACCAGCCCGCCGGGGTCGCTGAACTCTCCGGCTACGTAACCAGGGCTATTGGCGGTGAGCAGCCGCGAATAGTCCACCCGCACCTTCCAAACAGCGGGAGTTATCCCAGCACCGCTGCCCCGGTTTCCGGGATAACGGACAAAGAACGCACGTCTCCCCCAGGTTTCGGTCGGCTGGCCGTAGCCATTCTCGTACTTGGAAGTGCTTTCGCCGGTTTTCACCCAGCCTTTGCCGGGCTCCCACACCCAGGTAGTGGCGAGCCAGTAAATGTACGTCCTGTAATCACCGTAGGGAGACCGCTCCGATTTGGCCCCCTGGCACTGGTATCTTGTCGCTACAATCCTCTTCAGCGGATACAGGAACTGCAGCTTCGGCGCAGCCTCCGAAGAGATCCACACATTATACCCGGGCACCACGTCCTTTTTCAGAAGGCCGGTGCCGTCCGGGAGCGGGATCCAGGAGTACCGGTGGACGAACATCAGCTCGGCCTTCACCACCGGAAGCACTTTGGGAACGCCTCCGTCGGACGCCCACCAGAGGGTGCGCTCGCCGACTCGGTAGTCGCGCCCGAAGACCCGGTACTCCGCCAAGTTTTGCTCACGATCAGGACTCCACTTGGGAGCCGGCGCGGGATAATAGTTTACGTACTGATAGTCCTCCCACTCCGGGCCCACCAGCACCGGGCCGGGCTGCTCCCACCAGGAGGCGTAAGCGCCCTGCTTGTCCGGCCACCAGTAGGCGGCGGGGCGACAATAGTCAAAGTGGAGGCCGTCCACTGTTTTGGGATCGCCGCCGTACCAGCAAACTAAAGGGATGTCTGTGACCTTATGGGAGTTAAACCAGTTCTCAACACGGGCAACGATCTGCTCCTTTGTCAAGCGATACGGGTAAGTAGTACAGTTAGGGTCAACGTGGAATTCGCCCCCCTGGTCCATCCAAACGTAGCCCTTGAAATAGTCCGACCGCGCGCGATTGGTGACATAAACATAGGCATTCAGATAGACCCCGAACCGCATCGGCCAGGCATGGTCTGGATATATCACCCAGTTGGGATCCGCCAAACAAAACCCTTTCGCCGGTTTCAAGATATCCGGAAAATCGGACTCTCCTGCAGAACCGCCTGCCTCAACGTTCCTCGACCAGAGATACGCGAGCGAAAAGCCGTCAACGGGACTTCCGTTGTGGTACTGCGCCGGCTCTTCGGCTAAAAACTTATAGCTCCCTTTAGCATTGAAGCCGCGGTTAAGGAGGACGTACTTCGTCTCGCCCGCCTGGAGCGTCACAGACAAACTCTGTATGCTAATGGGATAGTTGCCCTGGGGGCGAAACCACCCCCACAGGTTGCCGCCGATGTTCCCGGAAACAGGAAAGGAATTCGGGTTGGTCACAGACACCACGAAGAGCCAGTCATCGGGGTCGTTGGTCAGCAGCCTGGCGCGGCCGTTACCCTGGCCCCAGGTAAGGCAGTCGCCGGTGCTCCAGGCCCAGACGCCGCCGTGGGCCTGGATGTCCTCAAGGTTGAGCCGGCTGTTCGTCACCACGTTCGGCGCGAACAGAGAGAGCTGCAACGGCCGCACTTCCTTTGGATGCTCCCAGTCTATGACCTGTTTTTGCTCGTACTTGTCCAATACTTCAATTTCGGTTTCTGTGTACTGCCCTTGGTTGATGAAGGCGATGCCCTTCCCGTCCGCGTCCTTTATTGGCTCGCCCGTCTTAGGATCGCAGACGATGAGGGTCTGAGTTCCGCCGACATCCGCCCAGTAGCCGTAAACGCTAATAGGCGGGGTGCCCGGGTCGTTGTCCGCGTCTACCTGGACCCACTGGCAGGGCGGGTGGGTGGAGGCAAAGGCAGGCAGGGCCGCGAATGTGAGCACGGCTGTGAGCAGCACGGAGAAGAGAAGCAGTTTGCGCACGGTTGCAGGTTCGCCTCCTTTCCTCGGGTTGTTCTGGTTGGTGTGATGAAACATACGGGACCACGCTCCTTTACAGGAAACAGGTTTCCTTCGATGAAAGATTCCGAAAAATGATCGAGGCTGGGCTTTTATTCGCCCGACCTCTCTCCTCTCTAATCCCCCGGCTTCGACGGCGGGGAGTTCGGCGCCAGACGTGCGGCGCGACGAACACTTTACACCGCTTGAAGCGTTTCAACAACTGCCTTCTTTAATCCCCGGCGCAGGGCTTCCGCACGGGCGGGGTTGCCCAACTCCTCCATACCTCTGGCGGCTTCCACGCCGCCTAAAAGAAATCCGCAGGCCATCTTCTCGTACCGCCGGGCCACGACTTCCAAGACGGTCTCCGTGCCCAAGTGGTACACCCCGCCGACGCCGTAGACCCGGTAGCCCAGCCGCCGGAGACTCCTGGCAAGCCGGGCGACCCGGACGCGGTTCTCCAAAGAAGGGCTGCCGTAGATTTCCTGTGCAATCTCCGTCGTCAGGATCCCTTCAGGATAAGCCTTCTCCAGCATCTCCAGCATCCGGTCCGCCAAGCTCCCTCTTTTCGGCCTTCTCACGATCAACCATCCCCCTTTCCTTTCAGCACCTGAAGCTTCGGCTTCCCCGGTTCCAGCATGTCCCAGACGCGCCCGATTCTGCCCGCGGCCGCATTCAGGCCCGCGTCGAACGACCTGAAGAGCAGAGCATCGCCCATGACTTCCGCCATCTCTTCTAACTCCGACGCGCCCCGGACGCGGGCCGCCGCCAGGAGACGCTCCGCGTGCCTTTCTTCGATTTGGGAGAGCGCCGTTGCAAGAGAAGCCGCGCTCCGCGACGCCTCCTCCATCAGCGCTCGGAACTCCAAGTGTTCTTTCGACCACTGGGGAGGCTTCGGGCGGCTCTTTTCTTTCTCCAGTTCCTTGTGCGCGTGGTCGAGCAACCGCTGCAACCGCTCGATCTCGCCTTCCAGCGCGCGGAGCTTAGTTTCCTTTCTCTCCTTCTCCTGGGCCACCGCCTCGAAGCGGGACCGCAGCCACTCCTTCTCCTTAAGCAGTTCTGCATTCTGCTTCCTGGCGGCTTCCAGTTCCGCTTCCAGCGCGGGATCCGCCTGGCAGACGACTTTCTCAACGACCTTCTCGACCGGGCTCCGCTTGAGATCTTTTAGCTTGGCATAGAGGTCTTCGGCTTCCCTCCGCTTCTCCTCCAGTTTCCGCTGAAGGTCGGAGAGCGCTTCCCGCAACCTCTCTTCGTACTGCCGTCCCAACTTTTCGGCGATCTCCTCTTCCGCGGAAGAGAGACTGTCCTGAAGGTCCGCAAGCTGCTTAGAAAGACCGCCCTTCTCGTCTTCCAGCTCGACCAGGCGGTTCTGGAGGGATTCCTTTTCCTTCCTGGCCACGTCCAGCTCCCTGCGGAGTTCCTGCGCTTCCTTCACAGAGAGGCCGCAGATGCCGGACTCGCCGAGAACACCCAGAAGATTTCGTTGCTCCTCAGGCGGGAGGAAGGCCAGGGAGTAGGCCGCGGTCTGGGAAAGCTTGTTCTGGGAAACAAGCTGTTGGAGTTCAGGGATCAGGTCGTTAAGTTTAAGAAGCTTCTTGAGGTTTTCACGATTTTCGCCAACAGCTTCAGCAACATCATCAAGTGTCTTAGAAACTGGGTAATTTTTACCCAGTTTTTCAGGACGACCTTCCCGCACCCCCCAGTACCGCTTCAAGAACTCGGCCCGCTTCGCCTTTTTGATCGGATCCTGACACACCCGCCTTTCTTCGTTATCCGCGATCAAGAGGTACTCCAGGTAGTCGGGGTCGCCATCCACAATCTGGACGGGGACTTTCTCTAAGCCAAGCTCCTTGGCAATCTCCAGGCGGACGTGGCCCGCGACTACCGTGTAGTCGGGAGTGACTTTGAGCGGGTCGCGGATACCTTCGGAAGCGATGCTGCGCTTGAGAGATTCGCGTTCCTCGGGTGTGGGTTCGGAGAAATACTCCGCGTTCTTGGGGTGAGGTTTTAAGAGAGAAACAGGAACTTCGTTTGGCACAGGATCATCTCCTTCTAAAAACTTTCAGGCGCACGCGCGTGTGCGTGCTAAAGCCTGCTCTAAAAATGAGCAATGCCCGCCTCTCATTCCCTCCCTCACGGGTGGGGGCTTCCCGGCGGGCGTTCTTAAAACAAAGGCCGGGCTGTTAACACCCGGCCTTTGTTTCCTTTAATCCCCCGGTTTCGACGGCGGAAAACTGGAAGATAGACTAATAATCGTCTCTCCCAGCCTGCGCAGCGTATCCACGTGTGTGGAAAGTTGGGTATCAACCGCGATGAAGGGCGACTTGCTCTCCTCATCGCTGACACACCGCTTCTCCGCACGGGAACACACGTACTTCGCATAGGCGTCGAAAACTTCCTTTAAAATCTTTGCGACAGAGTCCTGCAACTTCGATGACACCTCCTTTCTTCCGGCAGGGAAACCCAACGCTTTTGCCGAATCCTTTCCTTATTAAACAACCAAAAACTTTCAACAAGAAGGAGGGTTGATCTTGCCGCCTCAACAAACTAAAGCAGTAACCTACTGTCCGTTCAGGAATGATGCCTGCGTGGAGAACTGCGCCCTAAAGTTCGCCTACCCGGACAGATTCGGTTCCTTGTGCGCGTTCCATGCGATGACTATCATGCTCTACAACCTTCAGGCCAAACTCACCGAGATCGAAGACGCCATCAAGCGCCCTCCTCGGTAGGAACTCGAAAATACTTTCTTTCTTTTTCGCAACAAGGCCGGGCTGTTAACACCCGGCCTCTCTTTCCTCTAATCTCCCGGCGCCGACGGCGGGGAGTTCGGCGCCAGCCTTACAATGATTCTGCCTTCCGCCTCCTCAAAGATCACCGGCACCTTGATCCACTTGTCCTGCCACACGTACTGCTTTTCTTTCCTGTACACTGGCACCG
>JBFLVI010000039.1:0-19442 GCA_040758635.1 Bacillota bacterium | reverse complement strand
TTCCTACCGCAGAATCTCACTTCCCACTTCCGGCCTCTCACCTCTATTGTGTCCCGGTAGCTCAGTGGATAGAGCAGCGGCCTTCTAAGCCGCGGGTCGGGGGTTCGAATCCCTCCCGGGACGCCATTCTTAAAAGTTAGAAGCCGGAGGTTGGAAACAGCGAAAGCCTTCGGGCCCTGACCGCTAAAACGGGTTATGGAAATTTCCCCGAGATACCGCCTCAGCCTTATTTCCGGAGGCAAGGCGCTCCCTTACCAAAAGCTCACCTTTGGGGACACGAACCAGGAACCGCTAACCGTCGTCTGGCAGGAGAAAAGCTGCCGGGAGTTCCGCAGCGCTTTTTATCCGGCCGCCCGCCGGCAACCCGCAGGACTTGCCCGAAGCTTTACGGTGAACGCGTTTAGCGAATAATATTTTTGTCAGGTAGGATAAACGCCAACCAGTATAAGGAGTTGAGGAAACTTGGCCTTTACCGCGGCTTACCGCCGCCTCGGACCCGAAGAACTGCGCCGGCGGGTCGCGGCGGCCTACCGCCGCCTCAAGAGCTGTGACCTCTGCCCGCGCGGCTGCGGGGTGAACCGGCTCAAAAACGAGCTAGGCGTCTGCGGCGGCGGCCGGGAGGCGGCCGTTTCGAGCTACGGGCCGCACTTTGGGGAAGAAGCGCCGTTGGTGGGGGACCGCGGTTCGGGCACCATCTTTTTCGCCCACTGCACCCTGAAGTGTGTCTTCTGCCAGAACTTCGAAATCAGCCACCTGGCGATCGGCGAACCGGTGAGCGTGGACCGCCTCGCCGGCATGATGCTGGCGCTGAAAAGGATGGAGTGCCACAACATCAATCTCGTAAGCCCCACCCATTTTGTGCCGCAAATCCTGGCCGCGCTTCTGAAAGCGTCCGCGGAAGGGGTTGACCTGCCCCTTGTTTACAACACCAGTGGCTACGAGAAGCTGGAAACCTTGAAACTGCTGGATGGCGTGGTGGACATCTACATGCCCGATTTCAAGTACACCGACCCGAAAGTCGCGGCCAAGTACTCCGGGGCCAAGGACTACCCGGCGGTGGTTAAAGCGGCGCTCAAAGAGATGCAGCGCCAGGTGGGGGACCTGACGCTCGACGACCGGGGCATCGCCACCCGCGGGCTGCTCGTACGCCACCTGGTCCTGCCGGAAAACCTGGCCGGCACCGCAGAAGCGATGGATTTCCTGGCCCGGGAGGTATCTCCCCGGTGCTTCGTCAACATCATGGACCAGTATTATCCCGCGTACCGCGCCCGCGAATTCCCGCCCCTCGACCGGCGTATCACCGCGGCGGAGTACCGCGCCGCCGTAAAAATCGCCCAGGAAAAAGGACTCCGCGTATATCGGGATTAAAGTGTCTACCTGGCTATCCTTCCTGGTCCAGAATCCAGAATTGAGAATCCCGAATCCAGAAGTCAGGGAGGCGGGAAACAAGAGAGTCGTTCACGACGATTAATCGTCGTCACCGGGAATGAAAATGCGTAAAGACCCGCGGCAAGACCGGCGCAATTGGAGGTTGGAAGTTAGAGGTTAGAGGTGGGATTTTTGAAGAAATCAGCTTTGCTGATTTCTCACAAAGTTTCTAACCTCCAACCTCCGGCCTCTCACTTCTAATTAAGGCAGGGATGCCGAGTTTGCGCGGTGCCGGGCGGAGAGCCAGAGACGAACGATAGTGCGGTCGGCGAGGAATTTGGCGCAAGACGGTCTGCCCGGGACCAAGCAGAAATTATTCACTTTCGAGGAGGTTGTAAGCTAAAAGGCCAAAGATGGGTCATGAAAATAAGATTCTCCCTACCTTTTCTCCTGGCTCCTGACCCTTTATTGCTTATACTGAGCATCCTCTTTGGTCAAGAATTCAGAATATCTGCTTGTTGGAATTCGCTGCGCGAATCCCCCCTTAAACCTTCTGACTTCTGACTTCTGGCTTCTGGCTTCTGGCTTCTGGCTTCTGACCCTTCATCCTTAGCCTGTAAGCCCAAGCGCTCGGCGGTAGCAGTCAGCGGCTTCCCGCCGGCGGCCGAGTTCCGCCAGGATGCTGGCCTTGAGGCTCCAGATCCGCCGGTCTTCCGGAACGACCTTCGCGAGGTGTTCAAAGATGGCGAGGGCTTCGTCGAAACGCTCCAAGCCCGCGAGACAGGCGGCCTGGTTGAGAAAAAACGTGTGACTCTCGGGCCCGCCGAGCGCAACGGCCTTCTTGTACAAGGCGAGGGCTTCCAAACGCCTCCCCGCCGCTTCCAGAGAGACTGCCAGATTGTTCAAAAGAACACCGTCCTCCGGGTCCTTCTCCACCAGTGCCGTGAGGATGGCGAGGGCCTCGTCAATCCGGCCCAGTCTGACGTAAGCGACGGCGAGATTGGCGCGGGCGGTCGTACTTTGCGGTTCCATTTCCTGAGCGAGTTCGAAACAACAGGCCGCTTCGTCGTACCTCCGGAGATTGAAGAGACTGAATCCCTTGTTGTTCAACAGGTTCGCGCCGTCGGCCCCCAGTCGCTGCGCTTTTTCGTAGCACTCCAGCGCCTCCGCATAGCGGCCGAGCCGGTTGAGGGCGAGCGCGGTATTGAGCAAAAGGCCGGCATCCCGTCCCCCGGCGGCGCGGGCCTCCTGGAAAAACTTCAGCGCCTCTTCCACCCGCCCCAGGGACAAAAGGCACAAACCCTTCTGGTTCAAAATTGTGCTGTAGCCCAGGCCGGCGGCCAGCGCCCGGTTGAAATACGAAAGCGCCCTCCCGGGCTCACCGCAAGAAAGGAGATAGCTTCCGACGGCCGCAAGAATCCAGCCCCGGTCCTTCAAACCTTTGGGCAACCCCGGCCAGGACGTGATGCTCTCCAGGTGAAAAATGTTTCCTCCGGAACCCGACTGTGACCAGAGCCGCTTGATGTGCCAGACCGCCCGCTCGATGCGCCCCAGTTTGAAACATAACTGCCCTGCATGCAGGTTCAAATCGGTTCGCTGGGGGTATTCCCGCAACGCCCGTTCCACGAGCCAGAGTGCGGCTTCCTCCAACCCCAGCGCCGCGCAGAACCGTGCTCCGGTTTTGCAAAGAAGCGGGCTCTTGAGCCAGGACTTCAGCACCGCCAGAGGATCCCGGATTAGAATCAGCATACAGCAGCCACCTCCTGAGCCGGTATGTTCCAGACCAACTTCTGTAATGTAGAGAATAGAGTTTGCCGGGCTGGTTAGTTTTTCCTTCCTTATATGGGAAAAATATGTTGACAAATTCTCCTTTTTCCAGCCTGTTCTTTACAAGAAACGCAAATTTACGCGCAGTTACCTTTGAAACGGAACTTGCGCGGAAAACTTGCGCGCGGTAGAAATCATGGTATGCTTTTATAGTGATAAAACTATCAGACCGGTGGAAAATGTTCGCTTCGGAAAGGCCGCTGCACGGAAAAGTAGCCCTGGTGACCGGGGCCGGCCGGGGGATCGGCGCGGCCATCGCCCGGGAACTGGCGCGTCACGGCGCCAGTGTGGCCGTGAACTACCGTACCTCGGCGCATGAAGCGGAGAGGGTGGTCTCTGCTTGCCGGGCGCACGGCAACGGCGCCATAGCCTTTCAGGCAAACGTCGCCGACCCGGCGGCGGTGGAAAGACTCTTCACCGCGGTGGAAGAGGCGCTCGGTCCGGTGGGCATCCTGGTCAACAACGCCGGCGTCGGGCTCCGCCGCCTCCTGGCGGAAACCACGGACCGGGAGTGGGATACGCTTCTCGGCGTGAACCTTTCCGGCGCTTTCTACTGCTGCCGGCGGGCGCTGGGATCAATGGTCCGCCGCCGCTGGGGCCGGATCATCAACATCGCCTCGGTTTTCGGCTTGACCGGCGCCGCGTACGAGGGCGCCTACGCCGCCGCCAAAGGGGGGATCATCGCCCTCACCAAGTCGCTGGCCCGCGAGGTGGGCAGCGCCGGGATCACCGTGAACGCCGTCGCCCCGGGCCCGGTGGAGAGCGAGATGCTGCGCGAGGGACTGACCGTCGCCGAACTTGCCGCGCTCGCCGCAGACATTCCTTCCGGCCGCCTGGGAAAACCGGAAGACGTTGCCGGCGCCTGCGCGTTTCTGGCCTCTCCGGACGCGGCCTTCATCAACGGCCAGGTGCTGTGCCTCGACGGCGGCTGGCTGCCTTAATTCTCACTTCCCAATTGCCCGGCCGCTGCAGAAATGATACAATTTTAACCAGGAGGTGAAGCGGTATGAGCTTGCAGTTTCAGGAAATCGCCTCTACCACAGAGAAAACTTGCACCTACGAAGACTACCGGAAGCTTCCCGAAGGTGCGCCTTACCAGTTGATCGGGGGGGAACTCGTCTTGACGCCTGCGTCAACCACGTATCACCAGATTATTTCAATGAAGTTAGAGTTCCAGATGGTAGACTTTGTATCCAAGAACGGCTTGGGAATTGTACTGTACGCTCCAATAGACGTCTATCTCGAGGAAACGGAAACCTACCAACCGGACATCATCTTCATCGCCCGGGAGAGGATGAAGATCATCGAGCCGGCGCGGATAAGCGGCGCCCCGGACCTGGTGGTGGAGATCCTTTCTCCGACTACAGCCTATTACGACCTGCGGAAGAAGTACAAGGTCTATGAAAGAACCGGCGTTAAAGAATACTGGATTGTTGACCCGGAAGAAAAATCGGTTCAGGTATTTCTCCTAAAGGAAGGGAAATTCGTCCTCGATCAGGATGTAGCGGGCCAAGGCGCAGTTTCCTCCCGTATCCTCGAAGGGTTTACCGTTTCTCTCGAAACCATTTTTTAAGAGGCGGGCCTCAACCGTGGTTTTTCATTTTAACCGATACAGATAACTTGACTCCAGATCGAGGCCGTTGCCTGCATAGAACGACGTCCCCCTGCTAATAATCCCAAGGAGCGCGAAAAGGAAGCCCTCAGAACTTGGTGCAGAAAACCGGGCAGAAACCGTTATTGCCGCGGCCAAGCAGTATCTGGCGGAGCAGCCCACAACTTTTTCCATTTGTTGAAATCTTACCTTTTAATCACTAAACCGAAAAACACGGGTTAAGCGCCGCCAGGAGCGCCCCGAGATCGGGAACCGCCCGCCCGTACGGCCCGCCGTCGCGCCGGAGTGAAAAAACCGGGCAGCCGTTTCCGGCCACGGCCGCCAGCAACTCGAGATTCCCCTTCGTTTCGGCCGTTACCGGGAATCCGGCGTCCACCACCGCCACCGCCCGCGCCGTCAACTCCAGGGCCTGTGCCACCGCCGCCCCGCCCACCGATGCGAAAGGCGGTACGGTAAAGAGCCGCGCACCGAACGCCCGGGCTACGAACGCATCCACGTCGTTCGCCGGCAGCACGCCGGTCGCCAGCGCGAAACCCCGCTTGGCCAGGGCGCGGTAGAGCAGCGCCCCGCTGCCCCCGCCCGCCACGACGAAGACCAGCGGTCCGTCCGGCGCCGCACCCGTTTCCGCCCCGCCGAGGACCGGATCGAAGCTCCCCGCCTCCAGGTTGTAAAGTGCCGCCACCGCCTCCGGCGTCAAAACCTCCTCCGGGAACCCGGCGGCCAGTATAGTCCCGTCCTTGACCAGCACCACGTAAGCGGCAGCCTTCAGCGCCAGGTCCACCTCATGCAGCGATAGCAGCACGGTGATGCCTTCCTCCCGGCACAGGCGGGCCAGCACCCGCATGATCTCGGCCCGGTGCTGGAGGTCCAGGTGGGTGGTAGGCTCATCCAGCACGATCACCTCCGGCTCCTGGGCCAGCGCCCGCGCCAGCAGCACCTTCTGCTTCTCCCCGTCGCTCAGTTCCCCGTAAAACCGCCCGGCCAGCCCTTCGGCCCCCACCAGCCGCAGCGCCCGCCGGACCTTCGCCTCGTCCGCGGGTGAGAGCCGCCCCCACAGGTCGGTGTAAGGATGCCGCCCCAGCGCCACCACCTCGAAAACCGATAGCAGCTCAGGGGCCACCCGTTCGGTCAGGAGAACCGCCATCGTTTCCGCCCGCACCCTGCGGTCCAAACGCCAGAGCTCGTGCTCCTTGAGGTAAACCACGCCGGAAAGCGGCGAAAGATACCCCGCCAGCGTTTTTAAGAGCGTGGACTTGCCGGCGCCGTTCGGACCCAAAAAGCAGATCAACTGCCCCTTCAAGGCCGCAAAATCCTCCACCCGGACCACCGCCCGCCGCCCGTACCCGGCCGCCAGCTTCTCGCAGGCCAGCATTTTCACAGTTTCACCTTCCTCTTCAAGAGAAACCCGACCACCAGCGGCGCCCCGAAAAAGGAGGTCACGGCGGTGATCGGCAGCTCCACCGGCGAGAAAACCTGCCGCGCCAAAAGGTCGCAGAGCCCCGTCACCACAGCGCCCAACAGCACCACCGCCGGCACCAGCACCCGGTTGTCCGCCGTCCGCAGGACCAGCCGTCCCAGGTGCGGCACCGCCAGCCCGACGAAGGCCACCGGCCCCGCAAAGGCCGTAACCAGGCCGGCCAGGGCGCTCGCCAGAAGCACGATCGCGGCCCGCAGCCTCCGGACATTCACCCCCACGCTCAGCGCGTATTCCTCCCCGCTCTGGTAGGCGTTCAGCGCCTTCCCCGCAACCAGGGAAACAAGGCAAAGCGGCAGCCCCGCCGCCGCCAGCACCGCCACCTCCCCCCAGCCGAAGCCGGAAAAACTGCCGAGCGTCCAGAGGAAGAAGCCGTGCACCCGCTCCTTTTCGGCAAAGGCCAGCAGGATACTGGTCGCCGCGCTCGCCAGATAACCGAACATCAGTCCAATGACGAGCAGCGTGACCACGCTCTGTACCCGGGGGGCGAGCGCCGCCACCCCCGTCGTCACGAAAAACGCCCCGGCAAAGGCCGCCAGCGCCATTTGCGGCGGCGCGAGCGCGGCCCCCGCCAGCGCGCCGCCCAGGGTGGCGATGCCCACCGCCAGGCTGGCCCCCGAGGAGACACCCAGGACGTAGGGGCTGACGATCGGGTTTCGGAAGAAAACCTGCAGCAAAAGTCCGCTCACACCCAGGCTCGCCCCGCCCAGGAATGCCCCCAGCACGCGCGGCAGGCGGATCTTCACCACCACCGCCTCGGCGATGCCGCCCTCCCGCAGCGGGTGCAAGAGTGCCGCCAGCACCTTGCCCGGCGGCACCCACACCGAGCCCCAGCCAAGGCTCAGCACCAGCACCAGCCCGCCGACTGCCAGCAGCACCAGGAAGACCAGGGGGTACGGCGGCCGGTACCTCTTTGCCTCTTCTCCCCGCACGACGGTATTACTCCCGCGGCAGTTTCAAAAAGTAGCGGAGCTTGTGCCCCGCAAAGGCATCGGGGTGGAAGATCGCCGCCAGGTCGGCAAGCTGCACCGCCGTTTCGTCGAGCGCCTGCCAGTACTCGGCGGTAAAGCAATAAACCCGGCCGGCCTTCACCGGCGCCAGATCCGCCCACAGCGGCGCTTCCTCGACCACCTTGGCAATGGAGGTTGCGCCGTACTTGGGGCTGGACGCGTAAATCAGCACGTCGGCCTCCTTCGCCCGGGCGTAGAACTCCTCCGGGGTAATCTGGGCGCTGCCGCCACCGCCCCGGAGGTCCTTAAAAACGTAATCCCCGCCGGCCATGGCGATCGCCCGCGCCGCGTAAGAATCACCCCGCGGCACGTAAACCTTCCCCATGAAAACGTTTCCCCAGGCTACCTTAGGCCGCTCCAGCCCTTGCACCTTTTCCGTCACCGCCCGCACCTGTTCCTCCGCCGCGCGGAAAAACGTCCCGGCCTGGCCCTCCTTGTTGTAAAAGGCGCCCAGGAACTTCACCCATTCCAGCCTTCCCAGCGGGTCTTCCTCCAGCCATTCGTTCGCCACCGCCACGGGAACACCAAGGCCCCGGATTTTGGCCACCGTCTCGTCCGCACCCATAATCCTGGTGTAAGAGAAAACCACGTCGGGTTTGAGCGCTACTAACCGCTCATAATCTATAGCGGTCGTCTCGCCTAAATAGACGATCCGCCCTTCGCGCAAGCCTTTTTTCATCTCCTCAATCGTCCAGTCCTTCTCCGCCGTGCCCACCCCCACCACGCTGTCCAGCTCACCGAGGGGCCGCAAAAGCGCCGCCTCCGAAGCGGAGAGGATCACCACCCGCCGGACCGGCGTGTATATGACCGGCAGTTCGCGGTGGGCGGCCGGCGGCTTCCGCCCGCGCGGGCAAAGCACCAGCTTTCTTCCGTCCCCGTCGGTCACCAGCTTGCAACCCCCGGCAAGGTACTCGATTTTGAACCCCTTGGCGTACGCCAGCCGGAAGGGCCCGGTGACAACCGGCGCCGTTTCTTTCTTGCAGGAAGCCGCAAGCGCCGCGCAAAACAACAAGAGCGCAAGCAGAAACAGGAAACGCGTAAACTGATGCACGTAAAAACCCCCTTCATTCAGTGGCTGGGGTTAACATAACACGGGCACCGGTTAGTTAACATAAGATTGGTCTTTCGCAGGACCGGCCTCCTGCGCTCCCTTTCGTTAAACCGTCCCCTCCAAATTTAAAATCCCGGCGCCCGGCCGGGAGAAAAACAAAAACCTCCCGGCCTTAACCCCACAAGGCCGTCGCATTCCCCCTCCTGCGGGCAGGTCTCCTGGCTTCCGGCTCACCGCTCCGGCGTCCGCCTTCCCACCCCGCACTCAACTTAGAGAAACGGCTTCTTTTACCTCTAACGTGGAATATTTACTTCAAACTTCCACTGCTCTGATAAGTGTCACCGTTTCCTTGAGTTGAGTGCGGGGCAGTGGCTTTTTCGACGCCTCGCTCCCCGGTCACAGTGGGTGGGACCGCGCGGGAATCGCACCCGCTTCCCTAAGGCTCCCGCAAGAGTTTTTGATTATTTAAAGCGTATTTTACCACCCCCATCCTGCAAAGTAAACAATCAGCCGTTTCGCCCTTCGATCTGGATCTGCCGGAGAGCCTCCTCCTGTATCTTCAACAAAAACTCCTTCATCTGCGCCCACGCGGCAGGAGTCAGTTCCCTCTCTTCACCAGCCGAAAGCAGCACCGGCGGCGGATCATCTTCTGCATCGGCGAAATAACCGAGGCTCCGCAAAAGATGCGGCCAACTGTACCGGATACCCAAAAATTTCTGCTCAACCAAGCTTTTCAACTGCCGGATGGTTATTTTCCCGCTCAACAAGAAATAAAGGTCCACAAAATCCTTCCTGCTTCCTCTCTGCCCCACGGCGACGAGTTTCATCGCGGCGATATCACGATAATCGGCCACGGGACACCCGTCGAACTCCAGCAAGGGGAAAAGCAGCCTGTACGGATAATAAAGAAAACTTGCCTTGGCGGCCTCGCCAAAAAGCAGGTGCAGTATTCCCGGTGCCATCCCGGCAACCGTGAAACCTCCTTGCTTCTCTAACAACGTCAATAGCCCTCCGAGCTCAAAAGACTGCATCGTAAAAAAATCCACATCATCCGAAAGGCGGTGCCCGAGCTGCAGGGCCAGCCCGGTCCCGCCCGCCAGGTAAAAGCTTCTCGAGCGCATCGCGTTTGCGGACTGCAACTTCCGCAAAACGGCTAATGTACCTGGTCGGAGGCAAGCTCTAAACACCGCAACTCCTCCCGGGGAATCCGATAGAAATTCCCCATCATCGCCGCCGTGCGCGGCGAGATCCGCCTGCTTTTCCTGACCACCGCGATAATCTCCTCATCCGTATAGGTACCGAACATCCAGCGGTAAGCGTCTTCGTCACCAAACTCGAGAATCCGCTCAACGATGTAAGTCTTGTGTTTTTCAACATCAAGCGTTTCCACATCCGCATCCCAGAAAAGCGCCCGGAAGCGCGAAGGGACCACCAAAAACACCCCGCTGCTTGAAAATTTTACTGTTCCCCTAAATTGTACCATAAACCACATCAACTATTATCTTCGCGGTGAACAAAATCACAAGAGAGATTTTTCAATAAACAAAAACCCCGCCGCCAAGCACCCGCTCCGGCAGGAAAAAAGCTGTCTGGTGACGAAATTTCGTGACAGCAGAGAAGACGGACAAAATATGAGCCGCGCATTGAAGCGCCGGCGCTCTCGGTGCTCGGGCATCCGACGTATCCGGCTACAACGTATATTGAACACAAGGTTGCCCACTCAAACCCAAAGAACAGGAGGAAAAGAATGGCGAAAACGGCCTTGGTCACAGGTATCACCGGGCAGGACGGCGCTTATCTGGCCCGGTTCCTGCTCAGCAAAGGATACAAGGTTTACGGCGCCTTCCGCCGCGCCAGCACCATCAACCTGGAGCGGCTCGATTACCTGGGCATCCGCTACCAACTGGAGCTTGTGCCCCTTGACCTGTTGGACCTCGGGAGCATCATCCGTGTCCTCGAAAAAACTCAGCCCGACGAGGTCTACAACCTGGCCGCCCAAAGCTTCGTTGCCGTCTCCTTCGAGCAGCCGGTGGTGACCGGGGAGATTACCGGGCTCGGCACCGTGCGGGTGCTCGAAGCCATCCGCACCATCAACCCGAGAATACGCTTCTACCAGGCATCCTCCAGCGAAATGTTCGGCAAAGCCCAGGCTGTACCACAAAACGAGAAAACACCCTTTTATCCCCGCAGCCCTTACGCGGCGGCCAAGCTGTACGCCCATTGGATGACCGTCAACTACCGGGAGAGTTACGGCATCTTCGCCTGCTCCGGCATCCTTTTCAACCACGAGTCGGAGCTGCGGGGGTGTGAGTTCGTCACCCGGAAGATCACCGACGGTGTGGCCCGGATTAAACACGGGCTGGCAAAAGAGCTGCGCCTCGGTAACCTGGAAGCAAAGCGCGACTGGGGCTACGCCCCGGAGTACTGCGAAGCAATGTGGCTGATGCTCCAGCAGGACCAACCTGACGACTACGTGATCGCTACGGGGGAAACCCACAGCGTCAGGGAGTTTGCCGAAGAGGCCTTCGCCTGCGTGGGACTCAACTGGCGGGACTTCGTCGTTGAGGACCCCGCTTTCAAACGCCCGGCGGACGTGGACTTTCTGGTAGGCGACGCAACCAAGGCGCGTCGGAAGCTTGGCTGGCGGCCGCGCACCACCTTCAAGGACTTAGTACGGCTGATGGTAGAAGCCGACCTGAAAAGGGTCGAGAGTCAATGCAGGCGTTAGATGGTTCGGTGGTTTGACGCCAAGGTGGTTTTGTGCTAATTTAGCAGCAGGGGGTGAAAAACAATGCCAACGCGCTCGCGCCTTAACATAGACCTCCGGGACGAAATGCTTTACAAGGCGATCAAGATCCGGGCGGTGGAAGAAGGAACCACGGTAAGGGAAATAGTTGTAGCGGCATTACGCCAGTGGCTCCGCTCGGGAAACGAAACGGGGAAAGGCCTCAACCGGACAGCGGTCGAACGGTTAAACGAGGTCCGGAGAAGGATATTCGGTAACCGGGTTCTACCCGGTAGCTCGGCTGACCTGACCCGGGAGGCCCGGGAGGAACGGCTGTCACGGTTATGAGCTTAACAGACACCCGAGGCTCCCCAGGATGAAAGGTGAGCGACAAGTGCGGGCTTTAGTCACCGGCGCGGCCGGGTTCGTGGGCCGCTACCTGGTTAAGTTTCTCTTAGAGCAGGGCTGCACCGTCATCGCGGCCTGCCACAGCCGGCCGCCGGACGACCCTGCCTACGCCGGCGCCGTCATCCGGCAGGCAGACGTGACCGACAAAGAGGCGCTGCGCCGCCTCCTTGCTGAATTCTCCCCCGACGAGATCTACCACCTGGCGGGCGTTGCGGTCACCACCGGCGAAAACCGGGAGCGTTACTACC
This sequence comes from Bacillota bacterium, assembly GCA_040758635.1. Lineage (GTDB taxonomy): Bacteria > Bacillota > Desulfotomaculia > Desulfotomaculales > Ammonificaceae > Yes71-27. The sequence continues at coordinate 7,719 of JBFLVI010000039.1, read as the reverse complement.
GGGTCAACTTCCAAGGCGCCCTGAACCTCTTCGAAGCAGTGCGGGAAACCGCCACGCAGGCCCGGGTGCTGTACGTTGGTTCGGCGGCCGCCTACGGCACCGTCCCGCCGGAAAAGCAGCCGCTCACCGAAGAACAACCCCTCGCGCCGGTGAACCACTACGCCGCCAGCAAGGCCGCCTCCGACGCCGCAGCTTGCGCCTACGCCGCCGAAGGGCTGCACATAATCCGGGCACGCCCGTTCAACCACACCGGCCCCGGCCAGACCACCGATTACGTCTGCTCGCGCCTGGCCAAAAAAACGGCGGAAATCGCCCTCGGCCGGGCCGATCCGGTGATCGAGGCCGGGAACCTCGACGCGGCCAGGGACTTCACCGACGTCCGGGACGTGGTGCGCGCTTACCACCTGTTGCTGCAACACGGCCGCCCCGGTGAAGCCTACAACGTTTGCAGCGAAAAGGCGTACTCCGTCCGTGAGATCACCCGGATACTGACCGAGATCGCGGGGGCGGAGATCACCCTCCGGTCCACCGGGGAACTGCAGCGCAGGACCGACATCCCGTTGCTGCTCGGCTCCGCGGGAAAAATCCGGCGCGATACCGGTTGGGAACCGCAAATTCCCTTCCGTCAGACCCTGGCGGACCTGTTCGCCTGGTGGCAGGAGAAGCTGGCCGCTGAGAAAAGCCACAGCCGCGCCAGCCAACAGGGTACCTGAAGAGGCGGAACCGCTACGGCTCTGCCGCACCGGGCCGCATTTCCGGGACGACCTGGAAACCTGACGCCCGTGCCGCCTCCCACAAGCGGAGATCCCAAGAAGCCAAAGCCACCGAAAGCTTAACCTGTCTTTTCAGCACCATAGCGGACGCTAAGTGAAGAGCATCGAAACCACGCAGCTGGTGCTGCTCTGCCAGCTCCCCCGCAAGTCTTAAAACCTGATCCGAGAACTCCACCGCGAGGCAACTTTCCCAATCCTTTTCCAGTGCGCCTACAGCCAACCGGTAACCCGCCTCGTCCAAAATCCCCTCGCGAAACCCCCGGGCCAAAGCAGCCCTCGCCTCTGCGTAGGCCACCTTAGAGGTAGCCACTACCGCGGCGGCCTCTACCAACTCCCGCACCACGCCCGAACCGTCCTCGCCAACATACAACTTTACGAGGGCGCTGGTATCGAGGTAGCAGATCACCGCCGGTCCTCCGCCACCAAACCGGCGATTGTCCTTGCTCCCCGGGCCTCAGGAGGCCGCGCCAGGCCCTCCGGCTTGCCGCCGTGCCAAGAAGCCATTCCCGCCCGCACCAGATCCAAAACCTCCGCCGGCGGCTGCCCCTGGACCGGTACCAGCCTGGCCACCGGCTTCTCCCGGACCGTGATGATAAAACTTTCCCCCCGCTTCACCCGCTGCAGGTAGCGCCCGAAGCGGTTTTTCATTTCCCTGGCCCCTATCCGCATCTTTTTCACCGCCTTGTAGCCACATTATATCATTGAAGAGGCCACACCGCAATCTTACCCAACCAAAAACCAGACTCTTTAGGCTACCGCCTGACCCGCCAGCCTCCCGCTCTCCTCCGCCCGCCGTTGCTCTCTTACGAACAAAGTGGTAAAATGGAGCAAAAGCCAGCGCGGCGCTCTTTAAGACCCCTCGCCAGGAGGTGAAACTCCGTGAACCTTAAAACGAGCATCCCGGTAGAAGTAGCCCAGGTGCGCCAGTTCCTTTTAACCAGGGAAGAAAAGCGACGGCGGGCCAAAGAGCTGGCGCGCCAACGGGTGGTCGCGCAGCTAAAAGAGGCTCTGGAGGCGGTAGCGCCCCTCTTCCCGGTGGAAAGGGTCTATCTTTACGGCTCTATCTTGACCGGCCGCTGGCGCCCCGATTCAGACCTCGACCTGGCGGTGGAAGGCGACCTTTCTCCCGAGGACTTTTTCAGACTCTGGGGGGAACTCGATAAACGGCTGGAGCAAGAGATTGATTTGCGGGAAATAGCCAAGTTGCCTTTTCGGGAAAGAGTGCAACGCAAAGGGGTTGTGCTTTATGAAAGAAAGAATCCTCCTGCTGTAATAAACTATGGCCTGGAGCAAAGGAGATAAAGAACATGGATAAGGCAAGACGAATCCCGCCGGCAGAAGCAGTAACTCCGAAGGAGCTGGCGGCTTATCGGGCGGCCGCGCGGCGCCGTTGGGAGCAGGGACAGCAGGAGCGAGCCCGGCGGCGGAAACGGGCGTGGGAGGTGGCCCGGCAGGCCGCCCAGCTCCTGAAGGAGCAGTTCGGGGCCACGCGGGTGGCCGTCTTCGGCTCGCTGGGGCGCACTGATAGCTTCACCCGTTGGTCCGATGTTGATTTGGCCGTCTGGGGTCTACGTCCTGAGGACACGTTCCGAGCTATGGGAGCGGTGATGGACCTCGATAAGAAGATTAAGGTCAACCTCGTAGACATCGAGGTATGCCGCCCCTCTGTGCGGACAGCCATCGAACGAGAAGGAATCGAGCTGTGATCGAGCGTTATCTGGTTGCGGCGAGCCGGATCCACCACTCCATTTCTCAAATTCGCCCGCCTGTGCTTTCGGAAGAATCTGTTAAAGAGTTGGATGAGTATCTCCGGTTCCGGCATGTGGTAAGGAACATCTACGCCTTCGAGTTTGACCTGGAGCGGATCGAACGACTCGTGCGCCGCCTAAAGCCGACTTTCGAGCAGGTGCGGACGGAGTTACTGGCCTTTGCAGACCTCTTGGAACTGGTGGCTCAAGAGGACACGACGAACGAATCCGAGCCATGAGCGATGGTGTGGTCATTCGTATGGTGAGCCCGTAGAAACGGTATAGTCTGCGGCTATCCCCGACGCTTAAGCAGGAATAGCGCTGCTCCAGAAGTCGCCAGCATCATCGAGTCATAATGGTGTAAAATTGGTGGCTTGAAGCGGGAGAACCACCCTTTCCCCCTCTGCTTCCTGCAGAAGTAAAAGCTCCCGCGCCCGACGCAAAAGGCTACCGCTCTCGACCCGCCGACACAAAAGGATCCATCACCCGCACCCCGTCGTAAGCCTGACCGGGGTTCAGGTCCTCCGACCAGATGACCTGGCAGTCCAGCGCCTGGGCGCTCCGGATGACCATCGCGTCCCAAAACGAGATCCTGTTTCGCTGCTGAATCTCTATCGCCGCTAACAGATCGGCGACACCGGGCACATGGACGCGCCAGACGGAAAGATCGGCGACCAGGCGGGCCGCCTCCGCCGGGGGCAAGGGTTTCGCGACCTTCTGGGTCACCGTCACGTAAAATTCCTGCAACACTTGCAGGCTCAGGCATCCCCCGCCCGTTTCCCACAGCTCCGCCACCAGTTCCTGGGCCCGGCGCTGCTTTTCCCCGGCGGAAAGATCGTGCGCGTAAACCAGGACATTGGTATCCACAAACTGCCGGGCGGCGTCACCGCGCATGCAGCTCGCCCCGCTCCCACCGCGCTTCCCCTCCGGTCCCCAAATCGAACCGGCCCAAAGCAGCAAGGTGGCGTTCCTTCGCCTGCCGGTAAAGCTCCTCCTTACGCGTGAGTTCCTCAAGCAACTGCGCCAAAAGCCCGGAAAGGGAAGTCCCCCGCTCGATGGCGAGATGCTTAGCCCGCCGCAGCAGTTCCTTGGGCAGCGAAAGCGTTACATTCTGGTACTCCGCCATAACCCCACCTCCACGTGATTAAGTGTAACACATAAACACGTGGAAAGCAAGCCCGGCCCCGGAAAACGTGCCGATAGGGAGAACCACCCCCTAATAGGTGCGAACCGGCATTTCTTAGCCGTAAAACAACGAACTGACCCCTTGCTTTTCCTCCATATGCCTTCAGCAGCTTCCTGACAGCCTCAGCCATCTGGGCTCCAGTAGCCCCTTCATCCGCTTCCCAGACACCTCGACAACCCGTGGCGGAAATGAGACTTTTCACCGCCAACCACGGCCGGGTGAACCGATGAAGATAGTAGAGCCAACAAAACAGTGCCCGTCCGTAGCAGGAAAAAATCCGCCGGACAGCGAACTGTGCTTAAGAAAATTAACTCAAGGTGATACAGCGCGTGTGGCAGCAGATAAAAGAGCTATACCTGTACCGGGAAATGCTCCGCAACCTGGTGGCCAAGGAAATCCGGGCCCGCTACAAGGGCTCGGTGCTCGGCTTTTTCTGGACTTTCGCCCACCCGCTTTTGATGCTCATCGTGTACAGCGTGGTTTTCTCCTTTGTGATGCGCATCCAGGTCGAAAACTACGCGATGTTCCTGTTCGTAGCGCTGCTTCCCTGGAACTACCTGGCCCAGTCCACGCTCCAAAGCGCGTCAAGCCTGGTGCAAAACGCCGGCTTGGTGAAAAAAATCTACTTCCCGCGGGCGGTCCTGCCGCTCTCGGTGGTCTTCGCCAACCTGGTAAACTACCTCCTGGCGCTTTTCGTCCTGATCCCGGCGCTGCTCGTCTTCCAGATCAAGCTCACACCGGCACTGCTCGCTTTCCCGGTGGTCCTTTCCTTACAGACCCTTCTGGTAACCGCCATCGCGCTGCTCGTGGCCGTGGCCACCGTCTACTTCCGGGACCTGGAGCACATCACCAGCATCCTTATAACGGTCTGGTTCTTTCTGACCCCTGTACTTTACCCGGCGGAAATCGTCCCGGAACGTTTCAAGCCCTTCTTCATGCTGAACCCGGCCGCCCCGCTCGTCGAGGCCTACCGGGCGGTTTTCTTTTACGGGCGCTGGCCGGACTGGCACACGCTGGCGCAACTCACGCCGGTAGTTTTCGCGCTGCTTCTGATCAGTTTTGCAGCCTTCGACCGCCTCCAGCGCGCCGTCGCCGAGGAAGTATGAACTCGGTTCTGTCCCCCGTTTAAAAAACAAGAAATTCTCTCGAGCCGGGAATGTGATAAAATATCTTCAGGCGGGTGATAAACTTATGGGATACGCTTTTCCGGTAATTGTGGAACAAGACGAAACCGGAATGTTTATAGCTACTTGCCCCGTATTTACGGGGTGTTATACCCAAGGTCACACTCTCGATGAGGCCTTAGCGAATATTAAGGAAGCCATCCTTCTTTGTCTCGATGAGACGCCGGCGGACGAACTGCCCTTAAAAGATAAGCTGTGTTAGGAGTGAAATCCTATGCTTGATAAGACCACTCATGAGAAGCTTTTAAAACGTGTTGATGCGTTAGGACGGGAAATAGAGCACTTGAAGCGTGACCTGCTACGCAGCCTCGGAACGAAATCGCAAAGGCAAAAGAAAAAGCCCTCTCTTTTCGGCAGCGTTCAAGGCAAGGATGTAACTGAAGAAACGATTGAAAGCGCGAAGCAGAAACTGTTTAGGAACTTGGAGGATTTATAACTTTATGGCGGAAAGTGGGCTTTACATCCTCGATACCCATGTCTTAATTTGGTACTTTACTGGTAACTCCCGCTTAAAACCAGAGATAAAAGAATGTATTGATGAAACCCGTAACCGGGGTGGCCGCTTGTTGATACCAACGATTGTTTTGGCCGAAGCTTTAGACATAGCCGAAAAGAATCGAGTTGATTTTGCTGCTATGTATCGCTTGATCCAGGAGAAACCAGAGTTTGAAATCATTAGCTTCGGACCGGAAATCTTTGAAGAAACAATGCGGATTGAAAGAATCTCCGAAATTCATGATCGGATCATTGCAGCTAGCGCCAAATTTTACGGAGCCGGTGTATTAACGAAGGACCGAATCATTTGTGAATCGGGTGAAGTGGAAATTCTATAAAGTAATTCCTTTTATTGCTCCAACCCACGCCAAATACCTTAGTTAGAACTGTCGGAATCTTAGGAGGAAATGTGACCGCCGTTGAGATAACCGGCCTCTGGAAAAAGTTCCGCGTCTACCACGACCGGGCTTCCAGCCTCAAAGAGCGCCTCATCTTCTGGCACCGCAGCCGCGCCGACGAGTTCTGGGCGCTCAAAAACATCAACCTCACCGTCCCCCGCGGCGCCACCCTGGGGCTTATCGGCCGCAACGGCTCCGGCAAGAGCACCCTCCTGAAAATCATCAGCCGCATCCTTTACCCCACGCACGGCAGAGTGAAGGTGAACGGCCGGGTCTCCACACTTTTAGAACTGGGTGCCGGTTTTCACCCGGACTTTACCGGGCGGGAGAACATTTTCTTGAACGCCTCCATCCTGGGACTCACCCGCAAGGAAATCAAGGAGCGGCTTGACGACATCATCGCCTTCGCCGAGCTCGGCGACTTCATCAACAACCCGGTGCGCACCTACTCCTCCGGGATGTATATGCGCCTGGGCTTCGCCGTCGCCGTCCACGTGAACCCTGACATTTTGCTGGTGGACGAGGTGCTGGCCGTGGGCGATCTCGCCTTCCAGGAAAAATGCCTTAACCGCATCCGCGAGCTCCAGAAAAAGGGCGTAACCATCGTCTTCGTCACCCACAACCCAAAGCAGGTGGAGGAGCTCTGCGACTCCGCCGTCTGGCTGGATAAGGGCGAAGTCCGCTTCACCGGCCCGGCCAAGGAAGCGGCCCAGGCCTACGCCGCCTTTATCGGCACGCGGGCCAATTAATCGTCAACCCGAAAAGTAAAGCGCACCTACCCCTAAGAAAAACGGATAGCCCGGCGCCGTTGCCCGCCCGCTGGCGAAATGATACAATGGAGCAGGAAAAAGCCGGCGCACACCAGGTATGAGAGAGCGGGAGCTGATCCCGAAATGGAAGCGGAAAAGATCATCACGACCGTCAAAGAATACCTTTCAGCGCAGCCCGACGTCGCCGCCGCCTACGTCTTCGGCTCGGCGGCACGGGGCGGCTTGCGCGCGGCCAGCGACGCAGACATCGCCGTCCTCTTTTCGCCTGGTGTGACCGCGAAGACGGCCCGGTTCGAGCGCCGGCTGGAAATCGCCATCGCCCTCGAAGAACTCCTGAAGCGGCCGGTCGAAGTAACCGACTTAGAGGCAGCGCCGCCTTTCCTCCAGCACCAGATCCGCAAATACGGCAAATTAGTCGTGGACAAGGACCCGCAGCGGCGCAAAGCCTGTGAGGTGGCCTCGCGCCGGCTTTACCTCGACATGCTCCCCTACCTCCGGTACCGCCGGGAAAGAGCCCTCGAAAGGTTGGGTTAGTGAAATGGTGGACAAAGAACTGCTGGCGGAAAAACTGCGCATCTTGAGCGAATATATTGCCGACCTTGAGGAGCAGAAAACCATATCCCTGACTGAATTGAAGGAAAACAAACTCCTGCGCCGTTATATCGAGCGTACCCTGCACCTTGCCGTTGAAGCCTGCCTCGATATCGGCAACCACATAATTGCGGATCTGAACCTCCGCGAGCCCGCGGACTACAAGGACGTACTGGCTGTGCTCACCGAAGCAGGCTATTTGCCGCCCGCCAAATTAGCCGACTTCAAAAAGATGGCCCAGTTCCGCAACGTTATCGTCCACGACTACGCCCGCATCGAACCCGAGATCCTGTACGCCATCCTGCAAAAGAACATCGCGGACTTGCGCCTCTTTGCCCGGGCCGTCAGGGACAGTTTCCTGCAGGAATAAGGGCCGCCGTGCCGCTTCCCACAAGCGGAGATACTAAGAAGCCAAAGCCACCGAAAGCTTAACCCAGGAAACATTATCCCGAGTTCGACAGTCCATAGGTAAACAGTAGCCCAAAAGCCTTGGCGCCGAAGGTGTTTGGGGCTTGCAATTTTAGCCGCGTGTTACTATAGTCTCCTTCTTTCCAGACGGGTTAATAGAGAAGAT
>JBFLVI010000038.1:0-20168 GCA_040758635.1 Bacillota bacterium | reverse complement strand
TTCCGTTTCGTGGGCCGATGTGGCCAAGCTTTTCGTGGATCTTTACCCCGTCGACGCGGAGGGTCTCCCGCAGCTCAAAGGCGTCTTTGGCGAAGTGCGGGCATGCTGCCCGGCTCCGAACCCGTGGCTCCTTGATCATCGCCAAACTCCGGAAAAAGTCGGCGCCGGTTCGGTCCATCTTGTTGATGTAAGCAATCCGCGGCACGCCGTACTTGTCTGCCTGGCGCCAAACCGTCTCGCTCTGGGGCTCTACGCCACCAACGGAGCAGAATATCGCCACCGCACCGTCAAGTACGCGCAGCGACCGCTCTACCTCAACAGTAAAATCCACGTGGCCGGGTGTGTCAATAATGTTAATGCGGTAATCCCGCCAGAAGCAGGTCGTGGCCGCTGAGGTAATGGTGATCCCCCGCTCCTGTTCCTGCACCATCCAGTCCATGGTGGCGGCCCCATCGTCCACCTCACCAATCCGGTGAACCTTGCCCGTGTAAAACAAGATCCGCTCGGTGGTGGTAGTTTTCCCGGCGTCAATGTGGGCCATGATTCCGATGTTTCTTGTTCTTTCAAGCGGAAACTGACGTCCCATACCTCAGCACCTCCTTTACCACCGGTAATGGGCAAAAGCCTTGTTCGCTTCCGCCATTCTATGGGTGTCTTCCTTCTTCTTGACGGCACCGCCGACGCCCTGAGCAGCATCCAGGATCTCCGCCGCCAGCTTCTCTTTCATGGATTTGCCCGCGCGTTGCCGCGCAAAATTTGTGAGCCAGCGGATGGCCAGAGTCTGCCGTCGCACAGGACGCACTTCAATCGGCACCTGGTAGTTGGCACCACCCACCCGGCGCGCCTTTACTTCCAGAACCGGCATGACGTTCTTCATCGCCTGTTCGAAGACCTCAAGCGGGTTTTTACCGGTTTTCTCCCTGATGATCTCGAACGCCCCGTAGCAGATCTTCTCGGCGGTGCTCTTCTTTCCTTTGAGCATCACCTGGTTCACAAGCTTCGTCACCAGCCGGCTCTGATATACCGGATCCGGCAATACCTCGCGCCGCGGCACTGGTCCTTTACGCGGCACACATTTCCCCCCTTTTGCTATTTCTTTGGTTTCTTGGCCCCGTACTTGGAACGGCCCTGGTTTCTGTTCTGCACGCCCGCCGCATCCAGGCTGCCCCTGACGATGTGGTAGCGCACACCCGGCAGGTCCTTGACCCGTCCACCACGCACCAGAACCACCGAGTGCTCCTGAAGGTTATGGCCGATACCAGGGATGTAGGCCGTAACCTCAATCCCGTTGGTCAACCGTACCCGGGCTACTTTCCTGAGCGCCGAATTCGGCTTCTTGGGCGTGGTAGTGTAAACCCGGGTGCAAACACCGCGCTTCTGGGGACACCCCCGCAGTGCCGGCGAAGCCGACTTTTTACGCAACTGTTCCCTGCCGTGACGCACAAGCTGACTGATGGTTGGCACACTACACCTCCTCACTGAACCAATTAAGTCTGTATACTTTAAGACCAGGCAAAAAGTTGCTCCCTGCTTTTTGCAGGGAGCAAGCGGTCTAATCCTCAATCACGGCGGCCGACGCGCAGTTTACGCTGATCCCGCAGGCCCGGCCCAGTTCCCGCATCGAAGCAACCTCTTCGACCGGGGTACCCCTGGCCTGACAGGCGCGAACAACAGGTTCGATGACCCGCCGCTCGGCATTTTTCGCCACGAAAACAACCTTTGCTTGCCCCCGCTCAACCGCTTTGAGAGTCTCTTTCGACCCCACGGCCTTTTTGCGGGCACGCATCAGACGCTCGTAGGGCACGCAACAAACCCCTCCAAGCACCCACAGACTTTTTTAGTTTATCATCGTTTCCCGGAAGTGTCAATAATATCTTTCATGGATCATGGATGGCGGCTCAGGTTTGGTCTAATTCTTCCTGGCCGGTATCCCCGGTTTCACCACCCCCGGTATTAATTATAACTTTAACCCCCCGGTAGCGCGCCAGACCCGTTCCGGCAGGAATAAGCTTGCCGATGATTACGTTTTCCTTAAGCCCGATAAGCGGATCCTCTTTCCCTTTGATCGCTGCGTCCGTCAAAACCCGTGTGGTCTCCTGGAAGGAGGCCGCCGACAGGAAAGAGTCCGTGGCTAAAGACGCCTTGGTGATCCCCAGGAGCATCGGCCGGGCAACAGCCGGCTGCCCTTTTTCGCCAACCGCAGCGTTTTCCTCCTCGAACTCGAAGCGTTCCACCAGCCCACCCGGCAGGAGGCCGGTATCGCCGGCTTCTTCGACTTTCACCTTGCGGAACATCTGCCGGATGACCACCTCGATGTGCTTGTCGTTGATCTCCACGCCCTGGAACCGGTAAACGCGCTGCACTTCTTTGAGTAGATACAACTGAGTGGCCTTCATCCCTTTGATCTTCAACAGGTCGTGCGGGTTGACCGGACCCTCGGTCAACTCGTCCCCCGCAGCCACCTGGTCGCCGTCCTGCACCCGCAGCCGTGCGCCAAACGGGACGGGGTAGGTGAACCGCTCGCCGTTCGGGGTTACCAGCTCAATTTCCCGCCGTCCCTTTACCTCGCGTACTGTCACCACGCCGTCCGCTTCGGCAATCAGCGCCTGGCCCTTCGGACGCCGGGCTTCAAACAGCTCCTCCACCCGCGGGAGGCCGTGGGTGATATCTTCACCGGCCACACCGCCGGTGTGGAAGGTGCGCATCGTCAACTGGGTTCCCGGCTCGCCGATCGACTGCGCCGCTATAATCCCGACGGCCTCGCCGATATCAACCAGGAAGCCGCTGGTAAGGTTGCGCCCGTAGCACCGGGCGCAAACGCCGTACCGGGACTTGCAGGTAAGGACGGAACGGATTTTCACGCTTTCGATGCCTGCAGCCTGGACCCGCTCCACCACTTCTTCGTCAATCTCCTCTTCCTTGCGCACCAGCACCTCGCCCGTATTCGGGTCAACGATATCCGCGGCCGCAATCCGTCCCAGAATCCGGTCGGCAAGCTTCTCGATGATCTCGTTGCCGTCTCTGATTTCCGTAACCTCGATGTATTCATCCGTGCCGCAGTCCTCTTCCCGGACGATCACGTCCTGAGCCACGTCCACCAGGCGGCGGGTCAGGTAACCCGAGTCGGCCGTCCGCAGGGCCGTATCCGCCAACCCCTTGCGTGCCCCGTGCGTGGAAATGAAGTATTCGAGGACCGTCAGCCCCTCCCGGAAGTTCGCCCGGATCGGCAGATCGATGATCCGGCCGGAAGGGTCGGCCATCAAGCCGCGCATTCCGGCAAGCTGCCGGATCTGCTGGATGTTCCCCCGTGCTCCGGAAATGGCCATCATGTACACCGGGTTGAACTGGTCCAGTTTCTCCAAGAGCAGATCCTTAATTCTCTCCGTGGTCCGGTTCCAGATGCCGATCACCTTGCGGTAACGTTCCTCTTTGGTAATCAGACCGCGGCGGTACTGGTGTTCTACCTCCTCGACCTCGCGGTCGGCGGCGGCCAGAAGTTCCGGCTTTTCTTCGGGAATCATGATGTCCTCGATGCCGATGGTCAGACCCGCCCGGGTAGCGTAGGTGAAACCCAACTGCTTTATTTCGTCTAAAAGCGCGGCGGTTTGTGCATACCCGAGTTTCCGGTAGCACAAGTCAATAATGTAACTCAAAAGCTTCTTGTCGCTCACGCTCCTGAGAATCTTTTCGCCGAGCCGGCTCAACCGCCGCTCTCCGTCTTTTCCTTCCACCTCGGTAAGCTGGGCCGGGATCCCCCCGTAAAAGATCAGCCGCCCAACGGTGGTCTGGACAAGGGGGGTCTCGGTTTTCAGCTTCGGCAGGCGCACCCGGATGGAAGCATGCAGCGGCAAAACGCCGCTTTCGTAAGCCCGGATCACCTCGTCCGGGTCCGGGAAGGCTTTTTCTTTGAACCGCGGGTCAACCCGTTCCAGCGTCAGGTAGTAGATTCCCAAAACCATGTCCTGCGTCGGAATGGACACCGGCCGGCCGTCCTTCGGGCTCAAAATGTTGTTGGTGGACAGCATCAAAAGGCGCGCCTCGGCCTGGGCTTCCGCGGAAAGGGGCACGTGGACCGCCATCTGGTCGCCGTCAAAGTCGGCGTTGTAAGCCGTACAGACCATCGGATGGATCTGGATGGCCCGCCCTTCCACCAGCACCGGCTCAAAAGCCTGAATCCCCAGGCGGTGCAGCGTCGGAGCCCGGTTCAACAACACCGGATGATCCTTGATCACTTCCTCCAGAACGTCCCAGACCTCCGGCCGCATCCGCTCCACCATCCGCTTGGCGCTCTTGATGTTGTGGGCGTGGCCGTTGTTTACGAGTTTTTTCATCACAAAGGGCTTGAAAAGCTCAAGCGCCATTTCGCGCGGCAGCCCGCACTGGTGCAGCTTCAACTTCGGGCCGACGACAATCACCGACCGGCCGGAGTAGTCCACCCGCTTGCCCAAAAGGTTCTGGCGGAAACGCCCCTGTTTTCCTTTCAACATGTCGCTCAGCGACTTCAGGGGCCGGTTGCCGGGGCCGGTAACCGGCCTGCCCCGCCGCCCGTTGTCAATCAGGGCGTCCACCGCTTCCTGGAGCATCCGCTTTTCGTTCCGGACGATGATGTCCGGCGCTCCGAGTTCCAGCAGCCTTTTCAGGCGGTTGTTGCGGTTGATGACCCGCCGGTAAAGGTCGTTAAGGTCGGAGGTCGCGAACCGGCCGCCGTCGAGCTGCACCATCGGCCGCAGTTCCGGCGGAATCACCGGGATGACGTCCAGGATCATCCACTCCGGGCGGTTTCCGGACTTCCGGAAAGCCTCGACCACCTCCAGGCGGCGGATGGCCCGTACCCGCCGCTGCCCGGTGGTCTCCCGGATTTCCCGCCGGAGTTCTGCCCCGAGTTCGTCCAGGTCGATTTCCTGCAGCAACTCTTTGATGACCTCGGCCCCCATTCCCGCCTTGAAGGCGTCGCCGTACTTTTCCTTGTACTCACGGTACTCGCCGTCGCTCAAGAGTTGCTTTTTGACTAAAGGGCTGTCCCCGGGATCGGTCACCAGGTAAGAAACGAAATACAGCACCTTTTCCAGTGCCCTGGGCGACATGTCGAGCAGCAGCCCCATGCGGCTCGGTATTCCCTTGAAATACCAGATGTGGGAGACAGGAGCAGCCAGTTCGATGTGGCCGAGCCGCTCCCGGCGCACCTTTGCCCGGGTCACTTCCACGCCGCAGCGGTCGCAGATGACCCCCTTGTACCGCACCCTCTTGTACTTCCCGCAGTAACACTCCCAGTCCCGCGTGGGGCCGAAAATGCGCTCGCAAAAGAGCCCGTCCCGTTCGGGTTTCAGCGTCCGGTAGTTGATGGTTTCCGGTTTTTTTACCTCGCCGTACGACCACGCGCGGATCTGTTCCGGCGAAGCCAGACCGATTTGAATCCGGTCAAAGGAGTTTAACTCTAACACAAGCTTCCCCCTTTACGCTTCTTCAGCTTCTTCGTCCTCGCTCAGAAGCTCCTCGGAATCGGAGAAGGCGTCTTCCTCGCCTTCATCATGATCCTCGCCAAATTCTTCGCCACCCACCGCCTTCGTCAAGGTAGCGGGCGGGATGTACTTCATGTCAAAATCAAGCTCGCGTGCCGTTTCCACAATGTCGTCCTCGGTCTCCTTGATGTCGATCTCCTTCCGGTCCTCCGCCAGGACCTTGACGTCCAGCCCCAGACTCTGCAACTCCTTGATCAAGACCTTGAAGGATTCCGGCACGCCGGGCTCGGGTACGTTCTCGCCCTTGACGATGGCCTCGTAGGTTTTCACCCGCCCGACAACGTCGTCCGATTTGACGGTGAGCATTTCCTGCAAGGTATAGGAAGCACCGTAGGCTTCGAGCGCCCAAACCTCCATCTCGCCGAACCGCTGGCCGCCGAACTGCGCCTTGCCGCCGAGCGGCTGCTGCGTCACCAGCGAGTACGGGCCGGTCGAGCGCGCGTGGATCTTGTCGTCCACCAGGTGCGCCAGCTTCAGCATGTAGATGTAGCCCACAGTAACCGGAGCGTCAAAAGGCTCGCCCGTCCGGCCGTCAAAGAGAGTCGCCTTGCCGTTCTCCGAAAGGCCCGCCAGGCGCAGCGTCTCGATAATGTCTTCCTCCCGGGCACCGTTAAAGACAGGACTGGTAACCTTGATACCCAGGATTTTTGCCGCCCAACCCAGGTGCGTCTCCAGAACCTGTCCCAGGTTCATTCGCGAAGGGACTCCCAGCGGGTTCAGGACGATTTCCACCGGTGTCCCATCGGCCAGGAACGGCATATCCTCTTCCGGCAGGATGCGGGCGATAACACCCTTGTTTCCGTGGCGGCCGGCCATCTTGTCGCCGACCGAGATCTTGCGCTTCTGCGCTACGTAAACCCGGACCAACTGGTTCACCCCGGGGGGCAGTTCGTCGCCCTTGTTCCGGGCGAAAACCTTGATGTCCACCACCTTTCCAGACTCCCCGTGGGGGACCCGGAGCGAGGTGTCGCGGACCTCGCGGGCCTTCTCGCCAAAGATCGCCCGGAGCAGCCGCTCCTCCGCCGTGAGTTCGGTCTCTCCTTTCGGCGTCACCTTGCCGACCAGGATGTCGCCGGTGCGCACTTCGGCGCCGATGCGGATAATCCCCCTTTCGTCAAGGTCTTTCAAGACGTCCTCCCCGACGTTGGGGATGTCCCTGGTGATCTCCTCCGGGCCGAGTTTGGTATCCCGCGCCTCACATTCGTATTCCTCTATATGAATGGAAGTAAAGTAATCTTCCTTTACTAATTTTTCGCTCACCAGGATGGCGTCCTCGTAGTTGTAGCCCTCCCAGGACATGAACGCCACCAAAACGTTGCGCCCCAGGCTCAATTCGCCGTGGTCGGTACAGGGACCATCGGCGATCACATCGCCTTCCTTTACCCGGTCGCCCTTATTGACCACCGGCCGCTGGTTGATGCACGTCCCCTGGTTTGAACGGTTAAACTTGGCCAGGGTATATCGCTCCTTGGTCCCGTCGTCACAGGCGATGAGAATGTCCGAGGCCGTCACCTTCTCCACGACCCCATCTTTGCGCGCCAGGATCACCGCACCCGAATCGCGCGCCGCCTTGGCCTCCACCCCGGTACCGACAAGCGCCGTCTCCGCACGGATCAGAGGCACCGCCTGGCGCTGCATGTTGGCGCCCATCAGCGCCCGGTTGGCATCGTCATGCTCCAAAAAGGGTATCAGCGAGGTCGCCACGCTGAAGACCTGCTTGGGCGAAACGTCGACGAAGTCAACCTCCTCCACGGGAACCATCAGGATTTCGCCCTTAAACCGACCGTTGACCCGCTTCTCGCAGAAGTAGCCCTTTTCGTCCAGCGGCACGTTGGCTTGGGCGATCACGTACTGCTCTTCTTCGTCCGCCGTCATGTAAACGATCTCGTCGGTTACCCGCTTCTTTTTCTTGTCTACCTTCCGGTACGGCGTTTCGATAAACCCGAACTCGTTCACCCGCGAGTACGTCGTCAACGAACCGATAAGGCCGATGTTCGGCCCCTCAGGCGTCTCTATCGGGCAGATGCGGCCGTAGTGAGAGTGGTGGACGTCGCGCACCTCGAACCCGGCCCGTTCCCGGCTCAAACCGCCGGGTCCCAGCGCCGAAAGCCGCCGCTTGTGCGTCAACTCGGCCAGCGGGTTGGTCTGGTCCATAAACTGCGAAAGCTGGCTCGATCCCAGGAACTCCTTGATCGCCGCCACCACGGGCCGGATGTTGATCAGAACTTGAGGCGTGATCACTTCGACGTCCTGGATGGTCATCCGCTCCCGGACCACCCGCTCCATCCTGGCCAGACCAATCCGGAACTGGTTCTGTAAAAGCTCGCCGACCGAGCGCAAGCGCCGGTTGCCCAGGTGATCAATATCGTCGATTTGTCCCTCCCCCTTCATTACTTTGAGCAGGTAGCGCACCGTGGCCACAATGTCGTCAGGGGTCAGTTCCCGGATAAATTCACGGTCCTTGGGTACCATCTGCTTCAGGTAAGGGTCCATTTCCTTCGGACTCTTGCTCCGGTACCGGTAAAGCACGCCGTGCCCAAGCTTCTTCTGCAGCTTGTAACGCCCTACGTCGCCCAGGTCGTAACGTTTCGGGTCGAAGAAAAGACTTGACAGAAGCCCCTTTGCGCTTTCCACCGTCGGCGGCTCACCCGGGCGCAAGCGCTTGTAAATCTCGACCAGCGCCTCATCCTCCGTAGTGGCCGTGTCCTTGCTCAGCGTTTCCTGGATAGCCTTGTCGTTGTCAAAAAGCTTCAGAATGCGGGCGTCCGTCGCGTAGCCCAGCGCCCGGATCAGGGCCGTAGCAGGCACCTTCCGGGTGCGGTCCACGCGAACCCAGATCACGTCGTTGATGTCCGTCTCGAATTCCAGCCAGGCGCCCCGATTCGGAATGATGGTCGCCGTGTAGAGCTTTTTTCCGCTCGGGTCCAGTTGCTCGCCGAAATAGACTCCGGGGGAACGAACAAGCTGGCTGACAACCACGCGTTCGGCACCGTTGATGATAAAGGTACCCTTTTCCGTCATCAACGGGAGGTCGCCCATGAAGACTTCCTGCTCCTTGATCTCCCCCGTCTCCTTGTTGATCAGCCGCACCTTTACCCGCAGGGGTGCACAATAAGTTACGTCCCGGTCCTTGCATTCCTGGACCGAATACTTGGGCTCACCGATGCTATAGTCGAGAAACTCCAGGATGAGGTTGCCGGTAAAGTCCTTGATCGGTGAAATGTCGTGCAGCGCTTCCTTCAACCCCTCCTGCAGAAACCAGTTGTAAGACTGCTGCTGGATCTCGATCAGGTTTGGAATCTCCAGCACCTCTTTGAGTTTGCCGTAATTTACCCGTTCACCAGAGCCTGGCGATATCGCGGGAAGTGCCATATCTTAACCTCCTGGACGGTTTTTTCGTACCTGGAAAAGACAAAAAAACAGCACCTTTTGCTTAATGAATCATTAAGGGTGGAATTTCGGTTGCGAAACGGAAGAAATCCTTTCGTTGCTGACTTACCTTTGCTTGCAAGGCATCCTCGCAGCAATAGATACCCATACAATAAGCAGGCCTCACCAAAAAAGTGGAATTATAAACAATGCCCAACTATGTTATCACAAAGTTTTCCCGCCTGTCAAGAAATTTTAAGGTAAAATTTTTGAGTAGGGATCTCTGGGCGGAGATAACGAGTTGCTCTTTTAGCTCCGCCGGCTCCTGATCTCCTCCAGGATTCGTTCCCGGAACGTTTCCGGCGTCGCAGGACCCAGGTCTCCTTCGGCGCGGTGGCGGACCGCCACGGTCCGTCCGGCCGCCTCCTTGTCGCCCACCACCAGCATATACGGCACCTTTTGCACCTGTGCCTCACGGATTTTATAGTTCACCTTCTCGCTTCGCGCGTCCAGCTCCACCCTGACGCCGGCCTCCTCGAGGAACCGGGTCACCTCGGCCGCGTAGGGCGCGTGGCGGTCGGCGATGGGCAGCACCCGCACCTGCACCGGCGCCAGCCAGACCGGGAAGGCCCCGGCGAAGTGCTCGGTCAGAATGGCGATGAACCGCTCCAGGCTGCCGAAGACCACCCGGTGCAGCATCACCGGCCGGTGGCGCTCCCCGTCCTCGCCGATGTAGAAAAGGTCGAACTTCTCCGGCATCAGGAAGTCAAGCTGGATGGTGCCGCACTGCCAGGTCCGCCCCAGGCAATCCCGGAGGTGGAAGTCGATCTTCGGCCCGTAGAAGGCGCCGTCGCCCTCGTTTACCTTGTAGGGGAAGCTGCGGGCCTCAAGCGCCTCCCGCAGCGCTGCCGTGGCCAGGTCCCAGATGGCGTCGTCCCCCATCGCTTTTTCCGGCTTGGTGGAAAGCTCGACGTGGTAGTCAAAGCCAAACACCTCCCGGTAGAAATAATCCACAATGTCGATAATCCCGAGGATCTCGTCCTTCACCTGGTCCTCCCGGCAGAAGATGTGCGCGTCGTCCTGGGTGAACGACCGCACCCGCATCAGCCCGTGCAGCACACCGGACAACTCGTGGCGGTGCACCAGCCCCATCTCCCCCATCCGGATCGGGAGCTCGCGGTAGGAGTGAACCCGCCGCTGGTAGAGGAGGATGCAACCGGGGCAGTTCATCGGCTTGATCGCGTAAGGCTGCTCGTCAATCGCAGTGAAGTACATGTTTTCCTTGTAGTGATCCCAGTGTCCGGACCGCTCCCAAAGCTCCCGCCGCAGGAGGATGGGGGTGCGGATCTCCTGGTACCCCCGGCGGCGGTGCTCCTCCCGCCAGAAGGACTCGAGCTCGTTGCGGAGCACCATCCCCTTGGGGTGGAAAAACGGAAACCCGGGGCCCTCCTCGCGCACGCTGAAGAGGTCGAGTTCGGCCCCGAGGCGCCGGTGATCCCGCCGCTTGGCCTCTTCCAGCCGGTGCAGGTGCTCCTCTAACAGCGATTTCTTCGGAAAGGAGGTCCCGTAAATCCGCTGGAGCATTTTGTTGCGCTCGTCGCCGCGCCAGTAGGCGCCGGCCACACTCAAAAGCTTGACCGCCCGGATGTAGCCGGTCGAAGGAACGTGGGGGCCCGCACAGAGGTCAACGAACTCCCCCTGGCGGTAGCAGGAAATCACGGCCTCCGGCGGAAGTTCCTCGATGATCTCGACCTTGTAGTCTTCACCCGCCGCCTGAAACATCTCCCGCGCCTCTTCCCGGGAAAGCTCGAACCGCACGAGCGGAAGGTCTGCTTTGATTATCTGTTCCATCTCCGCCTCGATCCGCTCGAGGTCCTCCGGCGTAAAGGGCCGGGGTACGTCAAAGTCATAGTAAAAACCGTCGCTGATGGCCGGGCCGATGGCCAGCCTGGCTTCCGGGTAAAGCCGCTTGACCGCCTGCGCCAGGATGTGGGCCGAACTGTGGCGGTAAACCTCCCGGCCCTCCTCGTCGGCAAAGGTCAAAAACTCGATTTGCGCCTCCGGCGGCAGCGGGGCGGCAAGGTCCACGACCCTGCCGTTCACCCGGGCCACCAGCGCTTCTTTCTGCAGGCGCTGGCCCAGTTCCCTCAGCACATCCGCCGCCGTCACGCCGTCCGGAAACTCCCGCCTGTTGCCATCGGGGAAAATTACTGCCGCCATCCCAAAACGCCTCCCTGATCGGTTATCGGCCGCCGGTCGCCGGCCTTCAATCCCCTTTCTCCAAAACAAAAATCCCGCCCCCGTTCAGGGACGGGCTGTAGAGTCAACCCGCGGTTCCACCCTGCTTGGACAGAAACGCCTTCTGTCCCACTCGGGTCGCGGATAACGGCCGCCACCGCCCCCCAGCACTCAACTCAACGTGAAAGAATACGAGGTACTCTAACGCTTGTTTGCCTGAGCGCAGGTTGTACCACAGAGTTGAGTACTGGAGAAGAGCTCAAGGGGTGGTGCCTCCGTCCAGGCTTTGCCCAGGGGCGCTTTCAGCCGGGGCGCCCCCTCTCTGTGGTGCCGAAACGGGGCCTGTCCCCCATCCTCGCCTTTAACGTTTCGCTTTTCAGGCTGAACTTAAATATACTAAAACCCCTTCAGATTTGTCAACTGCAGCAACAACAAAAAACCCGCCTGCAGGCACCCGATCAAAAAACCGAGCACCGCGCCCATGAGCTTGATGTGCCCGATCTCCCGGGCGGCCACTTCAAAAACCACCCTTTCCAGGTCCTCCAGCGGAAAGGCGTTCAGCTTTTCCTCCACCAGCCGGGCGATGCTTACCTCCTCCTTGAGCGTCTCTCCGAAGGAGTCTACCAGCCAGGTGACAAGAAAGGGCAAGCGCTCCCCCACCAGGTCGCCCAACGCCTCGGACAGCGGCCGCTTCACCGCCACCGGGACCCAGCCCGGGATTTTTTCCAGCACGGCCTGCCGGACCGCTTCCTTCAGCAGAACCACGATCCGCTCCGGTACGTCCCGCTCTTTAAGGTGCCGCAGGATATCGTCGAGGGAGAGGAGTTCCTTTTCCAGCGTATGCCCGATACTCCGTGCCAGATCGTAGCGGCGCTTCGGCAGAACTCCTTGCAGCGTCCACCATAGAAAGCGGACAGGCTTGTACGGCCGGAAAAGAAGCTTCACCGCGAAGAGGTTGGTGACCCACCCGATAAACGCGCCAACCAACGGCAGCAAAACAAGATTCAGGTAAAACATCGTTCTAATTCCTTAAAAAGCCAAGCTAATTGGGTCAAGAATTCAGGAGCCAGAAGCCAGAATCCAGAATCCAGAATAGGGGTTGTAGGAATTCGCAGAGCGAATTCCTCTTTGAACCTTCTGGCTTCTGACTTCTGACTTCTGACTTCTGACCTGATTTTCTGCTTCTTGAGGTCAGCAGATGCGCGGCAAGGGCATCCCTGCCAGCATGTCCAGGAGCTTCGTTCCTCCGAAAGCCGTCCGCAGATAAACGTTTCCGCGCCCCGCGCAGACTTCGCCGATCACCGACGCGTCCTTTCCCAGCGGATGGGCCCGCAGCACCGCGAGTGCTTCTTCCGCCGCCTCGGGGGCCACCACCGCCATGAACTTCCCTTCATTGGCCAGGTAGAGCGGGTCGAGGCCCAGCAGTTCCGCCGCACCCCGCACCACCGGCTTCACCGGTACGTTTGCCTCTTCGATATAGATATCGCACCCCGCCGCCAGCGCGATCTCCTTGGCCGCGGTGGCCAGGCCGCCGCGCGTCAGGTCCCGCATCAGCTTTACGCCCTTTACTTTATCCAAAAGCACGCCGGTAATTCCGTTCAGCGCCGCGCAGTCGCTCGCGATCTGGCTGGCGAACCCGAAGCCTTCCCGAAGCGCCAGAATTGCCATCCCGTGCTCCCCGATGCCGCCGTTGATCAATATCCGGTCCCCCGGGGCAATCCGCGCGTAACCCAGTTCCACACCTTCGGGGATCACGCCGACGCCGGTGGTGTTGATGAAGAGCCGGTCCAGGTTTCCCCGCCCGACCACCTTTGTGTCGCCGGCGACAACCTCCACCCCGGCCTCGGCACACGCTCCCGCCATCGAAGCCGCTACCCGCTCCAGGTCCGCAAGCGGCAAGCCTTCTTCAATAAGGAAGGAAGCCGTTAGGTAGAGGGGCTTCGCCCCGCTTACCGCCAGGTCGTTGACCGTACCGCAAACCGCCAGTTTGCCGATGTCCCCGCCGGGAAAGAAAAGCGGGCTCACCACAAAGGAATCGGTGCTCACCGCCAGCCGCCCGCCCGCCACGGTAAGCGTCGCCGCGTCCGTCAGGCCCTTGAGCGCCTGGCCCGGAAAATAGCGGAGGAAAAGGCCGGTGACGAGTTCGTGCGTCAGGGCTCCGCCGTCCCCGTGCGCCAGCAGGATAAAGTCGTTTTTCCGCATCTGTTTCCTCCTCACAGCGCATGGCGCTCGAACTGGTAGTAAGCGGCGCAGGCCCCTTCCGAAGAAACCATGCAGGGACCCACCGGCCGCGTCGGGTTGCAGACCCTGGCAAACAGGCGGCAGTCCCGGGGAGTGAGCTTCCCTTTCAGGATTTCCCCGCAGGCGCATCCCGCGGGAACCCGCGCCGTCACCGGCGGGAGCGCAAACCGTTCCGCGGCGTCAAACGCGCCGAATTCGGGCCGCATCCGCATCCCGCTCTGCGGAATGACGCCGAAACCCCGCCAGGAAGCATCGCATACGGCAAATACCTCGGCCATCTGCTGCTGCGCGATTTTGTTTCCCTCCTCGCGCACCACCCGGGTGTACCCGTTGACGACCCGGCGCTCATCGTTCAGCATCATCCGGAGAATCTCCCGGATCGCGTCCAGGATGTCGTTCGTTTCGAATCCGGTGATTACCGCCGGCAGGCCGTACCGCTCCAGAAAGGTGTACGCGCGGCGACCGATGATGGCGCTGACGTGTCCGGGCAGGATGAAGCCGTCAATCCTCAGCTCCGGGTCGCTTAAAAGCGCTTCCATGGCCGGCGGCACTAACTTGTGGGCAACGAAAACACTGAAGTTCTTCACCCCGCGGGCCCTGGCTTCCTTGATGCTTAAAGCCACGGCGGGCGCAGTCGTTTCAAACCCCACGCCCAAAAAGACCGTTTCCCGTCCCGGGTGCTCCGCCGCCCAGGTAACCGCATCCGCCGGCGAATAAAAGATGCGCACGTCGGCGCCGCCGGCCCGCTCGCGCTCCAGGGACGAGTCGCTCCCGGGCACCCGCACCATGTCGCCGAACGTTCCCACCGTGACGCCCGGCAGCCGGGCGAAGGCCACCATCCGGTCCACGTCGGCGTAGTCCGTAACGCAGACCGGGCAACCGGGACCGCTGCGCAGGTCAACGTAATCGCCTAACAGGCTCCGCAGGCCGGCTCGAGATATGGCCACGGTGTGCGTCCCGCAAACCTCCATTAAAACCGCGCGCCGCCCGAGGCGCTCTGTGAGCCGGGCGGCCAAAATCCGTACCTCTTTAATCAACGTCCGGGCTATTGCCGGATCCCGAAACTTCTCCAAAACCTTCATGCGCCAGCAATTCCTCCCACAGTCTGATCCGCTCCAACGCTTCCCCCACGTCCAGCTTCTCAATGGCGTAACCGGTGTGCACGATGACGTACTCGCCCACCTGGACCTCGCCCACCAGGAGCGTATTGATACGCTGCCGGAGACCGAAAGTTTCAATCACCGCCGTATTTTCCTCCGGAGAAACCGCCACGATCTTCCCCGGGACCCCTAAACACATTCCTGCCACCTCCTGTGCGCCACAACCGCCTGCCCGAGACTCAAACCCCCGTCGTTCGCCGGAACCTGCCGGTGGAACAGCACCTCAAAACCGTTCCGGGCCAGCATTTCCTTGCCCACCGCGAAAAGGTAGCGGTTCTGCCAGGTACCGCCGCTCAAGGCCACCGCTTTCAGGCCCGTCTCGGCAGCGATTCGCTGCACCGCGTCCAGAACGATGGCCACGATGGTGTTGTGGAAGCGGGTGCTGATTAACGTTTTTTCCGTGCCTTTCTTCAGGTCCTCCAGGATACCGCTGAAGATGCCGGCGGGTGAGATTACCGCCCCGTCGAAGGAGTACGGGTACCCCGGAAGTCTGCTCCCCTCCTCCGGGTCGAGCACGTGCTCACCGAGTTCGATGGCCGCCTGCCCCTCGTAAGTGGCCTCCCAGCAGATCCCCAGGAGCGCCGCCGCGGCGTCGAAGAGGCGCCCGCACCCGCAGGCCAAGGGCGAATTGAACCGCTTTTCCACTAAGTACCGCACGGTCTCCAACTCCTGCTTCCTGCTCCCGAAAAGGGCTCCGGCTGCCGACAGCCCCTCATCTCCCAAAAAGGTGATCAGGTACGAGGCCGCCATCCGCCACGGGTGCCTGATACCCTGCTCCCCGCCCGGCAGCGGCGCGTATGCAAGGTGGTAGTGGCGGGTGAACTCCTTGTAATCGCCGCTCAGGAATTCGAACCCCCACAGGTTCCCGTCCTCCCCGTAACCGGTGCCGTCGAAGATCACCCCGATC
The DNA here is from genome assembly GCA_040758635.1 of Bacillota bacterium. Classification (GTDB taxonomy): domain Bacteria; phylum Bacillota; class Desulfotomaculia; order Desulfotomaculales; family Ammonificaceae; genus Yes71-27. The sequence continues at coordinate 4,734 of JBFLVI010000038.1, read as the reverse complement.
GCGGGGGAATCCACGCCGTTGTCGGCCAGGCAGGCCGCCAGGTGGGCGTGGTGGTGCTGCACCCCGAACCGCATCTTCGCCGGCACGCTCTCCGCGATGCGGGAGGAGCGGTAACCCGGGTGAAGGTCGTATCCCACGACCTCCGGCTCCACCCCCAGCAAGCGCTGGAAGTTCACCAGGCTGGAAAAAAGGTTTTCCTCTCCTTCCAGGCTGTCCAGTTCCCCGATGTGCTGGCTGAGAAAGGCCTGCCCCTGCTTCAGCAGGCAGAAGGCGTTCTTCATTTCGCCGCCCATTCCCAGGACCACCGCACCCTCACTGTTCGGTACCACCACCGGCCGGGGAACATATCCGCGCGACCGGCGGTAGAGCTGAACCTCGCCGGCTACAACCCCCGCCAGCGAGTCGTCGCAGCGGTTTACGATGGAGCGGTTGTGCAGGAGAAAGTAGTCCGCAATCCCGCCGAGTTCTTGGAAAACCCGTTCGTTATCCTTACAAAGCGGCAATTCGCTGTAATTACCGCTGGTCATCACCAGCACGGCAAACGGACCTTCAAAAAGCAGGAGGTGCAGCGGCGTGTAAGGCACCATTACCCCCAGGGTCCGCAGCCCCGGCGCCACCTCCTCCGGGATCACCGCCTCGGGACGGCGCCTCAAGATGACGATCGGGGCCTGAAGCGCCGTCAGCAACTCCTCCTCCGCCTCACTGACGAGACAGTAGCGCCTGATCGTCGTCAGGTCCCGGCACATTACCGCGAAAGGCTTGTGGCTCCGGCCCTTTCGCTGGCGCAGCGTCTTCAAGGCCTGCCGGTTGAAAGCGTCGCAGGCGAGGTGAAACCCGCCCAGGCTCTTCAAAGCCAGGATCTTGCCCTCGCCCAGGATCTGCCAGCAGTTTTCCCGCCAGTCCCCCGGGACCGGGCGGCCGTCGGCGTCCAGCAGCTCCACCTCCGGCCCGCAGGCCGGGCAGGCGATCGGCTGGGCGTGAAAGCGCCGGTCTTGCGGGTCGTGGTACTCCCGGCTGCACTCCGCACACATCTTGAAGCCGGCCATAGAGGTCCGCGGGCGGTCGTACGGCACCTCCTTGATGATCGTGAAACGCGGCCCGCAATTCGTGCAGTTGGTGAACGGATAGAGGTAGTGCCGGTCCGTAGGATCAAAGGTCTCCCGGGCGCAATCGCCGCACAGCGCCACGTCCGGCGGGATCAGCGCTTCCTTGGCGGCATCGTCAGCGCTGTGGAGAATCTCAAACCGGCGGTAACCTACCGGGGCCAGTTCCTCGCGCTCGACGGCCGTAACCCGCGCCAGCCGCGGCGGCCGCTGCGAAAGCGCCGTCAGAAACTCGGCCGCCTTCGCCGCCTCTCCTTCCACCTCGACGACTACCCCGCGCGCGTCGTTAAGCACAAAGCCCTTCAGACCGAGCGACTGGGCCAGATTGTAGATGAACGGCCTGAACCCGACGCCCTGTACCGTTCCCTTGACCGCTATCCGGTACCGGGTTCGGTCACCTTCCCCTTTTCCGCCGCCATTTCCTCCAGCCATTTGCACCATTCCTCTATTCCCTCCCCGGTTTTGGCCGAAACGACAAAAACCTTCAGGTCCCTGTTCAGCGCCTCCAGTTCCGTCACCACCGTCTCCAGATCAAAATCGGTGTAAGGCAGGAGGTCGCCCTTGTTGATCACCACCGCCCGCGCGGTCTGAAAAACCAGCGGGTACTTCGCCGGTTTGTCTCCGCCCTCCGTCACACTCAAAACGGCAACCTTGAGGTCCTCGCCCAGGTCGAACTCGGCCGGGCAAACCAGGTTCCCCACGTTTTCGATGAACAACAGGTCGTAGCGGTCCGCCTCCAGTTCCTCCAGCGCGCGCGCAACCATCGGCGCGTCCAGGTGGCAAACACCGGCGGTGTTTATCTGCACCACCTCCACCCTCTGACCGGCAATGCGCTGGGCGTCCCGGACCGTGTACATGTCCCCTTCGATCACCGCGATCCTGAACCTGTCGCGCAGCCGCGCCAGCGTCCGCTCTAACAGCGTGGTCTTCCCCGCGCCCGGGGAACTGATCAGGTTTACCACCAGCACACCGGCCGCGGCGAACCGCGTCCTGTTTTCCGCCGCCACCTGCTCGTTAGCCTTCAGGAGCCGCTGGCCCATTATTACCTTCAGCGCCATCCGCATCCTCTCCGGTTTCACCTTCGTAGTGCTCAATGTACAGCTCCTGGCCGGCCGCGATTTCCGCCTGCCCCCCGCAATCGGGACAGAAGAAATTCACGAAGTCCGGGGCAAACGTCCCGCCGCATTTCCGGCAGCGCATCAAAAGCGGCCGCTCTTCAATCTCCAGGGTCGCCTCCTCGAAGATCGTTCCCGCGCGCAAAGCCTCGAAAGCAAACTGCAAAAGCTCCGGCTGCGCCAGGTTGAGGCGGCCGACCACCAGCTTCACGCGAATCACGCGGGTGATGTTGTTCTCCGCCGCGCTCTCCGCGATCGAACTCATCATTGATTCGACCAGGCTCAGTTCATGCATCGAGTCCCCCGAAACTTTCCAGCCGAAAAGTATTAGTGTCACCCGGCCCTCGACCTTATTACAATTCGCGCCCGCTCCGTTTTTCCCTTTTGGAATCCGAAGCCAAAACCAAACCGGCCGCGAAAACCGGTTACGCAATCCAGGCGTGAAACCCGGCACCGCATACTAAAAGCTTATCATACCGGGCGGTCCCGAGAAAAGGGGCGCTCCCGCCCCGCGCAAAAGATCCTAAAACAGCCCGGGAGCAGGGTATTGATTTTATGAAAGGGCATCTATTTCCCGGGGCATTGACTTCCGGGACAAGGTGTGTTAGGATAGCTCCCGTAGGCATATTCCGCCATTTTGACTTAATATTAAAGAGGGGAGAAGCGAGATGCTCAAGGTGACACCTCTGGCAGAAGAAAAATTGAGAGAATTCCTGGTCGAAAAGAAGATGACCCATGCCTACATCCGCGTGTACATCAACGGCATCGGGTGAGGGGGGCCGAATTTCGGCTTGGCTCTGGATGAGTCAATGAAAGAGGGAGACACCACGTTTACCGCCGGCGAGGTAAAATTCGCCGTTGACAAAAGCACGGTGCCGTATCTGGCTGAAGCAGTCCTCGATTATACCAAGACCTGGATTGGCGGCGGCTTCACGATCACAACGCCGCGACAGGGTTCCTGTTCCTCCTGCAAGTAAAAGAGAAAACGCTGCCCGTGAGCAAGGCCTTCACCGCACGGTGAAGGCCTTTATTCTGGGCCGGCCGGCAAGGAAACCGGCGGGTTCCCGAACAGCCGCAGCCACTCTTCAAACCGCCGGACCTTCTCCGCGCCGAACCTGGCAAGCGCCCTGCTGATGTCAGCAGGCGGTTTTTCCCGGCCTAAACACCCTTCGTCCTTTGAAAAAAACTTGTCCGCGAAACAAACGATTTGCTCCTCGAGCGAAACCGGAACCATCTCCCGCAGCGGCAGGGGAAGGTTTTCTTTCTCTATGTCCGCCCTGGTGATCCCCGCGCCGACGTGGCGTTCGCAAACCAGGGCGTGCCGCGGGAACCCCTCGCGTTCCAGGATCTCCCGGCCAAGGTAGCCGTGGCAGACGTACGGCTTCTCACCGAAGCACCCCAACTCCGGCGCTTCGGTCAAAAAAATCCCGATATCGTGCAGCAGCGCCGCCTCCCGGATAAACTGCCGGTCGGGGCCGAGGTGAGCCACCCTTTCCGCCACCGCAAGGGCCTTCTGAGCAACCGCCTCGCTGTGCCCCACCAGAAGCCGGTATGCCTTCGACTCGGGGTCGTAATACTTCCGAATGATCGCCAGCGGCTCCACCTAACCTTTTACACCTCCTGCAGCAACCAGCCACGCGCACCGGTCGGCCACGCGATAACCGCCGGATCAGGACCGGCCTATCCTTTAAGTTTCTGGAGGGTGGAGTCCCAGGAATAACCCACCAGGAGCGCAGCCCTCCAGTCCTTGAGGGTTTCCCCTGCTACCGCCACTATCAGCAGTCCCACCACCGCCGAAAAAATGCCCAGGACGAGGTAAGGCTTCGCCACCGGCCACAGCCGCGCCAGGAACCCTCCTAACGCCACCGGACCTTTTGTTAGCGGCTGAGGAAGACTCTGCCGGAGAACGGGCAGAATGACGCTGATAACAATCCCGAGGACGCAAAAAAGATAAGTTTCCAGGAAAGACACCCGGCCTACCCCCTTTTCGTTTTCCGGGCGCGCCCCACGGCCAGACCGCCCGTAAACCGCACCCGGCCGAATCCCCGTATCAAATTTACTAACGGGTAAAACCTCTCATGCTTCGGCCGGCATTCCTCCCTCCCCGGGAACGGGCAAATTCAACCCGCCGGCGGGCGCCTCTTGATCCGTGCCTGCGGGGAGATAAAGCTTCACGTACTGGTACTTTTTCCCCGCCCCGAGTGTTTCGCAGGGCCCCGGTAACCGGTCCGGGCCTGTATTCGTTAAGGCCCGTCAAAAGACTCCAGACACGTATTTGGAAACAAGTACCTTGTACCCAGAACCGTGCCTTCAGGCAAGAGAAGGCGCTTTTTTGCGTAACTGCTTGAAAACTGTCAGTTCGCCAGTCTATGCCAATTTTCCTGCTTCAAACTCAAGTTTGACAGCTAACCCGCATTTTGGGCTGCCACGGGACCGGGAAGCTTTGAAAAATGGGCATATCTTCTATCGGAAAACAAAAAGTGTTGTGCCATGTGGATAAAATTTATACTTGCACA
>JBFLVI010000037.1:0-22538 GCA_040758635.1 Bacillota bacterium | reverse complement strand
AAACACAAGTAATATATTGGAAGACGTGGCACCGCGATTTTGAAATTTTAGTGCAAGACCTCGGTTGTATCAAGCCCTCCAAGAACTCGTGGCACTAAATTTCGCCCAGAAGTGTCAAACCCGAGTACGAAGCTCTTCAATCTGGCGTCTGTGCTTCTGTTGCAGGGCGGCTAATTTAGCCAAATGCAGAAGTTTCGGCAAATTCGCCGCCGGGTCCTTCCCCGCATAGGAGAATGCCGCTTTCAGTATTCGTCCGGCTAAAATCTTTTTGACGTCGCAAAAGGTAAAGATACGCATACCAAACAACCTCCTCTAAGAATGTTACGATGGTGACCAACAAGTTTAATCTTTATACTCATTAGTCTAAAATTAAGTTTAGCAAACCACTCTTATGGGTGTCAACCCTCTGGAGATCTAAATGTTATCGGAGATCAAAAAACCAACTGCGGAAAGAGTAATAAGAGAATGGTCTAAGGCAGGGGAAGAAAAGGGGCGGGTTGTTTTCCATCCCAAAAGGCTGGAGGCTCTCAGGCTATCAGGTATGATGAACCTGCGATCCAATGGTTAGCTGCCAGCATCCCGCTTGCGCGAAATTTACTTTTCAGGCGCCGCGACTCCCGCGCCCCGTTCCCGGAGTCCCGTGAGCAGCAACTCCTTAAGCGTTTGCAGGATGCTCTCGTAACGGTACCGCGTCTCAAAGACGAAGGCGTTGAGTGCAGCCACCGCTACGGCACCGAATACCGCCGTGGCCGCCGCATCAACCTCCAGGTTCTTGCGGATCACACCCTCCGCCTGCCCCTTTTCGATCAGGTCCCTGATGATGCGGATGTAACCCGAACGCAGCCGCTCTACCTGCTCCTCCCACCTGGTGCCCAGCCCCCAGACCTCGCTCAAAAGGAGCTTGCAGTAGTCCCGGTACTCCTCAAAGAAACTGAGCTGCGCGCCAATTAAAGCCTCAAGTTTGCCGGGAATATCCTCCCGGCGCGCCACCTCGCGCCTGACGGCGCTTTCCAGCCTTTCGATGCCCTCCTCGATGAGCGAAAGAAAGAGCTCCTTTTTGCTCCGGTAGTTATTATAAAGAGTGCCTTTGGCAATCCCGGCACGCCGAGCGACCTCTTCCATCGTGGCCCTGGCAAATCCTTTCTCGGAAAAGACGGCCACGGCAGCATCAAAGATGGGTAAACGTTTGCGGCGAGTGCGCGTCATGAGAAGAAACCTCCCGTTTTCTCGCTACCCCCGTTCTCATTTTTCGACAACAGCATAACACGGTGACCCCTAAAACCGCAAGAATACCAAAGATTACCGCCGGGTTAAAGGCGTCGTCGAGGGCGCATACGGCCGCCTGCAAATGAAGCTGCGCGGCAACCACCGCCCACGTAGCGGAAGAGTCACCGGTTCCCGCAAGCGCCCACCGCAGCCGCGCCACAAGCTCGGAAAGCAGCGGGTAGTCATAGGTCAGCCTTTCCGCCAGGCGAACGTAATGCATTTCCTGGTGCGTCTGGGCTACCGTGGCCATAATCGCGATGCCGAAAGAGCTGCCAACCTGACGCAGCATGTTGAGCAGAGAGGTCGCCTGGTTATTAAGCTCCGGCGGCACAACATCCAGGGCCGCGGTCATCACCGGCATAATGCCTAAGCCCATCCCAAAGCCCAGCAAGGCAAGGTTCGGCGTCAAAAAAGAGACCGGCGTCTCCAGGCCAAGCCGCGTAAAGCTGAGCGTGGCCAGGGCGACCATCACCGTTCCGGTCAGCGCCAGCGGCCCCGGCCCCACCCGGGTTACTAAGAAACCGGCAACCGGAAGGGCTACCGCCGCGGCCAGGCCTTCCGGGAGCAGAATGACCCCCGTAGTTAGCGGCCCGTACCCCTTTATCTCCTGCAAGAAGACGGGCAGGAGAAAAAGGCTGCCCATTATGGCCATGATCGCAAGAGTCATCGCCAAGGCGCCGGCGGCATAAACCGGCCGGCAGAAGAGCTTCACTTCTACCAGCGGTTCCGCACGGCTCATTTCCCACAAAAGAAAGAGCGTCAGGGAAAAACCTGCGAAAAGTAACAATAGGACGACGTAAGGGGCATCCCACCCGTCGGACGGTGCCTTGCTCAAGGCCCAGAGGAGCCCGCTTAGCGCCGGAGCCGCCAGGAGAAAGCCGATGTAGTCTGCCCGCGCCGGGCGGGTAGCGAACTCCGGCATAACCAGGATGGTTAAGAGAATGGCAAGTAAGCCTACGGGCAGGTTGATGTAAAAAATCAGGCGCCAGGTGGCGCTTTCAACCAGGTATCCCCCGAGAACCGGACCGATGGCCGGGGCAACAAGAAGCGGCAGCCCCATAATCCCCATCGCCATATCCCGCTGCGGGGGTGGGAAGGTCTTGTAAACGATGCTGATCCCCAGCGGCATGATCATCCCGCCACCAAGCCCCTGGAGCACCCGGAAGAGAACCAGGGCGTTGAAACTCCACGCCAGCCCGCACAAGAACGAACCCACCGTAAACAGGCCCATGCTAACGAGGAAGAGCCGCCGCGTGCCGTACGTATCGGCCAAGAAAGCCGAAAGGGGAATGACGACGCCCATCGCAATCAGGTAGGCGGTGGCCACCCACTGGACGGTGTCAATGTCGGTGCCGAACTCGGCCATCAGGTGGGGGATGGCCACATTCACCACGGTGATGTCGAGAAGGTCCAGGGCCAACCCGGTGACAACGGCGACGAGAATCAACCATCTCTGGGGCACAGGAGCTTCCTCCGGGAGAGAAATTTCCGGCGGCACTTCAACCGCAACTGCGCGGATAACTGCCTGGACCCGCAGGTTAAAATGGCCCAGAGGACCTTCCAGCCCTCCCAGTAAATCCTATCTCCCGGCCCGTTAATCCGGTAGTAGAGCACGCCCAGAAGAGCGATTACGATCCCGGTAACAACGATTCCACTGGGAACGTACCGCGCGAGCGCAAAGACGAGCAGCCCGAGGAATAGCGCCAGCGCCAGTCTTTCCAGGTAAGGGTGGCGCGCGTAGAAGAATGTGTATTCTTTACCGGGCGTTTTACCGTACTGCAAGAGGTAGCGCCCCTCTGCGCTGTAGGCGGCGACGTAGACGGCCAGGCGCTGGCAGTATACGAGCAGGCAGGGAAAGAAAAGCGGCCATACCCCCGTTACGGCGGCGTAACCCGCAGCAAACCTGACGAGGGAACCGGTGGCCGCCACCCCGGCGTTAAGCAGCGGGACCCTTTTAACGCTGTCGTACAGAAGCTGGATTGCCGGCAAAAGCAGCGCGAAGGGCAGCACCTGGGGCCGGCACCAAAGCAAAAAAACGATCCCCGCGATCATCCGCAGCGCGGCCAAGAGGGGCAACCACTTTACCGGGAAATACCCACCCGCCGAAGCCCGCTCACTTTTCCGCGGGTGGAGCCGGTCACAGCTAACGTCTTTATAGTCGTTAAGCCAGTATTTGGCCTGATTGATCAAAAACTCGATTCCTAACCAGGCAACGGCTATATCAGCTATCGAAAAGTGGCGGTTCAGCGCTACCCCGTAGGCAACGCCACCCCAAAAGTAGATCGCGCCGCCGGTGATCGCTCCCGGGCGGGGCAGCAACAGGTATAAAGCGAGCTTTTTCAATTTGCCCGGGTGCAAATTTTAATAATCCCTCCTAAAATATTTCCCTTTGCGGCCGGTCATAACAGTCTAGGGTCGCGGCATTGACCGTTAAGTATAATCTTTGAACGCATGAGTTCAAGAACCAAGAAAAAGCTTACCAACCCCTGCCCAAAATGTCAACCCCGCCGGGGCACCAAGATGCAGCACAAACAGTAGTAAAAGCGGAAGGTCAACAATTTTGCCGAACGCTGGTGGACCCACCCTTGAACCGTAGCAAACAGGGGCATACCCAGGGGAGCTATAGCCTTCGGCAGCAGGCGCATGTTATACTTATTGGTGTAAAATCGTCGCGGTAACCCGACGCGCCTTATTCTTAAATGAATGGAGGGAGGAGCAAGTGTTTGCAGTCGTTGAAAGATTAGCCCTGGCGGGTATCGGTGCGCTGGCGGTAATCACAGAAAGAGCCGACAACATGATCCGCGAGCTTGCCCAAAAAGGAGAAACGAAGCGCGAAGAAGCGCGCCACCTCTTCCGGGAGCTGGCCGCTAAGGGGGAAGAGAAAAAGGCCGCGTTCCTGTGCCGCCTGTGCCAGAAAACCAACTTGAAGGAAGCGCTGTCTTTAGTCACCAGGGAGGAACTTGAGGAATTGAAGGAACGGATTGCGCGCCTGGAAGAACAGCTCGCCCAAAAGTGAGGCTTTTTCCTCACAGGCTCTTTTAGGCGCACGCCCCCACCAGGAAGCCTAAGGATAGAAGGTGGCACCTTCCTGGTAAAGGGTGCTGGGGCGGGCAGGGGAGGATTTTTTTCGGGTATCCCGACTGCTGCTCGTTAAAAACCCCGACCGGTATCCTTGCTAAACCGGCGCTTTGGCTTCCAGATTTCCGCGCCGCCACCGTGATAGAATAAACGAGGAAGATTCGCCCTCTGGGAGAAGCGCTCCATGCACTTTTACCTGCGCAAGCGTTACAAACATTTTTCCCGTTACCGGGAAATAGCTAACGTACTCGTCCGGCACGGTTTCAGTTACCTGGTGTACGAACTCGGCTTAGCCGAATTCTTGAGCCGCCGGCGCCGCTGGAAAACTCCACCAGAAGCCGCGCAGGTGAAAGAGAAGCTCTCGCCCCCCGTGCGGCTTCGTCTCGTCCTCGAAGAATTGGGCCCCACCTTCATCAAGCTGGGGCAGGTCCTCTCTACCCGCGGCGACCTCCTTCCGCCCGACTATATCGCCGAACTCGAAAAACTCCAGGACCAGGTGCCTCCCTTTCCCTTTGCCCAGGTGCGGGAACACATCCGCACGGAACTCGGCCTTCCCCTGGAAGAAATCTTCGCCACCTTCGAAACCGCTCCTGTGGCCGCTGCCTCCATCGGCCAAGTCCACCGGGCCACTTTACGCGATGGCACCCCGGTGGTGGTCAAGGTGCAGCGGCCGGGGATAGAGAAGATTCTTACGACGGACTTAGAGATCCTCCACGACGTGGCCAGGTTCCTGGACCGGCACGGACCGTGGCGCGAACTTTACTCCTTAGAGGAAATGGTGGCCGAGTTTGAAAAAATCTTGCGGGAAGAAGTGGACTTCACGGTGGAAGGACGCCACGCGGAAACCTTCCGCCGCCACTTCAGCGACGACCCCACCGTCTACTTCCCGGCCGTATACTGGGACTGGACCACCCGGAAAGTGCTGGTAATGGAAGAAGTGGCGGGAATCAAGTTAACCAACCCCGACGAACTCGTGCGTCAAGGGATAGACCGGCGGCTGGTGGCCCGCCGCCTCGCCAACGCGCTGTTGAAACAGATTTTCTTGCACGGCTTCTTCCACGGCGATCCCCATCCGGGCAATCTGGCCGCCCTGCCCGATAACCGGGTGCTCTTTATGGATTTCGGGATCGTGGGGGCAATAGACGAAGAGCTGCAGGAGAAAATCGGGGACCTGGTTCTGGGGCTCGTCCGGCGGAGTACTCCCCAGGTGATGCGCGCCGTGGAGACTCTGGGAGCGGTCCCGCCGCACGTAGACCGGAGCGCGCTGCGCCGGGATATTGACGGTCTGCGCCAAAAGTATTACGAAATCCCTTTAAGCCGGATCAGTCTCGCCGAGTCAATGCGGGACATACTATCCGTGGCCTTCAAGCACCAGATCCGGGTACCGACCCAGCTCTCCCTGCTAATTAAATCCCTGGTTACCGCCGAGGGAGTGATCGCCCGGCTCGACCCGGAACTCAGCATCGTGGAACTCGCCCGCCCGCTGGCCCGGCGCCTGGCTACCCGCCGCTTGCGGCTACCAGCGCTCCGGAAGATGGCGTTGGCATACCTCGAAGACTACTGCCGGCTGCTTACCCGCCTCCCCGACCGGGTGGACCGGATTTTGGAGCTGGCCGCCGGCGGCGAACTGAAAATAAAGGCGGTAAACCCGGATACGGACCGCATTATGCGCCGCCTCGACGCCATGGTTAACCGCCTGGTATTCGCTATTCTCCTCGCTTCCCTGATTGTCGGTTCCGCTTTCCTCTTAAGTTCCGGACACCATACCTTCTGGGGCTTACCGCTCGCGAAGGCCGGCTTCGTTGCGGGAATAGCGCTCAGCGCCGCCCTGGTCTTTTCCATCCTGCGCTCCCGGTCGTTCTGAAACGCTACTTATTCATTCCCTTCAGCTCCGCCCGGCCCTGCTGGACCTCCCGGGTAATCTTCTCCAACCGTTCTTCGAGCTTGGCCAGGATGCCGTCGGCGTACTCCCGGCTGCCGAGCTTGATTTCCCGCGCTACCTGTTCCGCCTTTCCGAGAATCTCTTCGGCCATTTCCTTCGCCTGGCGGACAAGCTCACTCTCTTCGGCCTTCTTCTCAACTTCCTTCCTGGCCTCTTCCAGAAGGCGCTCGGCCTCCTTCTGCGCTTCTTCCAGGACTTTTTCCCGTTCCTGGACGACCCATTTTGCCTTCCGCACCTCGTCCGGCAGGATGGTACGGATCCGGTCAAGGATATCCAGCATTCTTTCTTCGTCAATTAAAACCTTCCGGGTCAGCGGAATGCGGCCGCTCGTTTCGATCAACTCTTCCAGTTCGTTGATTACCGCCAGGAGCTCCACCTTACCCCTCCTCAACTTCGGTTTTCTTGCCTGGGAACTTGGCCCTGAGTTCTGCTTCTATTTCCGGCGGTACCATGCCTTTGAGACACCCGCCGTAAAAAGCCAGCTCCTTCACGGCGCTGGAGCTGATGAACGAGTACTGGGCCTCGGTCATTAAAAAAAGGGTTTCGATTTCGGGCGCCAGCTTCTTGTTCGTCAGCGCCATCACGAATTCGGTTTCAAAATCCGAGATGACCCGCAGCCCCCGGATGATGGCGCAGGCACCCCGTTTTCGCGCATACTCGACCGTAAGCCCCTCGTAGGAGTCCACCTCAACCTTTGAAAAATCTGCCAGTACCCTCCGCAGCATCCGCAGCCGTTCGGCGATCGAAAAAAGCGGCTTTTTCTGCGGGTTTTCGGCCACGGCGATAATTACCCGGTCAAAAAGGGTACACGCCCTTGTGATGACGTCAAGGTGCCCGTTAGTTATCGGATCAAAACTCCCGGGATAAATGGCAATGCGCAACCGCTTTCCTCCTCAGCAATACAACCGGTCCTGATACAAGAGCCTGTTTTGCCGCCCGGTATTAGCGAACTTAAGGTTCGGTGCAAACGGACGCAGCGGTCTCACTCCGGTTCTTTTTGAAGTTCTTCCCGGGCCTCTGCAGCGCGGTAGAACCTGAGTACGGTATCGCCGTACCGTTCGCGCCGGAAAAGGGTAAGGTTTTCCACCTCCGGAGAGTTATCCCGGCAATCGCTTTCGCTGATCGCCACTCCGCCCGGAGCCAGCAAACCCCTGCTCCCGATTGCGGCCAGGACCTTCGCCTCGTAACCTCTGCCGTAGGGCGGGTCGATGTAAATGATGTCGAACTGCTCCCCGCGCCGCCCGAGAACGTTGAGGGCCACCAGGGCGTCCTGGGCGAAAACCACCGCCCGGTCCCCAAAACCGGTGCGCCGCAGGTTTTCGCGGATGATGGTCAGCGCCCGCGGACTTCGCTCCACAAAGACCACCCGGGCGGCACCACGGCTGAGGGCCTCGATGCCCACACTCCCCGTCCCGGCAAAAAGGTCCAGAAACTGGGCTCCCGGGGTTTTCGCCGCTAAAATATTGAAAAGCGCTTCCTTCACCCTGTCCGCGGTAGAGCGGATGCTTCTACCCGGCGGCGTCAAGAGCCGGCGCCGCTTGGCCGATCCTCCGATCACCCGCATTCCTTTTATCTCCTTGAAGCAGGCATTAATGGCAAAAATGGGGTTTTCTTCAGGCTCAAAAAACAAATTTGAAATTATTATAGCTCATAGCATAATTAAAAGCAAAATATAAAGCGAATAACAGCCCCCCAATAAGGAAAGGATAAGAAGCAGGTATTAAGGGAGGACGCACAGTGCTGGACCTGGCAGTCGAAGCGCATGAACTGGTGCGCGCCAAAACCGGTACCGAAATCCCCGGGGTAATCGTGGAAAGGGAGAATTTTCCTTACGCGACGGTGACTACCGTACGCGTGGAAACCGAGGAAGCGGAAAAAATCATGCAAAAACCCCGGGGCAGCTACATCACCATTGACGCGCCCGCCATGCGCGAGAACAACCGCAAGGTGCACCAACAGGTTGTCGAACTGCTGGCCCGAAAACTCGCGCTGCTGCTCCAGAACCTGCAACTGCCCGAAGAGGCAAGCGTGCTGGTCGTCGGCCTCGGAAACTGGCACGCTACCCCGGACGCGCTGGGCCCCCGAACCGTTGACTACACCCTGGTGACCAGGCATTTGCACCGTTACGCACCGCAGGAACTCCGGGGCGGGATGCGGGAGGTAAGCGCCCTCGCCCCCGGCGTACTCGGCATCACCGGCATTGAAACGGCAGAAATCATCCGGGGTGTGGTCGAGAAGATCAAACCCCACCTCATTATCACGGTGGACGCCCTGGCCGCCCGGAACGTCGAGAGGATAACCACCAGCATCCAGTTGGCCGACACCGGAATCAGTCCCGGCTCAGGCATCGGCAACGACCGGACCGGCATCAACCGGAGCACGATGGGGATCCCGGTCATCGCCATCGGCGTCCCCACCGTCGTCCACGCCGCCTTTATCGCCCAGGACGCGATGGAGAGACTCTGGCAGGAGCTGAACAAGAACCCCAACCTGCGCCAGGTTTACAAGTTTCTGCACCCGGAGCTGGTGCAGAACGTGACCGACAACCTTCTGGCACCGTTCGGGGGACGTCTGATGGTGACGCCCAAGGAAATCGACGAACTCATCCTGAATATAGCGCGGGTTCTTGCCGGGGGCATTGGTGCGGCACTGCATCCCGGGATCCCGGCAGAAGAGTTTAGTCTTTACTTGGGGTAAGAGTTTGGAAGTCAAAGGCCAAAAAAATGGGGATTCGTACCCGAATTCCTCCCGCTGACTTCCAACCTCTAACCTCCAACTTCTGACTTCTAAATTACAGGCGGACCGCCCCTGGAAAACCGGTCCGCCTGCGTCAGGGTTTACAATCTGGTCGTCGCAGCAGCACCGAAGTTCTGTGCAAGGTTCTGCTCGTACGCCAGAATCATCCGTCTCACCATATGTCCCCCGATGGCACCGTTCTGCCGGGAGGGAACGTCACCCAGGTAGCTGCCGGGCGGGAGATTGATTCCGACCTCGCGCGCGATTTCCCACTTCATGTTGTCGAGGGCGGCGCGGGCTTCCGGAACCAGCACCCGGTTCGTCCGCTGACCTTGTGCCATTAAACTCACCTCCTTTTTCGTTTCTGCTTTTATTTTTCGTATGCCTGCGCCTGAGCATACCCGGAAATTTTTTTGTTAACGAGATGGGGTTTAGCAAAAGGAGAAACTATTTAATCACGAGGAAAAAAGATTTTGGACAGGCAAAAATGATTAAAAAACGAGGTCGAGGTAGTCGCAAGGCCGCTTACCGGCCGCAGCCTTTATAACACGAAGGCGCTCAACTCCTGAAATCTTTTTCCAATTTCTTCCTTTACGTCTTGCGCGGTCTGCGAAATAAAACCGGCATCCTGCTTCAGGAAAAGCTCTGCCTCGCGGCGGGCGACTTCCAGAACTTTGTGGTCCCGCAACAGGTCAGCCACCTTGAGCTCTGGGAGTCCGGACTGGCGCGTCCCGAAAAACTCCCCCGGACCCCGCAGGCGCAAGTCCTCCTCGGCCAGAGCGAAGCCGTCGCCCAGAGTGGTCAGGGCTTTCAACCGCGCGGCGGCCTCCGGCGTCGTCCGGTCGGCAATGAGGATACAGTAGGCGGAATGCCCGCCCCGGCCCACGCGCCCCCTCAACTGGTGGAGCTGTGCCAGCCCGAAGCGGTCGGCGTCGAAGATCACCATCACGCTGGCGTTGGGCACGTCCACCCCGACTTCGATCACCGTGGTGGAAACCAGGATCTGCACCCGGTTGTTCCGGAAGTCCGCCATCACCCTTTCTTTTTCCTCGAGCTTCAGGCGCCCGTGCAGGATACCGATTGAAAGGTCGGGGAAAACCTGCGTCAGTTCCTCCGCCAGCTTCACCGCTGCCTGGGCGGAAAGCTGCTCGGACTCTTCAACCAGCGGGCAGACGAAGTAGGCCTGGCGGCCGGCGCCTACCTCCGTTCGAACGAAGCGGTAGACACGCCCCAGTTCCGCAGGTTTGAGCCAGACGGTTTTGACCGGCTGCCTCCCAGGCGGCAGGGTGTCAATCACCGTCAGGTCCAGGTCGCCGTAAAGGGTCAGCGCCAAGGTCCGCGGAATGGGCGTTGCCGTCATTACCAGGACGTCGGGATGGTTTCCCTTGGCGCGCAGGAACTCCCGCTGCCGCACGCCGAACCGGTGCTGCTCGTCAATAATCGCCACGCCGAGACGCTGGAACTCCACCTCTTCCTGGATCAGGGCGTGGGTGCCCACGACCACTTCGAGATCACCCTCGCCGACCGCCCGCAGCCGCTGCAGGCGCTCCTCTTTTTTCAGGCCGCCGGTTAAGAGCGCGACCCGCACCCCCACCGGTTCCAGCAGCGCCCGGAGGTTGAGGTAGTGCTGCTCCGCCAGGATTTCCGTAGGGGCCATCAACGCCCCCTGAAGCCCGTTTTCCGCCGCCTTGGCCAGTGCCAGCGCCGCCACCACCGTTTTCCCGGAACCAACGTCTCCCTGAAGGAGGCGGTGCATCGGCCGGGGCTTTTCCATGTCGCGGGAAATCTCCTGCCAGGCCCGCTCCTGGGCCGGCGTAAGGGTGAAAGGAAGGCCCTCCTTTAAAGCCCGGACCCTGGGACCGTCCGGACCGCAGCGGTACTGCTTCTCCGCCGCCGTGATCCTCCGCCGCCGGTGGAAAAGCGCCACCTGCAGCAGGAAGAGCTCTTCCAACACCAGCCGGCGCCGTCCCGCCTCGGCCTCGGCCATGCTTTCGGGAAAGTGAACCGCTGCAAGCGCCCGCCGGCGCTCGGGAAGCCCGTACTTCTGCAACACCTGAGGCGGCAGGATTTCCGGCAGCGCCGCCGTTTCATTCTGCAGGGCTCCGAAGACGACCGCCCGTAAAACACGCTGGGAGAGCTTCTCGGTCAGCGGGTAGATGGGTACGATCCTTCCGGTGTTCAGACCCTCCTCCCCTTCCCCCGTCTCGAACTCGGTCACGTGGATTTCGGCAGCGCCAAAACCGTGCCGGACTTTTCCCGTCACCGCCAACCGGCTGCCGACCCTGAGCACCCGCTTCAAGTACGGCTGGTTGAACCACACGGCGTAAAAGATCCCCCACTGGTTCCGCAGAGCCGCCCGCAGTACCCGAATGCCGGACCGCGCCCGCGTTTCCTGCACCGCGATCACTTCCCCCTCTGCTGCAGCCTGCTCCCCGTCCGGATAGGATTTCACCGGCCGGTAGAGCGACCGGTCTTCGTAACGCCGGGGGACGTGGTACAGGAGGTCGCCGACGGTTGCAATCCCGAGACGGGCAAGGAGGCGCGCCCGTTGCGGCCCCACGCCCTTCACGTACTGAACCGGTTTCTCCCAAATGCTGGCCACCCTTCAACCTCCATCTGCTTCTGCCACATTAGACATTTTCCTCTTTATTTCCTGCCTTAGGCCGAGGTTCAATTGACGCCGGCCGCCAACTTCTGTTAAACTGAAAAGGGTTTTGGTGCCATATTAGAAAGGTATCAAACGTTCTTCCAACGCAGATACCAGCGTTGCAATAGTCTGTTTTGGCACCTATTAGAAAGGTATCAAACCCTTTCCCGGAGAAATACTGTAGACTAAGTTTACATCATTTTGGGAGAGACGTTATGCTCACGGTCGGTTTTCCCCGGGCGATGTCTTACTATTACCTGTACCCGTTTTTCCGCACCTTCATCGAAGGATTGGGCGCCAGGCTGGAACTGTCACCTCCCACCACCAAGGCCACCTTGAGCAAAATGGAGTTCTGCCCTACCGACGAGCCCTGCGTGGCGGTGAAACTCCTTTTTGCCCATGTGAAAGAGCTTTTGGACCGGAACGTCAGTCGGATTTTGGTTCCGTGCCTGGTCAGCGTCGAACCCGACAACTTCTGCTGCCCGAAATTTATCGGCATCCCCTACATGGTGAAGAATGCCCTTCAAGGTGCCGGGCGGGTTTTCATTCCGCAAATCGACCTGCACCGCAACGACACGTCCTGGCAGGAATCCTTCGTCGCCGTGGCCCGGGAGCTCGGGGTCGCCTCCAGGCAACAGGCGTTCCGGGCTTTGAAGGAAGCCGCCGCCGTCCAGCGGCGGTTTGACCGGACCGTCGCCGCGAAACGGCTCACGGTTGAGGACGCTTACCGCCTGTTCGACGAGGGCCGGCTCTTCAACGGAGACGTGCCCCCGGACGGCGCGCCCGGCGAAAACCGCCCGGTGATCGGAGTGGTCGGCCACCCGTACATCCTTTACGACGCCGTAAGCCTGGACATTTTGAAGCAGGTGCGTGCCTACGGCCCGGTGCTGACGGCGGAAATGGTCCCCGCAGAAGCAGCCCGGCGGGAAATGAACACGATCGCCGAAGGGGAACGCCTCTGGAGCTTTGAGGCCCAGGTTCTCGGGGCGGCGCTCTACTACCTCCGGCACCGCCTCGTGGACCGGCTCATCCTGGTCGGCTCTTTCGAGTGCGGACCGGAATCGGTTATCGAATCATACGTTGAAGAGGAGGCGCGGCGCCAGGGGATCCCGTTCCTCCTGCTGACCCTGGACGAACACACCGGGGAGGCGGGTATCGTCACGCGCATCGAGGCGTTTATGGACGTGGCGCCCGAGAGAACCGCGCCGAAGCAAACCGAAGTTACAACCCCGAAGACCAAGCCCCTGCCCGGGCCGCACCCTTCCCGGATGGTCGTGGGGCTTCCTTCCATGGGGCACCTGGACCTGGCCATCCGTTCCGCCTTGAGCCAGTGCGGCGTCGACTCGCTTCCCACGCCGCACGCCTCGAAGGAAATCCTGGAACTGGGAAAGGAACTGTCGCCGGAGTTCGTCTGCCTGCCCTTCGTGATCACCCTCGGGCAGATGCGCTACCTCCTGGACCGGGGTGCCACCCACCTCCTGATGGTCGGCGGAAAAGGGAAGTGCCGGCTGGGGTGGTACGCGCAGATCCAGGAAGAACTCTTGCGGCGGCTCGGTTACGATTTCGAGATGATCATTATTGATTCACCGCTGCCCCTCGCCGCCCGGTGGGGAAAGTTCCGCGGCGCCATCAAGGAAGCGACCAATAACGCCTCCTGGTGGCGGATCATCAGGGCGCTTTACGCCGGTTACCACCGGATCGCGGCCATTGACCGGGCGGAGCAGGAATGCCACCGGATCCGGGCTTTCGAAAGCAAGCAGGGAACCGTGGACCGGCTTTTCCAGCGCTTCGTCCGGGCCGTCGAGCGGGCTCCCGACTCCCAGGCGGTGCAGAAACTGCTCCAGGATTTCCTGGACGAAGCAAACAGCATCCCCACCGAGGAAACCCATCCCGTGCGGGTCCGGATCATCGGCGAAATCTGGGTGGTGCTGGAAAGCTACATCAACCTGCATCTTGAGCGGATGCTCGGCCGCTCCGCCGACCCCCGGGTCTGGGTGGACCGGGAAATCTCGGTGACCCAGTGGTTTCACAAGCACATCTTCCCGACCCGGGAAGCCCTGCGGCGGCGCGACGAGATCAAGGCCGCCGCCCTCCCGTACCTGGGTACGGAGGTGGGCGGGCACGGCCACATCAGTATCGGACTGGCGGCGCTGGCGCGCAAAGAGGGTATTGACGGCATCATTCACCTGATGCCCTTCACCTGCATGCCGGAGATCGTGGCGCAGAACATCCTGGTGCAGCTCAGCCAGAAGTTCGACCTGCCGGTTTTGACCCACATCATCACGGACCAGACGGGTGAAGCGGGATTCGAAACCAGAATCGAGGCTTTTTTAGACATCCTGAAAGAACGCAAATTGGCGGAGGTTGGCTGATACATGCCGAATTTTTTGGGGATAGACGTCGGGAGCGTAACCACGAAGGTGGTGCTGATTGATGAGCACCACAACGTCCTTTTCGACATCTACCTGCGGACGGAGGGGGGGCCGATCCACGCGATCCAGCGCGCCTTCCGGCAACTGCACGAAACGGTGGGCGAGGTTGAGGTGGCGGGCGTCGGCACCACCGGCAGCGGCCGCCGCCTGGCCGGGATCATGGTGGGCGCGGATATCGTGAAGAACGAGATCACCGCGCACGCCCTGGCCGGCCGCTGGGCGGAGCCGAACGTCTCGACCATCATTGACATCGGCGGACAGGACTCCAAGATCATCTTCTTCCAGAACGGGGTGCCGGTGGGCTTCAACATGAACACGGTCTGCGCCGCGGGGACGGGTTCCTTTTTAGACCACCAGGCCGTGCGCCTCGGCATCCCCATCGAAGAATTCGGCGAGTACGCGCTGCGCTCCACCAACCCGATCAAGATTGCCGGCCGGTGCGGTGTCTTCGCCGAATCCGACCTGATTCACAAGCAGCAGATGGGCTACAAGAAGGAAGACCTCATCGCCGGTCTCTGTCTGGCCCTGGCCGGGAACTACCTGGCCAACGTGGCCCGCGGCCGGAAAATCGAGCCGGTGGTACTCTTCCAGGGGGGCGTTGCCGCCAACATCGGGATGCGCGCTGCATTTGAGAGCCGCCTGGGCATGGAAATCGTCGTCCCGCCCTATTTCAAGGTAATGGGCGCGCTCGGGGCCGCCCTGCTGGCCAAACGGAACTACGAGCGCCGCCGGCGGCCTTCGCAGTTCCGGGGCGCCGCTTACATCGCCTCCTTCACCTGCACACCGCGCACCTTCACCTGCGGCGACTGTCCGAACAACTGCGAGGTGAACGAGGTTTACATCGGCGGGGAACTCGTCAGCCGCTGGGGCTCGCGCTGCGGGAAGTGGCACAACCTCAGCGTCTCTTCCGCGGACCGGCGGGAAAATCGCTGGGGCACGGGGTTGAAAGTGAGCCAGAAAGTATGATAGAATTTGGCCGTGACTTTATAAGGAGGTGGAAAAATTGGCCAGAAGATGTGAAATTTGCGGCAAAACCATCACTTTCGGCATTCAACTCAGCCACTCCCACATCCGCACCAAACGCACCTGGACGCCCAACCTCCAGCGGGTGAAGGCGATCGTTGACGGGCGCCCCAAGCGGATTAAGGTCTGCACCCGGTGCCTGAAAGCCGGCAAGGTGCAGCGGGCGATATAAGGTTTAGGTTTAAGGGGCGGAGTCGAAGTGCTGCAGCACCCCAACAATCTCCTCCGCAGCGTAGCCCTGCTTGCGAAGGACTTTCTCGATATGATTACGGGCGTCGGGAGTAGGCTGCACAACTGACCCGTCTTCCTTTTGAAACGAGTCCACGCGGAAGGAGTCACTTTTGAACCGACCACAGACAACGCCGCCTTCGCCACGACCCACATACGGCTAGCCGTCGAGGATCTTGCTCGCGAGTCCGGGAAGGCTGGGGCGCAGATGCTCAACAGCTAGACGAATGGCCGGGTCGCCCCCAACTGCAGACTCGACCTGGTAGCCGAGGCGGTCATTACAAGTCTTGCAGAGGAAGCGAGCAAAAAGATTACCGCCGATCTGCTTTGGAATGATGTGCTGGTTAGTGAGCGGCTCTTCCTTCAAGCAGAGAATGCAGCGCTTGTACGTCCATGGGATCTTGGTGGTCGCTCCTCCTCAGGTGGGCCTAACGGCTTTGGCATCAGCGGCGGCGCGAAGCGCTGTCTGCTGCATGCCGTTGTTAGCCCGCCATATTGTGCTTATGCACTGTTGCATGGTCATTCCGACAATGTCTGATATTGCCCTGTCTCTTCCAAGAGATATTGCTGCCTCGCCCCCTGCGGGATAATAATTCTCTTAGCGCCTTCAGCAACAAGCTTGCTATACAAAGACTTCACAATATCTTCCCGAGCTTCATTAAGAAAGCGGAAGGCTGAAGCGGCAAGGTAAGATTGATTAATTTCAAAAGCAATCCATCTTCGCCCCAAAGCCTCTGCCACTGCGCCTGTCGTGTTGGAACCGGCGAAGATGTCTAAAACAGTGTCCCCTACATCGGTAAGGAAACGGATAAAAAATTCAGGGAGCTTCCCGGGGAATCTGGCTGGGTGACCATTAATGCCAACAATTTGGCAGCATTTGAGGTACTGCGAGTTACTCTCAGTATTCGGAATCTGGAGCAAGTTTGGTGGAATTGCCCCACCCTTATCTTCTGCAAATCGGTCGCTGACGTCGTGTCCAGACGGTCTCTTCTTCGGCGAATAGTATTTTTCGCTATTCTGAAGCAAAAGTTTCATCCGCTCCGAATAGGGTACCAAGACTTTTGTAATATCAGCTTTAGGAAAGTCCGTCTTGGAAAACCACCATATGGTGTTGACAGAATCCTTCGCGCGAATTTTGCGTTTGTTAACCCACTCTATAGGTGAAGGCAATTTAGACGGGTTAAACCAAAAGAACTCCTCGGCGAGTTTCCAGCCTAGTTCGTCACACATTCTGATGAGGACGCGATAGTTATAGAGCGACCGAACCGGTCTACCTCTGCGATAAGCACCTCCAAGGTCTAGTATGAAACTGCCTGTGCTCTTTAGTACACGCTTTATTTCGACGGTGAACGATAAAAGCCAATCTACATACTCGTCTTGGTCAACATTGCCATACTCTTTCTGACGCTGCAAGGCGAAAGGTGGCGAAGTGAGCACAAGGTCAATGCTCTCATCAGGAAGTCCCTGTAGCAGTTTAAGGGCATCGCCGACATAGGCTGCGCCACAGTGAGTCGTATACAGTGGCTCCGGTAGTGATTTCATCAGTATTCCTCCAAGTTGTAGACCCAACTCATCATGATCTTCCACAGGACTGTAACGGCGAAATACACCTCAGGATCCCGCTCCCTCAACTTCTCTATTTGGTCAATGTACTTTTGATGATCTTGTGTGCCGAGTATATATGATACCCAATGACGGGCATCCTCATCGACGAGTGCGTTTAGTAATTCTTCAAGCTTGAACTTCCCTGATTTGCTCAATGCCCACGCTATTCCCGGTCTTTTATCTGGAGCAGTCTGAGGAAACTTATCCACGATTTCTGTGGTAAAATGTGATGCCAATTTCGCCAGAGCTCTCGCAGCCTCGATGCGAATACCTTCATCTACAGCAGAAAAGCTATCAACCAGGGCATTGAGAGCCAAGCTACTGTGTAGCTCACCAAGCGCCCAAGCCGCCCCGGCTCGAATTTCAGGGTGCTGTTGATTGTCCATCAGAACAGAACATAGGAGTTGGCAGGATGCATCGGCTGGAATCTCTCCCAAAGCGATGACAGCTTCCAATCTGTTTTGGAGATAGTCATCCACCAGACATTGCTTAATGAATAACCACCCTTGTTCTTCATCGTGACGCGCCAGGCTTGCGGCTGCTTCGAGCCTTACATAAATATGTTCACTGCTTTCATTTATTTTACCAGTAAGTACCCTGGACACTTCTGTTGATGGGAAAATTGATAGGGCTTTAGCTGCAGTGTATCGTTCAGTTAGAGATGAACTTGAAAGCTGGGCAATGTAATAGTCCTGGGCAATCCCCCCTGAACAGGGAAATTGCTTGACTACGGGGATGACAGCGGCGAGCACTTGATTTTCAGAAATAGCATCGCCTTCACGAACAAGAGGATTCAGACTAAGCCCTTGCTTAAACAGGCTCAATGTGATCATTCTATTATCGGTCTGTCTGCGATATTTAATGCAATCGTTATTAACCGACTCGATGATACCTGCAGATTTCGCGACGGCGGCAGGCCAACTAATTCTGGCCTCGAATCCTTCTTCCGCACCTTTGGGTTTCACAAGAACAATAAGGTTGTTTCTCTGAGCAGAACGGAGATCATGAACGGAGATATACTGGACAAGCTCATCGGCTTGCCAGTCTATTGGCCTATCACTAACCCGCTTGCAAATCACAAGTGCTACAAAATCGCTATCGTTAAGGCCATAATCCCAACCTCGTTCTGGATCGGACAACGAATGAGACATAGAGATTTCAAGAGTGGTTTTGGCTCTGGATTCGACTCGGCGACCGCAAGCCACGCAGAGAATATCAGGTACCCTGATGCGCTTAATCTTGATATTCTTCCAAATCTTGAAGCTCCTTGAACCTCGCTCAAGTTCGAGGGGGTTGTGCCCCTGATTTCTCAGATGCTCGAAGACCCGATGGGTCCCGACGGCGCCCATCGAAATCTTCTCAAGAAAACTGACATCAGATTTAAACGCTCGACGGTTGACCATTATCCTGTCTCACCTTAAGCTTCTCATGAATGCCTTGCTTGCATCCGCACATATGAAATCGTCCAACTCGTAATAGCAGACGGTCTAACGACCAAGCTCAGCGGCGGCACGGAGTGCCGCCCACTGCAACCGGTTGTTAGAACTCAAGCTACTTACTCTTCTCGTTGTAGGGAGGCTTACTGCGAGAGATGATCCGTCTCTCCTTGGCTTCCGCCTCTTTAATGCTGCCCATTTGCTCGATCTGAACTCTGGCTCCCGGAATATAGTCCTTGCCGCCTGGGAGGTGCTCCTTCAGTCGCTCCTGGACGCGGCCCCGCTGCGCGACGCCGGTATAGTTGTTCTTGCCCCCTTCGGTCAGGATCTTGTAGACGACAGGCTTGTTGTCCGGGAGCTTTTCGATGCCCTTCTGACTAAACGGTACGGTCTTCCTTGCCATAGACTAATCCTCCTCTTGCGTTCTACAGCGCTAAAGCTCAGCGGCCGATGTGCGAGCATCGCGAGCACCCTGCCCGCTGGAGCGTGTGATTGGCTGTTGCTCCCCTACCACGATGTTAACTCCACGCTTCCGTAAGAGCCTTCGATCAACCCAATCTCTGCGTCAACCAACTTCTCGCCTGTGGAGTCGAGAACCAGGGTGATACCAAGCTTCAACCTGTCCACGTGCTTAGAAGAGGACCATATGAACGGCTCGGAGCACTCGCCGGCCCACTCACGCACTTCGGAGCACCACGTATAGTCGTCCCAGTCGATGTCCACGCTGAACTCAATGTCCACTTGTACCGTTATGCGTACCAACCTCTCGTGCTCTGAAAGCTCTCGAACATCGTCGATAGCAATGGCTTCAAACGCTACGATCTCAGTGGGGTAAACACTTCCAACACCGTCTGGGAACCCAGCCACAATTGGACCGAGTTCCTCGTTCCGTAGGAGGTCGACGAGGCTATCGCGGAGCCAGTGAGTGATGTTGAAGGATGTGCCGGCCTTGCTCTGAAGTCTGGCCTTTAGGTCATCGACCATTCTCAGCCTGGGGACTACGAACTTATCGTTGAAGTTTTTAAGACAGGGAACCAGTTCGAGTCGATCAGGGTTGAGGATGTCCTTCTGAAGCTCGGGTGCAACACGTGGCCCATCGCCGAAGTCTTTTGTGTTAGCTGTTACGAAGATGATACGTTCGGTGCCCCAAAGCATCAGCCGCCGAATGCTCTCCCAGATCAAAAAGTCTCTGTAGCCCGAGCCGTCCCGCTTGAAGGGTCGTTTCCTCTGTAGATCGCGCTCGACCACTTCCTTATGGGGCACCTCAGGATAGGGGAGAATTTCCGCCCCAAGTTCTTTAAGCTTCGAGAGAAGCCATTCACGATAGGCCTGCGCCTCCTGGATGACACTGATAGATGTCAATGCGGACTGAACTGGCCGCCGAAGCAGCCGATTCAAGGCTTTTTCCGCCTTCTTCGCTGCAGCAAGAGCTTCCTCAAGGATTTCCCTAAACCGGTTGGCTACCTCATCAAGAACGACTTCTGGCACTTTTAGGTCAGCAGGAATGATGTGCAGTCCCTCCCGCAATAGCCGGAAGTTTGCGCTTGCCAGGCGGTAGTCCTGGCAAAAGATGTTACTATCGAGAACTAGCTTCATAGAATTCTCCTAGGAGACCGCTGCAAAACTTCGCCTGGCTTTGTCAGGCTCGCCGTCCGGTGTTCACGTACTACCATGTACGCTCCGCTCCGGACGGCTTCGCCTTCCGCGCCATGCTCGTTTTTCGCGGCCTCCGGGCTTTTCACCAAAGCCTCCCATCCATAGATAGATTGACTCGCTTCTGGTGAATTATGGTTTTGCAACACTCTTCTAGGACAGCCAACGGGTTGCGATTCACCTTGGCGAGCCCGCAGGGCGAAGCCGTCAGGTGCAAGCGCGTGTTGGGCTGCCAATTCGATTTACTGATTACCAGTTAATGCTAAGAACGCCTGAACGATTTCCAACAGTTCGTGGTGTTCAGCATCATTTTCCTCATAGCGATCCATTTGCAGAATCTCGTCGCACGACATATCACGAATAACTTTGTAGACATTCTCGCCAAAGAGCGCCTTCATATCCGTAAAATCATCGTAAGGCTTACGGTCACGACCCGATCTTGCGATAGCGTCACGATGAAGGTAGTTCTCTATCTCACGCTTTCGAAGGATAAAGAATACTCCACCTTGAGCCTCACATTTCTGCTTCCAGTTCAGTTTTTTGCCAGGGATATTGTGATGTATGCTTTCTCGGTCACTATCTACTATCACTCCAAAGCGGCGGTTCAGCCTACCCATAGCCCGAAGATCAATCCAATGCTTCAGGGTTTCGCCCCCACACAGCACAAATCCTATCCGCCGATCATCAAAATCTGCGTCAGTAAGTCCCTTTTCCTTGAACCTCTGTGCGACGGTCATCCAGAATTCAACATCAGCGGGGCCTTCGACGAAGATGCAGGCATTGTAGCCGGTGATTTGGTCGGAAGGTTCTACGCCAAGCTGTTCAGCCACATCAGAAAGATCAAGCTCCGGCGTCTGGATAGCTCTGGCAACACCGGCGTCTCGCACAACTAACGCCAAATCGTCAGTCGGTGACGCTCCCGCAAAAACCGGTGAGTGAGAAGTAATAATAACCTGATACCCTTCGTCAGCCAACCGACGGAATGACGCAACTAACTCTCGTTGAAGTCCGGGATGAAGGCAATTCTCAGGTTCTTCGACAGCAAAGACAAAATCGCCGTTAGCATCTCGTCCTCTCTCAGCCAAATACTGGAAGAATGCGACCATAAGAAGCCGCCGGATTCCGCTACCTCTTCGGTCCAAAGAGTTCTCTACCCCATATTGATCTTTCCCAAATATCTGGAATGTAACTGCTTTATCCCAGGAAAACTCGGGTTTGGCTGTAAGGCCAGTGAATACATCTGTATGGCGCTGAAGTCGCGCAAATATCTTGTCAATCTCAACTTGAAGGGCCTTGCCTATTGCCCCTGTAAAAGCATCTCTGGTGTCAACCACATCGGGTTGTTCAGCCGCCATCTTAACGATGGGTCGAAACTGACTTTGAAATGAGGTCTCCCCGACACCAAGCCTGGTGTCTGTTTCAAACAACACAAATTCAGGCAGCAAACAAGCGATCTTCTTCCAGAGTTCGTCCTTTGTTATCAGCGTAAGCTCTCGCTTTACAAGTGGAATACCTTCCTCCTGTGCTCTACGGCGCAGCAGTTCCCGTTTGCCCTTGTTTGTGACACCTCGCCCTGATTTAGTGACGTCAATTCCCACGGATGCACATCGTTCATTGAGATCCCTTTCTTTGAGAATGGGCAATCCTGCAAAGCGATCATCTTCAAAATCCTGCGTAATCAGACAAACCTTAAACTTGGTGAGGTTGTCACGCGGGTATATTTTGCGAATTCGAAGGTAACCATCAGCGTCCAGAAGCCTTTCTTCTTGGAGTGTTGTCTCGACACCATCCTCAAGCTCAATCTTGACCGGGAGTGAGGTGAAGGCAACTTCTATTACCACGTCGTCATTTGGACTCGCTCCGTAATATACGTCACCTTCCTCGATCTTCCGCCCTTCGAAGAACAACTGGAGTGCGCGCAAGATGTGCGATTTGCCTGTGTCGTTTTGACCAACAATTGTTGCCAGCGGACCAAGCCTCACCTCTTCCAAGATCGCGAATGGCCCGTAGTTCCTGGCAAGTATACTATGAACTCTCATTTCGTAGTGCCCCCTGTGGGTTTGCAAAGATGCGCCATCTACGAAAGCCAGCCCAACGGCGTAATTGAGCGGCAACCGCAGACGGTGCGCAGGAAGCGAACGCTTGTGTTCGTGCCCCATATAAGCGCCGGTAAGGCGGCAGCCCGAAGGAGTTGTCCACTCGAATAACTTGTTCGCACTGCCATCGGCTCGGGCAAGTTATTCGAGTGCCGGTCAATTCCGTCGTTCGCGCCGCGATTAGCGGCGCGAACACCCTTTTAAATTTATTCTGCTATTTGGTCATATTATGTAGTCAACGAGTATAGCTGTCAAGTTATACTTTTCCAAAGACCGTGTCAAGGTTTAGTAGGTAAACTCCCGCAGAATTTTAAAACCCTGTATAAGAACGCCGTAGCGAAACAAGTTCACGCAACACATACTTCACAAAAGGCCGGCTGGCAAACGGCCCGCTTA
>JBFLVI010000036.1:0-23993 GCA_040758635.1 Bacillota bacterium | reverse complement strand
TCAACTACAAGGGTAAGGGTGTTTTGGGGGACGCTGCAATGGCCTTTCTGCAATAACAGGGAATTTTTCTTTGCAACTTCAGGGATTACTCTTTGCAATTCCCGGTATTTCTATTTTGCAATAAACATGCACCACGATGATAAAATCAACCCGCGGGCGGTGAGCGAGCGGATCCGGGGATTAGTTGCGGAGTTTTTGGCTGGCCGCCCTCAGCTTCATATAAGTCTGGCGTGGGCTGTAGTAAACAATGAGACCGCCGTGGTTCATATTTTTGACGGACAACACAAGGCGGTAGCGCAAATGCTCCTTGGCGCCCGCAAATTGCCAGTAAGGGTATTTCTGAACCCAGACCTCGAAATCCTCTTGGAAACCAACACCCGCGCTGGTACCATATTGCGCCAGGTTGCTTTCGACAAGTCAGTCCAGCGCTACTTAGGTAGCCAGATTTACTGGGAAAAAATCGAAGAATTCCGCCGGGCAACAGGACGAAATCAAGACGATCTAAGCTTTTCGGAGCAAGAGCTTATGGCCTTCTTTAAAGGTGAACACCGCGAGATAAAGCGTTACATATTGGATGACGTTCGAACAGCAGTCATTCATAGTTCAGAAAACAAACTCCGTGATTTTATCGAATTCGGCGGCAAATCTACCGTTAAGCCACTTTCTTATAACACCGTCGAGAAAACGTTTTTCTCGCTGTTTATCCGCAAAGAGCCAATGAACGTACCGCTAAATTACAAGATTGAACTCGGGGAAAACCCGCGGCAACTTGAAAAGACGCAGATGGTCGAGTTGATGAATATATTCGCCGAAGAAATTTTCCACGGGAAGTATGATTTCGACCGGGGCACATACCGGGTGGAAGAGGCGATCCGTAAAGGCGAAGAGATTACTGATCCGCACCTTCGGGCGGTACGGATGGCACGTGAAGAGATACTCTATAACATCCTGCGTTACATCCGAGATTGTATCAAGCGGTTTTACCTCCTAAACGAAGGTAGGTCAGTCGAAGACGGCGACCTATTCCAGCAGAAATTTCCTCCTCTCCTTTGGGAACACCTGCAGAGAATGGTCCGTAACTTTGCCGCCTTACCCATTTGGATTAATCGCGATGCCACTGTATCTTCCGCTGTATTCGGGGGAAAGCAAACCTACGACTTTTGGAAGCATATATTCGATTCAGGAACCACACCGAGCGGCTTTAAAGTGTTGGCTAAGGGGCTGACCTTGGATATACTTCTTTCTGCTTGATGCTGCAATCGCGACTGTCTAAGCAGAAATAATACAGCTTTTGGCGGGTGTGACTTTCGTTTTTATATAGGAATAGTATCAAAATTTACCAGCGTGATCGCTCCCGCTCAAGTTCGAAGCACCCGTTATTTCTATTTTGGCCAACGAGAAGTTCCGATCTAGATAAACATTGATACGGTCCGTCAGTGTATATTTCTTTATCACGGTAGAATCAGCGAAAGTAAATTCCTTTTCGGTCTCATTTGTCAAATTGATACCCAGCAGCCGTTCCACGATGCTGGTTAGTAGTTCCAGCTCTTGCGAGGACGCCGTTGATTGAAATCCTGATAAAACCACGTTGACAAGACATTTTTTCATCTCTTCTTCACTTAAGCTGCCAGTTTTCCTAAACTCATTCAAGAGGCTAAGGGCATTATTTAGCCTTGCCTTTTTTTCTCTTTCCGTCAGAAATTCGTCTATCAGTGTAAAATCGAGCTTCGGATCGGTTTTGCCGCCCTTTTTCTCTGTTGAGGGTTTCTTTTGTTGTTTGCTGGTCCTTCTTGTTCCAATTCTCTTGTCGAGTAAATTTACTATATGTGGCAAGAACTGGGCTAGTGTATCTCTGTCTTGCTCATATTTTCGGTAAAGTTGCTTCAAGATATCTTCTGTTTCAGCTATAGTCAAGTCCTTAACTCGAAATTTTTTACCTGGCACGAGAAATCAACTCCTCTACAAATCCCTCGATACGTTCATAAATCCGAATATAGCCATTAGTATTTCCATCACCATGACCAGATAAAAGCCGAGACCTTTGCGGCTGTTTCCGTCTTGCTTTACCGCCATATTTCTGATACGGTGTAGAAGGCCTAAACTCTCTTCCCTTTTTGAAATCTGTAACTATGTATAAAGGTTTCCAGTCGCCAATCCAGTTGCGAAAACAGTTGAAATCCCTGTCCATCAGGATGTTCTCTGCTATCTCGATATGGTCTTTTCTTCGAGTATCAACCCTATTCAGCACCGCGCCAGCATACTCGATTGTAACATATGCGGGGTACTGCTCGCGCAGTTCGCTTACGCGTCTTTTGATTAACTGTAGACCATAAGTTGAAAGCTTTTCAGGAATCACGGGGACCACATAGTAATCGCTCGCAAGAATAGCGTTCGCCGTAAGAACGGATAAATTTGGCGGACAATCAATGATGATATAATCGTAATCTTCCAGCAACCCCTCTTCTTTGAATGCGCTCTCAAGGCTTCTCCTCAATAGATCTAACGGAACGGTACCGTTGCCTTCCTCAAAGCCTTCCAATACTTTTTCCTCGAAGTTAAAAAGCTCGAAACTGGAAGGGAGAATATGAAGTCTTCCAGAGACTGTCTGTAAATTAGAGCATTCTGAGCAGATACATTCTCTCAAGCTAGCCCCATTACCTTCTATCAGGGATAAGAAGAAATGGTAAGTTGACTTTTTCTGCTCCCAATATGACCTAATTTTGTCTTCGTCTAAGGCAGCAAAAGTTAGATTGGCCTGTCCATCTAAATCTATTAGGAGAGTCTTTTTGTAAAAGCCCCAGACTTCTCCAGTGTCGATATTAATGCTCTCCCCTGCCAGTATCTCACCGGCAGCCAAAGCCAAAGTGGTTTTTCCTACTCCCCCTTTTAAATTGATAAAGCTGATTACCCTGGCCGCCACTAATCTCGCCTCCCTTTGAAATGTACTTGACTATTTTCCTGCCTCAGCGCTTTTCTTTACCTAACATCCTTGATAGTTCTTCCTGCACCATGGGTAAAGATACTGAGAAAAAGTCAAAAATTTCATAGAGTGGCTTAGTAAGTTTTAATACCAACTCAGGTAGTAGGGGGCTAATATCCTCAGCTGATACGGATAACTCTGATATGACGCCTGGTTGCCGAGCCATCTGACCAGGCCGCTGGTCTCTCCCACTAGCCCACGCTACGAGTTCACGTCCCGACAAACCCTGCCAACGGAAGCGGAAATAGATTGTTGCCGGAGACCCAGCCAGTTCTGCAGATAGTCGCTGGGCGTGTAAGAACACTTCGCCGACTCGCCAAATAGGTAAGGTGAGATCAAAGGCTTTTCCCGGAACTAATTCTTTAACACTATCCTCCCTATAACCCCGCAGGAGAAACATTAGACCTTGAGGCGAAGCCCGCCAGAAATCGGAATAGGCCGCTTCTTTTCCCGGTTCACCTAACCAACATTCAATAGTTCCTTCATACGGATAAGGTGCAATTTCTTTTCGTGTCGGAACCCACCAGGGAGGCCACCCTGTTTCATGACCCCTTGCACGATCCAAAATATCTCTAAACTCCTCAAGTGCCGGTGGTTCAAATGTCCCTTCCACAAGATAAGAAACCGTCCAAATACCGTGCTCGTATCGAGAGGGTTTTTCCTCAGAAAGCCGCTCCTTGACAAGCTGCTCCCAGCGCTCAAGACAACCTTTTTCCCACTGTCTCAACTTATCAAACGCATCTTCGCCAGTAGTGGACGAAGCGGTTCTTGAAACTCCATAAATAATCTGGCGAATATCCTCAAGGAGTTCTTCTTTGGCAGCCCGAATACAGCGACCTATGAGTTCGTCCCATTCTCGCGCCGTTTGCGGCGGTTCACTGTTAGGTCCGGGACGGCGAATGTAATAAACATTTTGCCTGATATGTGCCAAGTCAGGTCCATCCCTTTTTGCCCTGATGGGCACCGTATGATTCCCAGGTACAATGATTACAGGAAAATATTCCTTAGTGTCTGACCGCTCAACGTGATGTACGCTGCAATGGAAAGCTGGTTCCGCATAACGCTGTACTATACCATTTATGTTATCCTGGCTATAACTGTCAAGGCTACCAGGCCGTGGGTAAGCTGGCTTCCAGGAACCACCTTCATCCTGAAAGCCGCACAATATAAAACCACCGCCAGAGTTGGCTATTGCAATTATAGCTTTAGCCAAATTGGCACGGTCCTGTTCCGAAGACAGATCAAGCCAACCCTTGATCTCGATATCTAATTCTTCACGTGGAAAATCCACAAGGAGCCTGAGTTGCCGAAGCTCTTCGTGATTCAGCACCAGTATCACCTCCAAACGGAGCGATTCTCAGCAAAAAGGATTTAACTATCCTTCGTAAGCTCCCCCTCCAAGCCTAATTCCTGCAAGGCCACGTTGATTTGCTGCTTTACGGAAGGTCCTTCAACCTTTGCTCGGATAGTAACTTCGATCGTTACGTTCTCCGAACTGCCTAACCGGGCGAGCACCCGGTGACCGAAGAGGTTCCATTTGTCCCTGGGAATATGCCCGCGCCACTGGAGGACCGATGGTTTAACATCTTCCAAGCCGCCTCCGGGCTGGGATTCGGGTTCTGGAAGAGAGGTTTCTGTGGCTCTCGCCTGTCCGGGATCCGGACCTTGGCCCGGGACAACTACTCCCGGCGGCAGTTCCTCTCCGGCGGTACGCAGTTTCTCTATCTTAGCGCGAGAGGGGAGGAGCAAGAAGGTTTCGTAGTCGAAGACGATTTCTGCCGGGTCAACCTCCTCCTGAAACCAGACGCGGTCCAACTGCGTCGCGCCTTTGCCAACTCCCAGACCGAAGATCCCGTGTTTTACCGCCCGGAGGATCATCTGGCGCAAGGCATCCTCCGCCTTTTCCAGCCGGGTGAGGTGCCCCTGGAAGAACGCGGCCCGGAGACCGGCCAGCGGCCACGTACCCGCTTCTTTTAACGACGGCGGCCAATGGCGCTCAACGTAGGAGGCGCCGACTTCCCGGTTAAGTAAACCCTCCTGCCTTAACCGGGCCAGAATGGCACCCGTTATGCTTTGCGCTTCGCTCGGGTGCATCTGCTTCAGCCCTACCGGTTGTAAAGCTCCTTCTTTTCCGTTCCAGAGCAACAACCGGTTATATACGGTCCATACTCTCTCTTCGACCACATCTTTAGCTTGCCTTAATTCAGTCCGGAGCGTCTGGAGGTCGTGGGGGTCTATTTCCCCTAAAAGGCCTTGTTCGGCATCGCGGGCCGTAATCTGCCACGCCAACCAGTCCTCAACCGCGGTGCGTAAACCAAATCCCCCTTCCGGAACGGCCCAGAGGAGAGCACCCGGATACTGGCGGGGTGTCTGCCCGTTGGAGATGGTCCAATTGGCAAGTTGTTCTCTTAGTGCGTCTGTAAACTCGGCGTCAGGCGGAAGGACGACGAGGGTAATCGCCGGGGTATCGGGAATCGTCCCCGGCTCGTTCGGATAGAAACAAAGACCGACCTGTGCCTTTTCGCGGAAAACCTGCCGGACTATTTCTTGAAGCTGCCTTTCAACCGAGTCGGGATCAAGCGCGGCCTTCCGGTCGGCGTGGACCTTTCTCAGGGTGGGTGTGTAACCAAAGCGCCAGGCAGAGGTGCCTACGGAACGTAGGAAGTAGCAACGCCCGGCAAGCGCCTGCACAGCCGCATCAATAAGTGTCGTTTCCGTATCAGGATCACCAAGCGCAAAACGCAGGTCGGGAAGCGTCGCCGCTTTATCCGGTGCCATTCCGCCGCAGGATTCAAAAAAGAGTGCCGCTGCTACCCGCTGATGGAGGCGGATTTTGCCCACAGTGTCCGCAAACTCCTTATCGAGCGCAACGGCGTGAGCATTATCTCCAGCGATATCAAACTCGATCGCCGGTTCCAGCCGCGTTTCACCCAGTTGCTCTAAAATCTTGGAGCGGAATTCGCGGTCGTAAAGCGGAGCGCTTCCTAAGGTAATCAGCGGCTCCCGCCACACCCTTTTGTATCCCTCCCGGTAGGCCTGGGCGATCCACAAACCGAGCATCGCCAGGGTCCCGCGTGTCTGTTGGAAGGTAGGCAAAGACTGCCACTTCCGCTGGAAAACGGTAAGGGTGCTGGGGTGAAACGGGTAGCACACCTCAAACCGCTTGCGAATTGCCTCTTCGGGAAAGTTGGCAAACTCCGGCGGCAGCCGGTCCCGCCGCTCAAAAACCCACCGGGCAAAGTGACGCGCCACCAGCCGCTGGATGTTCTTGCTGCCGGGATCTTCAAATAGCCGCCGGCGGATGATCTCCGAAATCTCCTCCGGCTCGGTGGCCAGGACAGGCTTGCCGACACGTCCGACAACCTTAGTTAACCTTGTCTGCCATTCGTAAAGACTGGCACTCATCTCGGTCGGCGATGCAGGAAGGCTGAAAACCCCTACGGCGCGTTCCGCTGCCGTCAGCGCACTGGTCAAGTTCTGAATGAATGAATAAAACTGCTCCGCCTGGTGAGGATAGCGTCCCAGATAGTTAAGTGTTTCGTCAAACAAGATAAGGACCGGCTCATTAACCAATTGGAAGAGCTTCTGTAAAATCGCCGTACCTGGAGCACTGTTACGAGCCTCATCACCGAGCAACCGCCGCCCGGCATCACCCGCCAACTGCCAGGCAAGGTCAAGCCAGGGATTCTCCCGCCCCTCCTCGGGATCCCAGGCGTTCCCTACAAAGACGGCGACGCGGGCTTTAGGAACCATCGGTAAACCAATATCTTTCAGTAGCTCTCCTACCCCGTCGTATTCCTGTGCCCTCGGACCGCTGGTAACCAGGTGGTAGAGGGTTGCCAGGGTATGCGTCTTGCCGCCGCCGAACTGGGTAAGAAGCGATAAATTGGGCGCCGTGTTTACTGTCTCACCTGCCAGACGGCGGAGGACCATCCCGCAGTGCTCGACCAGCGCTCTGGAGAAGTAGGTCCGAGCAAAGAATTTTACCGGGTCAATATACTCCTCCGGTGCCGTGCCGTTTACGATCTGGTCGAGGTGCACCGCGAACTCGCTGGGGTCGAGGGAACGCCCCTCCCGGAGTTCCTTGCGCGGGACCGCAACCTTGTACCAGGGCTCCATAAAATTGCACCTTCCTTTCACCGGGGCATCATCGCCTGCAGACCTTCAATCCAGCGCCGTTCTTGGCTTTTTTCGGGATACAGGGCCGTGAGCGCCAGCGCTAGACGCTCGAAACGCTTCCCCTGGCGGCGTTCCTCTTCTAGCAGGCGCCGCAACGATGCACTCTGACCGGCGCCGAAAAGGAGTATCGCCTGGTGCAGGCGGTCGAGAGTGGTAAGGTTTTCGAGGCGCTTGGCCGCTCTTTTGGTCGGTTTTGGCGGAGGTTCAGGCACCCCGATCAACTCGGATAAAGTGACCTGGACCCCCTTCTTACCCCATTCCACGGGCAATGAAACGCTTTCTTCGTCGAAAAGCAATCTGCGCCGCTCGCTAACAGGAATCAGGCGCACTATACCCTTCTCGATTTCGATTACCCGGCCGACCCAGTTCTGGTAATGAATACCCATCGGACGGGTGATCCGGATGAAGGTATCGAACGGAAGCGCGAGCCCGCCTTTCTTCCTGACCGGTTTCTCCTGTTCCTCGTTAAGTTCTTCTTGGTTTCTTTCGCCGCTGTTGTTTCGCCCGTTATTCCCGTTTGTCCGGGTGGTCTGCAGCGTCCAGAGAAAGAGCGCGGTCAGCCGGGCATCCTCTTCAAAGCCTTCGGTTTCTGCATCGCCTAAAACCTGCCGCAAGGCCTCGCGGGACACCGCTTCGAAAACGTAGGAAAGAAAGCCGCGTTCCTGAGGTTCAGCCGCTTCAGGGTTGCCGCCCAAAGGTACCGCGTACCCCGCGGGCGTTTCCACCCGTTCATACCGGCTGAAAACCTCCAGCGCCGGCCCGATGCAGGAAAAGATCGCGTCCGCACCGCGAATACCCTCCTCAAGCAGGCGCGCCATCCACTCCCGCACCCGCTGCTCCATTTCGGCTTTCACCTCGGCCCAATCTCCCACTCCGGCATCCTGCAGCCGGGGACGACAGACCAGGTGCACGCTGGTTGCCAGGGCTGCCGATTCCTGGGCCCGGAGACGGGAACTCATTTCAGTGGCTATGGGCCAGGAGGCAGTAATCGTCCATCCCGCCTGAAGCATTCCGGAAAGTAGAGCTTCCCAACCCTCGGTTGTTTTATGGGCGAATACCACACAACCTACACCATCTTCATTAAGAACGCGTCTTCCTTCTTTAAATGCACGCATCATTCCGTTTTCAAAAAACTGTTTATCCTTGTAGGGATAGCGTTCGGGATCCCAATGCGTCATTTCACACAATTCTTGTTGTTTTGGCGTTAAAAGATTACCTGGATCAAATGGGTCTCTGAGGTAAGGCTCTCCAGGAAGCATGCGCTTAAGCCAGACAAAGAAGAAGTCGGAAAGGTCTGCATAGGGTACTGCATAGTAGTAAGGCGGATCAGTAAACCAAACACTAGCTGCATTGTCGGAGAGTGGACATACGGTTGCGTCAGCAATTTGCGTAACGGCAGCGGATTGAAAAGCATAATATTGTGCAGCAACAAGAGCGTTTAATTCAAGTTGATCTTCAAAGTCACCTGAACCTCCCGCCCAAGGATTTACCTCAACATAATCCCACACCATGGGAAGTGCTTGCCTTGAAAATGTACTAGCCATCTTGTGTTTCGCTGAGGTCTGAAGACGGCAGAGGGACGACAGCTTCTCCGAGAGCTTACTAATGCCGAGGGCCATTAATCGCCTTAATTCTGTCCCGTATGTTCCATCATAGGTTGAAAAGACCTGAAGTAGTTTCTGGCAGAGTTCCGCTAAAACCAGCTTTTGGCGAGCCGAAAACAGGTCCCCCCAATTCAGAATTCCGTACAAAGGAACATTAAAGGTCCCGCTCATAAAGGGTAACGGCTCGCTGGGTATAGGATTGATATCACTTGTCAGGTTGCTTGAAATAAAAGAGAGCCGCCTCATCGCTTTCCATACGGCCTTGTAATCTCGATCTTCCGGTAACCGGTACTGTCGTCCACGCATCCCAGAGTTCACTGTTATTACAGCAAGAAGTCGTGCTCCTCCCACCCGACACCCTTCTTTATCGAACAATACGTCGGCTCCACCTTTTTGTGCCCTTAATTGAGCCCGAACCTCCTGTGGTGAAAGCACTGACCCACACGCAAGGCAACGAGCTTTGGCGCGAGAGACAGTACCTACTGGCACGTCACGGTCAGACTGCGGTTTAAAAATCTCAAATTCTATCGAGGGTATTTCTCTTAAAGTTTTTTTAACTTGATAACGAAGGGCTACCTTATTCTTACCTTCTCTACTCAGCCAAAAAGACCTTACAAGAGGAACCTCGGCCCCACAGTTTGGAGCCTGACAGTATACAGTACGTGCCCACCAGTACGCAATTGGCCGCGCTCCATCAGGATCGTGTGGATAAATATCATTTTGTTGCAACTCCATTTCTCTTTTGAGCTTCTTACTTATCTTGCGGAGTTCATCCACTAGAACACCGCCACACCGAGGAATATCTTCTAGAAGTACCTTGAGAATTAGACAGGCAACTGGATTGAGGTCACTAGCAAAAACCTCACAACCGAGGCGCAAGGCCTCTAACGGAATAGAACCACCTCCCGCAAAAGGATCTACTACCAGCGGCGTCTCTTCTGGATGGGCCGCTTGAACCAATCCCCGGGCAATTTTCAAATATAGTGGATGGGAGGATGCTTCCCAGTTGGCAAAGTCGCCTATAAATTTCAAGAGCGTCTTCTGTAAAACCACATCAGATTTCCCGGCAGGCCGGTAAGAATCAGAAAGAAGCTCCCAGGCTTTTGTTTTAAACCCTGAAGGGCAGAGCGGATCGCAGGGGTCGGGTAAAAGAAGCCCCAGGAGTACCGCCCGGCAAGCGGCAAGCGGTCGCCGAGCCCACCAAAGATGTAGCGTAGATGGATGCCCATAGCGAATAGATTTTTCCCGGACTGCGTGCACGCTCACCGCGCCGATAGGAAAATCCACCTCGATCAGCCGCCTGCATTCCTTCGGGATCATTCTCCTTCCCCTCCGTAAAAGCTCCGCTCTTCGCGCAAGGTCACGGGCTGGGTCAAGGCGTCAACCGTAAGCCGGTAGTGATCCACCCGCTTGACCTCGTGCCAGGGTAAGCGGGCCGGGTCGGGAATAGGTTCCTGAAGCCTCGGCTCCGCGTCGCAGTTCGTAACGATGTAGAGCCAGTAAACGTCCCGCCTATCCTCGGCCACCCGGCGCTCGTTAGGCGTCAGGCAGATGGTACCCGAGGAACCGCCGATCCCTTTGACCTCGATCAGGCGGAGTTCACCTGTTTCGGGGTGCAGGCTCCGCAGGTCATACCCCAAATTAAGCCGGTGGACATCTTCAACCTTGCAGCCCCGCGCCTGTTCGTAAGCGATAACCGTCTCCATAGCCCGGCGCTCTGTTTCCGCATCAGGCACTAAGGTTGATATCTCCGGCGCTATCCGGGCCGGATGGGGTAGTACCAGTGCCACCCCAAGGCGTTCGATTCCCTGCAGGGAAAGGGCGCGCTGGCGCTTGATCTCCTCCAGCCGCCGGTCCCGGCGCCGCTGAAGCTCCAACAGCTTCTGGGACTCGATCTCGATCAGTCCCTCTACTCCGGGATCGCCCTGATCTTTGGCCAGCAGGTGTTTGGCTAAAATCTCGTCCCGCTTCTTGATTAGCTCCTCATAGCACAGGCGGACATGGCGCTCCACCAAATCAAGGTCCTTCTGCCGCTCCGCTAAAACCTCTTTTAAGAATGGCTGCAAGGCGTGCTGGAAAAGAAACGCCTGGGATGCCTGATCGTCTTGGGGAATCTGAGGAATCTCGTTCGGCACCTTTTCCGGTGCGACCAAATCTAAAATGTAAGTAGGCTCCCGCAAGCGGCGCTCTCCAGATACGGTTGTCTCGACTGCAAAGAGCCGCTGGTGAAGCGTTTTCCCCGTCCCGTCAGCCACGGAAGCCGTATAAAGCTCAAGTAAAGAAGGTTCTTCACGCTGGAGGTCGTAGAAGATAACCCCTTGTTGAAAATGGGGTAAGGCATCTTCCTCAATCTTCCGGCGCACCGCCTCGAAGAGGGGGTGCCCGGGCGTGACCCACTCAAAACGCGGGTCGTCTTCGCTCGTCTCCCGTTCAAAGGTGATCCGGTCATAATTCTTCGCCAGCGGTGGCAGCCGCCACTCCCGTCCCCGGGTGAGGTCATAGAGAAATAAGGGGAGCCGGCCAACCCGAAAGGCCTGTTTTTGTCCTTTTACTGCCTTAAGGTCTATTCCTATATGTTCGGCGGCGTTCTTGAAGAAGCGGGCAATCGTTTCCGGAACGATCCGGCGCTCTTTCGCCAGGGCCCGCTGCTCAACAATCAGCGGCAGATTAAGGCTCCGCTTTGCCAAGCCTTCCAAAGCCGAGCGGCAGATGCGTTCAAAATCCTCTTTATTTACCGCCACTTCCAGCCTGGCATGAAGGTCTTCCTCACCCAGAAGCCCGGCGTAGAAGTCCCGCAAAAGCCGTTCTATCTGGTTGGCAGGAAGCACCTCACCGACTACATCAAAGACCGCGTCATCCTCTAAAGCGTCCCGGATTTCTTGAAGTTTATCAAGTAACTTCTCAAGTACTCGTCCCTCAACGGTATTCCGGGCGAAAAAGTTGAAGATAAAGCAGTCCTTCGTCTGCCCGTACCGGTGAATACGGCCCATCCGCTGTTCTAAGCGGGCGGGGTTCCACGGGATATCATAGTTAAAAAGAATATTGCAGCAGTGAAGGTTGATGCCCTCACCCGCTGCTTCAGTGGCCACCAGCACCTGCGTTTTTAAGTCCCAGAACTCCCGTTCGGCGTAAAGCCGCGTGCCTGGTTCATCGCGGCTGCCGGGTTTCATTCCCCCGTGGATATAACCTACGCTTAGGCCCCATTCACGCAGCGTTTTCACCAAATAATCAAGGGTGTCCTTGTATTCTGTAAAGATAAGCAGCCGCAGGGAGCGGTCGCTGAAGATGCCCTGCTCGGTAAGTTGCCTCCGCAGGCTGGCGAGCTTGACTTCCTTTCCCTCGATGCGCTCCGCAAGCGCGACCAGCGCTTCGATCTCTTTCAGTTCCGCTTCGAGCTCGGGTCGCCTGCGGGCCAGCGTTACCTGTTCCAGTTTCTGCTCCAACTCTTCCCGGGCCGCGGCCTCCATCTCTTCCCATTCTTCCTCCGGCGGCAATTCCGGGATGGGGGTCTCTTCCGTTTGCCGTGCTACCTCAAGCTGTTCCTTCAATTTCTTATAGCGACGGCGGAGAGACTCCTTTAAGGCGTAAGTCGAGCTTGCCATCCGCCGCTGGTACATCGCCATCAAGAAACCGACGGCGCGGGCCCGCTTATCGTCCCCCTGTTCGGCCGCCCGGCGGGACTGGGTCTTTACATAGTCCGTAACCGCCCGGTAAAGGGCAAATTCCTCACCGGTCAGTTCAAAAGCCACTGTATGCGGAATCCGCTTGGTAAAAAGCTTTCGTGCTACCCAAGTGCCGTCCGGCTGGCGCTGCGGAAAACTGACCATTGCCTCCTTGGTCCGCCGCAGGTAAAACGGAGCCTCCCGCCGCTGCATCGCCTCCTGGATAGAACGCACGTCGGCATACGCTTCCTGGTCGAGCAACTGAAGAAAAAGACAGAAGTTTTCCGGATCGCCTTTGTGCGGCGTTCCCGTGAGAAGCAAAAAGTGGGCCGTTTTATCCCGCAAGAGTTCCCCTAACCGGTAACGTTCGCTCTTGTGCTCCACGTCGCGCGCCGACATCCGGTGGGCCTCGTCCACGATGACAAGGTCCCAGTCCTCGGCCTGCTGCACACTCGGTAACACATAATCGAGCTTAGCCAAATCCATAGAGGTGATAATCTGGCTGTGCTGGTTCCAGACATTGACCGCGTAAGCCTCCCGGAGTCGGTAACCGGTGA
Source organism: Bacillota bacterium (assembly GCA_040758635.1). Taxonomy (GTDB): domain Bacteria; phylum Bacillota; class Desulfotomaculia; order Desulfotomaculales; family Ammonificaceae; genus Yes71-27. Next base: position 11,011 of record JBFLVI010000036.1, on the reverse strand, counting down.
TTAGTTCGAAATCTTCCTCAAAGCGGTCTTTAAGTTCGCGCCGCCACTGAAAAGCAAGGTTCGCCGGGCAAACGATCAGGACGCGCTCAACGAGCCCCCGGAGTTTCAATTCTTTCAGAAGCAACCCGGCCATAATGGTTTTACCGGCCCCGGCGTCGTCAGCCAATAAAAAGCGGCAGCGCCACGCTTTGAGCATATGGTTGTAGACCGCGTCAAGCTGGTGCGGCAGCGGATCCACCCGCGAAAGTGAAAGCCCGAAAAACGGATCGTATTCGTAGGCGATGCGGATGCGGAGGGCATCAAGGCCGAGCCGGAAAAGGCTTGGGTTTCCCAAGAAACTCGCTTCAGAGGTTTCTATTTCAACCTGGTTAAGTTCCGCTACAGTTAGAAATACTCCGCCACGGTATGTATTGCTGCGTGTACCAACCAGATCTAAAACTATATAGCCGTCTCCGCCCCGCGGCTCTGTGATAACCCGCATCGGTTCATTGAATTTGGGGCTTTTCAGGATGTCGCCTTGCTTTATCAAGTAAACTTGCATCCGAAAGCACCCCTGACCAGCAGATAGTAAAGGTTCTATCTGCTTATTCGCCAAAGTATGCCAAAATCCTTGTTGTTCGGTCAACCGGCGTTACTATTTCTTTCCTTCCATTCTTACTGGACCAACGATTCGTGTTCCACAAAAGGGCACGCTCCGGCCACGGTGCCGGAGGGTGCCCCAAGATGTTCCGCCGCGCGGTCTGGACGATTCACAATCCAGACGGCGCGGCGGTTCCGCGATAGCTACCCTATATCCGCGCTGCGTCGTACCCAAAGGTGGGTTACTTCTGACTCTATGCTCCCTTTGCGAACGAGAAAGGCCTCTCCGGTCCGCAAAGCCTTGACGGCATCTGGGTGGACCAGGTATTGCCGCACCTGCCTGGCGCTACCCAGGCCTGTTCGCCCTTCGCCTAAAAGCGGCTGGACCCCCACCTGATAGGTGAGTTCGTAAGTCTCCTTGGTTCCTACCAGGTCGGCTAAATAAGCAGCGTTCCCCGGGGCGTTCTGCCGGTGGATGATGAAGGTGCTCGCGTTCTCCACGATCTGTTCCACCAGCTCGGGGCCGCCCTCCCTGGCAATATCGGCTTTTGCGCTTTGGGTGCCGGCCACAACCCCGAAACCGGCGCTCCGGGTCTTTGAGAAGAGGTCCACCACGGCGTCGCTCACGAAGACGTTGAACTCGTCTAATACCACCATCACTTTCTTGGGGCTGCCGCTCCGCCGGTACTGGGAAGCGGCCGCTTTGAGATCCAGCACGATCAGCCGCCCTAAAAGCCGCGCAAAATCGGGGAACGCCAGCGGATCAAGGTCGAAGAGCACCATCTCGTTGTTCTGGATCGCCGCCACCAGGTCGATGCCTTCCGGATCAGAAACAAAGAGGTGGCCGATCTCCGAGGCGGTGATCTCCGCCAGGCGGGCAAAGGCGCCCCGGATATCCTTCTGTGAAAGCTGGTCCAGGTCATCTAAAATCTCCCGCCGCGTCTTTTCGTCCGGGATGCGGCGGGCCAGCGCCGCCACCGCCTGAAGGTCTATCAGTCCGGCAACGGTGGGTAGGTCAACCTGCCGCCCTGTTTCCCGGAGCACCCGGATGAGGATCTGCAGAAAAGCTGCTACTTGAGCCCGGTAATGCGGCTCGCTCCAGTCGGTGAGTGCCATTAGCTTATCCTTGAGGGACGAGAAGCCGCCCTGCGCCAGCGGGTTGTAGCGCGCGCTTTCTTCTACCATCGAGAAGACCCGCAGCCGCCGCCCGTGCTTTTTGGCCCAATACTCCATCACCGTCCGAAACGAGGGTTGAGTGGGGTCATACTTGCCGTTGACAACGATAACTACCCAGCCGTGCCGGGCAGCAAATTCGATGAAGTTCAGGATGGTGGTGCTCTTGCCGCCGCCCGTGGTGCCACAGATAAAGACGTGGTGGTTGATCTCCCTGACGGTTATAAGCACCGGCCTGCCCCGGTCATCCACGCCGATGAGTACACCCTCCGGGGGATGGGACATCCGGGCTATGCGTTTGAGTGCTCTTCTAGGTCGTTCTGGGGCTGAAGGGTCGGTCTTGTTTAACCGTTCTCGAAAAGGCAGCACGCCTTTACCGCCGAAAGGCGTAGTTTTTAGCGGCGGCAAGCGGCGCCGCCGCAGGTACCAGGTGAGAGCTATCCCGTCGGCCAAGAGCAAAATAATAATAAGGTTATAAAGGAGCCATTTGCGCCGGACCTCTGGGAAGGTGAGCGCGCTGTCTTTTTGGGTAAGCCAGGCCCACGTTGTTCTGACAGGATGTTGTGCGTACCAATCCGCTGCTCTGTCTAGTACTGCCGCCTTTTCCTGGAGCTCCGCCTTCTTTGCCGGTGAAGGCGTAAGTATCGCCCACAACCGAGCGTCGCCAGCTACCGAGCGCGCCGCCCTCGGCCCGAGGATCCGCACGTCCATCACCAGCAGACAAAAGCAAACAAGAAGGATTACAATCGACAGCAGACCAAGCCGCTTCGCGGTTTCCACCGCCTGGGAATCAACTTGAAGATTTAGCTTTATTTTCATGGTCCAATAACACCTCCTGGAGAAGATGGGTTTTAACGAAGTCTAACTTTTGCGCCGCTTCCTTGACGCTTTTCAACTGCTGCGGTGTCCGGCAGAAATACCAGACCGCAATGTAATCCGGCCGCCGGAGATAATACCGCAGGATACGTTCGGTCCGCCGGTGCGGTTTGCGGGAGGTCTCTACCTCCACCGCGATCTTCTTCCCGTCCGGTAAGAGCAGCACTCCGTCGGGAACGTGCTCCCGGGCGCCGATGCTACCGAAGCCCTGTCCTGCTTTCCGCCGCAGTTCCCGCTCGGTCACCCAGGAACTCCCGGGATAGAGCCGCATGAGGGCTACCGCCACATCGGCCACGGTCAGGTCGTGCTCGAGGGTCTGGAGCCGGATATTCCGCACCCGGCCAAAATCGGTCCCGGAGGCGTCAACGCCGCGCTGGGTGAGGAAGTAAACCCGCGGCAGGTCCGCCAGGACCCGCTTGCGCTGAAGGTAACCGTCCTGTACCAGGCACTGCAGCCGCCGGTAGGCCACCCTTTCACTGAGCGGAAAAGCAACAATAACGTGCCGGGCGCAGAGGTAGCCGAACCGGGAGATGAAGCGTAGGATTTCTTTATCCCGCTCGGTAAGCAAGCCGTCTCACCTCCTTTGCAAGATTCTCTTAGAAGCAGTAGCCGCAAGCTGACCGCTGTTCCGCAAGACCCGGAATAAAGCCCATCCGGCAGATCCCCGACCCGTAAGCCTGACCGCCGCCTCCAGACCCGCAATTCATTGCCCCAGTGTGCCTCTGACCTGGAAAGATTGGTAGGATTTGCGCCTGACAGCCTCATGACTGGCACCTTTGTTGCCGCCCCCGCCGCGCCAAAGTAAGCGGAGGCCCTATCCCGCCGACCGGTCCGCGACCCCGCCACCGCAGGAACGAAGTGACGTTGTGGGGGCGGGGTCGCGGATGACGACTGAGCGCAAGCGAAGAAGGAAAGGGAGGCGGGTTACGGGCCGGAGCGCCAAGGGAAACGCGCGGCGGGGGCCTGTCGCTCCATGTTCAACCGCCGTATCCACCCAAGGGGTGAACAGCCTTTTGAACAACCTTTTTAAGAACGCATCTCCTCTTTTGTGGTAAAATAAGAAGCGAACTCCGCAGGTGAAAAGGGCGCGGCGCGATTGGCCGGATACCGCTTCTTGGTGGTAATCGAGAAAGCTGATAGCAACTACGCCGCTTATGCGCCGGATCTTCCGGGCTGTGTGGCCACCGGAGCACCACCAGAAGAAACCAAGCAGCAGATGGCGGAGGCGATTGCGCTCCACATCCAGGGCCTGCACGAAGATGGCCTGAAGGTTCCTGAACCTTCGGCTTCCGCGGACTATGTTTCGGTTAACTTCTAGCGCCGGTTTTTAAACGGAAGGAGGAACTAAAAATGTCTGTTGACCGGCTGGTGGAGGAATTTAAAAAGCTCACACCCCGGGAGCAAAAGGAGCTGCTCCGGCGGCTAAGCGCTTTCGTCACCGTCCGCAAGAAGAGGGCGCGGGGTGAAGAGGATCCGCTTGCCGCGATCATCGGGATTTTCGACGGTCCGGGTACCGGCTCAACGACTTACAAGGAGGACCTCTACGGTGGCGCCCGCCCCCTCTAAGGTCTTCGTGGACACGGGTGCCTTCATCGCTCTGATAGATAAACGGGATACGTTTCACGAAGCAGCCAAGGCTTTTTACCTGTCGGTAACTAAAAAGGCGAGCCTGGTTACCACTCTCCTGGTGGTGGCGGAAACCTACACCTGGCTCCGCTACCACGGCGATTTCAACCTGGCGTTGCGGTTCCTCAAGGCGGTCGAAAAAGCTTCGGAAAGCGGGACACTCACCGTGATCTACCCCGACGCGGCTATCTGCGGGAAGGGGCGCGCGGTCCTGGAGAAATACCGGGACCAAAAACTCTCCTACACGGATGCCGTGAGCTTCGCGGTGATAGAGATCTTGCAGATCAGCGACGTATTTGGCTTCGACAGCCATTTTTATGTGGTAAAGTGCAGCCTGCACCCAAGTACCCCTCAAAGGACTTGACCCTTGGTGGCCGCATTGGTCCTGGGCGGATATGGTCGCTGGTGGTTGTCCCTTCCCCACCCGCCCCTCATCCAGATATGTATTGCGAATTTTGATAACGTTATTAGCACCGCCGATTTCGGTGGTCGTTCTTAGATAGGGTGAAGGCTTTTGAATTTGGTAAGTTGAACCCACGGACTCGGCTTCATGGTGCAGCGCGTAAACCACCTGGGCACCCTTGCCTTTCCCCAGCCGCCGGGTTAACACCGTGATCCGGCCTTCGGCCACCAACTCCTGGAGCGCCCGGTTCAAAGTGGCAGGGCTTGTTCCAAGCTCCTTCGCCAAAAAGGAGCGGCTGCGCGTGGTTACGATCTTTCCGCCGGACACTTCAAGGAGCTTTAAGAAATCTTCTTTTGCCCGATCGCGCTTCCGACTTCGTCTTTCTGTAGCTGACTTCCGGGAAATCCTCCGGTAACAGAAGCTGATCCCGGATAACAGCGAGAGCCACTTACTTCTAGGCCCGTGATACTTGGGCTTATAGGCGGAACGAACCTTGGCCATGACTTGGCTCGCCGGTAGCGGGGGCTTGTTCCTGCGGTTCCACGCCAGAAGTTCCCTAAGGGTTTCTTCCCGGCTGTAGCCGGCCACCTTGTAGCAAAGTGCAAGGGTAAAAGCGGTGTTGTCGCGTCTCCCTTTCTCGACCCCCTCTTGCAGCACCCGAACCGCCGGATGTTCCAGGATATCCCTCCGGATGAATACCGGTCCTTTTTCGCCACTGGACAGAACTTCGCCGGAGAGATATTCTTCCCGGTACCAATTACAAAAAACCGCAAACGGATACTCCCGTGGCGCGAATTCAAGAATACACCGCGGTAACCGCATAAAGTGCTCGGGGGTGGCAGCCTGCGGGTCACCGCCCAGCGCCGCCACCACCGCCCGCAAAACGGTAGTGTAGAGCTTCACCGCTTTCGGTGTAGCCCGGACCCGCTTAATTTTCCAATAGACGTGGAGGCCATGCGGGGTCTTTGCTACCAGCATTGGCTGCGGTAGCCCTACCTCCCAGCAGCGTTCCCGTACATCCAGGCCGCAAAGGTATGGATCGTCAATATCCACGAAGACGGCGTTGAGCCAACGGAGGGCATTCTGTACCTTTGCTTTTCTACTGTAGAACGTATTCGGCGTGAAGTAGACCGCATCGGCAAACTTCTTCTGGAACGCGCTCCAGGTTCGCACCGGCTGAGGTTTAAAATTCCTGTCAGCGATAAAAACCCACGCCAGGTTATTCAATTCAACCAGTTCTGTTTCTTCCCGCCGCCGCTTCGGATATTCCGATAAACTATCAGCCAAAAGGAAGCGTAAAGCTCCCATCACCTGCTCCTTTGGCGATTCCGGCCAAGGCAGCCTGCTAAAGTCTGTTTGCGTGATTTCTTCAAGCCCCACTAACACTTTGAGCACGCAATCATCTCCCGCTTCAGAAATAAAAAAACCGCGCTAAGAAGCACGTTCTAAATGAACGCATTTCTCAACACAGTGACAAAAGAACAACCGGCACTACGGCCGGTTAAAGTGGACAAATTTGCAAACAATACTTGCTAACACAGAGCCTAAAACGGATGATTATAAACCAAGATGCCCCGGGCGCAAATAACTTGAATTAACTCGTTTTGTGAGACGCAGAGGTATTAATAGACTTAAACTAAAACGGCCTTAAACCATCTCTTAATCGTCTGGTTGGGGGTTCGAGTCCCTCGTGGCCCACCAAGGAAAGCAACAGCGGCAAGGGTTCGATTCCGATAATCCCTTGCCGTTAATGTTTGTTATGCGGTGCTGGCCGGAAGTGCCGGCGGTCTTTCCGGGTTACCGGAGCAGCCGCCGGCATATTTTAATATGGGATGGCAGAGTGCCTTCCTGTTGAACACTCTCCAAGTACACTCCTGGAATGGTTTACCGGTTTTTACAGGAATCTTCAGGCGGCCGGAGAATTCTGTTTCCTGGAAGGTAATGGGGGAGATTCTCTCCAGCGAGGGCATGAAGAAGAAACTTTCGGGCCTGGTTTTAACGATCCTGGCGGTTACAGGAATAACTGTATGGGCTTACGGTCAGCAGCGGCTGGCGCCCGGCTGGGAATTGTCGGTCGCCAAGGACGAGTTGCGGTTTTCCGGGGAAAGGGCGCACCGGATGGCGGTGGAGTTCGCCACCTCCTTCCCGTGTCGCCACAGCGGCGCGCCAAACAACGCGGCGGCGGCGCGCTGGGTGGCGCAGTTCTTCGCCGACCTGGGCTGCCGGGTCGAAACGGACTATTTCCGCGAGTTTCTCTACGGCCGGCCGACGGTGCTGCGCAACGTGCAGGCCGTCCTGCCGGGGAAAACCGATGATGCAGTGGTCGTGGTAGCGCACATTGATCAAGCCCGGACCACCGTTCAGGGCGCGGACAACGACGCCTCAGGCATCGGCATCATGCTGCACCTGGCCGAGATCTTTGCGCAGCGGGGCCGTTACCGGACGCTGGTCTTCCTGGCCAGCGACGGCGAGGAGTACGGGATGCTGGGCGCGCGGCGGTTCCTGAGCGTTTACCCACGGGAACGGGTGGTTGCGGCCGTTTCGCTGGACAACGTCGGGCGGTACAACGGAACCGGACTGCACATCGCCGCCGTCGGCCAGCGGCGGGGATACACCGACCTGTGGCTGGCCCGGCTCGTCCAGCAGACGGCCGAAAAAGTGGGGGTCTGGCGCCCCACCTTTCCCGCTCCGGTCAACCAGGTCGTCGAGCGCGTGGTGCCGTTTTCCTTCACCGACCAGGGACCCTTCCTGTACCACGGGATTCCCGCGTTCGACCTCGGGGTCACTGCGCCTTCCTGGCCCTATTACCATACCCCGGAGGACACCGTGGACAAAATCGCCCCCTTCCCTATGGCGCAGGTGGGGCTGCTTACCGAAGCGGTGCTGCTGGAACTGGACGCCCGCAAAGAGCTGCCGCCGGGACAGCAGGTTTACCTCTACTTCAACCGGGAGCGTGGAACTTACCTTCCTTCCTGGGCCCTGCACCTGATCATACTGGTCCTCCTGCTGCCCCTTTTCCATACCGCCTGCAAATCCTGGCGGGAGGCCCGACCCGCCAAGGACCGGGTTTTGTCGGTGTTAGCACGGCTGGCCCTGAACGCCCTCCCGCTGCTGGGCGGACTGGCAGCCCTTTACGCCCTGGTCGCCGCAAACCTCATTCCCCGGTTCAGCCTCTATCCGGCTCCGCCCCGAGACCCGGTGCTGTACCAGCCGGCATACCCCGCGGTGGCCGTCTTCTTGGCGGTGGTCATTATCTTGGCGTGGGTTTCCCGCCGCCGCGCAGCCGCGCTACCCGATCCGGACGCGGCGGTCCGCCGTCCGGTGGTTTTGGGGTTGCTTTTAGTCCTGTCCCTGCTGGTTTTCGTGAAAAACGGTTTTGCCCTGCTCCTCCTACTGCCCTGCAACTACCTCTGGCCTTTGATCCGGGAACGAAAAGGCGGTGCAGGCCGGGCTCTAAACGCCGTGCTGCTGCTGGCCGGCGGGGTGGTGGTCTGCGCACTGCTTTACTTTTTCGCCCAGGTGATCTACGTGGGCTGGTACATGTGGTGGTACTTCCTGCAGATGCTGGCTTTCCGGATGATCGCCCCTTACGCCGCCCTCGCCGGTATCGCCGCCGTCAGCTGCGGCCTGACGCTGGCCGCTTACGCGCCAGCCCGAACCGGACGAACAACCAGGGAGCTCCCAGGGCCACCCACAGGCCCACCGCGGCATAGCGCAGGAATCTGAATCCGGACGCAGGTGGAAGCAGCGCCTTCAGGCCGAGCCAGAGGGTGAACAGGAGGGCCAGCCCGACGGCGAGCTTTACCACTTGCCGGCCCGGCTCCCCCCGGGCGTCGAAACCCACCCAGGAGCTTTCGCCCGCCGCTCCCAGCCCCAAACCTATGAGCACCGCCATGTCCCGAAGCGCGCCGTCGCCGGGGGCCAGCACCAGCAGCGCCAGGGGTACGCCTGCCGCCGCCGCCAGGACGGCGCCGGGAGGGAAACGCAGGCGTTCCAAGGTTCTTTGTCCGGCCAGGGACAGAAGAAGGAAGGCCAGGCCGATCAGCCAGCCGCCCAGCACGTCGCGGGGGTAGTGCACGCCCAGGTAGATGCGGGAAAAACCGACGGCGACGGGCAAAACTACCGCCAGCACCCAGAGCACCGGCCTGCGGAACTGGGTAGCGAGGTAGCCCCACAGGAGGACGGCGCTTTGGGCGTGGCCGCTCGGGAAACCCGGTGAGCTTTCTCTCCCCAGGACAACGATCCGGGGGTCGTCGGGCCGGGGCAGGCCGAACGCGTCCTTGAGCACCCCGTTTAAGTAATCGTTCAGCAGGAAGACGACGCCGAGGCGCAAGCCCGCATCCCGGCTGACACACCAAAAGACAGCCGGCAGGAAAAGGAGGTAAAAACCCTCCGTCCCCATAAAGCTAAGCGAGAAAAACAAGCCATCCAGGAAGGAATTCCTAAACGATTGGACCCAGATAATGAAAGCGGTTTCCCAATCAAAGTTGCCGGGCATGGTATCCCTATCCCTTCCCCTTGACCAATAAGAAACTTCGCGCAACCCTTTTTACCGCGACTATAAGGTTCCGAAAGAATCTTTCCGCCGGAAAGCACCCTAATCCCGGCAAGCCAGAAAACCCAAGATGTACGCAGGCGAGACTTCTTAAGCCAACTCATTCCATATCATACTAAAACCCGCCCCTGCCCGACAACCTTCCTGAAAACCGGAAGCAAGCTGTAAGGTATCCCGGCTCCAACCGGTATTTCCGGTGCGAGACACGTCTTCATTGCTGTTCGCTTAACTTTAACAGGAGTTCCCACAAAAATTTGCCGTTTGTGGGTATTGGTATATAGAGAAAAGATGAAGAAGGGCGGCAGATCCCCCCTCAAGCACGGAGGTGAAACCGGTGGCGATTAACATCCAGGGCTACTACGGGATTAACGCCACGTCCTTCTGGGCCGGGCTTTTCCAAAACCAAGGGGTCAATCTGCTGCAAGAAACGCTGGCGGCAACTGCCCTGGGAAGGCTTTTTGCCAGCCAGTTGGCCAGCCAGCGGCAAACGTTGCTGGCCCAGGCGCTTACCGGACTCCAAAACTACGGGCGTCAGCTCCAGGAGGCCGCGAATCCGCTTACACTCAGCAACGTGAATAACGTTTTCACAGAACGGACGGTCACCTTTTCCGCGGGAGACGTGCTGACGGCCGAAGCATTGCCGAACGCGACCATTACTTCCTATGACTTAACGGTAAGCCAACTCGCCGCCGCACAGCAAAACCTGGGCACGGCGCTGACCAGCAGTGACCCTTCGGCGGTCAACACCGGCACCAACACGTTCAGGCTCACCGTAGGGGAAACGTCTTACGACCTTTCGGTTGAGATTCTCAGTACAGATACCAACCGGGACGCGCTGCAGAAGATCGCTGACGCAATTAACGCCGCTAACGCAGTGGTCACCGCCACCGTGGTGAACGATACCGAAGCGGGAACCTCCCGGATCCAGATCACCGCCGACCAAACCGGTACCGCCAGTGCCTTTAGCCTGACCGACGTGAGCGGTAATGCCGTTACGGCCACGGGCGCCAACACGGTCAGCGTGGCAGCCGCCGATGCCGAATACACGGTCAACGGCGTGAGCTACACTGCCCAATCGAACACCGTTTTGCTGGATCAGGGGTACGTCACGGTGAACTTCCTGAAAACGACTGCTACGGAGGTTACGCTGACGGTCGGCCAGGATACCGCGGCCATTGTCGGCGCGGTCAACAACCTGGTCAGCGCTTTCAATTCGCTGAAGAGCTACACAAGCCTGAACGCAAGCCTTTTAAACCCGCGGATCGACCAGGCGCTCACCCGCGCCTACAACCTGAAAGCGCCTGAACTTGCGTCCCTGGGGATCACGACGAATCTCGACGGAACCCTGACGGTTGACCAGAGCGAGCTCGAAGCCGCAGTCGCCGAGAACCCCGACCTGGTAAAATCCACCTTCGGCAGCGCCAACGGCTTCGCGGTCAACCTCGGTTTCCTCGGGCAAGAGATTACCACGAGCCCGCTCTGGAGTTTTGCCGCTCCGGAAACCGGGCTGGCGGCGTCTCTCAACAACACTTACGCCTACCTGCTGACGCTCAACCAGAGCCAGGTTATCGAGATGCTTTTCCCAAAGGGAACTCTGGTGAATTTCCTGGCGTAAAGAGAAGATCGGTCTGCTCCCGTCCCCGACCCTGCTATACGGCAGGGTTGCTTTTTTTTCCGTTTCAACCGGACCGGCGCGCCAAGCGGTGGTAAAGCAAACGGGGAGCAACCTGCCGCCTGAAGGTATATCCAACGGCGGCACCGGGGATTATAAACAATAAATGGCGGCGGACACAACCTTT
>JBFLVI010000035.1:0-25216 GCA_040758635.1 Bacillota bacterium | reverse complement strand
GGTAGTGAGCCATCCTTTCTCCCTCCTGGTGGTTGAGATTTGTGTTGTTTCTTATCTACCAGAGGGAGGGGTGGCTCTCCTGCTTCAAGCCCTCACCAATTTTACACCATCATAATGGACACAACTTAGAAGGGAGGGAGAAAGGAATGAAATCCATCATCAAGATATCGGTTATTTCTTTCTGCGTTTTGGCTCTGATCGCTGTACCAGGCTTTTACTTCCTCACGCTAAACAAAGATCTCTCGCCAAATGTCAATGGTAAGAGCGTCGAAGGCGAAGGATTCTCGATGCCCATAAGGTCGGTCGAGCAGCGCCGCGAGTTTTTCAAGCAGTGGGCAAAAGAACAAGAGTATTTTGCCTCTGCAGAGGAAGCCAGAAAGGTGGTGCCTTTCGACTTCCGGTTGCCTAAAAGCGAGCTCTGCGGCGAATTCAAAGGGATCTACTACGTTAAGCAGGGACCGCCCGAGCTCTGGTGGCTCTATGTCCCGTATAACGACGAGGTTACGGGAATCTGTCTCTGGATAGAGCAGCGTCCCGACCCGCCGAACTGTGAACGATATATAAAACAACTGGAGCAAGACATGAGGTCAGGTATCTTCAAAGGAGATAAGCTTCCTGTACTCGTAAAGGTAAACGGCCTGTCCGGAATTGGCGCGGAGCCAGGTTACAATGTCGTTCACGAAATGAAGGAGCCGCGGCCCGGCTTCGTCAGTTGGTGGGAGAACGGCATCATCTATACCCTCTTTGGAACGGAGGGTGAAGGAGGCACTCCTCTGGGGCAACTTCTCGAAATAGCCAACTCTATGTATTAGAAGGAGACGCACAAATTATAGCGGCGATATGGTGCCGGACCCTGTCTTAAAACTGGCGGCTACTTTATTCTCAACAGCCTGTAGCCGCTATCAGATCCTTCAGTTCCCGCGCGTTGACCACAGCGCAGCCGGCGGCATCGTTGTTGAAATAGGCGTAAACGTCACGGCCCGCGGCAAGATGCGCGGCCATCTTTTCCGCCCACGAAGCCAGCACTTCCGGCGGATAGCAAGAAGCATAAAGCCGCTCGTGCCCGTGAAAGCGGTAATATATGAAATCCGCGGTGACCTCCTCGACACAGGGCCAGCGCGGCCCGTCCGCGGTGCAGAGCGCGAAATTGTAACGCCGGAGGACGTCGTAAATCTTGGGGTTGAAACAGTCCCGGTGGCGGAACTCGAAGGCGTGCCGGACATTCCGCGCAACCCGGTGCTCCCGGAGGACCCGGCAGAATTCTTCCAACCGCTCCCGCTCCACCTGCATGCCCGGCGGCAATTGCCAAAGGACCACGCCGAGCTTCTCTTCGAGCAGGGCGGCGTGCTGGAAGAAGAGCGCCACCGGTTCCTCCGGTGCGGCCAGACGCTTCTGGTGGGTGATGAGACGGCTGCCCTTTAAGGTAAAGGTAAAGTCCGGCGGAGTCATCCGGCGCCACTTTTCGAAGGTACTCTTCCGCGGCAGCCGGTAGAAGGTAACGTTGAGCTCAACGGTGCGGAAGTGACCCGCGTAAAAGGACAGCCACTCCCGCGACGAGAGGTCCTTCGGGTAAAAACACCCCCGCCAGTGGGGGTAACTGTAGCCGCTGGTGCCGATAAAAGCAACGGCCCTTTGTAATGCCGCCGCCTGTCCTTCACGCCGTACCGGAGTCATCAAGCACCGTCACCGGATCGCCGACCCTGACCCTGCCCCCTTCAACCACCCGGCAGAACACCCCTTCCGTGGGCAGGAGCCGGAAGCCGTGGAAGGAATAATGGTGGGGTTTGACCTCTTTCCCGATTTGGATCACTTCCAGTACCCCCTCGCCCACCTGGAGCCGCATCCCCGGCTTTACCCGTCCGAGGTCGACCCCCTCGGTGAGGATGTTCTCGGCGAAGTCTCCCGGGGTGACTTCCAGGCCGTGTTCCCGACTAAACCTTTGCACACTCTCACCCATCAGGAGGGTAACCTCCCGCGGGGTGCCCGCGTGGGCGTCACCTTCCAACCCGTGCCCTTCCCGGAAATGCCCTTCCCCGATGTTCCGCTTCGCCGTCCCGCGCTCCCGGCTTATGCAGACCCCGAGGACCTTTCCCACTATTCCTCACTCCGGGAAAGGGGCTGGAACAGGTTCATGTCCATTGTCAGGGTAATCGGCGCCTGGGTGGTGTTCTTCACCCGCACCCGGAAGACCGGGTTCTTAAGGAGGCACTGCCACAGGGTGACCCCCTCGTAGCCGGCGGTTTTATCCGCCACCACCCATTCGGAGTCCCGGAGTTCCTCCATGTAGAGGAGGAAGCGCCCGTTGCTTTCAGTACGGAAAGCGACCACCAGCGTAGTGCTCTTGAACTCGCCGAAGGTGACCTGCTCGCCGGGAGCAAGTTCACGCTCCTTGACCAGGGAAATGATGTTTGGCTCCAGTGCCGGAACCGGACACACATCGAAGAAGGGATAGTACATGATGATCCTCCTGTAAGTTTTATTTTACACCAGATTTTATTATAAGCCGGTCTCCTCCCCCGCGGCAAGCTTCAACCTCCGCAAGAACTCCGCCGCCGCTTCCGGACCGCCGACTGGCTTTTCCCTGCGGCCTGTGGTAAACTTTACAGAGTATCAGCACCCACAGGTCAGAGGTGGAAACCTTGGTGTTTGAAGAAGGAGCCTTGGTTGTTTTCATAGACCGGCAGGGCCGGTATTACCTCCAGCGCCTCCAGGCAGGCGGGCGGTTTCATTCCCACCGGGGGTACGTGGAACACGACCGGGTCATCGGTGCCAATCCGGGCTCTACCGTTGTTTCTTCAATCGGCGAGGAATTCTTCGTCTTTCACCCGACCCTGATGGACTACACCATGAATATGCCCCGGAAAAGCGGGATTATTTATCCCAAGGACACCGGTATTATCCTCATGTGGGCCGACATCTTCCCGGGCAGCCGGGTGCTGCTGGGCGGCGTCGGAAGCGGCGCCTTGCTGCTGGCGGTGCTCCGGTACGTCGGGCCGACAGGCCAGGTTGTAGCTTACGATGTGCGCCAGGACATGCTCGACTACGCCGTGCAAAACCTGGAGAACTACCTGGGGAAAGTCCCCAACCTCGCCCTGAAACTCGGCAGCGTTTACGAACCCATCGAAGAGCGGGACTTCGACCGCGCCCTCCTTGACGTACCCGAACCGTGGCAGGCAATCGACACCCTTTGCAGTTCCCTCACGCCCGGCGGCATCGTGTGCGCCTACCTCCCGTCCATCACCCAGGTGGATGCCTTCGTCACCGCGGTGAAGCAGACCGCCGCGTTTATCCTCGTTGAAACGCTCGAGGTGCTGCTGCGCGACTGGCACCTGGCGGGAAAAAGCGTGCGCCCCAACCACCGGATGGTGGGACACACCGGCTTCCTGGTTTTCGCCCGCAAGCTTGAGCACCCGCGCTAATAGTTCTCACAGAGAAGCTCGAAGTAGGCCCGGGGGTGATCGCAGGAAGGGCAAACTTCCGGCGCTTCCGGCCCCTCATGAACGTAGCCGCAGTTGCGGCACTTCCAGCGCACGCTCTCTTCCCGCCGGAAAACCTTCCCCTCTTCGAGGTTGCGCAGCAGAGCCCTGTAGCGCTCTTCGTGGTGCTTTTCCACCTCCGCGATCTTCCGCAGAACGGCGGCGATTTCGGGAAACCCTTCTTCCTCGGCCACCCGTGCGAATTCCGGGTACATCGCGGACCATTCGTAGTGCTCGCCCCCGGCAGCGGCCTCAAGATTCCTCCTGGTGGAGCCGATGCCCTGCAGAAACTTGAAAATCCGCTTGGCGTGCTCCTTCTCGTTATCCGCAGTTTCCTGGAAAACGGCCGCGATTTGCTCGTAGCCTTCCTTGCGGGCCGCGCTGGCGAAATAGGTATACTTGTTACGGGCCTGGGACTCGCCGGCAAAGGCGGCCCACAGATTGGCCTCGGTCCGCGTTCCTTTAAGCTCCTTCACCTTCCCCCTCCTTACCCGCATTTTTTAATGATCTTATTTTACCACAAACAGGCTGCAAAAAAGCCGTACCCCGTCGCGCCGCATGAAACCCTCCTTCCCCCCAGAAAATAAGATGTGGTATAATTCCATATCCGGTCCAAAAGGGGGGAGAGGTTGTGGCCAAAATTGCCGTCATCGGCGTGGGCGCGGTCGGCGCCACCACTGCCTACGCCCTGACCATTGGCGGGCTCACGCAGGAAATCGTACTCCTGGACATCAACCGACTCCGGACTGAGGGCGAAGCCTTAGACTTAGGGGACAGCACCGCCTTCACCAGCCCGGTGCGGATTTACGTCGGCGATTATCCGGACTGCCAGGATGCTGACATCGTTATCATCACCGCCGGAGCCAGCCAGCGCCCGGGAGAAAGCCGCCTCGACCTGGCGGAAAGGAACTTCGGGATCATCCGGAACGTTCTGGACAGGTTGACCGTGCACTGGCGCGGGGGCCTTTTGCTCGTCGTCACCAACCCGGTGGACGTGCTCACCTATGCCGCCGCAAAGCTTACCGGGCTGGAAAAATCCCGCGTACTGGGCAGCGGCACCATCCTTGACAGTGCCCGCTTCCGGCACGCCTTGAGTGCACACGCAGGCGTCGACGCCCGCAGTATTCACGCTTACGTTATCGGCGAACACGGCGATTCCGCAGTGCCCCTTTGGAGCCGGGCGACGGTTGCCGGAATTGCTTTCAACGATTTCTGCCGCCAGAAAGGGATTGTTCCTCCCGGGAGGGAAGCCATCACCACCGCCATCCGGAAGGCCGCCTACCAGATCATCGAACGGAAGGGGGGCACTTACTACGCCGTGGGTCTGGCCCTCCGCCGGATCTGCGAGGCGATTTTGAAGGACCAGAACAGCGTCCTCACGGTCTGTGGTCTTCTTGAAGGCCAGTACGGCTACCGGGACACGGCCTTCAGCCTGCCGACGGTGGTGGGGAAGAACGGCAGAAGCACGGCGCTGGAACTGCCGCTGGACAGTGAAGAGGCGGCGGCGCTGAAACACTCCGCCGCGGTCCTGAAAGCCGCCCAGGAGCGGCTCGGCCTTTAGTCCTTCGCCTCGTCAACGTAGTGCTCCAGAAACGTGAGGAGCTCGTCGCCGAGCTTGCCCTGGTTGTAAAAACCAATGCCGGCCGTGATCGCCAAGGGGAGAAACGCCAGCCAGCCGACCGTACCGGCCGCAGCCTTATCCATCCATTTACCGGCCCCGGTCTCGACCTCTACCCCGTCCTCCCGCTGCCTGAACCGCACGGAGAGGGCGTAGGACATCCCCGCCACGGCGGCCAGGGTTCCCCCTTTCTTTGCCTGGACCACAAACGTCCGGTCGTCGCCGAGGCGCTGCGTTTCAAACTCCCGGCGGCGGAACCAGATCTCGACGGCCCGGCTCAGGTGGTCCGCCGTCAGGTTCGTCCGGTAAATCCGCAAAGCCATAAGCCTCTGCCTCCCGTCAGATAATCAGCATCGCGTCGCCAAAGCTGAAAAAGCGGTACCGCAGGCGCACCGCCTCCCCGTATGCCCGGAGGATCTTCTCCCTGCCGGCAAAGGCCGCCACCAGCATCAGCAGTGTGGAGCACGGCAGGTGGAAGTTGGTCAGCATCGCGTCCACCACCTTGAAGCGGTAACCCGGGTAGATGAAAAGGTCCGTGTCACCGGCACCCGCCGCTACCCTCCCGCGTTTGTCGGCCGCCGTCTCCAGGCACCGGACCGCGGTGGTGCCGACCGCGATAACCCGTCGTCCCTCGCCCCTGGCCCGGTTCACCGCTTCCGCCGTTTCTTCGGAAATGAAGTACTCTTCCCGGTGCATCCGGTGTAAGGTGATGTCCTCCACCCGCACCGGGCGAAAGGTATCGAGCCCGATGTGCAGGACCACGGGGACAACGGCCGCTCCTCTTTCTTTTATCGCGGCAAGAAGTTCCGGGGTGAAATGGAGCCCCGCCGTCGGCGCTGCCGCCGAACCCGGCTTCCGGGCGTAGACCGTCTGGTACCGTTCCGGTGCCGCAAGCTTTTGCTTGATGTAGGGCGGCAGCGGCACCTCCCCCACCTGCCGCAGCACCTCCTCGAAAGAACCCTCGAAAAAGAACCGGGCCACCCGCCCCCCGGCCTCCGTCCGGGAAAGAACCTCGGCCCGCAGCAGGCCGTCCCCGAACAACAGCCGTGTTCCCGGCGCCACCCGTCGCCCCGGCCGCACCAGAACCTCCCAAACGCCGTCACTCACAGCCCGGAGCAGCAGCACCTCCACCTGGCCGCCCGTGCGTTCCTTGACACCGAAAAGCCTTACCGGCAGGACCTTCGTTTCGTTTACCACCAGCAGGTCCCCGGGAACCAGGTATTCCAGGATATCCCGGAAAAGCCGGTGTTCGAAATCCTCGCGGTCCCGCCGCACCACCAGCAGCCGGGATTCGTCCCTCTCGGGCGCCGGCTCCTGGGCGATCAGTTCCGGCGGCAACTCGTAGTCAAAATCACTGCGCTTCAGCAAAACCTTTGGTTCCAACTCCTTTTGGACCAGAGCAACTCCTCGGTACTGCTAAGGTTGATTATAACATGTCGGGCAGATTTAGATTCAGTACCGGTCATCGCCGCTATCCTGGCAGGCAGGGACCAAACGGTGGGCTTGAAGCGGAACCGCTTCAAGATCCGTTAATCATCCCGTTTTTTTATATAATCCCGAAAGAAATCGTGCTCCCGGTCCGCCAGGGGCGAAGAGACTTCCGCCCGGCCGGCGAAACCGCCAGCCCCAATACGCAGGCCAGGCAACAGGCCATTGCGACCAAAACGATGCGAAGCTTATTGAACCGTATGATTTCCAGAAGCACTCCCCTTGTGGCCAACAATCACTCTCTTCAACTAAAAATCCTCCGTCTACCCAAACGGAGGAGCAGTTTTGGCGGTACCAAAACCTACCAAAAACGAATTGGGAACAGTCCAGGGTTTGGCAACAGATGAGCCCGGTCACGCCCGCCGGACCACCCAGACCGCCGCGGCAAGGAACAAGACAAGATAAGCAAAGAGAATGAAGAGGGGCGTTAGCGGCAGGCCGTTACCCAGCGCCAGCGACCTAAGGGAGTTACTGGCATGGGTCAAGGGCAGGATGTTGATGATACCGGCGACGACCCCCGGAAGGCTTTCGGCGCGGAAGAAGGTTCCGCAGAGAAAGGTCATGGGCAGGATGACAAAGGTACTGAAGTTTGACATATCTTCGTGGGAGGAAACGATCATCGCCGCGACAACCCCGAGAGCCGCGAAGAGAAAAGAGGTGATGAAAATAACCACGAAGAACCAGAAGCCGATTTGAAGGTGGGCTCCGAAGAAATACGCCAGCACCAGGATGATAAGCGCGCCTACACCCCCGCGAACCGTTCCGGCCAGTACCTTGCCTAAGGTGAAGGAGAAAGCGCTGACGGGCGCCAGGATGTACTCTTCGAGCGTCTTATGGTAGAGACGGCTCATATTGAGGGAAATCCCGGTGGCGTTGAAGCTTACGGTCATTGCGCTGAGCGCAATGATTCCGGGAACGACGAAATCAAGGTAAGAACCGCCGTCCGTCCGGATACCGCGTCCGAGCCCCCAGCCGAAAGCCACCAGATACAGGGTGGGACTTACCAGCCGTGTGGCCATAAATTTCCAGAAGACACGCCTGAAAGAGATCATCTCTCGCCAAAAAACGGTGTAAAAGTCCATCTCAGTCCCTCACCTTCCGCCCCGTCAGTTGCACAAAAACATCCTCGAGGCTCGTTTCCCTAACAGTCACGCCGTCGCCAACCCGGGCGGCGGATGCCAGTGCCTCTTCGCGTGTTCCGTAAAATTTTGCGGTCACCTGTTCCCCGTCAAAGGCCTCCACTGCAAACCGCCCGACGCGCTCCTTCAGCGCCGCGGGCGTGCCGAGCGAGATCAGCCGCCCGCGGTCCATTATCCCTACCCGGTGGCAGAGCGCCTCCGCCTCCTCGATGTAGTGCGTGGTGAGCAGTACCGTTACGCCCTCCTGGTTCAACCGCCGCACCAGCCCCCAGATCCGGCGCCGCGTTTGCGGGTCGAGCCCCACCGTCGGCTCATCGAGAAACAGCACCCGGGGCCTGTGCATAAGCGCCCGGGCGATCATCAGACGCCTTTTCATCCCCCCTGAAAGCTTGTTTACCAGGTCACCGGCCCGGTCACCGAGCTCCACAAAGGCCAAAAGCTCTTCAATCAGGCGCCGCCGTTCGGCGGTCGGGATTTTATGGAGCCGCCCGTGCAACTCGAGGTTTTCCCGGACCGTAAGTTCCTGGTCGAGGTTCATGTGCTGCGGCACCACCCCGATCGCCCGCCGCACCCGGTCAATCTCCCGCTGCACCTCGTAGCCGGCAATAAAGGCCTCTCCGCCGGAGGGGCGGGTCAGCATGGTGAGCATCCGGATGGTAGTTGTTTTCCCCGCGCCATTGGGGCCTAAAAGCCCGAAGATCTCGCCATCCTCGATCCGCAGGTTGAGGTCGATCACCGCCTGAAGGCTGCCGTAATTTTTTCTCAGACCTTTGATTATGATCAAGCTGAGGCGCGCCTCCCGTCTCTTCAACAAATTTAACGTACTTTATGAGAATGGCCGTGCGGGTGGCTATGGGGGTGGCTGTGCACGTGGGCGTGCGGATGGCTGTGGCCCGCCCCCCGGCCGCCCTGTCGGTACGGGTGTACCCCTAAGACCCCGCTCAGCTTCTCCCGGTCAATGGCGACTTCCTGGAAGGGTTTGCGGCGCATCCGGTGCAGGAGAGCAAAGTCGGCCGTTTCCCTAACGTCGGCCTCCGTAACCTCCGTCCGCCCGCTAAAGGCAGCGTTCGTTCTGGCCGCCTTCATCATCACGAGGTCGGCGCGGTGGCCGTCCACGCCCATCTCGACGGCAATCTTCGCAATCAACAGCAGCATCTCGTCATCAATCTCCACTTGGGGTAGGAGTGTGCGGGCGGCAACGATCCTCCCGCGAAGCTTTTGCTGCTCTTCCTCCCATAAGGCGGTAAACCCCGCGGGGTCCCCCTCGAAGGCCGCCCGGCGTTTAACGATCTCGACCCGCAGCGCCGGGTCGGTGACGCCGGTGATATTGACGCAGAGCCCGAAGCGGTCCAGGAGCTGCGGCCGGAGCTCCCCCTCCTCCGGGTTCATCGTCCCCACCAGGATGAACTGTGCCGGATGGGTGAAGGAGACCCCTTCCCGCTCGACGGTACTGACCCCCATCGCCGCCGCATCGAGCAACACGTCCACCACGTGGTCGTCGAGAAGGTTGACCTCATCAACGTAGAGAATACCGCGGTTGGCCTCGGCCAGCACGCCCGGCTCGAACCGCTTTTCTCCCTTTTTAATGGCATGCTCGATATCGAGCGTCCCCACCACCCGGTCCTCGGTAGCCGAGACCGGCAGGTCGACCACCCGCATCTTCCGGATTGCTACCGGTAACTCTTCACCGGCTTCGCGCCGCTCGCGACACCCGGCGCACATCGCCGTAATGTCGTCAGGGTCGCAGCTGAAGGGACAATCGGCCACCACCCTGATTTCCGGGAGAAGCGCCGCCAGGGCGCGCACCGCCGTAGATTTTGCCGTGCCCTTCTCGCCGCGGATGAGCACTCCGGAGAGCTTCGGGTTGACGGCGTTCAAGATAAGCGCCTGTTTCATCGCTTCTTGACCGACTATCGCCGTAAAAGGGAAAGTATACCTGCCCGCTTCTTTCATGAATAAAAATCCTCCTTTGTAATGACCAGTAATTCTATTGCTTGCGGCTATTTTAGCCTGTTTCGTACTCCCCGCCTATTCCTGTATGGCCCTGACCGCTTCCACCAAAAGGTCTGCTTTCAGGTCCTCGATCTTGTAATACACCGCGCCTAAAGCCTCAGCCAGCCCCCGCGCAAGGCCAAAAGAGAGAAACCCGTTTTTTTCGGCGTCTATCACCAGCGTCTTGATCCTTTCCTCTTCCCGGATAAGGGCTGCTACCTGGTGCGCCTCCGCGAGCGGCTTTCCTCCGCCCACCCCGACATTACCCCGCCCGTCAGAAATAACGATGAGCAAGGGGGACAGGTGGGGACTTTTGAAAAGGTGGGTCCGGGCTACTTCGTAAGCCTTGAGCAGACCCGCGGCCAGTGGCGTCCGCCCGCCTGTAGGCAGCTCGGCCAAGCGCTGGTGCGCCAGCTCCACGCTGTTGGTGGGCGGCAGCAGGACCGCCGCCTCGTCCCCCTTGAAGGCGATCATCCCCACCCGGTCCCGCTTCTGGTAGGCGTCGAGCAAAAGGGATAAGACCGCCCCTTTTGCCGCCACCATTCGCTGCTGCGCGCCCATCGAGCCGCTCGCATCCACAACAAAGAGAAGAAAATTCCCGATCCGCTTCTCCCGCACTTTCTCCCGGATATCCGCAGCCTCAACGGCAATGGCCACCCCGTTCTTTTGCCGCCGTCCCTGGAAAGGCGCCGCCGCCCGTAAGGTGGCATCGAAGGCCAGGTCACCAGATCCCCGCCGCATAGTGGCCCGGACGTACCGGCCCGCCTTGGTCGGCGTTCTGGTGCGGGAGCGCCGGCCGGACCCCTTGCGCAGGATGCGGTCGCGGCCGTGGTCCAGGCGCTTGACCGGAAAAGGCTCTCCCACGGCGAAGACGGTCTCCGCGGCAGCGGCCCCGCACTCAGTTGATGAATTTTTGTTTTGCTGGTGACAATTATCTTCCGAAAGGCCGTCGTTCCCGTCGCAGCGATTACTTTCCGGCTGAGTGCGGGGTTCCTCGCGCTCCGGCTGTTCCGGCTGCTTCTCCTCCGGCGGCGCGGGCGGCTCCTCCATCTCCGGTTCTTCCGGCTGCTCTGGAGGCGGCGGGGCCTCGCGCCGCCGGTGGTAAAGCACCAGCTCCGCCACTTTTTCAACGTCCTGGGCGGCCGCCGCCTCCCGCCCTTCCCAGGCCGCCAGCGTCCGCGCCGCCTGCACAAGCACGATCTCCGCCCGGTGCCCGGCCGCCAGCGCTTCCGCCGCCAGGTCGGCGGCCAGCCGGATTACCTCCTCGGGTACCGCTACATCAGGCAGCAGCGCCCGCGCCCGGATGATCTTCTGCCGCAGCTCTTCTTCCCGAGCCGCAAAAGCAGCCAGAAACCCCAGCGGATCGTTATCGAAAGCCTCCCGGCGCCGGATGATCGCCACGCGGGCCGCGGGATCGTTCGTTCCTTCAACCGGCACGCACAAACCGAAGCGGTCCAGTAGCTGCGGCCGGAGTTCCCCCTCCTCCGGGTTCATCGTCCCGACAAGAATGAATTCCGCCGGGTGAACAAAGGCCACCCCTTCCCGCTCCACCACGTTCACCCCGGAAGTCGCCGCATCGAGCAGCACGTCAACGAGATGGTCATCGAGCAGATTCACCTCGTCGACGTAAATGATGCCGCGGTTCGCCCGCGCCAGGATACCCGGTTCGAAGCGCCGCCGTCCGTACCGGATCGCGTACTCAAAATCGAGGCTCCCCACCACCCGGTCCTCAGTAGCTGAGAGCGGCAGATCGACCACCGGTACCCGCCGGGTAAGGGACCGCAAATCCTCGCCCGCCGCGAGCCGTTTCCGGCAAAAGGGGCAGAGCCGTACCGTATCCCGGGGGTCGCAGTTGCAGAGGCAGCCCGCCACCACCTCGATTTCCGGTAAAAGCGCCGCCAGCGCGCGCACCGCCGTAGACTTGGCCGTACCCTTTTCCCCGCGTACCAGCACCCCGCCCAAACGCGGGTTGACGGCGTTTAAAATGAGCGCGAGCTTCATTTTTTCCTGGCCGATGATAGCCGTGAAGGGCAAGACGTATCGCTTGTATTCGAACATTTCTACCTCCGCAAGTTGAACGTTTAATCTTAGACGGAAGAACTTTTAGGTTCGTGCGACGTTCAACGTGCAGGCTTAAACAGCCGTAATTTATGGTTGTTCAATGTACAACCCCAAACTGACCCAGGAGGTCTATCAGTCTAAGCCCAACGTCGAACGACGAACGTTGAACGCTGAACGTCGAACGTTATTCCTCGCGGCAATTAAGCCGCCAGATCCCGAGCACGAAAAAGAGTACCGTCCAGCCGGCAAGAAGCTCCACTGCCGGTAAAGACACCGGCCCGCCGGTAAACCCGGCCCGCAGCACTTCCGCCGCCGGCGTCAGCGGTAAAAACCATACCAGTTCCTGCAAGGCTCCCGGGAGCCGCTCGAGCGGAATTAGCGTCCCACAAAGAAAGGTCATCGGCACGATAACGAATTCGCTGATCACCGTCTGATCATCGAAAGAACGCAGGCAAAGCCCCAGAAAGACCCCAAAGGCGCCGCAGGAAAAGGCCACTGCCACGAGCCACAAAAGCCCGGCGGGCGCGCAAGCGAAACCGGGAACGAGGATGAGCACCAGGCCCAGAACGATACCGCCGGCAAGTAACCCCCGGAAGGTCCCGGAAATGGCAAAGCCCAGCCAGACCGCGAAGTTGCCGACGGGCGCCAGGCGGTAGGCCTCAAAGCTTTTAAAGTGCAGGCGGTTGTAAAACATCCGCACGGTCACCGAAGTGATCCCGTTGTTAAAAACGGCGAGCGCCACCACACCGGGAACGAGAAACTCGAGGTAACTCACCCCGCCGGGCATAAGCATCGTCAGCCGCTGCCCCACGCCGTAACCGAAAGTGAGGAGAAAGATGAGCGGCGAGAGCATGTATACGGCCAGATAAAGCCAGAAGCGGCGCCGCCAGTAAACCATCTCCTCCCAGACGATCGGGTACCAGCCAAAGAAGAGTTCCCGCATCAGTCCTGCCGCCTCCAGTTTAAAAGCAGGTAGGCCAAAAGATAAAAACCGGCCAGCCAAGCCAAGCTCTGCCCGAACCAGCCCCAGTGGTTAATGCCCCCAAGCGCCAGGGCACGCAAATTATAGGTTCCGGCCGTAAGCGGCAGAAACCAGCTGAGCTTCCCGAGTACCCCCGGCAGTCTTTCCACCGGGAAGAAAGTACCGCAGAAAAAAGTCATCGGGAAAACTATCAAGTTAGTAAACATCAGCACGTCCTTGTCCCCGCCGGCAACCATTGCCATCGCCACCGCCAGCGAAGCGAAGGTGAAGGCGATCACCGTAAGCTGCAGCAAGAATAAAAAGGAAAGATGAAAGCCGCCGGTCATCACCCAGGCCACAAGATAGACCAGTAAGGCCATAACAAACCCTTTGGTGCCGCCACCTACCACGTGGCCAGTAAGCAGAGAGCCGGTAGAAAGAGGGGCCAGCAGGTACTCGTCCAGCACCCGGTAAAAAGTGCGCCGCAGCGTGAACCAATTCACCAGGTCGCTGTAACTCGCCGTGACCGCCGCCATCACCACGAGTCCCGGTACAAGGAAGTGGAGGTACGCTACCCCCGCTGCCGTATCCTTGAGGTTCCAGGCAAAAAGCAAGAGGAAGATCACCGGCCGGTTTAGTCCCCCGACCAGAAACCGCCACCAGCGCCGCCGCCAGACCAGCCCCATCGCCAGTACAAGCGGCAGCCAGGCCGGATAGATTTTCTCGCCCCAGAGCCTTTTTTCAACAGCCGCTTCCGCCCTCATTCTTCCGCCCTTTCCTTTTCGACTCTTTCCACCGCCAAGGCGCCAAGATCGCCACTATTCCGGTGCAACGATTAGCATCTCTTCGAATGATTGTTTTTTTACTCACACCAAGCCACTAAGACCACTAAGATTTTTATTAGGTTTTTTATATTTTTCTCTTTGCGGCTTCGTGTCTTTGTGTGATTATTTCTTTACTTTCAAGCAAGTATAGTCTTTAGTAATATCTCATCGTTTCTTTCTACCTGATTTTATCCTTATGTATCCTTGGCGTCATGGCGGTTCATCCCTCAGGGATTCACCCGCCCCGGATCTCCCGGCCGGTGAGTTCTACGAAGACGTCCTCGAGATTTGTCCGCCGGACGATCACATCCCCACTAAGCGTACTCGCGTAGGCCTTGGCCTCCTGCCGGGTGCCGAAGAAGGCACGCCGCGTCCCCTCCCCGGCGAAAAACCCCACACAGAAAGAGCCCAGCCGCGCTTTCAGTTCTTGCGGCGTTCCGAGGGCGATCAGCTTCCCCCGGTCAATGATCCCGACGCGGTGGCAGAGGATCTCCGCCTCCTCGATATAGTGGGTGGTGAGAAGGACCGTGACGCCGTCGCGGTTTAAGAGCTGAACCAAGTCCCAGATTTTACGCCGGGTTTGCGGGTCAAGCCCGATCGTCGGCTCATCCAAAAAGAGAATGGGCGGCCGGTGCAAAAGCGCCCGGGCGATCAGCAGCCGCCGGGCCATCCCGCCGGAGTAGTTCTGCACCCGGTCGCCCGCCCGGTGGCTCAAGCCCACGTACTCCAGGAGCTCCTGAATCCGCCGCTCGCGGTACTCTTTCGGCAGGCGGTGGAGAAGCGCGTGGAGCACCAGGTTCTCCCGCCCTGTCAGCTCCCGCTCGAGGTTGTTAACCTGGGGCACCACGCCGATCAGACGCTTCACCGCTACAGGGTTTTTCGCCACGTTTTCCCCACCCACAAAGAGCTCCCCCGCCGTGGGGCGCGTGAGGGTGGTGAGCATCCGGATGAGCGTGGTTTTGCCGGCCCCGTTCGGGCCTAAAAGCCCGAAGATTTCTCCCCGGCGAACGGTAAAACTTACGCCGTCCACCGCCGTCACCGGCCCGTAACGCTTCACCACCCCGCACACTGCCAGGGCAGCCGCCTCCGGCGCGATTTCTTCGACAACTGGGGGCTTCCCCTCCGGCGCAGGGAGAGCTGCGGCCCCCTCAGGAACTCCCGGCAAAACCTTCACCCCGCAATCCCTTTGTCTTATGCCTGCGCAGCCGCCTTAGGACTCGCTGGCTCTTTTGCCACCTCCAGCACGCCTACCGGCGCCACCGGCGTCACCTGCAAGCCCCACGCGGTTTCGGTGACCACCGCCTCCACCCCGTAAACCGCGCGGATGTTCTCCGGCGTAAGCACCGCTCTCGGCGCACCGGCCGCGAAGATTCGTCCGCTATGCAGGAGCAGTAACCGGTCGGTAAAGCGACTCGCCAGATTAAGGTCGTGGAGCACCGCTACCACCACGCGACCGTCCTGCGCCGCAAATTCCCGCACCCGCGCCATAACCTCGAGCTGGTAGCGGATATCCAGTGTGGCAGTTGGCTCATCCAGGAGAAAAACCTCCGGTTCCTGGGCGAGTGCCCGGGCGATGAGCACCTTCTGCCGCTGGCCGCTTGAAAGTTCGTCGAGCTGCCGCTCGGCCAGATCGGTCAATCCCAGATAACCGAGCGCCCCGGTGACCACCGCCAGATCGCGCGGGCTCACGCCCCAGGTAAGGTGGGGGCGGCGCCCGTGTAACACCGTTTCCAGCACGGTGCAGGGGAAGGCGTGCCCCGTGCCCGGCGGCGGCACGTATCCCAAATACCGCCCGATCTCCCGGCCGCGCAAGGCGGCAAGGTCCTTCCCGTCCAGGAACACCGTGCCCACCCGGGGTTTGAGCACCCGCGCCAGGCAGCGCAAAAGCGTAGACTTCCCGGAACCGTTCGGCCCCACAATGCCGAGCGCCTCCCCGGCCCGCACCTTAAAGGCGATGTTTTCTAAAATCGGGACGCTGCCGTAGGCGAAAGAAACCCCCTTTACCTGGAGCCGCATAATTCCCCTCCTTAAAACGTTCTGCGTTCGACGTTTTAATCAAAAAGTTAAGAGCCTTCCTTTTTACCTGCTGGATTCTGGATTCCGGATTCTGGCTTCTGAATTCTGACCCTACCTTCCAGTGCCCTCAACGGATAATCACCTGTTTTTTCTCCCCGTCCCACGCAACGCTCAAGCCGAGCGCCTGGGCCACAAAGCGGTAGGGGAGCATCATCCGGCTGTTGACGATCTCCGGCGCCACGTCAATCGAAATGGGAACGCCGTTCAGGAAGTAAGACTTCGCGCCGATCTTGAACTGGATCACCCTCTTACCGGCAAAAAGCGTCACGGTCCTGTTTTGACCGTCCCAAACGATATCGTTATCGGTCAGGCCCGCCGCGTAGGCCAGGTACCGCACCGGCGCGTAGGTCCGGCCCTTCTTGATGTAAGGCGCCACATCCATCTCCTTCTCCTCTTCCCCGACGCGGTACTCATTGCTGCCGATGGTAAAGACCGCCTCGGCCCTTATCGCCACCGGTGCGGGCGTCGCGCACTGCGCCAGTATGCAGGTCAACTTGTTAAGCGACGAAGAAAAGAGGCTCTTGGTCTCATTCAGGGCGCTGCCGCTAATCTCCAGGATAACATCACCCACCGGCACGGTCCGGTCCACCGTGAGGTAAATTTCCTTTATAGCAATAGTGCTTCCCACCTGTTCGTAAACCGTCTCGGTGGTTTTCTCCTCACCGGAAGAGGCGCTCTCGCCGGAGGCCGTAGTGCCCTCCTCGGACGGTACCGGCTTCTCGACCGGCGTAGCACTGGATAGCTTCACCGGAACGGTCAGCGTCCGGTCGTCATCCTCCAATTTAATCCCGGAAGCATCCAGTTCGAGGTCGCCCGCCGTCACTTCCACCGCGGGCTTCTTGGCAAAACGGACACCGAAAGGTAGGGTAAGCTCTAAAACCGCCCGGTTTCCGGCGGCGTCGCGGGCCCGCAGCGCCCCCACCAGGTTCTCCTGGATGGTCAGAGTGCCCACAGGTTGCTCCTGGAGCCCGACGCGGACGGTACCGCCTCCGGCGTACACCGCCACCGGTGCCTGGACGTTGGCTACGGCGACGCTCTCCTCAATACCAGGACCCTTTACCGTCACCTTCAGCTTCTCCGGGATGTAAACCGCAAGGTCCACCGTCGCGTTTTTGAAGCAGAAGATCGTCCGGCTGGTGCCCGCCTGGTAAACCGCATAAACGATCGTCCGCCCGTCATCGCGCGTCCTGTGGTACTCCAGTTGCCCGTTCCCCGCCTCGCGCGTCACCGTGGGCAGCCGGTTCCACCTCGCCCCCTCGGGCAGGGTGATGGCGATTAACCGCCCCTGCTGCAGATCTTTCGGCGTCCCCTCGGCGAGAGTGAAGCTCCCGATCTGCTGGTTCTGGCGCCCGGCCACCGCGTCGAGGCTGCTCTTGGCCGTCACCGTTAAACCGGAGACCAGGTACTTCGCCACCGCCACCTCGGCGATCCTCTCGCCGCCCACGCCGGGGTTGGTCCCGCCGTACGTAACTTTTACGTCGCGTGCGGTAGTGAAAGGCTCGTCGGCTTTCACCGTCGCCCTGATCACCAAGTGTCCCGGCTGGGAGGCGGTTGCCGTATTAATCCTCAGATAAAGCGCGCTGCAGCCGTTCCTTTCGGTGTAGACGGCATAACCCACGCTGCCGCCCGCGAATCCCCCCTGCGGAACGAGAGTCACCGCATCCCAGGTGAAGCCGGGGCTCAAAACGAGTTTAACTGTATTTCCGCCCGGAAAATCGCCTGTATTTACTTTCAGCGCCCCGGCCACATCCTCCTTCAGGGTGATATCCCCGATCGCTCCGCCGATATCGCTGATCTGGGTCGGCGAAGCAGCGGTGATGGTGCTCCCGCCCGCGGTGAGCAGCTTGCCGACAGTTACCGTACCGGAGGAAAAACCGGCGGTGGAAGGCGCGTCGAGCGTCACCTTAATGTCTGAGGATTCGAGATCCTCAGGCGTCACGGGCTTTACGTAGACCTGGTCAAAGTAAACATGGGCCCGAAAAGTGTCAGTGGTCATACCCCAGTCTTCGCTAACTTTCAGAGTGAACCCCTGTCTATCGAGGGCCTGGATTAGCATCTCCGGACCGAGAGCGGCTTCTTCATTATAGTTGTAGACTGTTTCGTCCACACTGTAGTTCGTGTCAGAGAAGGTAATCGTGTAAGTTCCTGTAGAAGGAAGATAAGAAGAACCGCCAGGGAAATATACCCTCACCTGCTGCAGTTCAATAAAGGATGGAAGCGTAATCCTCACCCAGTCTCCGTTTTTAATCGAAGTGGAATATTTCTCCTTCAGGTAGAGCCCGCCGAGCTCCACAGTACTCTCCGGTGCGACGTTCGGACACCAAAGGGCGTAATTGTAAGTCTCGGCGAAGGCAGTGCCGGCAGCGGCCAAAACTGAGCCGAGAATAACCACAAGAATTACCAGGACTAAACCCGAACGCTTCATTAGTATAAATAACCCTCCTCCGGTAATCAGTTCGAAGCTAAACAGTTCGAAGTTCGAGGTTCGAAGTTATTTCTCCGGATAAACGTAAGCGCCTTTAAGCCTTATCCCGTGAAACTTCTGCAGCATCTCTTTGTGGATGGCCTCCGGGTCAATATCCCGGAAAAGATCCGGATAAACCCACTTGGCAAAATAGGCCAGGCCGATGATCGCCCGCGGACCGGTGTAGATCTCGCTCGAGATCAAGTAGACCTTTCCCTGCCGCACCGCGGTGATTTTATCCCAGCCGGGACGGCGCATCATCTCCGCACGCTTTTTCGCCATCGCGTCCGGCTTCTCATCGTAGCCACAGGCGATGGAACTGCCGCAGGCCTTGATAATTACCTGTGGGCTCTGCGCCACCACCCACTCGGGACTCACCTTCGGGTAAGGCACTCGCAGAACCGCCGCAATGTTCCGTGCTCCGACGGCGTCCAGCATCTCGGCGGCGCCCGAACCCGGCCCGCTGCCCGAATAGTCAGTGTAGCCCTCAAGATAAACCCGCGGGCGCCTGCTAAGTGGAATGCCTGCCGTGCGCTCTTTGAACAGCTTCTGGTATTTCTCGAAGTAGGCGATGTAGGCCGCCGCCTCCTGCCGCCGGTTTAAAATGAGCCCCAAAGTGCGGATGTCCTGTACCATCGTGGAAAGCTTATAGCAATCAAGGAGTACCACCGGCACCCCCGCCCGCTCGAGCTGCGCGATGATCTCCGGTTTCAGGAACTTCCCGTAGCCGAAGACTACGTCGGGCTTGAGCGCCAGGATCTTCTCGACGTTCGGGGTGAAGCTCTTGCCCACGTCCTGGGCGTTTTTCAACTTCTCTTTGAACATCTTGTCTTCCAGTGTATAGCTGCTTGCCCCGACGATCTTCTCCGCGTCCCCGAAGGCGCAGATCAACTCGGCCACATCGCCGTTAACCTCGACGATCCGCTTCGGCGGGGATAAAACGCGCACCGTCCGGCCCAGCGAGTCTTTAATCGTAATCTTCTTTCCGGCTTCCGCCGGCGTCCGGCAACCGAAAAGCGTTCCTAAGACCACCAAAACGATCGTTACCAGCAGAGCCACCTGCCACCGGTAGCGCAAGAGACTCACTCCTTTCGCCAATTTTTGTAAAAGAAACCTACCTCGCAAAACCTCTGCCTGGCCATTCCCCCTCCTTTCCGCCAAACGCCATATTTTAAGCCCCCGTCTTCACCCCCACCACTGGCGCCGCTTCTTAATCAGTAGGTAGATGAAGAAGGGCGAGCCCATAAGCGCCGTGATAATCCCCACCGGTAGCTCGGTCGGGGCGATGATCGTCCGCGCCAGGGTATCGGCCAGCAGGAGAAGCACCGCGCCGATGAGGCAGGAGCAGGGGATCAGGAAGCGGTTGTCGCTGCCGACCAGCATCCGGCAGATGTGCGGCCCTACGAGACAGACAAAGCCGATGATACCGGTAAAGGCGACCGTAGCGGAGGCAGCGAGTGTCGCCAGGGTCAAGGTGATAACCCGGAGGCGCCCCACCTTGACCCCGAGGCTGGCCGCCACCTCTTCCCCGGATCCCAAAACATTGAGGTCCCAAGCGTACAAGAGCAGTCCTCCCATACACGCCAGCACCACCGGAGCCAGCATTCCCACCGTCCGCCAGTCCGCTCCCCAGAAGCCGCCCATCAGCCAGACGACCAGTTCTTTCAGGGCATCGTTGTTGGAGATGTATTTCAAAAGCGACACCCCAGCCTGAAAGAGATAGCCGATGGCCACCCCCCCTAAAACCAGCGTCTCGGGTGCCATCCCCTTTAACCGCGCTAAGGAGAAGGCGAGCAGCGTGGTAAAGCCTCCGAAGAAGAAGGCGTTGGTGACGATCAGCCAGCGGGAGACATCAAGATAATTCCCGCCCACCAACCCCGTGCCTAAGACAATGGCCAAGGCCGCGCCGAAGGCCGCGCCGCTGGAAAGCCCCATCGTGTAAGGCGAAACCAGCGGGTTTCGCAGCACCCCCTGCATCACCGCCCCGGCCCCGGCGAGGCTCATCCCGGTGATGGTGGCCAAAAGGATGCGGGGGAGGCGGATCTCCCAGACCACCGTCCGGGCCAGGTCGCTCACCGGCCCCGTCTTCACCCCCAAATGCGCCAGCACCACCCGCCAGACGTCCCCCACGCTTATCCCGGCGGCCCCTATAGCGGTAGCCACCAGCGCGGTGGCGAAGGTCAAGCCCAGCAACAGGACTACCAGCAGAGCCTTGCGGCCGGTATGCCGGGAGTAAGCCGCTTTTATTGCGGCTACGTTCACTTCCCGGATCCTGCCCCCTGCTTCAGCGGCAGGTAAACCCATCGCCTCTTACCTCCTCCGCGTAAGACTTCTTGAGCATCTCTGCGGGCTAAAGCGCCTTGGCCGATACAGCCAGCACCAAAGAAACGATTCCTCAAAACCGCCAAGGTCACCGCAGAGTAAATCCTCCCAAACGCCAAATTCGGTTTATTAAGAAAGGTGGCCCTGCTCCGGACAGACGGTGCAGGTAGCGACGTGACGCGCCCCTTCGGGAGAGGTATAATCAGCGCGCACCACCCAGGCAACGCCCCACGGGGAAAAGATAACCCCCGGCTCCTTTTCTTTACCCCTTTTCCAGTAGCACCAGTTTCGCCCGTCGAGCAGGAACCGCCCCGCCATATCTGTTACCCGGTAAAGCTTCTCTCCTTGCCAGAAACCAGGGAAAACTGTTACCCGTCTTTTTTTGAACCGTTCTCCGTTAAATCTCGTCTCCAGACACACCGGCCAGTTAAGGTAGCTGCCCTCGTACCAAACCGGGGCAATCACCAGTCCTTCCCCCACCGGCGGAGGTAAGAGATTCCGCTCCCTTTCCACGCAAAAGTAGGCGCGGGCCGAAAAATTCACCTCGCCGGTCACCGCTGCGGCCACCGTATAGACCCCCGTCTCGCCCGGCAAAAACTCTACCGCGGCGCACTCCTCGCCGCCCCCGGACGCCACCGTCAACTCCCGCGGCACCCCCGAGGGATTTACCGCCCAGAGCTTGAAGCACCGCTCGCCCTGCCAGCCCGGTTCCTCGAACCCGCGGGCAAAGACGCCCACCTTTACTGCATCGCCCAACCGGTAGCTTCCCCGCTCCGTCTCAAGCCACAGCATCCCTGTCCCCCCTCATTCGCCTAACTTCGCCTTGATCTCCGCCATCTTCGCGCCCCAGTCGGCGAGCTCTTCGGCGGTGAGAATGTCGATGGTGCCGCCCTGGAAGTCACCCTTCACATCGCCCATCTTTTCTTCGAGCCACCCCTCGATCTCGAGGTAAACCTCCTTTAAGCCCTCCAGCACCTCCGGGTCGGCATCCCACAGCCCGCGGTTGGCCGCCTCTAAGAGCCGGCGGGCGATCTCCTCAAGGGCCCAGGGGTTGTACTCCTCGAAAAACTTGCGGTTCTCCTCGTCGAGCACGAAGGTCCGCGTGATCTCATCGAAGATCCAGTCGTCCACCTCCTGGGTAGAGGCCTCCCAGCCGTAGACACGCCCGATGCGCTTGGAGATGTCACCGGCCCCCTTATACCCGTGGCGCTTCTGCCCCTCGATCCACCTGGGGTTCAAAAGCTTGGTACGCACCACCCGCCGGATTTCATCAGCGAGCGTCCGCACCTCCACGTGCTCCGGCTCGCGGGTGTCGCCGTAGTAGGTGCGCACCTCTTTCCCCGAAGCCGCCCGCGCCGCCGCCGTCATTCCGCCGTGGGTACCGAAGTAGCAACAGCAGCCGAAGAGGTCGTACTCGTCGGAAACCACCTTGTTGTAAGTCACATCAACCGTTTTAAGGTTAGCCTGGAGCTGTCTGAAAGCTTCCTGCCCGAAGACCCCTTTCCCGTAAGCGTAGCCGTTCCAGTAGACAAAGACGTCGGCTAGGTCCTTCTCGTCCTTCCACGCGGAAGCGTAAACCGCCAAGTTTACCCCGGCCATATAAGTTCCCGGTTTGGAAGCGAAAATCCGTAAAGTCGCCTCCCGCCAGGCTGCCCCGTCCGCCGCCCCTTCAAGCTGCGCCAAAGCGTGCTTGCGGACGAAATTCAGCTCCGGCGGTTCCTCTAAAGCCGCTACTGCCTGCACCGCCTCGTCCAAAAGCTCGATGCAGTTCGGGAAGTTATCGCGGGTGATGCCGCTGACCCGCACTGTCACGTCAATTCGCGGCCGGCCGAGCTCCGTTAAAGGGATCACCTCTACCCCAGCCACGCGGCCATTCGGGAGCCACCTGGGCCGGCAGCCGAGAAGATAAAGCATCTGCGATAGGCCCTCGCCGTCGGCCCACATGATGTCGTTGCACATCCAGTAGATCGCGATGTTCTCCGGGTAGTGGCCCTCCTCGGTGAGGTGTTTCGCCAGCACCTTTTCCGCCAAGCGCTTCCCCACCTCCCAGGCCGCTTTTGTCGGCACCCGGTGGGGGTCCAAGGAGTAGAAGTTCCGGCCGGTGGGTAAAACATCGTCCCGCCCGCGGGTGATAAGCCCGGAAGGTCCTGCCGGAAGGTAGTGGCCAGCAAAGCCGTCCAAGAGGGCCTCGATTTCGCGGGAAGCTTCAACCCGCTCGTTTAAGTCAAGCACCCGGGGCAAGAGGGAGTTTAGTTCTTCGAGGTATTCTGGTGCCACCAATACTTCGCCCAAGACCGCCGCCGCCTCTTCAACCGTCACCGGCTGCCCCTTGAGGAGCAGACCGATGAAAGCTTTCCCCGCCCGGCCAACCTCTTCTAAGAGCGCGCCGTAAGATTTGCCGTGGCGCAGCGAAACCTTCTCCGGCGCCGCTAAAAGCTCGCCAAGCTCGAGCCCCATCAGACGGGCTACCGCCTTGCGCAGAGAGACCGGCTCTCCGGCATCAAAACGGAGAATGGCGTTCAGGAAATCGACGCGCCGCTCCCCCTGCGGAACTTCACCGAAAATGTGCTGCCCGTCCTGGATCTGGGTGTTTCGGACGACGGAGAGGAGAGCGTGCGCTTTCTCCACCACCGCCGCGAAGTTCTCGTGGCCCCTTTCAAGGGGAATCTGTTTATCAAGGTTGGCCTTCTTAATCTCTTCCACAATGAGGTGCTCCAGGGTGTGCGCCCGCGCCGGGTCGGCCACCCGCGCCTTTTCATACTCCTCTAAGTACCGGTCGAGTTCCGCCAACTCATCGTAGAGGCCGCCTTGGGTGAGAACCGTCTGCATATGGTCCACTAAGGTCGCGTAGCTCCGCCGCTTGGCGATCGTCCCCTCCGGCGGGTTGTCGGCGTTGTAGATGTAAAGGTGCGGCACAGCCCCGATAGCGAGGTCCGGGTAACAATCGCCGGAAAGCCCAACGCCCTTTCCGGGCAAAAACTCGAGGTTCCCGTGCGTGCCCACGTGCACAATTACATCCGCACCGAACTCCCGTTCCAGCCACCGGTAGGTGGCCAGGTACTGGTGCGGCGGCGGGATATCCGGGTCGTGCAGGATCTTGCAGACCTGCCCGTCGCAGCGCGCTCCGGCACAGCCGCGCTTCGGCTGCACGCAGACCAGAGCGTTGCCGTACCGCACCCCGGTAATAATAATCTTGCCGTCGTGGATCATTGCCGCCGGCACACCGTTCTTCGCCTCGCCGGGCGGTTTCCCCCAAGCCGCTACAAGCCGCTCTTTCACCCGCGGCGACAGGGTATTGAACCACTCCCGGTACTCCTCCACCGGCATAAGCTTCAAGGCCCCGCCCTTTGAAACGATTTCTTCTGTGGTGGTCCAGCGGAACTCCGAAACAGCTTTGCGCGCCATTATCGTATCAATGAGGTCTTTGCCGTCCGCCGGCGCCTCGACCGCGTATCCTTCTTCCCGCATCCGCTTAAGAATCCGGGCCACGCTCTCCAAGGTGTCGAGGTGCGCCCCGCCACCCACCGTCGCCTCCACCGAGGCACACGGGTTGTTGTGCAGGATAAAGGCGACGCGCCGCTCCGCCGCCGGCTTCCGGCGCAGCCGGATCCAGGCCGCCACCCTGTCGGCCAGACGACCGACCCGCTCCGGTACTGGCGTTCTGATCTCGAGTTCCCCTTCTCGCCGCGCCGCGCCTAAGAAAACCGGCTCGATGACCCCCTCGAACTCCGGCATCGCCACCGTCCAGGCGATGTCCTGGGAGAGCCCCTGCGGGTCAGTCGCCCAGTCGTCAACCGACTTGTAAAAGGAAACCACCGGCTGAAAGACGGGCACCCCAAGCTGGTTCAGAAGCTCCACGCCGGAGGCGGCCACGTTTTCCCGGATAAAATCGTCCGTCCGGGCCCGCGCCGCAAGGAAAAAGGCCAAAAGCTTCACCAGCGCCGCGATCCGGGGCTGACCCGCCGCGTCAAAGAAGAACCCCTTCACCACCTCGCCGGACCCCTTAGTTCCGAGTCCCTCGTCCTTAAGCGAATAACAAAAAGCCGGCAGGACGCCCAGGCCCCGGGCCTCGAGCGACCGGATCAGCGCGTCTTCCACCGCTAAGGTGCCGTTTACCCACTGGTTGCGGGCAAAAAGCAGCCCGACGTGCGGCCCCGGTTTTCCGTACCAGGCCAGGTACTCCTCAACCGAAGTGAAGATGCCCGGCGCATCCGGGTGGTAGAGCCCCTCCCACGGAAAAACCTGCGGCTCCTGCACCGCCAGCGGCTCCCCGAAAACCGTCGCCGCCACGTACCGCAGCATCCGGGCGAAGTTCTCCACCCCGCCCTGCACGATATACTCGTAGCAGCGGGCCACCACCGCCGCCGGCACCGTGGAGAGACCCCAGAGTGCCGGGTCGTGCGCCACGCAAACTACGGGTTGGCGGAAATTTCTCACCGCCGCCTCGAGCTCCGCCCAGACCGTCTCCCCCGCCGAGCGGTAAAAGAAGATCAGGTCGGCCGCCCCGAGGTCCGCCAGCGCCGCCGCAAAATCCTCTTTCCCCTCCTGAAGGTACCGGGCGGAGTAAACCTTCACCGTCAGTTCCTCCGCCACCACCCCCGCCGCGCGTCTGAGCGTCGTCGCGTGGCTGTGCCAGACCACCGCCGCGATCTTTTTCATCACTGTTCCCTCCTCCAAACTCCGATATCTGCCATACATGGCAGCATTAGGCAGCACCCTGTTCCGCCAGTCCAACTTCTCTACCAAAATCTACGCTGATTTTCATTCTTCATAAACACGCCTTTCGCTGCACTCA